>NZ_JPOG01000001.1:3172500-3800396 GCF_000733765.1 Algiphilus aromaticivorans DG1253 | reverse complement strand
CGGAACCAGTTGAGAGCCAGCCCCTGCTCACCGCTGCGCCAAGCCACCAGCAGGCGCGTGCGCTCGCGCGGCACTTCCACCTGCAGGCGCACCAGGCGGCCGTCGGCGAGCCAGGGATAGGCCAGATGCCGTGGCACGAAGCCAACGCCCAGCCCGGCGGCCTGGCGGCGATCTTGTGCATGACGCCGGACACTGCCAGCACGGGCTGGCCATCCTGCACGCCCGCGGTGCGCGCGGCGAGCTTGCGCGCCGAGTCGGCGGCCACCACGGAGCGATGCCGGCGCAGCACGCGCGGTGGCAGCGGTCCCTTATCGGCCTCGGCCACCAGGGGGTGGTCGGGCGCGCAGGCGAAATCCCAGGCGATCTCGGCCAGGCGGGCGCTGCTCAGGCCGTAGCGCTGGGTGCCTCGCCGCCGGCGATGGCGATGTCGGCACGGCCGCCGATGAGCGTCCCAGGGACCGCCCAGGGTTTCCTCGATCAGGCGCAGCTCGGTGCGCGTGGCCAGCGCGTCGAAGTCGGCAACCAAGGGAACAGCCAGTCCACCGGCAGCATGGCGTCGGCGGCGATGCCCAGCCGCGCCTCCCAGCCCTCGCCCAGCTTGCGCAGGCGGTTGTCGGTGGCCTCGGCCTGGCGCAGCAGCGCGCGCGCTTCCTCGACGACCGCCTGGCCGGCGGCGGTGAGCTGCATGCGCCGCCCGACGCGCTCGAAGAGCTGCAGGTTGTAATCCGATTCCAGCTTCTGGACGGTATAGGTCAGCGCTGATGGCACGCGATGCAGGCGCTCGGCGGCGCGCGCGAAGCTGCCGGCCTCGGCGATGGTTTCCAGCGTGCGCAACGATTCCAGGGTCAGGCGCATGGCGGCATTCAAATGAATTGATTACTGGATTCTGCACGCTCCGCTTTTTCATCGCCACGCCGAGGCATAGATTGCGGCTCAGGTTTCAATAGAGATGAAAGCCATGAAGCTCCATGTCGTCCGCTACACCCCTCGTACCGGCTCGCGTACTGCGCGTCTGCTCGATCACGCCCTGGCGCAGCTCGAGGTCACGCCCACCGTCACCGACCTCGGCGCCAGCCAGCCACCGCTCTTCGACACCACACGCGTCGACGCCTACGTCGCGCGCAACTACGGTGGCGCCGAACTCTCCGCGCAGGCGGCCGCGGCTATCAAGCCATGGATGCCTACGTCGACAAGCTGCGCGCGGCCGATCGCGTCATTCTTGCCACGCCGATGCACAACTTCGGTCTGCCGGCGCCGGTGAAGGCCTGGTTCGATGCCGTCATCCAGAAGGATCGGACATGGACGGTGCGCGACGGGCAGTACGAGGGATGGCTGACCGGCCACAAGGCGCTCGTGCTTTACACCAGTGCTGGCCAGTACGAGGAGGAACCCGGCAGCTACGACCTGCTCACGCCCACCGTGCGCCAGCTCTTCGGCTTCATGGGTTTCCAGGAGGTCGATGTCGTCGCCGGGCAGGGAGCCGCCGCTGATCCGGACACGGTCGAACAGCGCCTGGCTGCGGCCTGCGGGCGTATCGACGGCGTGTTGGCGCGCTGGCGCGCCTGAGGCATTACCAGTAGATCGCGGCCTGCATGCTGAAATCCGGCGAAGCGTGGACGCCCAGATCCTCCTGGAAAAGAAGGTGGAGGCGGGTGGTCGCGCCGAGCCGGAAGACGCCGCCCACTGAAAGCTGCACGCTGTCGCGGGCCAGTGCCTCTATTTCGCTGTCGGTGTAGGGCGCGCGGTGCGCGTAGATCTGCACCAGGCCAGTGAGCCAGTTGGTGATATCCAGCCCCAGGCCTGCACCGCCGAAGGGTGTGACGCGGCGCTGTTGCTCGGGCAGGACGTCGCCGCGCTCGTTGAAGGCGCCGCCGGCGGACAGGAACCCGCTAACCGGCCCGGCACGAAAATCGCGCGTGACCCAGAGCGCCGCACCCCAGGCGCCGCCGCCGGATAGCTTGTCGCCGTCGCCGGTGGGGGCGCGCAGCTGTGCACCCAGCAACCAGTCGTCGGCGGGCTCGAAATGCCAGGCGACTTCCAGGTCGCCGAGGCGGTTGCCGCGGTCCTGCACGTTGAGCAGTACTTCGCCGTCGCGCTCGTAATAGAAGACGTACTGGTCGTCGAGCGCTTGGTCACGCCCGCCCTGCGGTAGCCCGAAGAAGTCGTGCCAGTCGACGATGATGCTGTCCATGAAGCCGCCGCCCTGGTGCAGCAACGGCAGGCGCACGCTCCAGAAACTGCGTTGGGAGAAGCGTCCGCTGGCGGACAGCGCCAGCTTGTAAACCTCGCCGTCGGCGAGGAATCGCTCGTCGGCCGCTTCCAGCGCCGCATACTCGCTGATCAGATCGAAGCTGGCGCCGAAGTCGAGCTGCCCGGCTTCCGGGGCGCGTGGTGCGAGTTCGGGCAGCGGCACGGCGCGCGCCAGCTGAGCGTCGTTGCGCACGGCGAAGAAATCGGCGGCTGGGGCGGCGGGCAGGGCGCACAGCAGGAGCAGTGCGCAGACAATTCGATACGGCATGGAGGCTCGGCCATAGGCGGAAGTGTCGCCGAGGATAGCCGATGCGCATCGGAATGCTGCGAAGGGTCTGCTAGTATCGCGCGCCCGAATTGATCCCACAGCAGCAGGTGCTGCCATGTCCGCCGTAACCGAAAACACCCGAATCCGCAGTGTGCGCCCCGTTTCGACCCCGGCCGAAGTCCAGGGCGAGTACCCGATGTCGCAGGCCGCCATCGATACCGTGCTGAGCGCCGCCGCGAGATCCAGGAGATCCTCGCCGGTCAGAGTGACCGCCTGCTTGTTATTGTCGGCCCGTGCTCGATCCATGACCCAGAGGCAGCCCTGGAGTACGCCGAGCATCTGCGCGCGTTGCGTGAGCAGCTGTCACGCGACCTGCTGGTGGTCATGCGCGTCTATTTCGAGAAGCCGCGCACCACGGTCGGCTGGAAGGGCCTGATCAACGACCCGAGCCTGGACGACAGCTACCACATCGACACCGGCCTGCGCGCCGCGCGCAAGCTGCTGCTGCAGCTCACCGAGTCGGGTGTGCCGGCGGGCGTGGAGTTCCTCGACCTGCTGACGCCGCAGTACCTGGCGGATCTGGTCAGCTGGGGCGCCATCGGCGCGCGCACCACCGAGTCGCAGCTTCACCGTGAAATGGCTTCCGGGCTGTCCTGCCCCGTCGGCTTCAAGAACGGCACTGACGGCTCGGTGAAGCTGGCCGTGGACGCCGTCATGTCGGCGGCGCACTCGCATCACTTCCTGTCGATGACGCGCGACGGTCAGGTCGGCATCTTCGAGACCACCGGCAACCCGGACTGTCACCTCATCCTGCGCGGCGGCTCCAGCGGCACCAATTACGACGCCGCCAGCGTTGACGCGGCCTGCGCGGGGCTGGCCAAGGCCGGGCTGCCCGAGCAGGTGATGATCGACTTCTCGCACGCCAACAGCCAGAAGGAGCACAAGCGGCAGATCAGCGTCGGCCAGGATGTGGGCGCCCAGATCGCCGAGGGTGACAACCGCATCGTCGGCGTCATGGTCGAGTCGCATCTGCAGGAAGGCGCCAGGACCTCGGCGGCGAGCTGACCTACGGCCAGTCCGTCACCGACGCCTGCATCGGCTGGGATGACACCGTCGCTGTGCTGCGCGAGTTGGCCGGAAATGTCGCGCAGCGGCGCAAGCGGTTGGCCGAGACCGCCTGAGCGAAGGCGTTCAGTTAGGGGGGGCGTCGCCGAGCGCCAGGCTGCGTTAGCCAGCTCGACGTGCGACGACCTCCAGGTATTCCGACTCGCAGTAGGTGCCGCCGTCGGCCGCTTGTTGTGCGCCTTCCAGTGCTGCGTCAACTCCGCGTGCAGCGCTGCCTGGCCTGCTTCGTCGAGGGCAGCGAAGGCCTTCTGCGCCGGCCGTAGTAGTCGCGAAAGAGATCGACCACCTCCGCCGGGCCGAAGGGATATTCGAAGGGGTAGTGGCGGCGGTCAACGTCAACTCGGCGCCCTCGCGAGGCGCTGCCGAACGGTAGCCTCGTCGCCCCATTTGACCGCGGCGCCATCAGCGGGAGGGCGTCGCTGCTGCCGAGCTCTTGTTCTGCGCGACGAAGCTGCTTCGAGCAGTCCGCGCCACGAGACGCGGTGGCCGCCGAACTGCTTCGCGTCTGCCGGCCCGGCGGCCGCATTGTCATGGGCAACTGGACGCCCGAAGGCTTCGTCGGCGGCATGTTCAAGATCATCGGCAGGCACGCGCCGCCCTCCCCGCTGATGGCGCCGCCGGTCAAATGGGGCGACGAGGCTACCGTTCGCAGCGCCTCGGCGAGGGCGCCGAGTTGACGTTGACCCGCCGCCACTACCCCTTCGAATATCCCTTCGCCCGGCGGAGGTGGTCGATCTCTTTCGCGACTACTACGGCCCGGCGCAGAAGGCCTTCGCTGCCTCGACGAAGCAGGCCAGGCAGCGCTGCACGCGGAGTTGACGCAGCACTGGAAGGCGCACAACCAAGCGGCCGACGGCGGCACCTACTGCGAGTCGGAATACCTGGAGGTCGTCGCACGTCGAGCTGGCTAACGCAGCCTGGCGCTCGGCGACGCCCCCCCCCTAACTGAACGCCTTCGCTCAGGCGGTCTCGGCCAACCGCTTGCGCCGCTGCGCGACATTTCCGGCCAACTCGCGCAGCACAGCGACGGTGTCATCCCAGCCGATGCAGGCGTCGGTGACGGACTGGCCGTAGGTCAGCTCGCCGCCGAGGTCCTGGCGCCCTTCCTGCAGATGCGACTCGACCATGACGCCGACGATGCGGTTGTCACCCTCGGCGATCTGGGCGCCCACATCCTGGCCGACGCTGATCTGCCGCTTGTGCTCCTTCTGGCTGTTGGCGTGCGAGAAGTCGATCATCACCTGCTCGGGCAGCCCGGCCTTGGCCAGCCCCGCGCAGGCCGCGTCAACGCTGGCGGCGTCGTAATTGGTGCCGCTGGAGCCGCCGCGCAGGATGAGGTGACAGTCCGGGTTGCCGGTGGTCTCGAAGATGCCGACCTGACCGTCGCGCGTCATCGACAGGAAGTGATGCGAGTGCGCCGCCGACATGACGGCGTCCACGGCCAGCTTCACCGAGCCGTCAGTGCCGTTCTTGAAGCCGACGGGGCAGGACAGCCCGGAAGCCATTTCACGGTGAAGCTGCGACTCGGTGGTGCGCGCGCCGATGGCGCCCCAGCTGACCAGATCCGCCAGGTACTGCGGCGTCAGCAGGTCGAGGAACTCCACGCCCGCCGGCACACCCGACTCGGTGAGCTGCAGCAGCAGCTTGCGCGCGGCGCGCAGGCCGGTGTCGATGTGGTAGCTGTCGTCCAGGCTCGGGTCGTTGATCAGGCCCTTCCAGCCGACCGTGGTGCGCGGCTTCTCGAAATAGACGCGCATGACCACCAGCAGGTCGCGTGACAGCTGCTCACGCAACGCGCGCAGATGCTCGGCGTACTCCAGGGCTGCCTCTGGGTCATGGATCGAGCACGGGCCGACAATAACAAGCAGGCGGTCACTCTGACCGGCGAGGATCTCCTGGATCTCGCGGCGGGCGCTCAGCACGGTATCGATGGCGGCCTGCGACATCGGGTACTCGCCCTGGACTTCGGCCGGGGTCGAAACGGGGCGCACACTGCGGATTCGGGTGTTTTCGGTTACGGCGGACATGGCAGCACCTGCTGCTGTGGGATCAATTCGGGCGCGCGATACTAGCAGACCCTTCGCAGCATTCCGATGCGCATCGGCTATCCTCGGCGACACTTCCGCCTATGGCCGAGCCTCCATGCCGTATCGAATTGTCTGCGCACTGCTCCTGCTGTGCGCCCTGCCCGCCGCCCCAGCCGCCGATTTCTTCGCCGTGCGCAACGACGCTCAGCTGGCGCGCGCCGTGCCGCTGCCCGAACTCGCACCACGCGCCCCGGAAGCCGGGCAGCTCGACTTCGGCGCCAGCTTCGATCTGATCAGCGAGTATGCGGCGCTGGAAGCGGCCGACGAGCGATTCCTCGCCGACGGCGAGGTTTACAAGCTGGCGCTGTCCGCCAGCGGACGCTTCTCCCAACGCAGTTTCTGGAGCGTGCGCCTGCCGTTGCTGCACCAGGGCGGCGGCTTCATGGACAGCATCATCGTCGACTGGCACGACTTCTTCGGGCTACCGCAGGGCGGGCGTGACCAAGCGCTCGACGACCAGTACGTCTTCTATTACGAGCGCGACGGCGAAGTACTGCTCAACGTGCAGGACCGCGGCAACCGCCTCGGCGACCTGGAAGTCGCCTGGCATTTCGAGCCCGCCGACGACTGGTTGCTGGGTGCACAGCTGCGCGCCCCCACCGGCGACGGCGACAAGCTATCCGGCGGCGGCGCCTGGGGTGCGGCGCTCTGGGTCACGCGCGATTTTCGTGCCGGGCCGGTTAGCGGGTTCCTGTCCGCCGGCGGCGCCTTCAACGAGCGCGGCGACGTCCTGCCCGAGCAACAGCGCCGCGTCACACCCTTCGGCGGTGCAGGCCTGGGGCTGGATATCACCAACTGGCTCACTGGCCTGGTGCAGATCTACGCGCACCGCGCGCCCTACACCGACAGCGAAATAGAGGCACTGGCCCGCGACAGCGTGCAGCTTTCAGTGGGCGGCGTCTTCCGGCTCGGCGCGACCACCCGCCTCCACCTTCTTTTCCAGGAGGATCTGGGCGTCCACGCTTCGCCGGATTTCAGCATGCAGGCCGCGATCTACTGGTAATGCCTCAGGCGCGCCAGCGCGCCAACACGCCGTCGATACGCCCGCAGGCCGCAGCCAGGCGCTGTTCGACCGTGTCCGGATCAGCGGCGGCTCCCTGCCCGGCGACGACATCGACCTCCTGGAAACCCATGAAGCCGAAGAGCTGGCGCACGGTGGGCGTGAGCAGGTCGTAGCTGCCGGGTTCCTCCTCGTACTGGCCAGCACTGGTGTAAAGCACGAGCGCCTTGTGGCCGGTCAGCCATCCCTCGTACTGCCCGTCGCGCACCGTCCATGTCCGATCCTTCTGGATGACGGCATCGAACCAGGCCTTCACCGGCGCCGGCAGACCGAAGTTGTGCATCGGCGTGGCAAGAATGACGCGATCGGCCGCGCGCAGCTTGTCGACGTAGGCATCCATGGGCTTGATAGCCGCGGCCGCCTGCGCGGAGAGTTCGGCGCCACCGTAGTTGCGCGCGACGTAGGCGTCGACGCGTGTGGTGTCGAAGAGCGGTGGCTGGCTGGCGCCGAGGTCGGTGACGGTGGGCGTGACCTCGAGCTGCGCCAGGGCGTGATCGAGCAGACGCGCAGTACGCGAGCCGGTACGAGGGGTGTAGCGGACGACATGGAGCTTCATGGCTTTCATCTCTATTGAAACCTGAGCCGCAATCTATGCCTCGGCGTGGCGATGAAAAAGCGGAGCGTGCAGAATCCAGTAATCAATTCATTTGAATGCCGCCATGCGCCTGACCCTGGAATCGTTGCGCACGCTGGAAACCATCGCCGAGGCCGGCAGCTTCGCGCGCGCCGCCGAGCGCCTGCATCGCGTGCCATCAGCGCTGACCTATACCGTCCAGAAGCTGGAATCGGATTACAACCTGCAGCTCTTCGAGCGCGTCGGGCGGCGCATGCAGCTCACCGCCGCCGGCCAGGCGGTCGTCGAGGAAGCGCGCGCGCTGCTGCGCCAGGCCGAGGCCACCGACAACCGCCTGCGCAAGCTGGGCGAGGGCTGGGAGGCGCGGCTGGGCATCGCCGCCGACGCCATGCTGCCGGTGGACTGGCTGTTCCCCTTGGTTGCCGACTTCGACGCGCTGGCCACGCGCACCGAGCTGCGCCTGATCGAGGAAACCCTGGGCGGTCCCTGGGACGCGCTCATCGGCGGCCGTGCCGACATCGCCATCGCCGGCGGCGAGGCACCCAGCGGCTACGGCCTGAGCAGCGCCCGCCTGGCCGAGATCGCCTGGGATTTCGCCTGCGCGCCCGACCACCCCCTGGTGGCCGAGGCCGATAAGGGACCGCTGCCACCGCGCGTGCTGCGCCGGCATCGCTCCGTGGTGGCCGCCGACTCGGCGCGCAAGCTCGCCGCGCGCACCGCGGGCGTGCAGGATGGCCAGCCCGTGCTGGCAGTGTCCGGCGTCATGCACAAGATCGCCGCCCAGGCCGCCGGGCTGGGCGTTGGCTTCGTGCCACGGCATCTGGCCTATCCCTGGCTCGCCGACGGCCGCCTGGTGCGCCTGCAGGTGGAAGTGCCGCGCGAGCGCACGCGCCTGCTGGTGGCTTGGCGCAGCGGTGAGCAGGGGCTGGCTCTCAACTGGTTCCGCGAGCGGCTGCGTGGCGACGAAGCGCTGCGCGCGCGCTTCGACTGCAGCGAGGCCTGAGGCCTACCAGAGCGCTACAAGCGCCCCGGCCAGCAGCACCGCCACGCCACCGATCTCGGCCACGATGAGCGCGCCCATGAAGGCGTGCAGTGGCCAGGCAGGCAGGCGGCGCGCACCCAGCACGTGCGGAGAACGCAGCTGATTGTCGGTATCACCCAGCGCGCCGTGCAGGACGTAGCTGGCAATAGCCAGCGTGAAGAAGATCAGCGGCCAGAGAACCGCCTGCAGATTCACCCAGCCCGGCCAGACCGAAACCGCGGCGAGCGCAGCCAGCACCAGCGCCGCGAAGCTGTAGAGCAGGCTGGCACGGTGTGCGATGTCGACATAGGGATGCGCCTGCGCGTTCGACGAGCGCGCGATCTGAGCGTACTTCCAGACGCCGGTGAGCAGACCCACCATCAGCAGCGCACCGGCGGCGGACAGTGCCAACCGTACGGCGGTCGGCAGCGCGAGGGGATCGATCATGAAGGCTTCCGGAAAACGGGAGGCCGCATAATCGCAGCATCCAAAGCGCGCCGCAGACCCAATGCCCGATTCCGTTATCCCCATCGCCATCGTCACCCCCGGCTGGAGCCAGATCGGCTGGGTCTGCCTGCTGGCCTTTCTGCCGCTCGCCATCGCCCTGGCCTACCGCCGCATCGCGCCCAACAGCGCGCAGGCGATGCCGCCAGCGATACGCGGGGGCATCGTGTTGGCGCTCGGCATCATCGGCGCGATGGCCGCAACCATCGGCAGCTGGGTGATCAGCAGCAACGGCGCCTGGAACGATGGCGAACATATGCACATGCGCGCCAGCCGTGCCTTCTCCATCAAGCTGCCGCTCGACGAGCTGCATCCGGAGCAAGCCACGCCCATCGCCTTCGACGCCCTTGAAGCGGAAGGCCGCATTCGCACGCCGGGCTACGCCGCCGGCGCCTACCGCGACACCGAGGGCCGGCGCGTCTTCGTGCTATGGGCCGGGGCGCCGCTGACCCGCATTCCTACCGATCGCGACTTCGATATCGCCGTCGCCATCACCGACCCGGCCGCGCTGCGCTGAGGGCTCACCGCCTCACTTCCCGCTAAGCTTCGCGCTGCTTGTTGCAAAACGATGAAACGGAGCGTGACTTGATAAAGAATTGGCTGGCGGGCCTGGGAATGCTTAGCTTGATGCCAGGGGTGGCTACAGCCGCCGAGACCGGTATCGGCTTACGCGCCTCCACCCTTGGTGCCGGCGCCGAGCTTTCGGTCGGGCTGCTCGACCGACTGGTGTTGCGCGTGCCCTTCAACACCTTCCGCTACAGCGACGACATCACCGAGGACGACATCAACTACGACGGCGAGCTGCAGCTGCGCACGGTAGGGCTGCTCGCCGACGTGCACATCTTCGGCGGCGGCTTCCATCTCACCGGCGGCCTCTACAGCAATGGCAACGAAATCAACCTACTCGCCAGCGAAGCCACCGGCAACGACAGCTTCCAGGTGGGCAATCGCAGCTATCGTTCCGACCCCAATAATCCTTTTGAACTCACGGCCGGCCTGGACTTCGAGTCCGTGGCGCCCTACGCGGGCGTCGGCTGGGGCAACGCCGCGCAGGCCGAGAACAACGGCGTCTACTTCAAGCTGGAGTTGGGCGTGCTCTTCCAGGGCAGCCCGAGCGCCGAGGCAAAAGGCTCCGGCAGCGTGTGCGACGTGGCGTCCCCGGACTGCAGCACAACCTCCTTCGACGTCGAGGGCAACGATCCGCGCGCGGTGGTTTTCCGGGAAGAACTCGAGAGAGAACGTGCAGACCTGGAAGCCGGACTTGACGACTTCAAGCTCTATCCCGTAGCCGGCTTCTCCATCGGCTACCGCTTCTAGCACCGCGGGTGCTGCTCGCAGCCTTCTGCCTAACAGCCTTTATCGCCGCCGTCGTCTCGGGGGCGCTGGGGCTGGGTGGCGGCACCCTGCTGGTGGGCGTGCTCTTCGCGGCCGGGCTGCCACCAGCGCAGGCGGTGCCACTCTTTGCCATCGTGCAGCTCACGGCCAACGGCACGCGCAGCCTGCGCTACCTGCACGCCGTGCATATACCGGCCTTGCTGAGTTTTTCGGCTGCCAGCCTTCCGGCTGCCCTGCTCTTCGCGCCGATGGCCGAGTCCGCGCCGCTGCACTGGGTGCAGCTCGGACTGGGTGCGATGATCCTCTACTCGCTACTGCCGGCGCGGACGCCCGACAAGACACCCGGCGCCCCCGGCTCAGCGGCCTACGCCGGGGCCGGCCTGCTCAACGGCAGCGTCGGCATGTTCATCGGCGCCACCGGGCTCATTCTCGGCCGCCTGCTGCTGCGTCCGGACTGGCCGCGCGCCCGGGTGGTGGGAACCATCGCCGCGACCCAGGCGCTGGGCCACGCCTTCAAGATTCTGGGCTTCGCCGTCACCGGTGGGGCGCTGCTGCTGGATCCCGTGACGACCATCGCCATGTGCGTGGCCGCAGTGGCCGCAGTGGCCGGCACGGTCGCCGGCACGCGTCTGGGCGAGCGACTGCCGGAAGCACGCTTCCGACGCATCTTCCGGATCGTACTCCTGCTGCTGGCGGCTCAACTCTGCATCGGCGGCATAATGCGCGCATGGATGCCCTTCTAAGCGCAGCCGAGGTCGAGACCATCATCCGCGAAGGCCTGCCGGAGGCCGCGGACATGGGCCTGCGTATCACCGAGGTTGGCGGGGGTTTTGCAACGATCCGTATCCCTTACTCGCCGCGCATGCTGCGGCCCGGCGATCGCGTCTCCGGCCCGACACTGTTCGCGGCCATCGACACCGCCATGTATGCCGCCGTGCTGGCGCACATCGGCAATCAGCCCATGGCCGTGACCTCGGACATGACACTGCACTTCCTGCGCGCCTGCGCCGCTCGCGACATCATCGCGCGCGCCGAAGTCATCAAGCTGGGCCGGCGCCTGGCGGTACTGAGCGTCACAGTAGGCGCCGACGGCGATCCGCCGGCCGTGCACGCCACCGGCAGCTACGCGCTGCCACCGCAAAAGAGCTAGCTCAGCAGGCCTGGCAGCCAAGTCGCCAGCACCGGCACCAGCGCCACCAGCAGCAGCACCGCCACCTGCAACCCGATGAAGGGCACGACGCCGCGATAGATGTCGGTGGTAGCGACTTCCGGCGGCGCCACGCCACGTAAATAGAAGAGCGCGAAGCCGAAAGGCGGCGTCAGGAAACTGGTCTGCAGATTCATCGCCATCAGCACGCCCAGCCAGATGGGGTCGAGCCCCATCATCAGCAGCGGCACGGCCACGATCGGCACGACCACGAAGACGATTTCGATGAAGTCGAGCACGAAGCCGAGCAGGAACATCAGCAGCATGACGCAGACCAGCGCCGCGATCGGCCCGCCGGGCAGGCCCTGCAGCGCGCCCTGAATCAGCCCGTCGCCGCCGTAGGCATTGAAGACCATGGCGAACATCGACGCGCCGACGAGAATCATGAAAACCATCGTCGTCACCGTCACCGTCTGTTTCGCGGTGGCGAGCAGCTCGAGCGCGTTCAGCTTGCCGCGTAAGGCAGCCAGCAGCACAGCGCCCCCTGCCCCCACGCCGGCAGCCTCGGTGGCGGTGGCGTAGCCGCCGAGGATGGCGCCCAGCACCAGCACGATGAGCGCCACCGGCGGCAGCAGCGCCGTACCCAGACGCCACAGCGAGGGCCCCGGCTCCCGCTCCGACGTCTCGCCTTCGACGAAGGGCGCGCGCTGCGAGACGACGAGCACGTAGACCACATAGACCGCCACCAGCACCAGACCCGGAATCAACGCACCGGCAAAGAGATCGCCCACCGAGACCGTTTCCACCGACCAGATGCCCTGCCGCAGCTGCGCCTGCTGGTAGGCCGAGGACAGCACATCGCCGAGCAGCACCAGCACGATGGAAGGTGGAATGATCTGGCCCAGGGTGCCGGCCGCGCATATGGCGCCGCTGGCCAGCGGCGGCGCCACGCCGCGCGCCAGCAGCGTGGGCATGGAGATCAAGCCCATGGCGACGACGGTGGCGCCGACGATGCCGGTGCTCGCCGCCAGCAACGCGCCCACCACCACCACCGAGGCCAGCAGGCCACCGCGCAGCCGACCGAAGAGCGCGCCCATGGTCTGCAGAAGATCCTCGGCCAGCCGGCTGCGTTCCAGCATGACGCCCATGAAAACGAAGAGCGGCACCGCCATCAGCGTGGCATTGCTCATGGTCCCGTAGACGCGGCTGGCGATATCCAGCAGCTGAGCGGACTCGAACGCACCAATACCGATGCCCAGCAGCGCGAACCACAGCGCCACGCCCGCCAGCGTGAAGGCCACCGGATAGCCCAGCAGCAGCACGGTGCAGACGACGACGAACATGACGATCGCGATACCGGCCATCACAGCGCCTCGTCGTGATGCGGGGCGGCCAGCGACTCACCGCCGAGGCCTAGCAATGCCGCCGAAGCCAGCGCCTGCAGGCCGAGCTGCGCCGCGGCAACGGGCATCAATGTCTTCAGTAGATAGACGAAGGGCAGGCCGGAGGATTCCACCGAGGTCTCACCGATGCGCCAGGATTCCGCCACATAGGGGATGGTCGCCCACAGCAGGAAGGCCGCGAAGGGCAGCAGCAGCAGCAGGTGCCCGGCGATTTCGATACGTCGCTGTGTCGCCGGTGCCACGCGCGCGCGGAACACGTCGACGCGCACATGCGCGTCGGCAACGATGGCGCCGGCGGCGGCTAGCAGGAAGATGGCCGCGTGCAGGTACTGCGCACTCTCCTGCAGCCAGATCAGGCCGATACCGAAGCCGTAACGCAGGATCACCACGGCGAGGAAAACCACCACCATGGCGATGGCTAAGCCACCCATGGCCGCGGCAACGCCGCGATTGGCCGTGCGCACGGTGCGAGCGGCGGCGAGCAGCCCCCGGCGCAGCCCGCCCTCGCCGGCACGGCGGCTCACAACGGCAGCGCCTCCGAGTCCAGGTGGTAGCGCAGGATGCGCGCGTAGGGGCCAGGCTCCTTGATATGCACCAGATCGCCGTCGCGCGGGAAATACCAGTCGTAGAGCCGCGAGATCCAGAAGCGCAGCGCGGCGGCGATCAGCGCTTGGCGCCAGACCGCGCGCTCGTCGCGGCTCGGCTCGCGCTGGGCACAGTAGGCTTCGGTGAGCGCGTGATAGCGCGCGCGATTCAAGCGCCCGTCCTGTTCGAAGCACCAGTCGTTGACGGTCACCGCGACGTCGAAGAGCAAGGCGTCAACACAGGCGTAGTAGAAGTCGATGATGCCGCTGACCTGATCGCCGACGAAGAGCACGTTGTCGCGGAAGAGATCGGCGTGGATCACTCCCTGCGGCAACGCCCCCCAGCCCACCGCGTGGTCGGCGGCCAGCGCCGCGTCAAGCAGCGCGGCAGAGTCGGCATCCAGCTTCGGCCGCACCTGCGCAGCGGTGTCGGCGCGCCAGTCCGGCCCACGCGTGTTGTCGGCGTGTATGCCGAAGGAGCGCGCGCTGCTGTGCAGATGTGCCAGTGCCTCGCCGGCGGCGCGGCACTGAGCCGGGTTCGGGTTCAGCGCGCTGGCACCCTCCAGGCGTTGCACCAGCGCTGCCGGCTTGCCACAGAGTTCGCGCAGCAGATCACCGTCGTTGCCATGCAGCGGTCGCGGCGCGGGCACGCCGCGATCCGCGCAGTGCGCCATCAGCCCCAGGAAGAAGGGCAGATCGTCGTGGTCGAGGCGCTCGAAGACGGTGAGCACGAAGCGTCCGTCCTCGGTGTCGACGAAGTAGTTGGTGTTCTCCACCCCCTCGCCGATACCCTGATAGCCGATCAGTGCCCCCAGCGGATACTCCGCGAGGAAGGCACGCAGCGCCTGGTGCGAAACCTTGGTGAAGACGGACATGCGCGCGATCGCGTGCTCTGGGGCGCCACAAAATACACCAAAGGCGCCGCGGCCGGCTTTATGGGCCGCTAACGCCGCACGATGTCGGGGTCATCGAGCAGCAGACCGACTTCCTCGACCACGCCCTCGGCGCTGATATCGCGCACGATCAATTCGAAGGGCCCCAGCGGTACGCGGTCGCCCAGCTCCAGCCCACCGCGCAGTCGCTCGGTGAAGACCTCGCGCAGCGTCTTGCCACGCATATCCTGCGGCAGGCTGATGTCGAAGCGCTTGGCGATGGAATCCACCGAAGCATCCGGCGGCAGCGAGAAATCCCCCAGAAAGTCGCGCGCATCCACAGTATCCACCGCCGTATAGATGCGATCGAGCAGGCGCAGATGCCGTTCCGCGCAGAAGAGATAGACCGTATCGCCGGCGCGCAGCTGCCCGGCCTGATGCGGCCGCTGGCTCTCGCCGTCACGCAGGATGAGCGACGGTCGCGCCCAACGCGGAATACGCGTAGCGCGCAGCGCCGGGCTGTTGGCTGCCAGGCGATAGCCGACCAGCTCGTGCGCGGCGCGGCCGGGCAGCTCCAGCTCGATGCGATCGATCATGCCGCCCTGCGCGGTCTCGATCAGCTTCAGCCGCTGCGCGGCCAGCTTCACCGTCCAGCCCTGCAGCAGCAGCGAGAAGACCACCACCAGGAAAACGACGTTGAAGAGCAGCTGACCATCCTCCAGACCGACGCGCAGCGGCAGGATGGCGAGCAGAATGCTGACCGCACCGCGCAGGCCCACCCACGAGACGAAGACGGATTCCTGCAAGGAGAAGCGCTGCGGCGCCAGGCAAACCGCCACCGCCATCGGTCGCGCCACCAGCGTCAGCAACAACGCTAACCCTATCGCCGGCAGCAGCACATCGAGAAAAGTCGAAGGCACCGCGAACAGCCCGAGCGTGACGAACATCAGGATCTGCGCCAGCCAGGTCAGCCCGGCCTGGAAACGACGCATCGAGTACCGACCCTTGAGGTGCTGGTTGCCGGCCACGAGCCCGGCCAGATACACCGCCAGGAAACCACTGCCCCCAACCATCGTGGTGGAGGCAAAGAGGAAGAGCGCCATCCCGAGCACGGCGATGGGGTAGAGCGCGGTCTCGATATCCAGCGAATTCACCAGCCGCACCATCGCCAGACCACCGCCCACGCCCAGCAGCGCACCGAAGCCGAACTGCTGCACCAGCGTCAGCAGCATGCCGCTGATGCCTTCGCGGTCGCCGGCGATCAGGGCGAGAAAACCGAGCACCATGAAGATCGCCACCGGATCGTTGGTGCCGGATTCGATCTCCAGCGTCGAGCGCACGCGCTCCCTGATACGCACGCCGCCGGTGCGCAACAGGAAGAAGACCGCCGCCGCGTCCGTGGACGACAGGCAGGCGCCGAGCAGCAAGGCCATCGGCCAGTCGATGGGCAGCAGCAGCCAGGCCGCGCCCGCCACCAGCAACGCCGTCAGTACCGTGCCCAGCGTCGCCAGCGTCAGCGCCGGCGCCGCCGCCTTGCGGTAAGCGCGCCATGAGGTCGCGAAGCCACTGTCGAAGAGGATGACCGCCAGTGCCAGGCTGCCAACCCAGTAAGCGATATCGGGGTCGTTGAAGTTGATTCCGCCGATACCGTCCTGGCCCGCGAGCAGACCGACGCCGAGGAATACCAGCAACAGCGGCGCGCCCATCCGGAAGGAGAGCACGCTGCTGAAGATACTGATCACCACCAGCGAGGCGACGATCAGGATGCTGAGAATGGCGGGATCGGTCACCACGAGGCCGGGCTCGAAAGAAGCTGCGATACAGCGTTGCAGTATACCGGCTCGCGACCGCCGGGCGGTCGGCTAGCGTCGCCAGAAGTACGGCGTGAGGATGACCAGCAGCGGAAAGATTTCCAGACGACCAAGCAGCATCGCGAAGATGCCTACCCACAGGCCGAAATCGTTGACCACCCCGAAGTTGCTCGAGACCTCGCCGAGCCCGGGACCCAGGTTATTGAGCGTCGCTGCCACCGCCGAGAAGGCCGTGACGACATCCAGCCCCGAGGCGAGCATCAGGAAGAAGATGATCAGGTAGAAGCCGGCGTAGACCGAGAAGAAACCCCACACCGCCTGCACGACACGGTCGGGCACGGTGCGGTGCCCGATCTTGATGGGCAGCTCGGCATTGGGGTGAATCATGCGCACGACCTCGCGGATGCCCTGCTTGAAGAGCAGCATTACGCGCACGACCTTCATGCCGCCGGTCGTCGAGGCCGCCGAGCCGCCAATGAAGCTGGCGAAGAGCAACAACGGCGGCAGGATCAGCGGCCAACTCGTGTAGTCAGCAGTAGTGAAGCCCGAGGTCGTGCCAATGGATACCACCTGGAAGAGGGCGTGGGCCAAGGCAGAGAGCCCGTAGCCGTAGGTCCCCGAAACCCACAGCACCAAGGTGACTAGAAGGCTGATACCCCCCAACAGCGCGAGAAAGGTGCGGAACTCGGCATCGCGCCAGTAAGCGATCGGGTGTTTCTCGCGCAGCATCGCGAAATGAAGGCCGAAGTTGACACCGCCGGCGATCATGAAGACGACGCAGATCATCTCGATCAGCGTGCTGTCGAAGTACCCCATACTCGCATCGTGGGTGGAGAATCCGGCGGTCGAGACCGTCGAGAAAGCGTGGCTTATGGCGTCGAAAACGCTCATGCCGGCCAGCCAGTAGGCCAGCCCGCAGGCTACCGTCAGGCTCAGATAGATCTGCCAGAGCACACGCGCGGTTTCGCGAATACGCGGCGTGAGCTTGTTGTCCTTGACCGGCCCCGGCACCTCGGCGCGGTAGATCTGCATGCCGCCGACGCCCAGCAGCGGCAGGATGGCCACGGCAAGAACAATGATTCCCATGCCACCCAGCCACTGCAGCTGCTGGCGGTAATAGAGGACACCCTGCGGCAGCCCGTCCAGGCCGGTGAGAACCGTCGCGCCGGTCGTGGTGAGCCCCGAGACAGCCTCGAAGGCAGCCTGCGCCAGCCCCAGCCGCGGCGTCAATGCCAGATACATGGGGATCGCAGCGAAGAGACTGAGCACCGTCCAGAAGAGCACGACGACCAGGAAGCCCTCCCGGATCTTCAGCTCACGGCGGTAGCTGCGGACCGGCACCCAAAGCAGCGCACCGGTGCCCAGGGTAATGAAGAAGCCGGTGACGAAGGCCAGCGCCACCGCCTCGCGATAGATCAGATCCACCAACGCCGGCGGCAACATTGTCACCGAGAAAATCATCAGCAGCAGACCCACGACGCGCTGGACGGTCGCGTAGCGGTGTCTCAGCTGCGGCAGTCGCATCAGAGAAAGGTCGGCGGCACGTTGAAGAGCTCTTCCACCGCGCGCGTGTATTTGCGGTTGACGATGAAGAGCACGACATGGTCACCGCCCTGGATGACGACGTTGCGGTGGGCGATGATCACCTGATCGCCGCGCACAATGGCACCGATGGTGGTGCCCGGCGGCAGATCGATCTCCTCGAGCCGACGCCCCACCACCCGTGAATTCTCGCGGTCGCCGTGCGCTACGGCCTCGATGGCCTCGGCCGCGCCGCGACGCAGGCTGTGCACGCGCGCGACGTCGCCGCGCCGGACGTGCGCCAGCACCGCCGAGACGGTGGCCTGCTGAGGCGAAATGGCGATGTCGATGATGCCGCCCTCGACCAGGTCGATATAGGAGAGCCGGTTGATCAACGACAAGGCCTTGTGCGCACCCAGACGCTTGGCGAGCATCGCCGACAGGATGTTGGCCTCGTCATCGTTGGTGATGGCGCAGAAGACATCCATGTCCTCGATGTTCTCCTCCACCAGCAAGTCTTCATCTGCAGCGTCGCCGCAGAGCACGATGCCGCGGTCGAGCCGCTCGGAGAGCATGCGCGCGCGGTTGCGATCGCGCTCGATGATCTTGACCTGGGCGTGGCCTTCCAGCGCCTGCGCCAGCTTCAGGCCGATGTTGCCGCCGCCGGCCAGCATGACGCGACGCACCGGCCGATCGACGCGCCGCAGCTCGGCCATGATCTTGGGTGCGACCTCCACCGCGGCGATGAAGAAGACCTCATCCTCGGCCTCAAGGATAGTGTCACCCTCGGGCAGCAGCGGCCGCCCGCGGCGATAGATCGCAGCCACGCGCGCATCGAGGCCGGGCAGATGCTGCGGCAGCTCCTTGAGCTGGCGCCCCACCAGTGGCCCGCCGTAGTAGGCGCGCAGGCCGATGAGCCGCACGCGACCGTCGGCGAAGTCCACCACCTGCAGCGCACCCGGATACTCGATCAGCCGCCGGATGGAATCGGTAACCAACTGCGCCGGGGAGATGTGCATCTCCATCGGGAAGCTGCTGTGATCAAAAAGATTGTCGACGGGGCGCAAGTATTCGTCGGAGCGCACACGCGCAATCTTCGTCGGCGTATTGAAGAGATTGGCAGCGATGCGGCACGCCACCATATTGACCTCGTCCGACTCGGTCACGGCGATGATCATGTCCGCGTCGGCACCGCCAGCGTCGCGCAGCACCTGCGGAAAGGAGGCGTGACCGTGGACGATGCGCAGGTCGAGGCGATCGCGCAGCTCGTTGAGCAACGCCTCGTTGGTGTCGACCACAGTCACGTCATTCTGTTCGCCGGCCAGATTGTCCGCCAGTGAGGCTCCGACCTGTCCAGCGCCGAGGATGATGATCTTCAAAGCGGCGTCACTTCGCTGTACTAGCCCGGCATGATACGCCCCGCGCCCGGCGTCGGCTGCCTTTGCGGCTGCGCAATTTATACGATGGTTCCCCGGTGACCGCGCGGCTAATCTGGTCGGCTCGACACAACAAGAGCGCACCCACTGCGCCTGCGAGGAGACAAGATGCCGTTACGCCACCCGGCTGCCGCTGCGTTGCTGGCCACCGCCCTGTGCGGCCTCGCCGGCTGCGGCGGCAGCAAGCCACCCGCCGGCACTGGCGACACCCCGCCGGAGGGCGCGGATCTGCGCGTCGCCGAAGGTGCGCATATCGTCGTCCCGGTTGGCACACGCGTCGGACTCGGTGAGGAAGAGACGGCGCCGCGCGCCTGGCGGCAGCAGCGCGGACCGGCCATGGCGCTGGCCGGCGACGTGCTCGTCGCTCCCGATGTGGCCGTTGCCACCGAACTGCGCTATCGCGCCGAGGGCGACCAGACCGGCATTCTCGTCCAGCCCCGTCCCGACGCGGCCTGCGCCGAGGGCGCGCGCTGCGCCGCCGCCTCGAAGCGCCGCATCACGCCGGCAAGCAGGCACATCGAAGGCGTCGAGGAAGAGCGCCTGCTGATCGCACCCAAGACGCAGCGCTTCAACCTCGGCGGCTTCGGCATCGACCCCACGCAGAATTTCCCGGCGCCGCTCGATCAGCTCTCCGACACTCTCACGATTCCCGCTGACCAGCGCTTCCACCACAACCGCGCGGACGACGACGAACACACGTGGCTGCGCAGCTTCGTGCTTAGCGAAGGCGGCACAATCGTCGTCTTCCTGACCGTCGACGCGGTGGGCGCCGGGAATATCGTTAGCGGCGAGATAAGCCGACGCATCGCCGAAGCAACCGGCGTCGACGCCGCTCAGATCCTCTTCGGCTCCACGCACAGCCACGCCGGTGCCGATCTGCAGGGCCTATGGGGCGGCGTGCCGCAGGACTGGATCGAGAACGTCCTCTATCCCGAGGCCGTCGGCGTCGTAGCCGACGCGCTGGGCGCCCTGCGCGAGGTCGAACTCACGCTGCGCCAGGGCGAGGCCACGGCCTTCAACAGCTACCGGCGACCGCAGGTCGACCCCGCCGACGAAGCCGACCCACTCATGAGCCTGTTGGAAGCGCGCGACCGCCGTTCGGGGCGGCCGATCGGTCGCCTACTGCAGTTCAACGCCCACCCCACCAGCATCAACGAGGATCCGCGCACACCGCACCCCGACTACATCCTGGGCGCGGTCGACCGGCTGGAGGCGGACGGCGGCGTCGCCGTCTTCTACAACGGCCCCATCGCCGATGCATCTGCCCGCGGCGGCGATGCCCCGGAGGACGCCACACCCTACGAACGTGTGCGCGCCCGTGGTGGCGCCATGGCCGAGCACGCGCTGGGCTTTGGCGACGGCAACCCGCTGGCGCCGGGGCTGGAATTCCGCCAGCAGCAAGCCATCCTGCCGGTGACCAACCCGCTCTTCATCGCAGCGGCGGCCGCCGGCGCCTTCAACCGCTACTACAATTTCACAGGGCTGCCACTGGAACAGATCCCCTTTGTCAGTGGGGCCTTCACGACATTGCCGCAGATCGCGCCGGTGGCGCCGACGCCGGTGTCTCGCATCCGGCTGGGCAGCGGAAACGCGGCGCTGGACATCGTCACCATTCCCGGCGAGACCACCAACACCTACGGGCGCTCGATCCGTGCGCTGGGGGACGGCAGCCCGATGATGCTGCTGGGCCTCACACACAACAGCTTCGGGTACATCATTCCCGCCGATGAGTTCAACTACCTCGACACCGGCGGCGGCACGGGTCTCTTCCTGCCCTTCACGAACTACGAGGAGTTCGTCTCGCTGGGGCCGCTGACTGCACCGCTGCTGCGACTGCAGGCCTACGCGCCGCTGTTCGACGTCGCGCCCGGTGACCTCGAAGCCCTACCGCCCGCCTTCACGGCCTGCTTCGACGATCCGGCCGCAGAGGACTGCCTCATCAACAGCCTGGTCATGCAGCTGGACTTCCTGCAGCAGGGGCTGATGGACCAGTGCCGCGAAGCAGGCGGTCCCGACGGCTTCTGCGCCCTGCTTGACCCGACTACGCCGCTGGGCGATGTCTGCCGCCAGCTCGGCCTGCCACCCGCAACCTGCGACCTTCTCGGCGAAGAAGAGCCCGCAACACCAGAGGGAACGTCGCTGACCTCGCAGGGCTGACCGCAACACGCTTTCTACCGCTAAGCTGTGGGCTCATCCACGCAAGAAGGGAGCCGCGTCCAGCGACGCGGAGCGAAACGCATGAGCTCAGCCGAAGAGGCCCTGTCACGCCTGCGGGCAGGCAACGCGCGCTTTGTCGAGCGCATCGAGAGCGCAGCATCGGTATCGCGCGAGATCGCACCGGTCACGCTGCCGCGCGAGCAAAACCCCATGGCCATCGTCCTCGGCTGTGCGGACGCGCGCGTGCCCGCCGAGCTGGTCTTCGACCAGGGCCTGGGTGACCTCTTCGTCATCCGCGTGGCCGGCAATATCGTCGCGCCCTCGGGCATCGGCAGCATCGAGTTCGCGGCCTCGCGCTTCGGCACGCGGCTGGTGGTCGTGCTCGGCCACACCGAATGTGGCGCCGTCACCGCCACAGTCGAGGAGCTGCTGCGCCCTGCCGGCGAGCAGTCGCCGAACCTGCGCGCCATCGTCGAGCGGGTGCGGCCGGCCGTAGCGCCGGTCGTGGAAGGATGCGGCCACAGCCACACCGACACCATCGTCCCCGAAGCTGTGCGCGCCAACATCCACCATTCGGTGGCGCAGATCCGCAAGGGCTCGGAGATCCTGGAGCAGCTCATCCTGGAGGATGGACTGAAGATCGTCGGCGCCGAGTACGACCTGGCCAGCGGGCGCGTGCACTTTCTGGACGACGCCGACTGAGCTCAGCTGCCCAGCTCGCGCAGACGGCGCTCCAGCAGCCTCTTCTGCGCGGCCTGGCCGGTCAGCGCCAGCGCGCGCTCATAGGCCGCATGCGCCGGCTCGACGCGCTCCAGCCGCCGGCACAGTTCGGCCCGCGCGATATGCGCCGGGGCATAGTCGGCCAGCTCGCCGGCGTCGAGCAGCGCCTCGATCAACGCCAGGCCGGCAGCGGGCCCGTCGCGCGTGGCGACGGCAGCGGCCCGATTGAGCGCCACCACCGGCGACGGATCGATGCGCAGCAGCACATCATAGAGACCGACGATCTCCTGCCAGTCGGTATCGGCTGGGCTGGGCGCCTCGGCATGCACGGCGGCGATGGCCGCCTGCAGCGCGTAGGGACCGAAGCGCTGTGTCGACAGCGCCCGATGTACCAGCGCCGCGCCCTCGGCGATCTGCTCCTGATCCCAGAGACTGCGGTCCTGCTCGTCGAGGGGCACGGGCTCGCCGTCGTCGTTCTCGCGTGCGGCGTGACGCGCGTCCTGCAGCAGCATCAGCGCCAGCAGACCAAGGACTTCCGCATCGGGCATCAGCTCGACGAGCAACCGACCGAGGCGGATGGCCTCAGAGCTGAGATCGCCACGCGTGTGGGTATCGCCTTCACTAGCGGCGTAGCCCTCGTTGAAGACCAGATAGACGACCTGCAGCACGCTGTCCAGCCGCTCGGGCAGCTCGTCCGGCCCGGGCACGACGTAGGGAATGGCGGCGTCGCGGATCTTGGCCTTGGCGCGCACGATGCGCTGCGCCACGGTCGACACGGGGCTGAGGAAGGCGCTGGCGATGGCTTCGGTGGTCAGATCGCAGACCGTGCGCAGCGTCAGCGCGATACGGGCGTCGCGCGACAACGCCGGATGGCAACAGGTGAAGATCAGCCGCAACCGATCGTCTCCGATGGCGTCGTCATCGTCGACATCCGCCGGCTGCGCAACGGTGTCGATCTGCTCGGCGATACGCTGGGCGGCCGCGTCGAAGCGCGCGCGCCGGCGGATCGTGTCGATGGCGCGGAAGCGCCCTGCCGACACCAGCCAGGCACGCGGACTCCGGGGCAGGCCTTCCTGCGGCCATTGCGCCATGGCCGCCGTGAAAGCATCCTGCAGCGCCTCCTCGGCCAACTCGAAGTCGCCCAGCAGGCGGATGAGCGTGGCCAGCACGCGGCGCGATTCGGCGCGATAGATGGCCTCGGCGCGCTGGCGGATGACCTGCTGCGGTGCCGGGCTCACGGACACCTCCCGAAGGTGACGCGCCGAGCCCCCGCAAAAAGCAATAGCAAAGCACTCATCCCGCCCCTCCCTGGCGGGTACCTGCTGCGCATGCTACCCGCGACAGGCAACTTCGCAACAGCCACAGCCTCACTGCCGCTTCAGCGCCTCCACCTGGATGCGCAGCTGCGTGCGTCCCGCCTCGCCCCTGCCATAGCCGCTGTGGGTCATCCCGTATTCCGACCAGTTGAGCGTGCCTTCGGCATCGGCGCCGCAGACCTCGACCTCCAGCGCCGGGTGCGGCATGCACTTGAAGCGGATGATGGTCAGCGGCACCGCACGCGTGACATCGCGGAAGGTCAGCTGTCCGTCCACCTTCGCCGGAGCGCCGTCGGCAAAGACGATCTCGCCCTCGTAGCGTGCCTCGGGATAGCGCGCCACATCGAACCAGTCCGCCGAACGCGCCGCTTCGTCCATGGTGCCCAGCCCGAAGGCGATGCTGGCCGGATCGATGCGGATCGTGACGCGGCCCGTTTGCGCCTCGCGGTCGAGGAATATCTCGCCCTCGGTCTCGGTGAATTTGCCGCGCCAGGTCGACAGCCCTATGTGGTCGAAGGCGATGCTCGGGAAGGTGTGCGTCGGATCAATCTCGTAGCGCGCGGGCTCGGCGCTCACTGCAGCAGGTAGCAGCGCCAGCAAAAGCAGCCCCACGAGCCATGCCTGGCCTGAACTCATGCCGCGACCTCGCCCTGTACCGGCAGCGCGGACGGGTCCATCCAGACGACTTCCCAGATGTGCCCGTCGAGATCGCGGAAGGCGCGGCCCACCATCCAGCCGTGGTCCTCGTCGCGAATGGCAGCGCCGCCGGCGGCCTCTGCCCGGCTGATGAGCGTGTCCACCTCGGCGCGGCTATCGGCGGAGATGGCGAGCAGCACCTCGGTAACCTGATTGGCGTCGGCCACCGGCGAGGGCGTGAAGCTCGCGAACTTGTCGTGGCCAAGCAGCATGACGTTGATGTCGTCGGCCAGCGCCAGACATGCAGCAGTGCCGTCGCAGAAGCGATCGTCGAAGCCGAAACCCAGCGCCTCGAAGAAGGCGCGCGAGCGGTCGAGATCGGCGACGGGCAGATTGACGAAAATCTTTCGGGGCATGGATCGACTCCTGTTGAAGTTGCTAAAGCTCGACAATGGCGCGGAAACCGCCCCAGAACATGCGCTTGCCGTCAAAGGGCATGGCCTGCATATCCATACCGGCGATACGCGGATCCTTCATGACCTGTTCGTTGATGCGATCGCGCTCCTCACGCGACGCGTAGGTAATCCAGGCGAAGACCACGACCTCTTCCTCCTTCAGCAACACGCTCTGCGGGAAGGAGGTCACCTCGCCCGGCTTGACGTCGTCGGCAACGCACTCGACGTATTCCAGCGCACCGTATTCACGCCATATATCGCCAGCGGTCTGCGCCATCTCGCGATAGGCCTCTACATTGGCCTTGGGTACCGGCACCACGAAACCATCAACATATTTGCTCATCGTTGTTCCTCTCTAGTCGGTGTTGATCATCCAGGGCACGCCAAAGCGGTCGACTACGGTGCCGAAGCGCTTGGCCCAGAAGGTTTCCTCGATCGGCATCTCGACCGTTCCGCCCTCGGCGAGCAAAGCGAAGAGCCGCTCGGCCTCGCTCGGCTCAGCCACATTCAGCACAAGATGAACACCCGTCACGCGCGCCACGGGCTGCCCGCAACCCTCACCGTCCGTGCCCATCAACACGCCGCCGGCCAGCTCTAGCTCGGCGTGCATGATCTTGTCCTGCATCTCGGGGCCAACCTGATCGGCGGCCGGGCCATCCCGGAAGCGCATCATCGCCGCGACGCGCGCGCCCAGGTTGCGCTCGTAGAAGGCGAAGGCCTCGGCGCAATCACCGCCGAAGTGGAGGTAGGGATTCATTCGCATGCTTTGACGCTCCCGGTGCTACGTGGTCGACAGCCGCCCGGGATGAGCGGCTTGCCCTGGTAGTCGTACGCCGCGATGCGCAATCGACAGTCGCCGCGGACAATCGTTCAACCTAATGGTTGACTATAGGTGGCGCGGTCTTTATATTCAACTTAATGGTTGAACAAAACCCCGCCCATCTCGACAAGCTCTTCCACGCTCTGGCCGACCCGACGCGCCGGGAAATCCTCGAGCGCCTGCGCGAAGGTACGCACAGCGTCGGCGAGCTGGCCGCGCCCTGCGCCATGTCGCTGGCGGCGGTCTCCAAGCACATCCGCACGCTGGAGGCCGCCGGCCTCGTGCAGCGTCGTGTCGAGGGCCGCACGCACCGCGTCCGGCTGGAGGCCGAAGCGATGGCCGAAGCCCACGCCTGGCTGGAGCGCTACGAAAGCTTCTGGAGCCGGCGCCTGGATGCGCTGGAGCAAGCCCTGCGCGACAACACCGACTGAACCCGACCCGAGGAGACCCGCATGAATGACTACGGCACCTTCACCGAGCCCGGTACGATCGTCTTCCGGCGCCTGCTGCCGGGCCCGATCGAACGCGTCTGGGCCTATCTGACCGACTCCGAGAAGCGTGGCCTGTGGCTGGCGCGCGGCGAGATGGAGCTCCGGCAAGGCGGGCACGTCGAGCTGCGCTTCCTGCACGCCGAGCTATCGCCGGTGGCCGAGCCGATCCCCGAACGCTATGCGGACATGGCCGACGGCGCCGGCTTCAGCGGGCGCATCACCCACATCGATCCGCCACGGCTGCTGGCCTTCACCTGGAACGAGAGCGGCGGCGAGGCCTCCGAGGTCTGCTTTGAGCTGACACCCAAGGGCGATCAGGTGTCGCTGCTGCTCACCCACCGTCGACTGGAGGAGACGCGCGAAACCCTGCTCAGCGTCGCGGCCGGCTGGCACACGCATCTGGGTATCCTCATCGACCGCCTGGAAGACCGCGACCCGCAGCCCTTTTGGAGCGTCCACGACCACTTCGAGGCCGACTACGCCCAGCGCCTGCCGAGCACCGGAGCGACTCCGTGAGCCAGACGATCACCCCCTTTCTGATGTTCAGCGGCGATGCCGAACCAGCCATCCGCTTCTACGTCGCGATCTTCGAGGACGCCGAGATCCGCCACATCACCCGCTACGGCCCCGGCGAACAGGGCGCCGAGGGCAGCGTCCAGCGCGCCGACATCCGTCTGGCCGGCCGCGACTTCATCGCCATCGACTCACCGGTGACGCACGCCTTCGGTTTCACGCCCGCGCTGTCGCTATTCGTCGACTTCGACAGCGAGGCGGCGCTGGACAGCGCCTACCAACAGCTCGCCGAAGGCGGCCGCGAGCTGATGCCGCTGGACGACTACGGTTTCAGCCGCAAGTTCGGCTGGCTCGATGACCGCTTCGGCGTCTCCTGGCAGCTCAATCTGGCTTAGGGTTCGCTGCCGCGACGGCAAAAAAGGCCGAGCAATCCAGCAAGCACCCATTTCTAGACGATCACCATCACTGGGATACCTTGCACACATGTCTCGACCCATCGAAGCACTGGAAGCCGAGCTGCTCCGCCTGCCCACAGCAGAGCGCGCGCGGTTGCTCGACCGGGTTGTGGCCAGCCTGGATGTCGACAAGGCGCGCGACGAGGCCTGGGACCGCGTCGCCGCGGAGCGAGATGCGGAGCTGGACACGGGCTCGGTCGCTCCGATGACGGGGGCCGCTACCATCGCTCGCCTGCGGCAGCAACTGGATTGAGCTACCGGCTGCACCCGGCGGCAGACACGGAGCTCGCCGACGCCGTCGCCTTTCATCAACGCGAAGCTGGCAGCGGCGTCGCCAAGCGCTTTCTCGACGAGTTCGAACGTGTAGCCGCGTTGCTCGTCGAATAACCCTAGCTCGGGACGCCAACGAAGGACGGGCGTCGCGCTTTTCCCTTGCACGGCTTTCCCTACTCGATCATCTATCGATCGTTGCGCCCCGAGCTGCGCGTTCTTGTGCTCCGCCACCAGCACCGCGACCCGGCGCACGGACAGAACCGAAGCTGACCTCGGGGGCAATCGAGTCGGCTTCAGGCGTCAGTGAGCCCCCTCCCAACCACGCGTATCTGCCGCATCGCTGCGGAAGAAGACGCTCAGGCCTGCTCCAGCACCGCAACATCCAGCTTGCGCATCGGCATCATCGCGGCCATGACGCGCTCGGCGCGCGCCGGGTCGCGCATCAGCTCGGGCAGCTGCCGCGGCACGATCTGCCAGGACAGCCCGAAGCGGTCGGCCAGCCAGCCGCATCGCTGCGCAGCCGGGTCGCCGCCTTCGCTCAGCGCCGTCCAGTAGCGATCGATCTCTGCCTGATCCTCGCAGTGCACGACGAAGGAGATGGCAGGGCTCAGCGGGAAATGCGGCCCGCCGTTGAGCGCGGTGAAGCGCTGCCCGGCCAGCGTGAAATCCACCGTCATGGCCGTTCCCGGCACCTGGCCGTGCTGCTCGCGGCCTGCCTCGGTGTAGCGCGCGACCTGCAGAATCTCCGCATCGGGAAAGACCGCGACATAGAACTTCGCCGCCTCCTCGGCGCAGCCGTCGAACCAGATGAAGGGCGTGATCTTCTGCAACTGCATGAGCGGGCTCCGCGGCGTGGTCAGGACACCTGCAGCTCGCGCACCGGCCGTACCTCGATGCTGCCCACGCGCCCCGGCGGAATATCCCCGGCGATGGCGATGGCCTCGTCGAGATCGGCGGCCTCGACCAGGTAGAAGCCGGTGAGCTGCTCCTTGGTTTCCGCGAAGGGACCGTCGGTGACCGAAACCTGACCGCTACGCTTGCGAACCGTCACGGCCGTGGTCACGGACTCCAGCGGCCGACCGTCGAGCAGCTGCCCCTTGGTCGCCAGGCTATCGGCATAGGCCTGGCACTCGGCGTCCTCGGGGCTGTCCGGCTGACTGTGCAGCTTGTCCTCTTCGGCGTAGACCAGACAGAGGTATTTCATGAAAGCTCTCCTTCGCTTGTCGGTAGCGCAATCCTAGTCGGCCCGTGCGTACCCGATGCAACTCCGCGTTCGTGCCGCGCTCATTCGCCAGCGCAGCAGCTTTCCGCGCCGGCGGCGCGATAGCGACCGGTGCCGTCGACATAGCCGTCGTCCGCGTAGCGGTCGTGATGGTGCACCCAGTCCGTCAGGTTGCAGTTGGGACCCGTCTCATTCCGCCCCTTGGGCATCATGTCCAGAATCATGTAGCTGCCCAGCACTTCCTCGCCGCCCCGCCCATAGGTCGAATAGGTATGGAAGATGGCGCCGTCGTCGGCACGATGGAAGACGCTCAAGCCGGAAAGCTCCTCGACCGGAATCGGCTCGCGGCGATAGTTGTAGTAGCCCTCGCCGGCGGCGAGTTCCTCCGGCGTGAAGGAGACGTGGTAGTCGTAGTTGAAGTCGCTGCCGGCCGAGGACACCCAGGCACAGGGCCAGCCCATGCGTCGCCGGAAGGCCTCGATCTCCGCGATGGGGGCGCGCGAGACCATCGCGAAGGCCACATCGTGATGCTGCAGATGCGTCATCGCCGGCACGATGTGATCGGCCTCGAAGGAACAGCCGACGCAGCCCTCGCGCCAGCCCGGACCGAACATGAAGTGCTTGATCAGCAGCTGGCTGCGCCCGGCGAAGAGATCCTCCAGCTGACACGGGCCGTCCGGCGCCTCGAAGCGATACTCCTTGTCGACGCGCACCCAGGGCAGCTGCTGCCGGCGCTCGCGCAGGCGATCGCGCTCGTGGGTCAGGGCGCGCTCCTCTTCCAGCAGGCGGCGACGCTCGACCAGCCAGACCTCGCGCGAAACGACGCGCGACGGTTCAACCTTCTTGCTCATGATGCTTCTCCTGCAGCTTGCTCGTACGGGGAAGGACTTGGCGGCGACGCAGCCGGACAGCGAGCAACGCACCCGCGCCACCGGCCGAGACCACGCCGCCCCAGACGGCGAGTGAGGCAAGACAGGCCGGACACATGCTCAGGCCGCCGCCGTCCCGGCCATCAGCTGGCGCACCGGCCGCACCTCGATGCTGCCTGTGCGCGCCGTCGGAATGCGCGCGGCCACCTGGATGGCGTCATTGAGATCGCGCGCTTCGATGAGAATGAAGCCGGCGAGCTGCTCCTTGGTCTCGGCAAAGGGACCGTCGGTGACCGAGACGCGGCCGTCGCGCTTGCGCACGGTGGTCGCCGTGCATACCGGCTGCAGCGGCTGCCCGAGCAGCAAATGCCCGCTCGCCTTCAGCGCATCGAGGTTGGCGGCGCACTCGTCGTCGTGAGGCGCGTCCGGCGCCGCATGCTCCGCAGCTTCAGCGGTGTAGACCAGGCAGAGATATTTCATGACCGTCTCCGGGAATTCGGTGTCCTGCCATCTGGTCGTACGGCGCCACCCGGATTCGACATCGGGCGCTAGAGGTACCGGGTCTCGGCCGGCGGCGACTGGAAATCGTCATCGCGCCCGTTGAGATAGGCGATGGGCGTCGCCGCCAGCTCGGCGTCGCTGACGTCGTCGAGGCAGGCCAGATTCACCACCGCCATATCGGCGCCGGTGGCCGGATCCGCAGCCCGCCCGAAGGGCCGGACACCGCAGCGCGGGCAGAACAGGTGCCGAATGCGATGCGCGCCGAATTGGTAAACGCTGAGCTGCTCCTCGCCCTCCAGCACACGAAGGGCATCGGCTGCTAACGGCGCGAGCCAGCTGCGCGCCTTGCTGCAGATCGAGCAGTTGCAGCGAAAGGAACCGGCCTCGAGATCGAGGTCGGCAGCGAATCGGACGGCGCCGCAATGGCAGCTGCCGTGATAGGTCTTCTGCATGGGTTCCCCCTTGTTCCAGGTCTCCATACTGGTCGAAGCGCGTCGACCCATTTCGACACCGCGCGCACCGGATTCTGGCTGGCACTGTCGCCGCCGGCTATCGTGCGCGCATGAACACAACCACCGCGCAACCCACTGCCGCGCAGCTGGCGGCCTATCTCGGTCAGTGGGTGGCTGTGGACGAGCAGGTTGCGGCGCCGCTGTTGCGCCACCTGCGGCCGTGCCGCTACGAGCGCGGCGAGCATTTCTTCCAGATCGGCGACACCGTCGACGAGCTGGTGCTGCTCCGCGACGGGCTGGTGCGCAGCTACTACCTGCACGACGACCGCGAAGTGAATCTGCGTCTGCTGTCGGCACCGGCGGCCGCCATGCCCTACAACAGCTATCTGACACAGACGCCGGCCGACGAGAGCCTGCAGGCCATGACGGCCGTGGAAGGCTATCGCGTGCGCTTCCGCGCCTTCTGCCGCGAGCAGCCGGGCCTGCTCGCCGAAACCATGCAGCGCAAGCTGGCGGAGCGTCACTTTCTAGCGCTGCAACGCCGACTGCGCATGCTGCAGTCGCGCAGCGCCGCCCAGCGCTACGCCTTCTTCCTCGCGCACATGGAGCCGGAGATCATCGCCGGCACGCCGGCCTATCAGGTGGCTTCCTATCTGGGCATCACCCCGGAGTCGCTGAGCCGCGTGAAGGCCGATCTTGAGAAATATCAAGGCGGGCCGGCGCCGCCGGAGGCAGGCTGACCGACCGAGGCGCATTGCAAGGAGACGCAATGATTGGCTACGCGGTGAGCGGCCTGCTGATGCTGGTCGGAATGATCAACCTGATCCCCGCGGTGGGCGTACTCGCAACGGAGCGGCTGCGCACGCTCTACGGCATCGCGCCGGAGGCGCCGGAGCTCCTGCTGCTGCGCCACCGTGCGCTGCTGTTCGCGCTGCTCGGCAGCTTCGTCGTGCTGGCAGCCTTCCGGCCACAGCTGCAACCACTCGCCTTCATCGCGGCCCTGGTGTCGATGGGCGGCTTCCTGCTGCTTGCCGCCACCGGCGGCGCTCACGGCGAGGCGATCGCACGCATCGTGCGCGCCGACCTTCTCGGCCTCGCACTGCTCGCGGCCGCCTTCGCGCTCTACGCGCTCGACAGCCTTCCTTCGGCCTGAGGAGAATCACGATGCTCAAGATGAAACGCACCTGCCAGCGCTGCGAAACCGCCCTGGGCTGGCGCGACGCCACCCGCATCTGCTCCTTCGAGTGCACCTTCTGCCCCGACTGCGCGGCCGCCATGGACCAAGTCTGCCCGAACTGCGCCGGGCAGCTCGTGCCCCGCCCGACGCGCGAGCGCGCGCCGCTGCCCGTGGCCGCCGGCCTCATCCGCCGCCGCCTCGGTCTCGGCGGCCACAAGGCGCAGCGCTGACGCGCGCGTCGCATCACACCCCGACTACATCGCCACGGAGGCCTCCGACCATGCCTGACGACACCCGCGCACAACGCGTCGACGGGCCGCGCCTGCTACGCTTCCCGACCTGCGATCACGCCACCGGCAAAGTGCTGGTGCTGCCCGCACTGGGCGTTCCGGCGCGCTTCTACGCACAACTCGCCGAGCAGCTTGCGGCGCGCGGTCTGGAGATTGCCGTGCTTGAGCTGCGCGGCACCGGCGACAGCCCGCTGCGCGCCTCGCGGCGCTGCGACTTCGGCTTCGCCGAGCTGCTCGACGAGGATATTCCGGCGGCCCTTCACAGCCTCGGCTGCGCGCGCGACGGGCAGCCCGTGTGGTTGCTCGGCCACAGTCTGGGCGGCCATCTCGCCGCCATCACGGCAGGGCGCATGCCGGAAGACATCGACGGCCTGATGCTGGTGGCCTGCGGCTCGCCGTGGCGCAACGCCTACCACGGCGCCACGCGCCGGCGGATCGACGCGCTGTGCGCGCTGATCCCGGTGTGCAATGCACTACTCGGCTACTTCCCCGGCGACCGCATCGGCTTCGGCGGGCGGCAGCCGCGGCGCCTCATGCGTGACTGGCGGGCGCTGGCGCTGACGGGGCGCTATAGCGCCGAGGGCATCGACGAGGATCTGGATGCCGGCCTCGCGCACTACGCCGGGTCGGTGCTCAGCCTGCGCATGGCCGAAGACACCTTCGCGCCCGAGTCGGCCGTTCGTGCTGTCACCGGCAAGCTCACCTCTGCCGTACTTGAGAGTGCGGTGATCGATGCTGCCGAGCTCGGCCAGCCCGCCGACCATTTTCGGTGGGCGAAGCAACCGGAAGTGATCACGCATCGCGTCGCGGACTGGTGCACCCGAGCCACTCAGGGAACCGCAACATGATCGCTCTCGACAGCGAGCAGATGCTCTTCGCCGGCACGCTGCTCTTCCTGCTCGGCCTGCTCACCGGCGTGGCGATGCCGTTGCTGCGCAACAAGCGCATGGGCTTGTCCGCGCATCTGGTCGGCGTGCAGCACGGCATCGTGCTGTGGATCGTCGGGCTCATCCAGGCGCGGCTAACGCCGTCGCCGATGCTGGATACATGGATGAGCTGGACGCTGCTGCTGGGCCTCTACGGGCTGTGGCTGGCCATGCTGCTGGCGGCGATCTGGGGCGCGAGCCGGGCGCTGCCCATGGCCGGCAGTGGCTTCGAAGCGACGCGAGGTCGGGAAACGGTCGTCGGCGCGCTGGTCTACGCGCCGTCACTGCTCATCGTCGCCGGCACGGTGCTGCTGCTGATCCGGCTCTGGTAACACGCCGCATTCAAGCCAGAACCTTGAGCCGAGGTCGCGCGTCGGGGTCTTCGCCACCACCGACACAGATGCAATTGCGGCCGGCGAGCTTCGCCCGGTAAAGGGCGCGATCCGCTGCACCCAGCAACTCTTCCTCGACACTGCCGTCGTCGGGATAGAGTGCGATACCGACCGAGATCGACAGGGTATCGCCCCGCAGTGGTCCGGGCGCGCGGATGCGGCCGGCCAAGTCGCGAATCGACTCGGCGCGTCCCTTCACCTGCTCGGGCGTGATATCAAAGAGCGCGACGACGAACTCGTCGCCACCGAAACGGCAAGCGACATCGCTGCCGCGACAGTTCTCGCGGAGCACGACAGCGATCTGCCGCAGCACCTCATCGCCCAGGGCATGCCCGGCGGTGTCGTTCAGCGTCTTGAAGTGATCGATATCGATGACCATCAGCGCGAAGGCGCGCCCGGCGCGCTCGGCGCGCTTGAGCTCGCGCTGCAGCGTTTCCTCCAGATAGCGCCTGTTGAAGAGACCGGTCAGCGGGTCGCGCACGGACTGGCCGCGCAGCCGCTCGCGCAGACGGATATTTGCCAGATTGATACTGATGCGCTCAGCAAGCTCCGCCCCCAGGCGGCGCCGCGCCTCGCGCTCAGCCTCGCTGTAATCGGCGGGATCGTGCTGGCAGCACAGATGCAGGAAGCCCAGCACCTCACCGCCGGCGCTCATGGGCAGGCAGAGCGCGGTGCCCTGGCGGGACTCGCCGACATGCGGGCAGCGCAGCCGAGTCGGTCAATTCGCTGGCAAAGGGTTGCCCCTGACGCAGGGACCAGCATTCATCGGGCGCGATGATGTCGGCAGCTTCAGCATCCTCACCCCACTCCGCGATCCGCTCCAGATAGTGCGTCGAACCGTTGTAAGCGTAGATCGACCCTTCGACACCCGGTAGCAGGGCGCGGACCGCCTCCTGCACCGGCGCACGCATCTCGTAGACGCTGACGCAGCCCTGCAGCGTGCGCTCCAGCCTGCCGAGGGCAGCGTCCTGCCGGCTGCGCTCGTCAAGGGTGCGATTGCGCTCGGACAACGCCTCCAGCGCGCGATTGAGCTCGGCATTGCTGGCCTCCAAGCGCGCACGCACGGCCGCCTCGTTCTCGATGAAGCCCACCACGCGCGGCAACAGCGGCCAGAGCATAACGGCCGTTGCCACCGACACCGCCGCTGTCAAAACCATCACGACCACTTCGAAACGATAAATGGGCACCCATATATTGATGACGCTGACAACATGCGTCAGGCCGCAGAAGAAGATGAAGGCCGAGAACAGCAGGAATACGCCGCGGTAGCGGATGGCCGGCAGGCGGCGCAGCAGCGCCAGCAGCGCCAACGGGATCGAGAAATAGGCGGCGGCGACCGTGCCGGATGCGATGACCATCGGCCACAGCAACTCGGGCTGCCACGCGTAGCAGAAGCCGTGCGGTGTCAGACCGTAGGTACTGAACAGCGATCTCAGGCTTTCCATACCGCGCGCCCTCACAATCCGGTGTTCCGCCAGTGGCAGCGCTCACAGATGCGCGTGCAACGCGCTGCTTGCCGGCCGGGGACGCAGGCGCACCGTTCGCCAGCGTGTCACGGCACGCTAGCGTCCCGTCTCGCACACGCCACACGCCACAGACCTGACGGCGCAAACCAGCGGACGAACGGCACGCCGCAGCAACCCGGATCAGCTCGGAGAGTGTTCCAGTACAGCGTAGTAGAAGCCGTCCCAGTCACCGCCGGCCGGGATGCGCCAACCCACCGGCTCGCGCTCGCCCACGGGCAGATCGGGCGTGACGTCCTCGACGGACTGCGCTTCGGCGAAGGCGCGGACGAGCTCCGAACCTTCGGCGCGCAGCAACGAGCAGGTGGCGAAGACCAGCCGCCCGCCCGGTGCCAGCAGCGGCCACAGCGCATCCAGCAGCGCGCGCTGCGTGGCCGCCAGCGCCGTGATGTCGCTCTCTCGTCGCAGCCACTTGATGTCGGGGTGGCGCCGCGCCACGCCCGTGCCCGAGCAGGGCGCGTCGATCAGGATCCGGTCGAAGGGCTCGCCTTCCCACCAGCGCGCGGTATCAGTGGCGTCGGCAGCAGCCAGCGTCGCCTTCAGGCCGACGCGCTGCAGCGTGGCGTCCACCGTGCGGATGCGCCGGCGGTCGCTGTCCAGCGCGACCAGTTCGGCGTCCGGGCAGCGCTCCAGGATATGTGCCGCCTTGCCGCCCGGTGCGCTGCAGGCATCCAGCACGCGCTGGCCGGGATGCACATCGAGCAGGCCGGCGGCGAGCTGCGCGCTGGCGTCCTGCACCGAAACGCTGCCGCGCGCGAAGCCGGGTAGCGCCTCCACCTCACAGGCTTGCTCCAGCACCAGCGCTTCCGGCACGCCCTCCAGCAGCCGAGCCTCCTGTCCCGTTCGCTGCAAACGCGCACGATAATCCGAGGCGGCCATGCGCCGCCGGTTGACGCGCAGCGTCATCGGCGCCTGCGCGTTGCCCGAGGCCATCAGAGCCTCGGCGGCCTCGCCCCAGTCGGCGCGCAGCCGCGCCGCCAGCCAGTCCGGCCAGGAGTGCTGCACGGCCGCATCCTCGGGCACAATCAGGCCCTCGGGCTCACGCTGGGCACGGCGCAGCAGCGCATTGATCAGCGGCGCCGCCCATTCGGCGTCGAGCAACTGCGCCGCCCCGGCCGTGGCCGAGACCACGGCGTGGTCGGGCACGCGCATGTCCAGCATCTGAAAGAGACCAGCGCGCAGCAGCGCATCGACCATCGGCGCTTCGTGCAGCGGACGCGTCATCATCGCCTCGGCCTGCACGCCGAGGCGACGCCAGTTGCGCAGTGTCCCGTAGACGATGGCGGCCAGCAGCGCGCTGTCGCGCGCGTCGAAACGGTTGCGCGCCTCGGCGAAGGCCAGCGCATCGTCGAGGCTCTTGCCCTGGCCGGTGACGGCGTGCAGCACGCGCGCGGCCGACGCGCGCAACGGCGCGCCCGGTGTCCTGTTGAAGCGCCCAGCGTTATCACCCTTCATTGCAACACCTCGCCGACGCTCAGCCGGCCATTGGCGGCTTCGTGTGCCGGTAGCGCGCGACCACCCGGCCATTGCAGCTCGGTGAGCCGTACCGCCTGCTGGCCGGCGGCGACCAGCACGCCGGCGCTGCCGATATGCAGCACTGTGCCCGGAGCGGCCTGCTGGCCGGAGCCTTCGCCGCGGGCGTGCAGCAGGCGCAGTCGCGTCTCGCCCAGCTGCGTCCAGGCCATCGGCGCCGGATTGAAGGCGCGGATACGTTGCGCGATATGCGCCGCCTCCTCGCGCCAATCGACACGGGCCTCGGCCTTGTCGAGCTTGCGCGCATAGGTAACGCCGGCCTCCGGCTGCGGCTCGGGGCTGACTTTGCCGGCGGCGATATCGGCCAGCGCGGCGACGACCTCGCGCGCGCCCAGCGCCGCCAGCCGATCATGCAGGCTGCCGGCGGTGTCGGCGGCGCCGATGGGCACACTGGCGCGTCGCCAGACCGGACCGGTATCGAGGCCGGCTTCCATCTGCATGATGCAGACGCCAGTGTGCTCGTCACCCGCCTCGATGGCGCGCTGGATGGGCGCGGCGCCGCGCCAGCGCGGAAGCAGGCTGGCGTGGATGTTGAGGCAGCCGAGCCGCGGAATGGCGAGTGCCGCCTCGGGAAGGATCAGCCCATAGGCGACGACCACCATGGCCTCGACCTCCGCTGCGGCCAGGCCCGCCTGCGCTTCGGCATCGAAGCGCTCGGGCTTGTGCACGGCCAGACCCAGCGCCTCGGCGCGCGCCGCCACCGGCGACGGCGCCAGCTTGCGCCCGCGGCCGGCGGGGCGGTCCGGCTGGCTGAAAACCGCAGCGACGGTATGGCCCGCGTTGTGAAGCGCGTCGAGAGCGGGAACCGCGAAATCCGGCGTGCCGGCGAAGGCCAGCCGCATCAGGCGCTCTGGCGCAGCTTGCGCTGACGCTTGAGCAGCCGCTCGCGCTTGAGGCTCGACAGATGATCGATGTAGAGCTTGCCGTCGAGGTGATCGGTCTCGTGCTGAATGCACTGCGCGAGCAGACCATCGGCCTCCAGCTCGTAGGGTTTGCCATCGCGATCGACGGCGTGCAGCCGCACGCGTGGGTGGCGCTTGACGCGATCGGCCACCTCGGGAACGGACAGGCAACCCTCGTCCACGACCTCGGGCGCATCGAGGAACTCGATCTCCGGGTTGATCATCACCATGGGCTCGCTCGCCCCCTCGCCGCCGCAATCCATGACCGCGACACGCAGCGGAATTCCCACCTGGGTGGCGGCCAGCCCGACGCCCGGCGCGTCGTACATGGTTTCGAACATATCGGCGATCAGCGCCTGCAGATCGGCGCCGAAGTTCTCCACCGGCTGTGCCATTTCGCGCAACCGAGGGTCGGGATGGTGCAGTATTTCGAGCAGAGCCATGCTGTTATGCGGATTCCGGCGTTGCGCGACGACTGCTACAGTGCCCGCCATCGGGGGCGCAGGCGGCCGTCGGCTGAAAGCGCTTGTCGGGAACGAGGGGATCGATGACGACAATGCAGACGAAGTATAACGGCAAGCGAAGTGCTTCCAGGCTCGCGCTCGGCCTCCTTGGCTGCGGGCTTCTGGCCGCCTGCGCCGGCACCCCGGCACCAGCGCCGGAGCCGGAGCCGAAAGCCGCCGAGGCAACCGACACGGTCGAGGCGACGGCGCGGCCAGCCGCAGAAGCAGGGCCACAGCAACGCGAAGCGACACGCGCGGAGCCGCAGCGCGTGCGCAAGACCGCGCGCTACGTCGTCAAGAAGGGCGACACGCTCTGGGGTATCGCCGAGCGCTTTCTCATCGACCCCTGGCAGTGGCCCGATGTCTGGGTAGCCAACCGCCAGGTCGCCAACCCGCATCTGATCTACCCCGGCGACGTGCTGGAGCTGCGCTGGATGGAGGGTCGCGAAGAGGTCGCCGATATGCGCAAGCTCAGCCCGCGCATCCGGCGCGAGCCGCTGGACAAGGCGATTCCGACGATTCCGCTGGACCGCATCCGCGACTTCCTGTCCGGGCCGCGCATCGTCGACAAGGGCACGCTGGAATCCGCACCCTATGTGGTCGAGTTCGACGAGGAACACCTGATCGGCCCTGACCGCGTCGGCGCCTACGTCAAGGGGCTTCCGGAAGGCCAAGGCGATCGCTGGCTGGTCGTGCACCCTGGCGAGGACTACGTCGACCCCGATAGCGGCGAAGTGCTCGGCCAGGAGGCCATCCCGGCGGCCGACGCCACACTCACACGGCGCGCCAGCGAAGTCGCCGTGATGCGGCTGTCGGATTCACGACGTGAAACGCGCAAGGGCGACGTGCTGATCCCGCGCCCGATCCAGGGGCTGTCCGCGAACTTCTACCCGCGTGCACCGGAAACCGAAGTGGATGCACGCATCATCTCGGTCTTCGGCGGCGTCACGCAGATCGCGCAGTACGATCTGGTGGTGCTCAACCGCGGCAGCAGCGATGGCCTGGAAACCGGCCACGTGCTCAACGTCTACAGCGACTCCCGCGCCGTGAAGGACCCGAAGCGCACCTTCGGCAAGATTCAGCTGCCCGCCGAGTACGCCGGCAATCTGCTGGTCGTGGCGGTGACCGACAAGCTGGCGCAGGGGCTGATCATGGAATCGGAGCGTCCGATCCTGATCCACGACCAGGTCCACGAGCCCGATCGCGAGCTGTGAGCCCAGCGCAGGAGAGCGCGCGAGACGCCTGGCTAACACTGCTGCTCGCCCCCGGCATCGGGCCGGTGGCGGGCATGCGCCTGATCGAGCGCCACGGCGACCCTGAGGCCGCACTGACCACCGGCCCTTCCGGCTGGCGTGCAGCCGGCATCGCCGAGCCGCTGTTCGAAGCGCTGCGCGAGCCCGACACCGAGGCGATGACAGTCTGCCGCGACTGGCTCGACGGTGCCGAGGACCGCACGCTGCTCACCATCGACGACCCGCGCTACCCGCCCCGACTGCTGGAGACCGGCCGCCCGCCGCTGGCGCTGTTCTGTCAGGGCGATGTTGATCTGCTGATGCGCGACCAGATCGCCATCGTCGGCGCGCGGGCGGCCAGCCGACAGGGCCTGGAGGATGCACGCGCCTTCGCCGGCGAGCTGGCACGGCAGGGCCTGGTCATCACCAGTGGCCTGGCCTCCGGCATCGACGGCGCCGCGCACGCAGCCGCGCTGGACTCCGGCGGCGGCAGCACAATCGCCGTTGCCGGCACCGGCCCGGACCGCGTCTATCCGGCGCGTCATCGCCAGCTTGCGCATCACATCGGCGCGCACGGCCTCATCGTCAGCGAGTTCCCGCCCGGCACCGGCGCCAAGCCGCAGCATTTCCCGCAGCGCAACCGCATCATCGCCGGCCTTTCCCTGGGCACGCTGGTGGTCGAGGCCGCCGCGAAGAGCGGCTCGCTGATCACGGCAAAACTGGCCGCCGAGTTCGGCCGCGAGGTCTTCGCCATCCCCGGTAGCATCCACAAACCCACCGCGCGCGGCTGCCACGCGCTGATCCGAGAGGGCGCCCAACTCGTCGAAACCGTACAGGAGATCCTGACCGCCCTCGGCCGGGCCGGGCCGGCGACGACTGCTACACTGCCCGGCGTGAGCGATCCGGATGCCAACCCGGCCCTGTCTGGTGGCGCTCGCCAGACACTGGCGGCCGTCGATGACAATGGCACCGCCTTCGATCAGCTCGTGGCGCGCACCGGCCTCGATGTAGCCGCGCTGTCCAGCGCTCTGCTGGAGCTGGAGATCGCCGGCCTCGTCGCCAGCGAACCCGGCGGCAGCTTCTCGCGGCTGCGCCGCGCCCGACCATGATCCCGACCGCAGGAAGACCATCGTGAACATCAAGGAAAGCGTGCTCGACGTCCTCATGTATCTCTACGAGAACTACGTCGAGCAGGAGTTCGCCGACAGCGCCAACCACGACACGCTGCGCGTGGAGCTGATGGGTGCCGGCTTTCCCGAGGAGGAGATCAACCACGCCTTCGGCTGGCTGAGCGATCTCACCGAGCGCCGCGACAACCTGGTGAATCCGGCCTCCGGCTCGATCCGTCTCTACGGTAGCGCCGAGCAGGCGCGCATCGGCCCGGAATCGCAGGGCTTCCTGCTCTATCTGGAGCAGCTCGGCCTGCTCAGCCCGCAGGGCCGCGAGTTGGTCATCGACCGCCTGATGAGCATCGACGACGACATCGACATGGAGCGCGTCAAATGGGTCGTGCTGCTGGTTCTGATCAATCAGACAGGCACCGACGACGCCCTGGCCCAGGTCGAGGAAATGGTCTACTACGACGGCGAGTTTCTGCATTAAGCCGGCCGCGCGGGCACAACGCGGCTGCTGAATCTCGCGTAGAAATCCGCTAACCGTAGCGCCGCATTCAGAGCTGAGCCAGGACAGCGTGAAGCTCCGTGGCGCGGGCCGTGTAGATGCGGCCTGCGCAAACACGCACCCGCCATACGGCAAAAACCGCCTGCGCTCGCAGGCCGCTGGTCCCGCGCGAAGCGCGGGCTTCCGTCATGTCGTACGGCCGCGGGCAGCGGTTCCCGCCCCCGAATCGCAGGCCCGAGACGCGGCGGGACATGTCGCCCCGCTCGCATCACACCTGGGTGTGATGACCCGGACTGGAAGGCTGACTACGCTCAAGCCATCCAAGGGGATTTCAGGGCGGGGAAAACATGAAAACACGTCGGATGAATGTGACGGCGGTATCGCTCCTGTTCGTGCTGAGCCTGTCAGCCTGCGGTGGCGGTGGCGGTGGCGGCGGAATGGGAAGCATCGATCCGGGCGCCGAGCCCGATGCGGTGATGGAGGCCATCCTCATCAAGGTCGGCGATCGCAGTGCCAGCCTGCGTGACGGTGCACCGCCCGCGCCCACCGACACCGGCAACGATCCGGAGCTACGGGCGGCGGCCGATCAGGTGGGCGTGCCGTCGGGCGGCAGCGCGTCGCTGAGCCTCGACTTCGAGACCGGCTCGGCGCTGTCGGCGATCTTCGCCAAGGTGGTCGGCTCCAACCGCTACGCCGAGGTCCTGCTGGCGTCGGAGGCCCAGTCGCGCAGTGGCACCAAGGCGCTGGAGAACGTGGTGCTGGACATCGCCGTGCCGTCGAATATCGGCGCCGGCCAGTTCTGCGTCGAGATCAGCGGCCGCGATGCCGACGATCTGGTGTCGAACGTCGATACCGTCTGCTTCGATGTCGACAATGCGGTCATCGATGCGCTGCAGGGAACGTGGGACTTCGCCTGCGATGGCGATAGCGACGAGGGGGACTCCTTCGAGGGTTCGTGGACCTTCAATGGAACGGATGTCACCGTGCGCGAATCGCAATGGGCCAATGACGCCTGTCTCGGCGACCCGGAGGATTCGTACACCGAGCAGCTCATTGTCACGCTGGGGGCACAGGTCCTGGCAGCGGATGGCGAACCGGCCACCGAGATCGATATCCGCAATCTGACCGAGAACGAACTGGTGTACTTGATGATCCGGGTGGAAGAAGACCGCTTCCAGCTGGCCTTCGCACCAGAGAATGCCGGCGGCACCCCGGAAACACGACGCAATTCCTTCGATGCCCCCGGCTCGACGTTCACCAGAGCGCCCGAGTCGGTCGGCTCGGCAGCGGCCTGCTTCAATCCGGTCCTGTGGCAGGACGGCACCGAGTACACCATCAGCTCTCGCGAAACCGAGGGCGGAGCGTTCGTCGGTGAGTTCACGTCCGACTTCACCGTCTTCACCGACAGTTCCTTCGAGGGCCGCCCCGCTACCCGGGTGTTCGTTGAGGACACCGGAACGGGTGTTGCGGACGCAAACGAGTACTTTCAGATCGATTTCGCCCGACCTTCGGTGAATGCCATCGCGGACGAAAACCTTCAGGGTTCCGACGACAGCTTCGTTTCCGACCCCGGAGACCTGCTGCGCTTCGACCTCGATCCGGGCGACGCGTATACCTTTTCTTCGGTCTTTACGGAAGGCGGCGGCGAACCGGATCCCTTTACGGCCACGGTCACCTATGTCGGACGGGAAACGATTGCCGTGCCGGCCGGCACATTCGAGACCTGCCGCTTCGACCTCGCCAGCGACGACGGCTACGCGCTCACTGAATGGTACGGGGTGGGCAACGGCATCGAGATCGCGGAAGAAAGTGCCGACCCAGGTGAGCCACTCACGCGCGAGGTGTTGCTCTTTGCCGAGATCAATGGCGAACCGATTGGCCAGGCACCGGGTGGCGGCTTCTCGTCGCTGACGCCGGGAACCTATGCGGCCGGGATCGATGGTGACGAGCAGGCCACGACCTTTGCGCTGAATGAGGGTGGAACGGGTACCTGGAGCTTCGGCGAGGAAGGCGGGGCCATCACCTGGGAAGTAACCGAAGATGGCGTTCTGGTCATCGCGTTCTCCGGCGGCGGTACCGAGCGCTACACGCTGACCTCCGGCGACACCTCGGCGGGCACGGTGCTGATCGAGTTCTCGAACGAACCGGACGACGCAACCGGCACCTGGACGCGACTCTAGAAGCGGGACGACCGGTCCAGCGGTTCCCCGGTCCTGGAAGCCCCGGCCCCGCCCACGCGTCTCCTCGGGCATGGGTCGGACGTCCATGGCACACAAGACGGGCCCGCCACTCGGCGGGCCCGTTTCCGTTCCTCCACCCGCCTGCCATGCGGAGGGACGGGAGAACGCCCCGCGCACGCGACGCATTGTTCGACTCCGGGCGAGGTTTCGACTACGTTACAGACTTATGGACGTGCTCGATGACACGGGATGAAGCAGCCGGACATCAACAGCGTCATCCTGGCGCTGTATCAGGCGTCCATGACACCGGAGCGATGGCCTGATGCGCTGCGGCTGGTTAGCGAGTTTGTCGGTGGCCGCGCCGCCGCCATGGAATTCGTGCAATTGCCGGGCAGCAATGTGCAAGTCGCGGCCAACTACGGCTACGACGCGCAGGGGCTCCTGTCGGTCATGGGAGACCAGCTGGCCGAATACGACCCGTGGTGGCCCTGCGTTCAGATGGAGCCGGACAGCGACCTGCTCATCGGCAGCAAATATGTTCCGGCGAAGCACGTTCGCAACTCGGCGTTCTACAACGAGGGCCTGCGCCGCGTGGAGGCTGACTGGCGGGACGTAATGGCGGTTCTCGCGCCACTGAGCGATGAGAGTACCGGCATATTTTCGGTCTACCGCGGCGGCGATCAGGATGACTTCGGGCACGTCGAGATCGCGCGCATGCAAGCGATTCGGCCCCACATCAAGCAGGCCTTTGAGCTAGCCAGCCGCCTGGGCGGGCACGAGCTGCGCGAACAAATCAGCGGTCGCATCAGCGCCGATCGCGGCGATGCCGTACTGCTTCTCGACCACAAAGGCAGCGTGGTCTACGCCAATCCGCTCGCGGAGGCGCTGCTGAAGCAAGTCCCCGGACCCTTGACGACACGAAACGGTTGCCTGAGGCTAGGTTGTTGCAGGGCTGACAAACGCCTGCAGCAGGCGCTAGGGCAGTGCCTGGCCGGCAGCGACCCGGAACAGACGCCGAGCAGTGCCACGGTGCTCTGGCGGTCCGGCGGCACGCGCTACTCCGCCATCGTCACACCGCACCTGAACCGGGTGCTGCCCGCACCCCTTGCTCTCGGACGCAGGCAACCCGTGGTTGTCGTCGTCGTTCGCGATTTCAAACCGGACAGTGCGAGTATCGCATCGAGAGTGCAGCAGGCTTTCGGCCTGACCACCGCGGAAACCCGCATTCTGCTGCAGTTCCTCGATGGCCTTTCGCCGGCGCAGATCTGCGCGGCAACGGGCATCACGATGAACACGGTCAAGTCGCAATGCCGCGCCCTCTACCGCAAGACCGGCACCGCCAACCAGGCTGGCCTGTTACGCATGAGCCTGGCGGGTTTCAGCGCCTAGCGCCGGGCCACCGCACGCGGACCATGCTGGGAATTGACCCGACGGGCGGCTCGGAACGTGCCGCCATGCCCGCGACACGGCCCACGCCCGACGACCACGCAGCTGCGAATGAGACACACCCGATAAACCCGGGAGAAAACCGCCGCTTGCCCGGACCCGGGCCGCCGCCCGGCGCGACACCTGACGTGCCGTCACATGTTCTCGACAGGGCCATACGGCGCAGCCAGCCTTTGACACCCCAGCAATAGCCCGCGTATAAGCTCGCGGCCATGACTACCGCCACTGCCAGCAACAGCCTGGTCATCGTCGAGTCCCCCGCCAAGGCGAAGACCATCAAGAAATACCTCGGCCCCGGCTACGAGGTGATGGCCTCCTACGGCCACGTGCGCGATCTGGTGCCGAAGGACGGTGCCGTCGACACCGAGCACGGCTTCGAGATGCACTATCAGATGGTCGAGCGCAACGCCAAGCACGTGCGCGCCATCATCAACGCGCTCAAGGACGCCGACACGCTCATTCTCGCGACCGACCCTGACCGCGAGGGTGAGGCCATCGCCTGGCATCTGGTCGAGCTGCTGCGCGAGAAGAAGGCGCTGAAGAACAAGGAAGTCCAGCGCGTCGTCTTCTACGAGATCACCAAGTCCGAGGTGCAGAAGGCCATCGCCAATCCGCGCGCTATGGCGGACGAGCTGATCAGCGCCCAGCAGGCGCGCCGCGCGCTGGACTATCTGGTCGGCTTCAACCTGTCGCCGCTGCTCTGGCGCAAGGTCTCGCCGGGGTTGTCGGCCGGGCGCGTACAGTCGCCGGCGCTGCGCCTGATCTGCGAGCGCGAGGAAGAGATCAAGGCCTTCGTGCCGCAGGAATACTGGTCGCTGACCGCGCAGAACGAGAAAGCGGAGCAGCGCTTCACGGCCCGCCTCCTGCGGCTGGACGGCGAGAAGGCCGAGCAGTTCACCCTCACCGAGAGCGACAGCGCCCACAGCGCGCGCCAGCGCATCCTCGACGCCGCCGACGGTCGCCTGCACGTCGCCAAGGTCGAGAAGAAGCAACGCAAGCGCAACCCGGCACCGCCCTTCACGACCTCGACGCTGCAGCAGGAGGCCAACCGCAAGCTCGGCTTCGGCTCGACGCGCGCCATGCGTGTCGCCCAGCAGCTCTACGAGGGCGTCGACCTCGGCGGCGAGACGGTGGGTCTCATCACCTACATGCGTACCGACTCGGTGAACCTGGCGAACGAGGCCATCCACCAGATCCGCGAACTGGTCGGCCGGGACTACGGCGCGGACTACGTGCCGGAATCACCGCGCGCCTACAAGTCGAAGTCGAAGAATGCCCAGGAGGCCCACGAAGCCATCCGCCCGACCTCGATGATGCGCACGCCGAAATCGATGGCAGCGCACATGGGCGAGGACCAGCTCAAGCTCTACACACTGATCTGGCGCCGCGCCATGGCCAGCCAGATGGCCTCGGCGGTCTTCGACACCGTCACCGCCGAGCTGACCGCCGGCAACCATGCCTTCCGCGCCAATGGCTCGGTGCTGGTCTTCCCCGGCTTCATCGCCGTCTACCAGAGCGGGCGCGACGACGCCTCGGACGATGACGACGACAAGCGCCTGCCCGAGCTGACCGAGGGCGAGGACGTCACGCTGCACGACGTCGCCGCCGAGCAGCATTTCACCGAGCCACCGCCGCGCTACACCGAGGCTTCGCTGGTGAAGACGCTGGAGGAATACGACATCGGCCGGCCGTCGACCTACGCCTCCATCATCGGCACGCTGCAGCAGCGCGAATACGTGCGCATGGAAGGTAAGGCCTTCTGGCCCACCGACGTCGGCATGGTCGTCAACCGCTTTCTGACCGAGCACTTCACGCGCTACGTCGACTTCGACTTCACCGCCAAGCTGGAGGACGATCTGGACGCCGTCTCGCGCGGCGAGAAGGAGGCGACACCGCTGCTCGCCGACTTCTGGGAGCACTTCGCCAAGCGTCTCGAAGAGAAGAAGGATCTGACGCGCGGCGAGGTCAACGAGGGCCGCTCACTGGGCACCGACCCGGCCAGCGGCAAGCCGGTCACGGCCAAGCTCGGTCGCTACGGACCCTACGTGCAGATCGGCACCAAGGACGACGAGGACAAGCCCAAGTTCGCCTCGCTGCGCGGCAACCAGCGCATCGACACCATCAGCTTCGAGGAGGCGATGGAGCTCTTCAAGCTGCCGCGCAACCTCGGCACCACCGACGACGGCACCGAGGTGGTGGTCAGCATCGGACGTTTCGGCCCCTACGCCCGTTTCGGCGACGAGTTCGTCTCGCTGAAGAAGGACGACGACCCCTACAAGGTCACGCTGGCGCGCTGCATCGAGCTCTACGAGGCCAAACAGGCGGCGCTGGAGGCGGCCACGCTGCAGCACTGGCCCGAGGAGAACATCCGCATCGTCAAGGGTCGCTTCGGCCCCTACGTCAGCGAAGGCAAGTTGCGCGCCCGCGTACCCAAGGGCACCGAAGCCGAGTCGCTGACACTGGAGCAGTGTCGCGAGATGCTGGAGGTCGAGAAACAGAAGAAGCCTGCCGCCAAGAAATCCGCCGGCAAGAAGAGTGCCGCGAAGAAGTCCGCTGCAAAGAAGTCAGCCGCAAAAAAGGCGACTGCGAAGAAGAGCGCCAGCAAAAAGACCGCGGCGAAAAAGGCGGCAGCCAAGAAGAGCGCCGCGAAGCAATCGGCCGCCAAACAGCCCGCCGCGCAGCCGGACGCGCCCGGCGGAGCCGACAGCAGCGGCGTCTGAATGGGCGGCCGTCCGCTGCAGGCGGCCGTCGCCGCGCTGGCGGATGGCGGACTCGTGGCCTACCCCACCGAAGGCGTGTGGGGGCTGGGCTGTGACCCGGCCAACCCGCTTGCGGTCGACAGGCTGCTGGCCGCCAAAAGCCGCGACGTCTCCAAGGGGCTGATTCTCATCGCCCACGACTTCGAGGCGCTGCGCCCCTGGGTCCGGATACCGCCCGAGGACAAATTGGCTGCGGCCATGCAGAGCTGGCCGGGGCCGTCGACCTGGCTGTTTCCGGCGGCCGATGACGCCCCCGGTTGGATAACCGGCGACAGCGACCGCATCGCCGTGCGCGTGACCGCGCATCCGCCGGCGTCGGCGCTTTGCCGTGCCTGGGGTGGAGCGCTGGTCTCCACCAGCGCCAACCGCAGCGGCGAGCCTACGGCCGAAACCGCCACAGCCGTCCGCCTGCGCCTCGGCCGGCATCTGGATGCCCTGCTTCCTGGTCCGCTCGGCGGGCTCGGCCGTCCCTCGCCGATCCGCGACGTCATGACCGGCTATCTTGTGCGCCCATGAGCGAAATGATTGATCCCGAAGCCGTCTCCGAATTCCTGCGCCGCTATCAGCAGAATCTCTGCGACGAGCTGGAAGCCGCTGACGGCGATAGCCGTTTCCTGATCGACCAGTGGCAGCGCGAGGCCGGTGGCGGCGGCGACACCCGCGTGCTGGCCGAAGGCCGCGTTTTCGAGCGTGCTGGCGTGGCCTTCTCGCTGGTGCACGGCGATGCGCTACCGCCCTCGGCCTCGCAGAGCCGTCCCGAGCTGGCCGGCCGCAGCTTCCGCGCCATGGGAGTGTCGGTGGTCATCCATCCGCGCAACCCTTACGTGCCCACCAGCCACGCCAATGTCCGCTTCTTCGTCGCCGAACATCCGGAGGAGCCGCCGGTGTGGTGGTTCGGTGGCGGCTTCGATCTGACGCCCTACTACGGCTTCGCCGAAGACTGCGTGCACTGGCACCGCACCGCGCGTGACGCTGTCGCCCCCTTCGGCGATGACCTCTACGCACGCTTCAAGCAGCAGTGCGACGACTACTTCTGGATCAAGCACCGTAACGAGCCGCGCGGCATCGGCGGGCTGTTCTTCGACGACTTCAACGAAGGCGGTTTCGCGCACAGCTTCGGCATGATGCAGGCAGTTGCCGCAGCTTTCCCGCGCGCCTATGTGCCTATCGTGAAAGCGCGACGCGGCGCGCCCTGGGGGGACCGCGAGCGCGACTGGCAGCACTATCGCCGCGGCCGCTACGTCGAGTTCAATCTGGTCTACGACCGCGGTACGCTCTTCGGCCTGCAGTCCGGCGGCCGCACCGAATCGATTCTGATGTCGATGCCGCCGGCCGCACACTGGCGCTACGACTATCATCCCGAAAGCGGCAGCCCGGAAGCGGCGCTGCTGGAAGATTACCTACCGCCCCGCGACTGGCTGGCCGACGCATGACCCTTACCGAGCTGCGCTACCTCGTCAATCTGGAGAAGGAGCGGCACTTCGGCCGCGCCGCGGAGCGCTCCTTCGTCTCGCAGCCGACGCTGTCGGTCGCGATCCGGAAGCTGGAAGAGACCCTCGACGTCACCCTCTTCGAGCGCAATCGCGGCGAAGTCCGGCCGACGCCGGTGGGCGAACGCATCTGTGCGCAGGCCAAGCGCGTGCTCGCCGAAGCCGCGCGCGTCGAAGATCTCGCCAAGGAGGGCAAGGACGATCTGGTCGGGCCGGTACGCCTGGGCGCCATCTACACCGTCGGCCCCTATCTGCTGCCCTATCTGGTGCCCATGCTGCGCCAGACTACGCCGCGCATGCCGCTGATCCTGGAAGAGAACTTCACCGCCCAGCTACTCGAGCAGCTGCACAACAACGAGCTGGACGTCGCATTGGTGGCGCTACCCGTCGAGGACAGCCAGCTGCATGTCTGGTCGGTCTACGACGAGGACTTCATCGTGCTGCTGCCGCACGAGCATCGCTGGGCCGATCGCGAAACCATTCCCGCTTCCGAGATGGGCGAAGAGAATCTACTGCTGCTCGGGCCCGGCCACTGCTTCCGCGAGCAGGTCGTCGAGGCCTGCCCGAAGTGCATCGACAGCAATGCTGAAGGCCCGCGCCCGCAGACCGGCTCCAGCCTGGAGACGATCCGCCACATGGTCGCCAGTGAGATCGGCATCAGCGTGCTGCCGCGGAGCAGCCACGTGAACCGGCCGGAGGAATCCCAGCCTTACCTGGTGGCGCGCCCCTTCGCCGACCCGGTGCCACAGCGGCGCGTGGCGCTGGTCTGGCGCAAGACCTTCCCGCGCCCCGAGGCGATCAAGGCACTGCGCACCGCCATCGTGACCTGCCACATGCAGGGCGTGGACTTCCGCCCCCTGGACGCCGAGCCCGAAGCCTGAGCACTGCCTAAGAAATTGCCTCTGTGCGCGCCGCACGCGACGCGCTACCCTGCGTTCACGAGACCCGAGAAACCATCGGCAAGGACGCCGGCACGGAGGAGACAATGATGAAGCAGTTGAGCCTGGCCCTTCTGGCCGCCCTGACCCTGAGCGTCCACGCCGCCGACGGGCCGCCAGACCGTGCCGTCGAGCGCCTCGGCAAGGACCTGACCCCGATGGGCGCCGAGAGGGCGGGCAACGCCGACGGCAGCATCCCGGCCTGGGACGGCGGCTACTCGATCCCGCGGCCGGAGTCCGGCACCGAACGGCATCTGGACAGCTACGAACTCTTCGCCTCCGACGAGCCCATCGCCGTCATCACTGCCGACAACATGGCCGAGTACGCCGATCTGCTCACCGTCGGCCAGAAGGCGCTGCTCAAGCGCTATCCCGAAACCTACAAGATGCCGCTCTACGAGACTCGCCGCAGCGGCCGGGCGCCGGAGTTCATCTACGAGGCGAATCGGCGCAATGCCGAGCGCGCCTATCTGAGCAACGGTGGCGAGAGCATCAACGATGCGGTCACCGGCATCCCCTTCCCGCTACCCGACTCGGGCAAGGAAGCGATCTGGAACCACAAGCTGCGCTATCGCGGCGAGTCGGTGCAGCGCTACAACGTCCAGCTCGCCGTGCAGTCCAGTGGCCGCTTTACGCCCTTCAAGCTGCGCGAGGACATCCGCTTCCACTACAACAATGACGGCGTCGAGGTCGAAGAGCTCGACAACGTCGGCATCTACTTCCTGCAGTTGGTCGTCGGCCCGCCCCGGCAGGCCGGCAACGTGCTGCTCGTCCACGAGACCCTGGACCAGGTCAAGGAATCCCGCCGCGCCTGGCAGTACAACGCCGGACAACGTCGCGTCCGTCGCGCGCCCGACGTTTCCTACGACAATCCGGGCACCGGCTCGGACGGGCTGCGCACCAACGACCAGCTCGACATGTTCAACGGCGCCACCGACCGCTACACCTGGAAGCTGGTGGGCAAGAAGGAAGTGATCCTGCCCTACAACAGCTATGAGTTCGGTGACTCGCGCAACACCTACGAGGAGATGACGCGCGCCGGCCACATCAACCAGGATCTGACGCGCTACGAGAAGCGCCGCGTCTGGGTCGTCGAATCGGAACTCAAGGCCGGCATCAGCCACCTCTACAAGCGCCGCACCTTCTACATCGACGAGGACACCTGGAGCATTCTCGGCGTCGACATCTACGACCGCCGAGACGAGCTATGGCGCTACCAGGAGCTGCATTCCATCCAGCTCGTCTGGCTGGATTCCGTCGCCACGGTTGGCTCCACGGTCTACGACCTGCAGGCCAATCGCTACCTGCTGCAGGAGATCAGCAACGAGGAGCCGCTGGTCAATACCAGCGTCACCTTCGGCGAGCGGCACTTCACGCCCTCCAACATCAGCCGCATGGCAACACGCTGAGCGCGGCGATGGCGCGGCCGCCTGTAACGGTCGCGCCATCATCCGGTAACGCTGCTGTCATGGCGCACCCGCAGGCTGCGCGCCATGCAGCCCGCCATCGAACTTCCTGCCGACGCTCTGCCGCGTGCGCTGCGCCGCAGCCTCGGTCTGCATCTGCGCTGGCTCACTGGCGCCGTCACTGCCGGTACTGATGACGGCGTCGCAAGACCGGCAAGCCGTGCACTGAAGCTAGCCGCGGCGCTACCGCCTTACACCGCACTGCAGCTGGCGCACGTCGCCGGCTTCGCCGCCGACCGCCTCTTCTATTCCGCCGAGCGCGGGCAGGAAGTCCCGGCGCCGCTCTTCGTGCTGGGCATTCCGCGCAGCGGCACCACCTTCGTCCACCGCCTGCTCGCCGAGGACAGCGCCCGCTTCAGCAGCATGCGCACCTGGGAGGCCCTGCTCGCCCCCTCGGTGAGCGAGCGGCGCCTCTGGCAGACGCTGGGTGCGGCCGACGCCGCGCTCGTCGGCGCCGGCCGTCGGCTGCGCGACGCACTCGTCCGCCGCGCGGTCGGCGACTTCGACGCTGTGCACCCGGTCAGCGCCGACGACGCCGAGGAAGACTATCTGGCGCTGCTGCCGCTGGCCGGCTGCTTCCTGGCCGCACTTGCGGCTCCCGAACGAGCGGAGCTGTGGCGGCTGGCGACGCTGGACCGGGCGCCCGAGACCGAGCGCGCGCTGCTGCTCGGCGCCTACCGCCGCATCCTGCAGAAGCACTGCTTCGCCAGCGGCGACGGCCGGCAGCTTCTTTCCAAGAATGCCGCCTTCGCCAGCTGGGTCGGCGCGCTGGCCGAGGCCTTCCCGGACGCGCAATTCATCGTCTGCATCCGCGAGCCCGAAGCCGCACTGACCTCGCAGCTCAGCGCCATCGCCGGCGCCAGCCGCGCCCTCGGCAACGACCCGGCCATCGAGGCCGAGCGCTTCGCCGGCATCTTCGCCGGCGGATACCGCCATCTAGCCGACAGTCACGCGCGCCATTCCAAGCGCATGGCCGTCGTCGCCATAGACGATGTGCGCGCCCGGCCCGGCGCCACGCTGAGTGCGGCGCTGGCGCATCTCGGTGTCGCGCAGGGGCCGGCGCTGCGTGCGTCTCTGGCGCGCGCCGAGGCCAATGCCGCGCAGGCGCCGCAGCCGCGCCCTGCGCCCGATGATCAGCCGGCACCACCGGCGACGCTGATGGCCGCCATGAAGCGCGACTACACGCGCCTGCACGCGGCCCGGCAACAACCAGCTTCCTTCAGAGAGCCACAGGAGCACTCCGCATGACGGATGGCGCAACGCACACCGCTCTGCACATCCCGGACGCACCGACGGCGCGCCCGGCCTTCGCACCGCAGCGCGTCGCCTTCTTCTCGGATGCTGAATCCGAGCGCAACGGCGCCGGCAGCTATTACAGCGATCTCATCGCACAGCTCACACCGCGCCTGGCCGAAGCCGCCATCTTCCAGCCCGGCAGTCACCGCCGGCGCCTGGGCAGCCTCAGCCTGCCGCTGCCCGGCGACCCGACACAGCGGCTGCTGACGCCGGATGTGCCGCGGCTCTGGAAGCGCATCCGCCGCATGCAGCCGGATGTCATTGTCAGCGTCACGCCGGGGCCCTTCGGCCTTCTGGGACTGGCGATGGCGCGCCACCTCGGCTGCGGCTTCGTCACCGCCTTCCACACCGAGTTCGAGGCGCTGTCGCGGCTCTACTGGAATCCGGTTTCGCGCGGCATCGCCGGCGGCTATCTCACCACGATGAACCGCCTGCTCTGCCGCAACAGCGCCGAGGTACTGGTACACAGCTCCCGCCTCGTACCCACCGTGCGTGCGCTGGGCGCACCCTCGGTGCGGGTGATGGGAACACCGCTGCCGGCGAGCTTCATCGACACACCCATCACCGCGGAGGCGCGTCCACTGCGCCAGCTCGTCTTCGCCGGCCGGCTGGCGCCGGAGAAGAACCTGGAGGCCGTCGTCGCCGCCGCACGCGCTCTGCCCGAGCTGCGCTTCGTCATCGCCGGTGACGGCCCATTGCGCCGCCAGATCGAACGCGAAACCGCGGATCTGAGTAATGTCGACATGGTGGGCTGGCTCGACCGCGACGCGCTACGCAAACTGCTCGACGCCTCGGACCTGCTGCTGCTGCCCTCAAAGCTGGAGACCTTCGGCTCCATCGCACTGGAGGCGATGGCACGCGGGAGACCGGCAGTGGTCGCGGAGACCGCCGGCATCCACAGCTGGCACGCGCTGCGCGACGGACTGGTGTCACTGCGCAACGGCGAGGACCTCGCCGACGCCATTCGACGCCTGCAGGTCCAGTGCCCGGAAGCACGCCGGGTGCGGGCGCTGCGCGCGCGTGACGCCGCGCGGGCACTCAACGACGAAACATTGACGCAGTGGCTGGATCTGGTCGCCGACTGTCAACGATGAACATCCGGCCGTTGCTGTCGGTGCACGACGTCATGCCGGAAACGCTGGCGCCGGTGGCCGACATCCTGACGCGGCTGCGGCGGCATCGGCTGCCCCCGGCCACCCTGCTGGTCGTGCCCGGCTGCCGCTGGCAGACCGACGAGCTGTTACAGCTCCGACGCTGGCAGCTGCAAGGGCACGAGCTGGCGGCACACGGCTGGCGCCACCGGGCGCGCGGCATCCGCGGCCTGCATCACCGATTGCACGCGGCGTTTATCTCGCGCGACGCCGCCGAACATCTGGCGCTATCCACCGACGAGATCGGCGCCCTCATGCGCCGCTCCTATGACTGGTTCGCGCGCAACGGTCTGGACGCCCCCGAGCTCTATGTGCCGCCGGCCTGGGCGCTGGGCGCACTGCCGCGCACAGCGCTGAGAGATCTGCCCTACGCGCGTGTCGAGACCACCGCCGGCTTCATCGACGCGGCCAGCGGCCGGCTCGACGCTGTGCCGCTGCTCGGCTTCGAGGCCGACACCGCCGCGCGAGCACTGGCGCTGAGCGCCTGGAACCGCGGCCAGCTGCTACTGGCGCGCAGCAGCGGCCGCCCGCTGCGCGTCGGCATTCATCCACAGGACTTCCAGCTCCGGCTGGCCGGCGCGCTCGAGCGGCTACTGAGGGCGCTGGCCATCGATATCACCTCGCGGCGCGCAGCGCCTCTCGTCGGCGACGCGCCATGATATTGAGCCCCTCGACCAGCGCCGAGAAGGCCATCGCGGCATAGACATAGCCCTTGGGCACGTGCGCACCCATGCCTTCGGCGATCAGGGTCGTGCCGATCAGCAGCAGAAAACCCAACGCGAGCATCACCACGGTCGGATTGCGCTGGATGAAGGCCGCCAGCGGGTTGGCAGCAAGCAGCATGACCATCACGGCCGCCACCACCGCCACTACCATGATCGGGATATGCGGCGTCATGCCGACGGCAGTGATGATGCTGTCCACCGAGAAGACCAGATCCAGCATCAGGATCTGCGCCACGGCCGCGCCGACACCGCTGATCGCGGCCTTCGAGCCGGCGCTTTCCGAGTGCTCCGGCGTCTCCGGATCGATGTGATGGTGGATCTCGATGGTGGCCTTGGCGAGCAGGAAACCACCGCCGGCGATCAGGATCAGATCCCGCCAGGAGAAGGGTTGGCCGAAGATGCTGAACAAGGGAGCAGTCAGCTGAACGATCCAGGCCACCGTCGCCAGCAGTAGCAGGCGCAGCACCAGCGCCGCGCCGATACCCAGCCGGCGCGCGAAGGCGCGTCGCGCCTCCGGCAGCTTGTTGGTCAGAATGGCGATGAAGATCAGGTTGTCGATGCCGAGCACGACTTCCATGACCACCAGCGTGGCCAGCGCCACCCAGGCTTCAGGGCTCGCCAGCAGGGCCAACAGATATTCGGTCATCGCTCGCTCCGGCATACAGGATGCCGGGCACTATAGCGACGCCGCAGCCCCTCGGCCGCGGCGCCGCCTCAATCACCAGGCGTACTGGTAGCCAAGAATCAGCGTGGCATCGGTTTCGAGCTGTGGCCCGTTGAGATCCTGATAGAAGGGCAACAGGTACTCGGCGGCGAGACGATGGCCGGCGAGCATGCCGCGCGTGCCCAGCAGGTTCAGGCCCAGGCCGATCTCGGCGCGGTCACCGCCCTGCAAGTCCGGGTTGGCGGTCTGTACCGGGGCGACGATACCGGCGTCGATACCCTGAATGGCCTCGCGGCTCTGCGCGCGAATACGCAGCGAGCTGCTCAGCGCCGGCGCCCACAGCCAGCTTGCCCAGGCGCTGAGCTCGTGCTCGTCGCCGCGCGTGTAGCCCTCGTCGTTGCGCCCGATGTGCAGCACGCCGGCGTAGCTCGCACCCCAGCCCAGCGAACCGCTGGTTGCACGCCAGCTCAGCCCCGGCGTCGCCGCCCAGGTGCCGCTGCCCGGCTGCATCATGTAGGGCACGCGCAGCCGCGGCCGGCCGCCCATCGGCGTCAACACATCGTCGGTGTTGTCGGTATCGCCAGTGGGTGCGCGCAGACCGAAGCGGCCGACGACGTCGCCTCCGGCCAGCCCCCCCAGGCGGAACAGCCCCGAGACGCCGACATCGCCCAGGCCCTTGCTGGTGGTCTGGAAGTTGCCGAGCCGGTCGGTGCCGCTGCCACCCTGGAAGGTGATGTGATCCATGCTGTTGACCACCACCGGCAGCATCGCCATCAGCGTGATGTTGTCGCTGAGGCCATACATGCCGCCAAGCATGTGCATTTCCATATCCATGCTGGCCGGGACCACGCGCAGCGTCGGTGGCTGGCCGGGCCGGCCGGCGAAGCGGTTGGGTACGTTCTGCACGATGAATTCCGGCGACACGCGGCGCGTGCCAATGCGGCTGCCGGCCATATCCATGTGCATGTAGCGGTAAGAAATCATGAACTCGCCGGCACCGTGCAGGTGATCACCCATGACGCCGATGGGCGCATGACTGTCGGCGCGCGGGCCGTGACCGGCATCGGCGTGGAGAACCGTCAGCGGATACAGCAGCAGCACTGCGACGGTCGCCCGCGCGAGAAGGGAAGAAGAAAGGAACATGCGTGCATCCTCGATGCAGCGCGCAACGCGTTGCGCCGCGCGAAAAAATGGGGGAAGACGGTGCAGCCGGGCCGTGCCCGGTCAGTCAGCCCCGGGGCGGCGCCCGAGCCGGCGGCAGCCGGACGGCGGCAGCGCGTGGCGGTGTAAGGGCTGGTGGCGCCCGCAATGGCGCCGCGGCAGCGATCAGCCGAACACGCGCCGGCGCATCGGGAGCGGCACCGTCACCGCTTGCCGCACAGCAGGCCGGGCAGAACATGCCCGCTTCGGCCTCGGCCTCGCCCGCCATCGACTGCAGCAGCTCGGGCGGCAACTGCTCGCGCAGGCTGGCAAGGAAATCGGCCGAGCCGGCGCCGCAGGCCAGCATGGCGAGCCCACCGTCGCGCGCCATCAGCTGCGCCTGCGCCACCGGCAGCAGCAGCTGCGCGATCAGCGCAAAGCAGAGCAGCGCGCGGGGCGCGATACGGTGGCGGCGAGAACGGCGCATCGCTGCATTATGCCCGCCGCGGAGCGCTCAGGAGACGCCGCGACGCGTCGCGAGCGACTGTAGTGAAATGCCGGCGCTCAGAAAGACAGGCGCGGCGATCCCGCTGAGTTTCGCTAGACGGCCCGTGGGTCGTCCGCTTCGCCACCGTCGCTCAGTGCACCGATGATGGGGCAGTGCGCCGCATCACCGCGCCCGTCGCAGCGCGCCACCAGCGCCGACAACGCCTCGCGCATACCCTGCAGGTCGCGTAGCCGCGCCTCGATGACTGCCAGCTTGTCGCTGGCCAGCGCGCGCACCTCGGCGCTGGGCGCGTCCTGATCGGAAAGATCCAGCAGCGTGCCGATCTCCTGCAGAGAAAAGCCGAGACGCTTGGCGCGCTGGATGAAGCGCAGCCGCTCCACGGCCTCCGGCGTGTAAAGGCGATAGCCGGAAGCGCTGCGCTCGGGCGGCTGCAGCAGCCCCTCGCGCTCGTAGTAGCGGATGGTTTCGATCGCTACGCCGCTGGCGCGTGCGATACGGCCGATAGTCTGCATGGTGATCGCCATTTCGGTACGAGCGGACATCGTAGCGCCTGTAGCCAGTTACAGGGTCAAGGCTTTTCCAATGGCGCGCCGCGCCCGGCGACGCCAGGCGTCGGCGCCGCAGCCCGGTGTATATTCGAAGCAGCGAGCCAATGCGCGACAAGCGGGCGAAACGACCCGCGCGCCGACACGAGGGAACGGGGAGACAACGATGAAGGGATATCACGAAGGGCAACGCAGCTTGCTGGCTTGGCTCTGGCCCGGCCTCGCCGCGCTGAGCCTGCTGGCCTGCAGCGGCTCCATGCCACCCGAGGACAGCGAGCGCGCGGTAGCGCGGCTTGCGGACTGCGGCCCCGGCAGCGCGCCAGAGCCGGGCCTGCAGGGTCGCGTGTCGCGGGCGGATCGCGACAGCGGCCGCAACCTCGAAGCCTATTCCTGCAACATGCGCCTCGTCGGCCAGTATCAGGGCCAGGGCGCGTCGGTGGTCAGCGCCTCCAGCGGCGACTGCGCCTACATGTCCAGCGGGCCGGTGGCCGCCGTGCTCAGCAGCACACCGGGCATGCAGGTCGTCGACGTCACCAACCCCGCCAGCCCCGAGTTCGCCGGCAACCACGCCAGCCCGGGCATGCTGCTGGGCACCTGGGAATCGCTGAAGGTCAACGAGGCGCGCGGCCTGCTCGGCGGCGTCGCCGTCGGCGTGCTGACGGCGCCGGGCTTCTTCGATGTCTACGACATCAGCGAGGACTGCGCCAACCCCATCCACCGCAACGGCCTGCTCGGCACATCGCTGGAGCTGCCTTCGAATATTCTCGGCCACGAGGGCAACTGGTCGCCGGACGGACGCACCTACTGGTCGACCGGCCTCATCGCCGGCAGCATCACGGCCATCGACGTCGAGGATCCGGCGCAGCCGCGCATCCTCTACACCGGGCTGCGCGGTTTCCCGTCCAACCACGGCGTCGAGTTCAGCCCGGACGGCAACCGCATGTACCTGGCCACCTGCCTGCCCGGCGGCATCATCACCCTCGACATCAGCGCCATCCAGAACCGCGAGCCGGTGCCCGCCGTCCAGCAGGTCAGCCAGATCACCTGGAACTCGCGCAGCTGCGCGCAACACGCGCTGCCGGTCTTCTTCGACGGTGTGCCGCATCTGATCGCCGCCGACGAGTTCGCCTCGGAAGGCGTGCGCATCATCGACATTTCCGACGAAACCCAGCCCGAGATCATCGAGCACATCCAGCTGGAGATCCAGCTGCCGGAGAACGCCGCGCTGCGCCACGAGGATGTCGCCAGCAACGGCGCCTTCGGTTACGAAGCGCATTACTGCGATGTCGACCGCGTCGAGAACCCCACCGCGCTGGCCTGCGGCTACTTCAATTCCGGCATCCGTGTCTTCGACATCCGCGATCCACGCGAGCCGGTCGAGATCGCCTACTTCAACCCGCCAGCGGTTCCCGACGACGCGCCGCGCCTGCACGGCTCGCTGCACGCCTACGGCGGCGGCATCCTGCCGCACATCTCCGACCAGAACGCCTCCGGCTCAGCGCCGGGCGCGCTGGGCCCCTACATCCTGCGTTACGTGGCCTCGGTGCCGGAGCTGCTCTCGCTCGGCCTGGGAGCGGTGCACGGCGAGATGAGCGCGGACTGGTGCAGCTCACCGCCGCGCTTCGTCGACGACCGGCTGTGGGTCACCTGCATGGACAACGGCTTCATGGTTCTGGAGTTCACCAACGGGGTCTACCCGCTGGGTAGCGGCGGCACCTGATGCGGGCGGGGCTGCTCGCCCTGACCGCAGCGGCAATCGGGCTGGCGCTGGGCGCGCTGCTGCAATCCCGGACGACTGCGCCCGCGGCACCCGCGCCCGGCGTGGTCGACATCGGCTTCGCGCAGCACATGAGCCGGCATCACGATCAGGCCGTCATGCTGGTCAGCCTCTTCCTGCAGAAGCACGACACGCCGCTGGCCGGCTTCTCCCACCGCATCCTCGAGGGGCAACTGGTGGAGCTCGGGCAGATGCGCGGCTGGCTGGCGCTGTGGGACGAGCCGCTGACGCCGGACAGCCTCGCCATGAGCTGGATGCTCGCCGGCAGTGAGCCACCGGACGACGAGTTGCGCGCCTATCTGCTGGCTTGCGAGGCCTCCTCCAGCGGCATGCCGGGACTAGCGACCACCGACGAGATACAGACGCTGACGCAGGCCGAGGGCGAGACGCGCGACCGGATCTTCCTGGAGTTGATGCAGCGCCATCACGAAGGCGGCCTGCCCATGCTGAATTTCGCCGCGCGCGAAGCGAAGCTGCCCGCGGTGCGCCAGCTGGCCGAGCGCATGCTGGTCGAGCAGCTGCGCGAGATCGCGCGCATGCGTGGCGGCATGCCGGCGGCCACCGCCGGCGAGCCGGGCAGCGCGCAGCGCCCGGCGCCTTAGGGAAGCTCTGAAAAACGTCGCGAGCGAAGGCAGGGTGAGAGCCGCCGGAGCGCAGGAAGCGGAGTGTATAAACCAATTACATGAGCACTCCGAGCACCGCCGGCGCTCAAGATGCCAAGCGCAGCAGTTTTGCAGAGCTTCCCTAGGGAGTCATGGCGACGCCGGCAGGCGGCTCGGCGCCTGGGGCGTCGATCAGGCGCCGCGTCAGCAGGCTGCCGTCCAGGCGGTAGAGCGCGATGAGCGCCTTGCGATAGGCGATGAAGGCGTCAGCGCGGTCGAGCTGCGCCTGCAGCAGGTCGCGCTGGGCCTGGGCCACCAGCAGCGAGGTGGAACGGCCGACTTCCAGACGCGCCTGCTCGGCCTCCAGCGTCTGCTCCTGCAGCGCCAGTGTCGCAGCCGAGGCCTCGATCTGGGCGGCGGAGCGCTCGACCTCGCGCACTGCCTTGGCCACCTCGGCGCGTACCAGCGACGTAAGATTGCGCAGGCTCTCCTCGGCGCGGCGCGTCTCGGCACCCGCGCGGCGATCCTCCGCACGCGCGGCGCGGTTGCCCAGCGGGTACTCGAACTGCAGCGCCGCCGAAAGGTTGTAGGTGTCGCGGTCCTCGACGCGCTGCCAGGCATCGCCGAAGCTCTCGGCGAAGCCGGTCTGCCCCATGGTGATGAAGAGATCCAGCCTCGGCAGCAGGCCGTTGCGCGTGGCGACGGTCTCCAGCTCGTTGCGCGCCAGCAGCAGGCGCGCCTCGTTGAGTTCGGCGCGGCGGCGCTCGGCCAGCGCGATGTGCTCCCCGGCTTCCGGGATCGCGCCGGCCTCGACCTCGGGCCCGCTGCGCGGCTGCAGCGAGCGCTGCCACGCCGGCTCACCCGGCGGACTCAGCAACTGCAGCAGATCGGCCTGCAGCTGCTCGGCTGCGGCGCGACCGTCGATCAGCGCCTGCTCCCGGCGCGCAGCCTCGGCGCGCACCGCCGCAAGCTCGGTGCGCGGCTGCGCGCCGACCTCGATGCGCGTGCGCGTGGCCTCGACCTGGCGCTCGGCGAGCGCCTTGGAAGCCTCCAGGATACGGATGCGCTCGCGCGCACCGACGTAGTCCCAGTAAAGGCGCTCGACATCCGCCACCAGTGCCGACACGAAGCCGCGCAGCTGGTAGGCCGAGGCCGCGACGTCGGTGCGCGCCTGGCGCAGCGCGACCAGGTTGTTGGCAATGCCGAAGCCGCGCAGCAGCGCCTGCGTCACGGTCAGCCCGAGCTCGGCACCACTCTGCGTCGGCGAACGGTTGGACTCGGAACGGTCCTGCGAAATCGCTAGCTCCAGATCGGTGCCGGTGGGCAACGTCTGGCGCAATCCCAGCGCCAGATTCTGGCGCTCGTTGGTGATATCCAGCGTCTCGTTGGTGTTGTCGAACTGCTGCTGCGTCAGCGCGCGACTGGCGCCGACTTCTCCGAAGAGCGTCGGGTCGAAGCGCGCGCGCTCCACCTGCTCGAAGCTGCCGGCGACGATGGGGGCCTGCCGCTCGGAAGTCAGCTCCGGGTTGTGCTGCAGCGCCAGCGCCACGGCCTCCTCCACCGACAGCGCGATCTCACCCTCGACGGGAACCGTGACCAGCTGCGGCGCCGCCACCGTGTTGTCGACCTCGGCGGCCGTGCCGGGAAAGGCCACGGCCAGGAGCGGAAGCAGCAGGAAGCGACGGCAGGGCATGGCGGGCATCACGAGCGGGAAGTGGCGACGGCACTGGCAGGCTTCGCGCCGCGCGCCGGCCAGGCGCCGTGGAAACCGGCGTAGACCACCGGAATGATGATCAGCGTGATGAGCGTGGACGAGATCAGCCCGCCGATGACCGCGCGCGCCAGCGGCGCCTGCGCGTCGGCGCCTTCACCGACACCCACGGCCAGCGGCACCAGCGCCAGGATGGTGGTAGCCGCGGTCATCAAGATCGGGCGCAGGCGCCGCCGGCCGGCCTCGCGCACCGCATCCAGGGCATCGCGACCCTCGCCCTGCATCAGATTCGCCTGATCGACGATGAGGATGGCGTTGTTGACGACGATGCCGATCAGCATCAGGCAGCCCACCAGCGACTGCGCGCTCAGCGCCGTGCCGGTGGCGAGCAGCATGACGACGACGCCGATCAGCGCCATCGGCACCGTCACCATGACGATGACCGGATCGCGCAGCGATTCATAGAGGCAGGCCATCACCATGTAGACCAGCAGCAAAGCCAGCGCGACGTTGAGCGCCATGGCGCCGAAGGCCGCCTGCTGCGCCTCGTACTCGCCGGTCAGCGCCAGCTCGTAGTTCGCCGGGCGTGGAATCTCGGCCAGCGCCGCCTGCACATCCTCGGCCACCGAGCCCAGATCGCGGCCGGCGATGTTGGCGAAGACGACATTCATGCGCTGCTGGTTCTCGCGCTGGATCTCGACCGGCCCGCTGGCCTCGCGCAGCTCGGCGACGGCACCCAGCGGCACCATGCGCCCGTTGCGCGCCGGGACCGGCAGATCGAGGATGCGCTCGGGCGCGATACTGCGGTTCTCGGCCAGCTTGAGCAGGATGCGCACCTCGTCACCCTGATCGAGGAAATAGCCGCTTGTATTGCCGGCGATGGCCGTCTCCACGGTCCGGCCGACGGATTCCACCGATACGCCGAGATCGGCCGCACGGCCGCGGTCGATGACGATGAGCCGCTGCGGCTCGCCGCCCGTGCGCGGCACGCGCAGATCGGTGATGCCATCGATGCCGGTCAGCGTTTCGCGCACCTGCTCGGTCAGGCGGTCGAGGGTGGCGAAGTCGTAGCCGCGCACCTCCACGCCCAGCGCCTCGCCCTCGCTCAGCCCACGCGACAGCCAGCGCAGGAAGAAGGGCTCGCGCACCCGCACGCGCACCGTGGTATCCGGCAGGCCGGTGACGGCCTCGCGCAGGGCCGCGGCCACTTCCGCGCTTGAGCGCTCCCGCGCACCCGTCGGCGGCAACTCGATGCGGATGTCCGCCTCGGTGCCGCCTTCGCTCTCCACGCTGGTGACCATCGAGCGCCGTTCCGGCACGACTTCGCGGATGATCGCCTCGGCGCGACGCGTCTGCCGATCCATGATCTCCAGCGTCGTACCCAGCGGCATTTCCAGATCGACACGCACCTCGCCCTCGTCGCTGGCGGGCATGAACTCGCTGCCCAGCAGGGGCAGCGCCGCAACGGCACCGGCGAAGAGCAGCACCACCACCGCGACGACCCGACGCGGCCGCGCCAGCGCGCCCTCCAGCGCATCCCGATAGCTGGTCTGCAGCGCCGCATAACGGCGCGCGATGGCCGCTGCCGGCGCCTGCAGCCATCGCGTTTTCAAGCCGCCGCCGGCGGGCACGTAGCGCGCGGTCAGCATGGGCACCAGCGTCAGCGCCACCATCAGCGCGCAGGCCAGCGCGAAGGCGACCACCACCGCCAGCTCGCGGAAGAGCTGGCCGGCAATCTCGGTGGCGAAGAGCATGGGGATGAAGATGGCCAGCGTCGTCAGCGTGCTGGCGACGATGGCCGCCGCGACCTCGTTGCCGCCGCGCTCGGCGGAGGCCCGCAGACCCTCGCCGTCCTCCTGCCGACGGCGCATGATGTTCTCGAGCACGACGATGGCCGAATCCACCATCAGACCGACGCCCAGCGCCAGTCCGCCCAGCGTCATCAGATTGATCGTGAAGCCCGAGAAATAGATCAGCGCAAAGGTGCTGATCAGCGACACCGGAATGGCCGTGGCGATGACCATCGTCGCGCGCGGGTTGCCGAGAAAGAGCATCAGCACCAGCACGGCGAGCACACTGCCGTAGAGCAGTGAGCGCGTGACATTGGCGATGGCGCGCTCGATGAAGCCGGCGCTGTCGAAGAAGGGCATGATGGCGACCTGTGGCAGCTCCTCATTGAGGCGCTCGACCTCGTCGAGAATGCGCTGCGACACCTCCACCGTGTTGGCGCCGGACTGCTTGCGCACCGCCATGCGCACACCCGCCTCGTCGTTGATGCGGATCAGCCGGTTCTCGCGCATCTGCGTATCGGCAACGCTGGCGATATCGCCGACGGTGATGGGCTCGCCGGCGCGCTCGGCGACGACCGTGGCGCGCAGCTCGTCGAGGCTGGCGATGCGCCCGGGCGTGCGCAGACGGATCTCGCGGCCCTGCAGCTCGATGGAGCCGGCCGGCAGATTACGGTTGGCCGCCTCCAGCGCGTCGCCGACGTCGACCAGCGACAGCTCCAGCGCCTCCACCTTGTCGATGTCCAGATTCACCTGGATCTCGCGCTCGGGACCGCCCCAGGTCTCGGCGGCGGCCACGCCGGGCACCTGCTGGATGCGATAGAGCAGCCGGTTGTCGATGAGGCGGCGCAGCGCCACCGGATCGATGGGGCTGGAGATACCCAGCAGCATGATGGGCGTGTCGGCGCTATCGAACTTGCGGATGCGCGGGCGGCCGGCGTCCTCGGGCAGCTCGTCGACCTCGCTGAAGAGGCGGTCGCGCACATCGTTGGAAGCGACGTCGATATCGGTGCCCCAGGCGAAGCGCAGCGTCACCTCACTCTCGCCCTCCTTGGACTCGGAGCGCATCTCCTCCAAACCCGGCGTCGAGGCCACCGCCTGCTCGATGACGCGCGTAACCAGCTCCTCCATGGTCTGCGGCGCAGCGTTGGCGTACTCGACCTGGATGTTGAGCACCGGGCTCTCGATATCCGGCAGCAGGTCGACCGGGATGCGCGTCAGCGCGATGGCGCCCAGCAGCACGGCGATGAGCACCACCATGACGGTGGTCACCGGCCGCGCGACCGCCGCCGCAGGCAGATTCAAGCCGGCGCCCCGCCCGCGCGCGTCACGGCGGCGCCGTCGCGCAACTGGTCCTGGCCGAGCACGACCACGGTTTCCGGCGCTTCCTCTTCCAGCGACAGCGCCGCCAGCTCACCGGCACGCAGCAGCACCTCGGCGGGCACGAAGCGGGCGCGGCCGCTTTCCTCATCCACCGTGAAGAAGCCCGTCCGGCCGTTACGCTCGACCAGCGCGGCCGCCGGCACGATGGGGCGCTCGTCCACGCGCCGCGCCTCCAGCGCAACCTGCAGATACATGCCCGGCGCCAGCAGACCCTGCGCGTTGTCCACGCGCAACTCCACCCGCGCCTGCCGCGACGCCGGGTCGAAGCTCGGGGCGATGCGGCTGATGGCGGCATTGAAGCGCGGTGCGCGCATGGCCGCAGCCTGCACCTCCGCAGCCTGGCCCACGGACAGCATGCCGTAGAGATCCTGCGGCACCTGGATCACCGCACGCAGCTCGCGCGTGTCCAGAATGCGTAGCAGCGGCGTATTGGCGGCGACGGTGTCGCCCGCGTCGACCATGCGTTCGCCGACCACGCGCGGGCCGTCTTCGCCACTCCAGTCCGCCGTGATGCGGGTATCGGCCAGCTGCAGCGCGGCCGTCTCGCGCGCCGAGCGCGCGCGGGCGATGCGCGCCTCGGCCACCGCCAGCGCCGAGCGCTGGGCGTCGACCTCGGCTTCGGCGTCCTCCAGCTCGGATGCCGCGGCTATGCCGTCGGCCTCCAGCCGCTGGACGCGCGCCAGCCGGCGCTCGGCGAGCGCCAGCGCGCTGGCCGCCTGCTCGCGCTCGGCCTCGGCCACTTGCAGATCCGCGCGTGTCGCGGCCAGCTCCTGCCGGAACTCGGCATCGTCGAGGGCCACCAGCAAGTCGCCGCGCTCGACGACATCGCCGATGTCGACATGCACCGCCTGCACGCGACCGGCAACGCGCGGCGCCACCGTGTACTCGGCGGCCGCCTCCAGGCTGGCCGGGAAACGGCGCGAGGCAACCAGCGAGCCCACTTCAAGCGGCGCAGTCTCGACGGCGACGGCACGCTCGGCGCTGTCGCCTTCCTCCGGTGCCGGCGTCGGCGCGAGCGCAGCCGCTGCCACTACACCGAGCAGAACCACGAGCGCGCTCGCAGCGAGCATGCCCTTGCGCATCGCATCTCCCAGGGAAGAACCGTCCGGCCGCGGTCGCACGCGCCTACAGCGCGGTGCGACGGGCCGCAAATTGAATCAAGCGCTTGTTACATCCTCGCTGCACAGTAGCTGCAACGCAAAGCGACCGTCGGGATCCGTCCAGCTGCTGTGCACGCGCAGCCCGGCGCGCTGTGCCATTTCCGCGAAGCCCGTCTGCGTGTACTTGCAGCTGTATTCGACGAGGATGCCCTCGCCCTCGGCGAAGTCGAAGCGCTGCCCGGCCACCGTCACGCGCTGCGCACGCCGGCTGCGGATGCGCGTCTCGATACGGCCGGCCTCGGGGTTGTAGCGCGCCTCGTGCACGAAGCCGTCGAGGTCGAAGTCGGCGCCCAGCTCGCGGTTGATGCGGGTGAGCAGATTCAGCGTGAAGGCGGCGGTGACGCCGGCGGCGTCGTTGTAGGCGGCCTCGATCTCGGCCGGGTCCTTCTGCAGATCCACGCCCACCAGGGCCAGGCCGTCGGCGCCCATGTCCGCGCGCATCACAGCGAGCAGATCGACGGCATCCTCGGTCGCGAAGTTGCCCAGCGTCGAGCCCGGGAAGAAGACCAGCACCCGATCCGCCGCACGCTGCGGTGCGGGCAGCGTCAGCGGCTGGGTGAAATCGGCGCAGAGCGCGCGCATCTCGATGTCCGGAAAATCCGCCGCCAGCTCGGCGACGCTGGCCGCCAGCGCGCTGTAGGAGATCTCCACCGGCATATAGGCCACCGGCGCGTCGAGGGCATCGAGCAGCAGCCGCGTCTTGACGCCGCTGCCGCTGCCGTACTCCAGTACCAGCGCGCGCGGGCCGACGGCCTCGGCGATGGCCGCGCCCTCGCTCTGCAGGATGCCCAGCTCGGTGCGCGTCGGGTAGTACTCGGGCTGGTCGCAGATGCGCTCGAAGAGCTCCGAGCCGCGGGCGTCGTAGAGATACTTCGAGGGAATGCGCTTCTGCGCCCCGCTCAGGCCATCCAGAACATCGGCAGCGAAATCGGCGTCCGGCGCCGTCCGCGCAATGGGTGCGGCGCTTTCCTGAGAACCCATCAGAGATCCCTCGCCAGGCGCAGACCCTTGAACTGCCAGCGATCCGCCGGCGCGAAGAAATTGCGATAGCTGGCACGGATGTGATCGGCGGGCGTGGCCACCGAGCCGCCGCGCAGCACGAACTGCCCGCACATGAACTTGCCGTTGTACTCGCCCAGAGCACCCGGCAGCGGCTTGTAGCCCGGATAGCTGACGTAGGGGCTGGCCGTCCATTCCCAGACGTCGCCCCAGAGCTGCAGCAGGCCGTCGCCCGGCGTTGCTGCGCGCGGATGCAGAGCACCTTCGTAGAGCAGATTGCCGGCCACCGGCTGGCCCGCCGCCGCGCACTCCCATTCCGCTTCGGCCGGCAGGCGCATACCCGCCCAGTGGGCGAAGGCATCGGCCTCGAAGTAGCTGACGTGCACCACCGGCGCATTCGGGTCGAGGTCACGCCGACCGGCGAGGGTGAACTCGCTGGCCAGATCCTCCGACCAGTACAGCGGATGCCGCCAGCCGCGCGCCTGCACCGTTTCCCAGCCCTCGGACAGCCAGAGGGTGGGTGTTTCGTAGCCACCGTCGGCGATGAACTCGCGGAATTCGGCGTTGGTGACGAGGCGGTTGGCCAGCGCGTGCGGATGCAGCAGCGTGCGATGACGCGGCGTCTCGCAGTCGAAGGCGAAGCCGTCGCCGCCGTGGCCGATGTCGTGGATGCCCTCGGCGCCGGGAATGAAGTCCAGCGCGACCGCAGCACTCCGCGCGCTCGGACCGGTGTCGCGATAGGCCGGCTCCAGCGGATTGCAGGACAGCAGATGCTTGATGTCGGTGAGGATCAGCTCCTGATGCTGCTGCTCGTGATGCAGGCCCAGAGTGACGCGCTCGACGGTTTCGGCGTCGTCGTGGTCGGCGATGAGTGCAGCCATGCGCTCGTCGACGATGGCGCGGTAGCGCAGAACCTCGTCCAGCGACGGCCGGGTCAGCAGCCCGCGGTGCGGCCGCGCGTGCATCGGCCCCACCGACTGGTAGTAGGAATTGAAGAGGAAGTGCCAGTCGCGATTCACCGGTTCGTAGCCCGCATCGCGGCCGAGCAGGAACTGCTCGAAGAACCAGGTGGTGTGCGCCAGATGCCACTTCGTCGGGCTCGCCTCCGGCATGGACTGCACGCAGGCGTCCTCGGCCGACAGCGGCGCGGCCAGGGCCAGCGTCCTGCCGCGCACGCGGGCATAGGCGGCCTGCAGCTCTTCCGTGGTGCGCGGCGCGTGGGCCGTCGCGGTCTCCTTGCTCATTTCTGCGATCCGGTGGTGCCGGAGCTTTCGTGTGGATCGTCACGATACGATACCTGCAGCCGGGCGCGCGCCGGCTGTCCCGCCTTCGCCGCAGCCGAGCCAGTCCATGTCCGAAAACATCTTCGACCTGCCCGACAACCTCATCTACCTCAACAGCGCCGGACAGGGTGCGCGTCTGCACGCGGTCAACGACGCCGCGCGCAGCGCCCTAGCGTCGAGCGCGCGTCCCTGGGAGGGCGACATGGCCGACTGGTTCGGCGCCGTGGAGCATCTGCGCGAGCTGGCCGCTGCCACCTTCGGCACCGAGGCCGAAGCGCTGGCCTACGTGCCCTCGGCGAGCTACGGCATGGCCGTGGCGGCGCGCAATCTGCCGCTCGCCGAAGGCGATACGGTGGTGCTACTTGCCGGCGAATACCCTTCCAACCGCAGCGTCTGGCAGGTGGCGGCCGAGGCCACTGGGGCGCGCTGCATCGAGGTCCGCCCCGAAGCCGGAGAAAGCTGGACCGACGCCGTGCTGCGCGGCATCGATCCACATACCAAGGTCGTCAGCGCCCCGCCCTGCTTCTGGTGCGACGGCGCGCCACTGGATCTCTTCGCCATCCGCGAGCGCGCACACGCCCAGGGCGCGGCGCTGGTGGTCGACGCCAGCCAGGCACTGGGTGCCGTCAGCATGGATCTGGACGCACTGGGCGCCGATTTCGTCGTCTGCGTCGGCCACAAGTGGCTGCTCGGCGCCCACGGCCTGGGCTGGTTGTGGGCCGCGCCGCGCTGGCGCGCGCAGGGCGAGCCCATCGAGCAGACCTGGCTGGCGCGCGAGCTGCGCGGCGACTTCAACGCCATCGCCCAGCGCCTGCCGCCCTATCGCCCCGGCGCGGCGCGTTTCGACGCCGGCAGCAGTGCGCATCCGCTGCTCACGCCCATCGCCACCGCTGCCATGCAGCAGCTGCACGACTGGCGCATCGCCGAGGTCGAAGCCGCCCTGGGCGCACTGACGACGCATCTGCACGCACGCATGGAGGCCGCCGGCATGGGCGCGCTGATGCCGAACGGCCATCTGCCGCATCTCTGCGCCATCCGCCCGCCCGCCGAGCACCTGCAAGCCGCCGCCAACGCGCTGCGCGAGGCGGGCGTGGTGCTCTCCATCCGCGACGGCGCCCTGCGCGTGGCGCCACACCGCCACGTCACGACGCAGCAGCTGGACCGCGTCGTGGAAGTCCTGACTGCAGTGTTGTAGGACCGTGGATGAATGCGGCATAGACGTCGCCGAGACGCGGCAGGCACCGCCGTCACAAGACGCAGTTCGTCGCGCCGCTGCTGCCTTCTCTCGGGTAAGCAGGAATGGCGCTTCTATCCGGCTCTGCGCCCTGCTACATTCCGCAATCTCTAGACCCGTATTCGCCCGCGCATGAGCGAAACCAAACCGGAAGCCGAATTCGACGAGCTGCGTGAAAGCATCTCGACGCGTTTCCGTGATCAGCTGAAAAGCGCCGTCGAAGGCGCATTGCGCGCAGCGGACGACGTGCTCTTCGACTGGGCCTACACGCAGAGCCTGAAGAGCAAGACCACGCAGGACTGCATCGACCTGATGCGCATGCTGCGCCTGCGTCGCGAGAGCTTCGTCGAGACCTTCCTGGAGCACTTCGACCGCGGATCCCCCTCGCCCGAGGAGCAGCAGAAGGCCACCGTCGGCGAATTCAAGCTGGAGCTGAAATCGGACGAGCAGCAGGAGCTGGAATGCGCCGTGCAGAACTTCATCAGCACGGTCACCAATCATTCGGATTCGCTGCACGGTGACCTGCTGCGGCGGCTGGCCGTCATCGACCCGGAAGCCGACCCGCACGAGAAGAAGCCCAAGCGCGGGCTGTCCTGGCGCATGTCCACCGAGCACGTCGCGGAGACTTTCCGTGAGGCTGCCGGCCGGCTGGAGATGGAGCCGGGCATGCAGATCGTGCTCTTCAAGCTCTTCGAACGCTGTGCCACCCCGGCGCTGAGCGCGGGCTACGCCCTCATCGACCGCGACCTCACCGCCGCCGGCGTCGTCGCGCCGCGCGACGTCAACGACGACGAGGACGAGAAAGCCGCCGAGCAGGAAAGTCCCTACTCCTTCATGGAGCAGGCCGCGGCCGCCGCCCAGGCTGCCTCGCACTACAACACCCAGCCTTTCGGCGTCGGCCAGAGCGGTGTGACGCAGCAGTTCGCGCAGCAGCTAGCCGGCATGCCAGCCGCGCCCGGCCAATGGGGCGGCGGTCAGGGCGGCTTCGGTGGATCGCAGGTGCAGATGGCACAGCAGTTCGCTCAACTGCACAGCCAGCGGCTGGACCAGATGCTGGGCGGTTACGCCTCCATGGCGCCGTCGCGCGAGCAGGCCCGCAACGTGCTGCAGCCGATGGTGGTGCCGCTGATGCGGCTCTCCGCCGCACAGCCCGAGCTGCTCGCCGACCCACGCCACCGCATCCGCGGCCTGCTCGACCAGGTCGTCGCCGAAGGCGCCTCGCCAACGCGCGACGAGCACACCGCGCGCATCCTCGAAGAGCTGCAGGACGTCATTTCCCGCCTCGCCGATACCGTCGACCTGCCGCGCGACCTCGCGCACCAGCAGCGCCGCATCCCGGACGAGGAAGCCGTCAGCGAATCCCTCGGCGAAAGCCGCCGGCTGCGCAGCCAGCGCATGCTGGAGCGAGCCCGCCGCTTCGCCAGCGACGAGATCGAATATCTCATCTCCCGCCGCACCTTCGTCGCCGGCGGCAACGCCTGGATGCGCACGGTGATGGTTCCCTACCTGGCCTGGGTATGGGCTAGCAAGGGCGAGCGCACCCAGGCCATGCAGCAGGCACGCGGCCTGCTGGAAGACCTCGCGTCGCTGCTGGAACCCAAGGCCGCCATCGCCATGCACGAGGAGATGGAAGCCGTCATCGAGCGTGGCGCGCAGATGCTGCGCGGCGCCGGTGCCAAGCTCCCCGCCCTCAACCGCATCATGGTGCGGCTGCGCGAGCTCTACGCCAAGGCACGCGAAGCCGGCGTCTCCCTCGACGAGCTGATGGGCGACCAGCGCTTCCAGGACCGCGACGCCCCGGCGCCGCAGGCCATGGCAAGTGCCGACGCCGGCCAAGCGCCCACCGCCCCGTCAGAGGCAGGCGATGAGCCCGCCGCGGCCATCGAGGACAACGAGCCGGGCGGGCAGGACAGCTGGCTGGTCGGCCAGCTGCGCGTCGGCGACTGGTGGCGCATCGCCGTCAGCGAAGGCGACCGTCCTCTCTTCGCGCGCCTGGAAAGCAGCGCTCGCCGCGATGAGGACCTGCACTTCTCCCCCATCGATGACAGCGGCCTTGAGCGCATCGACTGGAATGCGCTGAGGGACTCCGTCATGGCCGGCCGCTCGCGGCCGCTGCACCCCTCACCCGGCTTCAGCACCTACATCCGCCGCCAGGCTGCCTGAAGCGCGCATCGACGCCGCTGCGCCGAAGCCGTGCGCAGCGCAGAATCAGCGCATGAGGATCAACGCCGACTTCCAACAACGCGCCGTGGTCCACGCCGGCGAGCTCGATTGGGTGGCATCGCCCATGCCCGGCGTCGAGCGCCGCATGCTCGACCGCGTCGGCGACGAAGTCGCCCGCGCCACCTCGCTAGTGCGCTACGCCCCAGGCAGCGCCTTCTCCGCCCACCGCCACGAACTGGGCGAAGAGTTCCTGGTGCTGGCGGGCGTCTTCCAGGACGAGTCCGGCGACTTCCCCGCCGGAACCTACGTACGCAACCCACCCGGCTCCGAGCACGTACCGGCTTCCGAGACCGGCTGCACCATCTTCGTCAAGCTGCGCCAGTTCCACCCCGACGACTGCAGCCAGGTAAGCGTTTTCCCGGTAGACATCGCTACGCACATGACGCCCACCCGTCCCGGCGTAACCGCCGCCACCCTGCACGCCGACAATCGCGAGCAGGTGCGCATCGAGCACTGGGAAGCCGACACCGCCGTGCGTCTGAAAGCCGAAGGCGGCATCGAGCTACTGCTACTGGAAGGCGACTGCATCGAATCCGGCGAAGCGCTAAGCAAGCACAGCTGGCTGCGCCTGCCACCGGGCGAGCCGCTGGCCGCCACGGCCGGGGCGAATGGCTGCCGCGTGTGGATCAAGAGTGGCGGATTGGCCGACGTCGTCTAATTGTCTGCGTGCAGGAGCCGTAAGGCGAATATGTGCCAAAAGCGGTCTTCCGGAAGCACCGGTCGAAATGGGCCATGGTCGATCCCCGATTACCCTACTACTCCTCGGGATCTCAAGGTCTTCGACCACCACCTCGAGCTCGGGCCCGGCGGGCGCGTGGTTGCCTTCGGCGCGGGTCACGATGTAGCAGGGCTGCCGGGCATATTCCTGCGCCCGGATTTCTCAGCCACCGCATCCCGCCGCCCAATGGCCGAAAGCAGGCGGTACCCGCTGGCTTGTCGCAGACGGTTGGCGCGAAAGCGCTGCCTCAATCGCTCGCGTCGCGGTGCTCGCTGTCGGCGGTTGCCAGTGCCGCTTCGAGCTTCTGCACCAGCGGCGGCGGGAAGCTGCGTCGCAGCAGGTAGGTCGTGGCCCGCTCCCGGCTGCCCGCGATATCCCGGTACACCACTTCCGAGCGCCCCAGATTCCGCATGGAGGCCGGCACGATGCTCAGGCCGTAGCCGGCCGCGACCAGCCCGATGATGGTCTGCATCTGCACGGCGACCTGCGCGAAGCGCAGCCGGTCCGGCTCGGTTGCCAGCGCGCGGGCGATCTTCTTCTGGAGGCCGGGCGCGCGCTCCGAGGGAAAGCCGACCATCGGCTCGCGGAGAATCCCCTCGGGGCTCAGCGCTTCTTCGCTGCGCGCAAGCGGATGCCGGCGCGGCAGGCAAACGCTCAGCGCCTCGTCCCATAACGGGACCGCAAGCAGCGGTTCGATACCCTGCACCTCGATGGCGATGCCGACATCGAGCTTGCCCGCGTGCAGGCCGGCAAGCTGATCGACCAGCGTCTGTTCGCTGAGCAGGACCGACACCTCGGGCTTGTCTTGCTGAAAGCTTGCCAGGCGCGCCAGGAGCGGGCCGTAGAGCGCCGTGCTCACGAAACCCATGCGAATCTCGCCGACCGTGCCTTCCGCCACGCGCCGGGCGGATGCCACCGCCTCGTCCAGGCCCTGCACGGCTTCGGCCGCCCTGCTCGCGAAGCACCGACCGGCGGCCGTGATCCGGATGCCCCGGCCCCGCTTCTCGATCAGGGCGAAGCCGAGGCGCTCCTCCAGCTCGCGGATCGTCCGCGTGAGCGGTGGCTGGGAGACATGCAGCCGCTGCGCGGCGCGGCCGATGTGCGCTTCCTCTGCCACCACGCCGAAACAGCGGATGTGGCGAAGCGTGATCGCTGGATCCATACCGAAAACTTTATATATTGCAACCTAGATAGTATTGGAAGGTATCGGTCCGCATGTCCAGTCTTCATGGCCCACGCCATGGAGAAATCGCGATGTCCCTCAACCGCCACAGCCGCAAGGTCACCCAGCCCGCCTCGCAGGGGGCGGCGCAGGCCATTCTCTGCGGAACCGGCCTGACGCCGGATCAGCTCGGAAAGGCGCAAGTCGGCATCGGCACCGTCTGGTACGACGGCAGCACCTGCAATCAGCATCTGCTGGACTTCGCGACACGGGTCCGCGAGGCGGTTGCCGGTGCGGACATGGTCGGCATGCGCTTCGTCGCCGCCGGCGTGAACGACGCCATCGCGATGGGCAGGGAGGCGATGCGCTACTCGCTGCCATCGCGCGACCTCATCGCGGACTCCATGGAGACGGTGATGTGCGCGCACGGCTACGACGCCCTCGTGGCCATCCCCGGATGCGACAAGAATCTCCCGGGCTCCCTCATGGCGATCGCGCGAATGAACCGGCCCGCGATGGTGCTCTTCGGCGGGCACATCGCGCCCGGCCGCCTGGACGGGCGGGATGTCGACGTCATCAGCGCCTTCCAGGCCTATGGCGAGCTGGTCCGGGGAAGCATCGACGAAGGCCGCCACCGTGCCATCGTGCGCAGCGCCTGCCCGGGGGCCGGTGCCTGCGGCGGCATGTACACGGCCAGCACCATGGCGATGGTCATCGAGACGCTGGGCTTCTGCCTGCCGGGAAGCTCCTCCGCGCCGGCGCTGAGCGACGACAAGCGCCGCGAGTGCGACCGGGTCGGCGAGACCATCCGCAGCGTGATGACGGACGGCCCGCTGCCCCGCGACCTCTTGACGCCGGCAAGCCTGCGCAATGCGCTGGCAGTGGTCATGGCCATGGGCGGCTCGACGAATGCGGTGCTGCATCTGCTGGCCATCGCGCACAGCGCCGGCGTGCCGCTGTCGCTGGAGGATGTGCACGCCGTCGCCGAGTCCGTGCCGGTGCTTGCCGACATGAAGCCAGCCGGGCGCTTCGTCATGGCCGATGTGCACCGCATCGGCGGCACACCGGCCGTCCTCAGGCACCTGATCGCGCGTGGCCTCGTCAACGGGGACACGCCCACCATCACCGGCAGGTCACTGGCCGAGAACGTCGCGGCGGCGCCCGAGCTGGGCGCCGACCAGGAGGTGGTGCGCCTCAGCGCGCCCTTCATCCGGGATCGCGGCCATATCCACGTGCTGCGCGGAAATTTCGCGCCGGGCGGTGCCATCGCCAAGGTCGGCCACGGCATCCCGGACGCTTTCACCGGCCCGGCCAGGGTCTTCGAAACCGAGCAGGCCATGCTCGACGGCCTCTCCGAGGGCGCGATCGTCGAGGGCGACGTGGTGGTCATCCGCAATCAGGGCCCGCGCGGCGGCCCCGGCATGCCGGAAATGCTCACCCCCAGCGCGGCGCTGGCCGGCGCGGGGCTGGCCGGCCGGGTCGCCCTGGTGACCGACGGCCGCTTCTCCGGAGGATCACACGGCCTGCTGATCGGCCATGTGGTCCCGGAAGCCTACGACCACGGGCCGATCGCAAGGCTGCAGAGCGGCGACACCGTGACGATCGACCTGCGCAACAACCGCATCGACTGCGCTGCCCTCGACGAGCGCGGGGAAGCGCCCCATCGGCCGGCTTCGCCGGAGCGCCTCACGGGCATGCTGGCGCACTATCGGGAAACCGTGGCGGTTGCCTCCATGGGCTGCATTCGCTAGCGGGCCGGAAGCGCGAAGCCTCCCTCGGTGCCTACTGCGTCTCGCCGAACTGCAGGTAGTTGCCCACCGCCGTCAGAAGGGCGTCCCACTCCTTCGGCGCCACCGAATCGACCGGGTCGTTGCCGAAACGGACGCCGACCATGTTCAGGGACGGCGCCACGCTGACGCGCTGGTGCCCGTACCCCGCGGCCGTGTAGTTGCCGGACTCGACGCCGCCCCAGTGCGGCCACATGTAGCCGCGCGGGCCGCCGCCGTTGGCCTTGTCGTAGTTGTGCGAGGCTTCCACCCAGGCCTCCGGCACGATTTGCAGCCCGTCGAAGGTGCGCCCGCCGTTGCGGAAGATCTCGCCGAAGCGGAGCATGTCCCGCGGCGTGGCCATCAGCCCCATCGACGCGAAGGTGTTGCCCAGGCGGTCGACCGCGACCAGCGCATCGTCCTGCATGCCCGCGGGCCGCCAGATCTTCTCCGACAGAATCTCCGCATAGGGTCGGTCGTAGACGTTCTCCAGCAGCCACGCCAGCATCTGCGCATCGCCGCTGTTGTAGCGGTAGAACTCGCCCGGCTCGGAGACGCGCGTCAACCGCAGCAGGTACTCGTCGCGGGTCATCCCGAACAGGCCGTTGGTGTGGAAGTCCGCGCCCATCAGCACGAGCTGCTCGGGCTGGTGCACGGGCACATCCACCCAGTAGGTGCCGGACTCCATCTGCAGCAGATCCTCGACGGTCACGCCTTCCCAGACCGTGTCGGCTGCATCCGGGATGTACTTCTTGATGGGGTCGTGAATCGAGTCGACCAGGCCCTCCGAAACGGCGATGCCCACCAGCGCCGTCGTCACCGACTTCGTCACCGACCACATATGCGCCCGGGTGTCGGGGTTGTAGCCGTTCTGGTAGTCCTCGTAGATGAACTGGCCGTTGTGCATGAACCCGATCGCGTTCGTCGTGCCGCTCTGCATGAACTCGTCGACCGTGCGCGTGCGGCCGTTTACCTCATAGGTGATCTGACCGAGGTCGACCTTGGCTTCCGGAAGCGCCGGGCCGGAAGGCGCGGCTTTCACCACCTGCGTCGGCAGGATCACGATCACCGTCGTCGCATCCACCGGCAGCAACAGGATGGAGGCCTCGCCATCCGCCAGGTCCTGCGCCAGGCGCGTCGCCTGCTCGCCGCCCAGCAACAGCTCCAGGCGCGCCTGCAGCAGGTCCAGCAGCGGCCCGACGGCGGGCAGGGCGTCGTTCGGCGTCGCATACAGCCGCCCGACATGCATCGCGACCACATCGCCCAGCCCATTGGGCAGGGTCGTGATGGCGTTCTGCACCGTTTCGAGATCGGTCGGCAGCGAAAGCAGGCCAGCCCGCTCGACCATGTGCGCCAGCTCCTGCGCGAGGATCACGCCCTCATTCGGCGGCTCGGCCCCCGTGTCGTCCGGCCCCTGAACGTCAGCCTGACTCTGGTCCCCGGATGAGCCGCACGCCACAAGCGCCAACGACACGACAAATACGCCGGCAAGACGGCGCCAGACGGATGCCTCCATGAACTCTCCCCCGGGCTGTTGTAACCCCACTGTAATGCCGGCAAGTATGGCCAAAAGCCGCCGCTGGCTTCTACTCCGTTTGTGGGAGCTTCACGGCCTTGAGCCATTTGCTGCCGTCACCCAGCTGGCCGGTCTTGGAGGTTGCGCCACGGCGTAGCTCTCTTGCCGTCAGCGCGCTCCTTGACGGCTTTGTGCCAATAAGTGGACTTCTGTCTAACGCCGCATTCACCGGCTTGTCCGGTGCAATGCATTGTTAGGCCTGTTTTTCCTCGACTTTTTCACTTTCTATTAAAAATCCAAGAAGAGCATTGTTAAAGACCTCAGGCTGATCCATCAGCGGCAGGTGCCCAGCGTTCGGAATGCTACAAAACCTCGCATTACGCATAACCTCAGCCGCGGCTTTGCCATGTTCAACAGAAAATAATTGATCATTCTCCCCCCAAATAATCAGAGTATCTTTTACTATCTGACGAAGCGAATTTTCTGACATTTCTGACACAGCCGCCCCTCGACCCTGGCGAAACGCATTCTTACCGCCCTTACTCTTAATAATTTCGACGGAATAGTGCGCATGATTGGAATCTCTTTTCTCGGGATTGAACAATATAAATCTCGAGTAGAATCGATTAGCCAGAGAAGACGGGAAACTGTTCAGCCAAAGCATACCCAAAAAAGAAGCAAAAGAAGGCTGAGCACCAAGTGCACCAGAATCAGCCAGAACGAGCTTGTCGACCATTTCAGGATTATCCAGAACGAACTGGAGGGCAATTGCCCCTCCCTGAGACAAGCCCACAATATGTGCTTTAGGGATATTTACTGCCAACAGGAAGCCCTTTAACCAGTTGGAAAAATAAGCGCGATCATAGGCTCCCTCAGGCTTATCGGATTCACCGTAACCAACTATGTCAGGAGCAATCACGTGGAAATGCTGTGATACAGCCCCAATGGACGGATACCAAGTCACCGCCCCTGCTCCGGCTCCATGTAGAAAAATCAGAGGTTGACCAGAGCCGGAGGATAAGTAGGCCGTTTTAACCAAACCAACCATAACATTGCTTTGAGTGACAGATGTTTCGATTTTATCTATCAAAGCTTGCCGGTAGTGTTTGCTAGTCATTTTATTACAACCTTAAGTAGATCCGAGAATGCGCTTAACCTTTTTTGGTCGAGTGAATCAAATAGCGTGACCGAAGCATGGTCGAACGAAATTTGCGCATCTTCAATAAGTTTTTTCCCAGCCTCTGAAAGAGCGACCAGGCTAACCCTGGCATCACGAGGATTTTCTTCTTTTATAATAAGACCTATTTTTTCCATAGGGTTTAGAAGACGGGTAACGCCGGACGGGCTTAAACCTACTTTCTCCGCAAGATCGCTACGCCGAATTTTCTGATTTGTAGCGACACATAGCTGATTTAGAACAAGATATTCTGATAGACCAATACCGTGCGGAGAAAGTGCGGCGCCAATCCTTCTCTGAATTTTGCTTTGCATATTGATGATGCTTATCACCAATCCAGCTTCTACATTTTTCGACACGAGCACCTCTTTGCGTACTCCTTGAGCTCGCAACTATACACCGGAATAATTGCGAGTTCAAGTATTGCGCAATCATTTCAAGCTAAACAGCGCAGCCTAACGGCGGCGCTCAGCCGCGCGGAAACCGCCCAGCGGTTCCGCGTCGCACTGCAGCGCATTGTTATGCATTGGACTCTTCCTCACCGCGGATGGAACACGCTGCATAGAGGCGCCGCTCCCGGCCCCGCAAGACTGTCGCAGCGGCTGCGAACCCCGCGAATGCGAGGCCGACGCAAAACATTCCGAGTGCGCGTTCGACGCGAACAATGGCCGCGAGCAAAAGACCACTGTAGGCACCCCCGGGCTCAACACCGACAATCCAAAGGTGTACGGCTTCCATCAACGTGAGCCCAGCCGGATCTGCCAACTGGGCAGCAACCTGTAGCTGCGCGCCCGCGAAAACGAGGAAGAACGCGGGAAGCAGCCATAGCGCCCACTTCGCCAGAAATGGGTGGCGGGTCAAATGTCACCTGCCGCGATTTGTTCGGCGTCACCTTCACCAGACTCACAGGCCGGAATCGCCAAAGCTAAACTGAACTCTGTAGGCAAGCAGTTTCAAGTTCGGAAATACGGATGCCGCGTAGCGCGCTCCTTCGGGGAATCCACTTGCGATGAGGAGACCTCTGCAATCCTTTCCATCTAGCTTTCTGAACCACCCGAGATATCGTGCAATTTGCCCCACGGACGAATCTTTCGCCTCCCCGACCTTGAGTTCAATCACGACCCGGTTTCCGCTGGAATCACGGGCCAATATGTCTATTCGGCCTACCTCTGTCACAAATTGCCGCGCAACGAACTCCAAGCCCCTTTCAATCAACTCAAGGTTGTTGACAAGATGGTCTTCGATGTCTCGTTCTAACCCAATAGAAGCCTCGACGAGTTCGGCTGTTCCGGACGATTCGTCTTCGCCTTCAGTTGGTTCCCATTCATTCGGGCCATGCTTCTCTTCCGCATAAATCTCAAACGTTCCATCCGAGTTCTTGTACAGAAACTTTTGAGCATTAGGATGATGAATGTAACCCTTCGGGTTGTTGACCGCGCAGCCGTACAGATGAGCCTGCAAAGTTGATCTTTGCCATTTGCCAGGATACGCCGACATCACAGCGGCTTTGATCTCGTCCGAAGTGGCGGGCCTACTCATTGGCTCAAGGACTTCCCGAATTGCACGCGCCATTGTCGTCAAAATTTAGCTCTCCCTTTCCTGTGACGCCGAACAGTGCATAGACCGCGCGCTCGTTGAAGCAATCATGTTGCGCGCTTCATAAGTCCGCCGCGCGGGACGGCCTGTAGGCATAACGAAGTCAATGGAATCATAGTTTTGTGCTGCAACGATGGTCTCGTCCATGCATTCGCGTGACCGCTTCATTTCGCACTTAGTCATCACGCGCTCCTCGGACGGTTCATACCCCTCCGGACCATGGCTACGCCGCCAACGATCGGGGGCTCAGGCGCATCGACTCGCCGTGGACGTCCGGTTCGGGCTGTAAGCCGACAATGCCACAAGCCGACTCGCGCGTAACACTCCAACACTCGCTCCACCGGCGCCCTTACCATTCGTGCCCGCTGATCACATCATTCCGAACTGGATACCGACCATCGATCCGCAGGGCCAGCGGCTCGCCTGCCGCCGGTGCATCACTCAGGCTGGGGCGCTGGGCGTGGATGTGCAGGTGGGGCTCGGAGCTGTTGCCGGAGTTGCCGACTTCGCCGAGCAGCGCGCCCTTGCTGACGGACTGGCCTTGCTCGACCTGCACCGTCCCATGACGCAGGTGGGCGAATACCAGTTCGACATCGCCACAGCGCAGCAGGACATGGTTGCCCAGCATCCGGTCCCGGTTCATTCGGGGCACGCGGTTGTCCGGCAGCGCGTCTTCCGCGCTGGTAACGGTGCCGGCGCAGGGGGCGTGGAGGGGCCGCCCGAAGATGACGTAGCGCGCCGGGTCCGGCGGCAGCAGGCCGTCGACGCGCAGGCCGAGCTTGTTGATGGCCAGCAGGTCGATGGCATAGCTCTGGCCGCGCCAGTCGGCGAAGCGCGGCACATCGGGGTTGAGCGTCTTGAGATGGACGTTGATGAGCTCGCGCGAGCCGCCGTGCGCGACGAGGTAGCGGCCCGGCCCCATGGGGTTGGGGATATCGACGATCTCGCCCGGCGATGGGCTTCTGCCGGCCAGGGCGGTGACGCTGGCCCATCCTCCGACTGCCGCTAGCGCGAGTCCGCAGATCAGGGGGACCCAGCTTGTGCCTGTCGGCCATAGCGGCGATATGCGAGCGGATCGCGCGAGATGGCGGACGACGGCTACAAGCCAAAGGGCCGCGAACAGCCAAGGCGTCCACCACGGTGGCAGCGCCCACAGCGCTACCAGGCCAAGGGCGAGCAGGACGAGGCCGACGCCGAGTAGCTGGAATGCGTATGCGAGAAGACTCTTCGCCGGGAGGAAAGCCAGCCAGGCGATCAGCAGCAGCGGCAGGCCGACCTGGAAGGCCACGAAGATCACGCAGCACCCTCGGGGTAACGGATGGCGGTGACTTCGGCGCGGAAGAAGGGGAAGTAGTCCGGCGTGTCGAACATGTTGCCGGCCTCTACCCGGTACGGCAGGCAGTAGCCGTCCTTGGTGCGGAAGTCGGAGAGGTAGCCGCCGAAGGGCTGGCGGCGCCAGACCTTTTCGGGATTGGCGTTGCTCCAGCGCTGGAAAGCGACAACTTTCGGGCAGCCGTTCTCTGCGACGGTGACGTCGACGACCTGCTCCAGCTCGCCACTGGTGACGGTGACGCGTGCCGTATTATCGTCGACGGCTTCCCAGCGCACGCCCGGGCCGGGTAGCAGCGAGGCCGGCGCCCAGAAGACGGCCTCGGCAACGAAGCGGCCGTAAGCGGCCAGCGCGTGATCCGGCCCGCCGCCCAGCCGCGCGACCGGGACGATGCCGAGAATGCGGAAGCGCGTCCATCGGCCGGTGTCGGAGCCGGATATGCACATGCCGCCATGCAAGCGCACGCGCCAGACGAAGCCGTGGGGCACGGCAAGAATCTGCTCGGCGTGCATGGGCTGGTAGTCGGGCTTAGCCTGGCTGCCCAGGCTGAAGCTGCCGGCCATGGCGATCTCGACCACGCTGTGCAGGGGCACGCCGGGTGCGATGACGTAGCCGAAGTAGCGCCGTGCGGGCTCCGGCAGGTGCGCGATCTGCGCCGGGTCGAAAGTCTTGCCGGCCGGGGTTTGCTTTGCCACCAGCCGGCGCCATTCGGCGCGGTCGGCGCGGGCGTCCAGGAGCCGCAGGGCAAGTCCGGCCAGCAGTAGGAGCGCGAGCAGCGCGAGTCCGAAAGCGAGGATGAGCATATTCGCGACCTTGAACTCCCTGACGCGTGGCGCGATTGCAGCCGGGAAGAGGTGGAGCGGGCGCCACCTTCCACACGGAATCTACAGATGTGCGGGCGGGGCCGCCACGACCGGGACGGCCGCACCAGACGCCCGGGGTGGCACGGGGTACGGCGGCGAGCGGCCTCCAGAACGACAACGGCGGCACCGATGGCGCCGCCGTTGGGTTTTCTAGAGCCTGCCGCGCAGCGGCCTTGCGGCCGCCACGCGTTGGGCTTGCTTCAGCTCAGGTCGAAGCGGTCCAGCCGCATGACCTTGGTCCAGGCGTCGACGAAGTCCTGCACAAACTTATCGTTGGCATCGTCGGCGGCGTAGACCTCGGCGACGGCGCGCAGCTCGGAGTTGGAGCCGAAGATGAGGTCGACCGGCGTGGCGGTCCACTTCTGCTCGCCGCTGGCGCGGTCGCGGCCGATGTAGACGCCGTCGGCGCCGTCGGCCTTGCTCCACTCGGTCTGCATGCTGAGCAGGTTGACGAAGAAGTCGTTGCTCAGCTGGCCGGGCTCGTCGGTGAATACGCCGTGGTCGGCGCCGCCGGTGTTGGCATCCAGCGCCCGCATGCCGCCAACCAGCACCGTCATCTCGGGCACGGTCAGGGTCAGCAGATCGGCGCGCTCGACGAGCATCTCGGCGGGCGAACGCTCGTTGTCGTCGCCGAAGTAGTTGCGGAAGCCGTCCGCGGTGGGCTCCAGCTCGGCGAAGGAGTCGGCGTCGGTCTGCTCGGCGCTGGCGTCGACGCGGCCGGGCTCGACGGGCACCTCGATGTCGTGACCAGAATCAGCCGCGGCCTTTTCGATGGCCGCAGCACCGCCGATAACGATGGTGTCCGCCAGCGAGACGCGCTTCCTGCTGCCCAGGTCGTCGTTGAAGTCGGCGCGGATTTCCTCGAGACGGTTCAGCACCTTCTGCAGCTCGTCCGGGTTGTTCGCCGGCCAGTCCTTCTGCGGGGCGAGACGGACGCGTGCGCCGTTGGCGCCGCCACGCATGTCGCTGCCGCGGTAGCTGGCGGCGGATGCCCAGGCGGTGCGGACCAGCTCCGGAACGCTCAGGCCAGAATCAAGGATGGCGGCCTTCAGGCGCTTGATGTCCTTGTCGCTGATGACCTTGTAGTCGGCCTCGGGCAGCGGGTCCTGCCAGATCAGCTGCTCCTCCGGCACGTTGTCACCCACGTAGCGGGCGCGCGGGCCCATGTCGCGGTGGGTGAGCTTGAACCAGGCGCGGGCGAAGGCGTCCTCGAACGCCTCGGGGTTCTCCATGAAGCGCTTGGAGATCTTGCGGTACTCGGGGTCCTTCTTCAGCGCGATGTCCGTGGTCAGCATGATCGGCGCGTTGCGCTTGCCTTCGACGTGGGCGTCGGCGACCGTGGCATCCAATGCACCGTCCTTGGCCTCCCACTGCTTGGCACCGGCGGGGCTCTCCGTCAGCTCCCACTCGTGGTTGAAGAGGTTGGTCAGATAGAGGTGCGTCCAGCGCGTGGGCGACTGTGTCCAGGCGCCTTCCAGGCCGCTGGTGACGGTGTCTTCGGCATTACCCTTGCCGCACTCGTTCTTCCAGCCCAGGCCCTGCTCCTCGATGTCGGCAGCCGCCGGCTCGGGGCCGACGCAGTCGCCCGGGTCGTGGGCGCCGTGCACCTTGCCGAAGGTGTGGCCGCCGGCGATCAGCGCGACGGTCTCTTCGTCATTCATCGCCATGTGACCGAAGGCCTGGCGGATCTGCTTGGCGGAGGCCAGCGGGTCCGGATTGCCACCGGGGCCTTCCGGATTGACGTATATCAGCCCCATGTGGGTGGCACCCAGGCGCTTGTCCAGGTTGCCCTCATCGTCATGGCGGTCGCTGCCCATCATCTCCATCTCGGGGCCCCAGTAGACGAGGTCCGGCTCCCAGTCGTCGGCGCGGCCACCGGCGAAGCCGAAGGTCTTGAGGCCCATGTCCTCCATGGCGACATTGCCGGTCAGCACCATGAGGTCGGCCCAGGAGAGGTTGCGGCCATACTTCTGCTTGACCGGCCAGAGCAGCCGGCGCGCCTTGTCGAGGTTGGCGTTGTCCGGCCAGCTGTTGAGCGGGTCGAAACGCTGCTGGCCGCCGCCGGCGCCGCCGCGTCCGTCGGAGGTGCGATAGGTGCCGGCGCTGTGCCACGCCATACGGATCATGAGCGGGCCGTAGTGCCCCCAGTCCGCCGGCCACCAGTCCTTCGAGTCGGTAAGGGTCTCGCGGATGTCGGCCTTGACGGCGTCAACATCCAGCTTGGCGAAGGCCTCGGCGTAGTCGAAGTCCTCGCCGTAGGGATTGGACGAGGCGTCGTGGTCGCGCAGCGGGGACAGATCCAGCTGCTCCGGCCACCAGAAGGAATTGGGTTTCGGCTCGGCCTGCGCTACAGCCAGCCCTGAAAACATCGCGGCTTGTCCGCCCAGCAGGGCCGCCGTCAGTACGGATATCGCTTTTCTAGTCATAACCACGCTCCCCATTCGCACGTTGGAGCGTTGAGTCTATCGATTAAAAAATAGGCGCCAGCTATACCTACACAAAGCTTCAGGCTATGAGGCACCCGAGCAGTGGCTCCGCTGGAGGCCGCTGCGCTTTCAGCGCGCGCGGCGAAGGGAACACAGCCCTGAGCTGCGTGGTGCATTACCCCAGATCTAGCGCGCCCGGCCGGATTCGACGAAGAGCCCATGGAGGGGCTCTTCGCACGACCGAAGGGAGCCCGAAGGGCGAGGGCCAAGGATGGCCCGAGTAACCTGCGACAACGTCGCAGGTGAGAATCCGGCCACTCTGCGTACGAGAAGGAATTGGCGCGCCCGGCAGGATTCGAACCTGCGACCTTCGGCTTCGGAGGCCGACACTCTATCCAGCTGAGCTACGGGCGCGTAGGGCGGACATGATACAGACTGGCCGCCGGCGGGCACAGGCTCAGTCGGTGCTCTCCAGCGTCTCGACGAAGCCGATCACGCGGCCATCGTCGTCATGCAGCGATTGAAGGGAGATCCGCTGCATGCGGATGTGGCCTTGGCCATCGCTGCGCTTCACGCGGTCACGCACGCAGCCGTGGCGGCGGGCCAGGCGCATAAGCTCGGTGGGCAGACCACGCTCTCGCTCGTCTTCGCTGAACAGGCCGGCATAATCGAGCTGGCCGCGGGAAGGCGGCGCGGCCAGCCGGCCATCGAGATCCATGCGGCCCGCGCAAGCGGCGCGCGACGTGCCATTCGGGGCCACGGGCGGCACCCCGCGCATGGGGTCATGGGCTTCCTGCCTCGGTCGTTGCATCCCTGCTCTCAGCGCCTGTCGAAGTGAACGCGGATCTCGGCCGGCGCTGCCGGAACCGCTTGCCTATCATGCGGCGATGCCACGGGTTACCGAAAGTCGGAAAAAGTCGACACTTCCCGAAAAGAACTGTCCGGTCTGCCGCAGGCCTTTCGCCTGGCGTCGCAAGTGGGCAAGGGACTGGGAGGCGGTGCGCTATTGCTCGGAGCGCTGCAGCCGCAACCGCGGGGCGGCCCATGGCTGAGCCGCGCCGGCTGCTCGTCGTACTGGGCGACCAGCTCGACGCGAATGCACCGCTGCTGCACAACGCCGATCCGGCCCGCGACGCCATCTGGATGTGCGAGTGCGCCTTCGAGGCGGACAAGGTCTGGTCGCACAAGGCGCGCATCACGCTCTTCTTCGCCGCGATGCGGCACTTCGCGGAGGCGTTGCGTGCGCGCGGTTGGACGGTGCACTACCGACACATCGGCGAGCACGCGCACAACCGCCTCGGCGAGGCGCTGGCCGAGGATCTGCGCGCGCTGAAGCCGGCTACCGTGGCGATGACCGAGGCCGGCGAGTGGGATGTCGCCAGCGAGGTCGCGGCGACGGTGGATGCCGCCGGTCTGTCGCTGGAAACGCGGGAGGACGAGCACTTCCTCTGCAGCCGCGCCGCCTTCGCCGACTGGCTGGCTGACCGCAAGCAGCCGCGCATGGAGCACTTCTACCGTGTCATGCGACGCGAGAGCGGGCTGCTGATGGAAGGTTTGGAGCCCGCCGGCGGGCGCTGGAACTTCGACGCCGACAACCGCGCCAGCTTCGGCAAGGATGGCCCGGGCGCGCTGCCGCAGCCCGTCAGCTTCGCGCCGGATACCCTGACGCAGCAGGCGATCGCCGATGTCGAGACCCACTTTGGCGGACACCCGGGGTCGCTGGACAACTTTGACTGGCCGGTGACGCCGGATCTGGCGCAGGCCGCGCTCGCGGACTTCATCACGCATCGCCTGCCGCATTTCGGCGACTACCAGGACGCCATGTGGACGGGCGCGCCCTGGCTGTACCACGCCCGCATCGCGGCGGCGCTGAACCTGAAGCTGCTCGACCCGCGCGAGGCCTGTGCGGCGGCCGAGTCCGCCTGGCGCGACGGCCACGCGCCGCTGAACGCCGTCGAGGGCTTCGTGCGCCAGATCCTAGGCTGGCGCGAGTACGTGCGCGGGCTGTACTGGGCGCGCATGCCGGGCTATCGCGAAGCGAACGCGCTGGAAGCCGATGCGCCACTGCCCGCCTTCTACTGGAGCGGCGACACCAGCATGAACTGCCTGCGTGAAACCGTCGGTGACACGCTGGAGAACGGCTACGCCCACCACATCCAGCGACTGATGGTCACCGGCCTTTATGCGCTGCTGCTGGGCGTGCGACCGGGCGCCATCCACGCCTGGTATCTGGCCATCTACGTCGACGCTGTGGAGTGGGTGGAGCTGCCCAATGTCCTCGGAATGAGCCAGTGGGCCGACGGCGGCGTCATGGCCTCCAAGCCCTATGTCGCCTCCGGGAAGTACATCCAGCGCATGTCGAATTACTGCGACGGCTGCCGCTACCGGCCCGACACCGCTACGGGCCCGAAGGCCTGCCCCTTCACGACGCTGTACTGGGATTTTCTCGATCGCCACGAGAACCGCTTTGCGGGACACCCGCGGCTGAAGATGCAGATCAACAATCTGCGCCGGAAGGGCGATGAGGCACGCACGGCGATCCGGGAAGCGGCCGACGCCCACCGCGCCAACCCGGACGCGGCCTGAGGCTCAGGCCGCCTGCGCCGGCCGGGCCAGCAGATCGCGCAGGGCCGGCTCCAGCTCCGGGTACTCGAACTCGAAGCCGGCCTCCTGCGTGCGCTTGGGCAGCACGCGCTGCCCCGTGGTGAGCAATTCGGCCATGTCGCCGAGGGCGAGCTTGAGCGCAAAGGCCGGCGTCGGCATGAAGCTGGGCCGGCCCATGACGCGGCCGAGGGTGCGGGCAAAGTCACGCTGCGTCAGCGGATTCGGTGCCGTGCCGTTGAAGGCGCCGGAGGCTGCATCGTTCTCGACCAGGAAAGCGAAGAGCTGGACCAGATCATGGCGGTGGATCCAGCTCCACCACTGCCGGCCCGAGCCCATCGGGCCGCCGATTCCAAACTTGAAGGGCGTCAGCATCTGCTGCAGGCCGCCGCCCTCCGGATGCAGCACCAGGCCGATGCGCACCCGCGCCACGCGCGCTCCGAAATCCTCGGCGCGGCAGGCCTCGGCCTCCCAGGCAGCGCAGATATCCAGCCCGCCCTGCAGCTTGGCGGACGGCGGATCGTTTTCGGTGACGATCTCGTCGCCGCGCGCGCCGTAGAAGCCGATGGCCGAGGCCGATACCAACCGCTGCACGCCGGCCGTGCGCAGGGCCTCGGTTAGCCGCTGCGTGACATTCAGCCGGCTCTCCAGGAAGCGCTGCTTGCGCTTCACCGTCCAGCGCCCGGAGCCAAGATTCTCGCCGGCCAGATTGATGGCGGCGTCGACGCCCGTGGCCTCCTCCGGCGTAGCCACAACCTCGGCGCCGTCGGGAAGGAGCGCGCGCGCAGCCTCAGGATCGCGCGACCAAACTACGACCTCGTGCTCGCGCGCCATCAGATGCTGCGTCAAAGGCCGACCGATAAAGCCGGTACCGCCGGTGATCAGGATGCGCATGGGGGATTCCTTTGGGATGCGTTGGATGACGAATGCGGGAGCGGGATGGCCTGCACAGCCTGCGGGCTGACAGCAAATAGTTGATCGCCGGGCTCGGGCGCGGCTTCCATGCCGCCGGTGAAGCTGCCGAAGGCCGGCAGCACCGCAAAGCCGGCGCGCGTCCAGAAGACGGGCTGGCTTAGCGCATCACCCATGCCGCGCAGCACCGTCACCGGATGCCAGTGTCCGGCAATGCCGTAACCCTCGGTCAACTCCTCCGGCTCGTGCAGGAAAACGAAGGGTGGCGCTGTTATGCGTTCGGCAACCGAAGTGTCGAGATCGGCCGGCAGCTGCGCACCGGAGTCGTCGTTGCCCAGTGCGACCTCGAAGTGCGTGTCTTTGTAGCGCTGGCGCAGACCGCGCAGAGCGTCCAACCATGCCTCGTTGTCACGCGCGAGCGGGTGCACGGGATTGCCGCAGAAGATAAGCCGCTGCGGGCGGTAGTCATCGAGCAGATCAGCGATCTCCTCAATATCGGCGGCCGTGTGCAGGCCGGCGGCGTCACGGCTGCGCAGCAGCGCGCCTTTGCCCAGATGCACGTCGGCCAGCGCCAGCACGCCGCCACCCGGCCAGTAGAGCGCGCGGCGAGAATCGAGCATGACCGGCTCGCCGGCCAGCGTGATAGGCAGCGCTGCGCTCATATCCGCGCTCTCAGGCGACAGAACACGCGCGCCGGGTCATGCTTCTGGGCCAAGCCTTCCTCCTGCGCCTGGGCAGTGAGCAGGTATTCCGGATCGTAGCGCGACAACCCGTCTGAGATCAGACCACTGGAGGCCCACGCCTGCTTCACGCACTCGCCCGCGCCGCCCACGCGCCCGTAGCACGCTGCGAAGCGCACACCGGACTCGCTCGTCTCCAAAGGCACCGAATCGGTCATCAATCTATGATGCCCGGCCGCCCCGCCGTGTCCGACCCTCGTCGAAGTCCGCCGTGCCCGCCGTCGAACGCCAACACGCCCTGCTCGCCGCCCTTGGAGCCTTCGGGATCTGGGGGCTCTTCCCGCTGTACTGGAAGGCACTGGCGCACGTGCCGGCGCTGGAAGTCGCCGCGCACCGGCTGTTCTGGAGCTTCGTCTTCGTCGTCGCTTTCCTGCTGCTGCGCGGGCAGCTGCGCAATCTGACGACGCTGAGCCGCCGCCAATGGCTGTGGCTGGCCGCCTCGGGCGGGGTGATCTCGGCGAACTGGGGCATCTACGTCTGGGCCGTGGCGGCCGAGCGCGTGGTCGAGGCCAGCCTGGGCTATTTCATCTCGCCGCTGATGTCGGTGGCCCTCGGCGTGATCGTGCTCGGCGAGCGCCTGGAGCCGCTGCGCTGGATGGCGGTCGGCCTGGCCGCAGCCGGCGTGGTCTGGCTGACGACGCGCGCCGGCGGCCTGCCCTGGGTGGCGCTGGTGCTGGCGACAAGCTTCGCGCTCTACGGTCTGGTGCGTAAACGGCTGGATGTCGACGCCGTCACCGGCCTGGCCGCCGAAACCTGTCTCTGGGCCGTACCGGCGCTGGCAATGGTGGTCTGGCTGAGCGGGCCGGCCGAGCGCGGCGCGGTCGACTGGTTGCTGCTTGCCGGTGGCGGCGCCGTCACCGCGCTGCCGCTGGCGCTCTACGCACTGGCCGCGCGCGGCATGCCGCTGGCCAGCCTCGGCCTGCTGCAGTACATGGCGCCCACCACGCAGCTGCTGCTGGGCGTGCTGCTCTTCGGCGAACCCTTCGACGGCGCCCGCGCGATCGGCTTCGGCATGATCTGGGCGGCGCTGGCGATTCATCTGTGGCGGAGCCTGCGGCCGCGAGCAAGCTGAGCGCGGCGGGTTCTACCCCATCAATACGGACATTCATTCGCGCTCGACTCGCGTGTAGCGTTAACCGCCTGTGCCGCTCATGCTCCCGCTACCGCCGAGCCACTCGAATCGCGTCGGGCCGAAAGGCAAAATCGGCCAGGGAGAACACGGCCGACTGCGAGTACTGGATGTCCATGTTCTCCACATTGTCCTGCAAGGCCGCATCGGGGACGTATTTCCGAATCACGCGGCGCACGTGAAACTCGTTGGCGAGCTGGAAGCTGAGTATCGGGTCGTAGATCTCGCTGCGGCGTACCAGCTCGATGTATTCCTCGGGCGACATCCGGTCGGCGTGCGCGCGATAGCCCGGGATGCGTCCGCCGGCGACGATCGCGCGCAGGTTCAGCCGTCGGCAGAACTCCTTGCGCGCGTCGTAGAGACGGCGGCCGAGGCGCATCTTCCGGTACTCCGGATCGACGCAGACATCGACCCCATAGAGCACGTCGCCGTTCGGATCGTGCGTGGTCAGCCAGCCATCGCCCGTGAAAGCCCCTGTCCTGCAAGCAATGCCGCAGGCAAGGCGCATCACTAGACGCTGCCCGGCTTCGCGGGCACCGCCCGCGTTAGCAGAGCCTTAGGCTAGCCGTTGTTGGTTCCTTCGTCCGTGAGGCGCTGCCAACGCAACGCCCATTTCATGATCTTGTCCCCTGGCAGCGGACGGCTGATCAGGAATCCCTGGGCAACGTCGCAGCCCAGAGATTCAAGGAGCTCCCAGTCGGCAACCTGCTGCACGCCTTCGGCCACCACGGTCATGCCCAGACGCTTTCCCAGGTCGATGGAGGTCGACAGGATGGCCCGCAATTCGTCGCTCTCGGAGGCACCGTCGACATACTGCCTGTCGATCTTGAGTTCGGTGAAAGGCAGGGAACTCAGGCGGGACAGCCCGGATTCGCCGGTACCGTAATCGTCGATAGACAGGCCGAAACCGCGCATCCGGAAGCGCGCGCACACATCCAGCAGCTCGGTGGCATTGGCCAACTCGGACTCGGTGATTTCCAGGGTGACCTGCGAGGGACTGAGGCCATGGTTATGCGCGACGGACTGGACGTGTTCGGGGAGGTCCAGGCGGTGGATGGCCGAGCTGGAAAGATTGATGCCGATATTCAGACGAAGCCCTTCCCGCGCCCAGACGCCGGTCTCGCGCAGTGCGATGTCGATCACCTGATAAGTGAGGTTCTCGATGTGCCCGCCAGCCTCGGTCAACTCGATGAAGGCGTCGGGTGATACCAGACCGCGCTGCGGATCGCGCAAACGCACTAGGGCTTCCACACCAACCACATGGGCGCTGTCGACCCGAACCTTGGGTTGGTAGTGCACCACGACCTGCTTGTTGTTGAGCGCGCTGTCGATCTCGGCATCGGTCATCGGCGCGCTGCACGGCTTGACACCCTTCTGGCGGGCATCGTGAAAGCCCGCCAGCGCCTTTCTGATGTCGGCCTCGGTGAATGGCTTGCCCAGTACGCCGAGCACGGTCATGCCCATGCGTCGCGCCATCTCGGACACCGAGAGCCGCAACCGCGCGTCAAGAGAGGAAATGGTGAGAACCGCAACACCCGGACAGCGCCGTCCGACTTCTCGCAGCAACTCCACACCGTCCATGCCCGGCATCATCAAGTTGCAGAACACTAGATCGATGGCTTCCTGACTCTGGTCGAGACGACGGATGGCCGCATTACCATCCTCGGCGGTGAGGACCTCGCGAACACCGATCCGCTTCAGTATCTCTTCAAGGAACTGACGGATCGACAGCGAATCGTCGACGACCAGTATGCGCAGCGCTTCGTCGGGTTTATCCGTCATGGCCGTGGCGGCCATTTTTGGGGGTGTGACTGGCGTGTCGCTGAGCATTTCGGTCGTCTGACAGGACTGTCCCAATTACCGAGCCATATTGGCCTGGGCGCGACAGCCACGGCCTACCGTTTGTCAGCGGTAGCGGTGCGTCGGGAAGATCGACCACCGATCAGCGACGAAACAACTGGCCTTCGACGTCGACAAAGCCCTTGAACTCAAGCGCGTTGCCGGCCGGATCGCGGACGAAAAGGGTGCCTTGCTCGCCGACCTCGCCCGCGAAACGGATGCGCGGTGCGATCAGGAAATCCACATCGGCTTCTCGCAGTCGAGCGGCCAGATCGCGCCACTGTCCCATGTCGAGCACGATGCCGAAATGCGGTACCGGCACGTCGTCGCCGTCGACGGCATTGTGCGTCCCATGCTTCATACCGAGATCGGCCAAGTGCGTGACCAGTTGATGGCCGAAGAAGTCGAAGTCGATCCAGTGGGCGGCGCTGCGCCCCTCGCGGCAACCCATCAACACGCCGTAGAAATGGCGGGCCGCGGCGAGATCGTCAACGGGAATGGCGAGATGAAAGGGACAGGGCATCGGGGTTGGCCTCGCGGCGATTGTCGGGGGCCGACATGAGCTGACGCTCAGCAGGCAATACCCTGATGACGCGCGGTGCTTGCCAGCCCCAGTACCACCCATGCGGTCGGCGGTAGCATTTGGCGCTCAGGTGCCAATGGTGCCACTACGCCTTGAGAAGGAGTGCGAGGCGGGGCATCCGGTACACCATTCCGGGCACGGCACCCATACCGTCGCGGCGAACACGATATCGGCGACAACGCGGCCCGCGCGTACAGAAAGAACCGAGCCGGGGCACACGGAAGCTCAGGGCAGCAGGCGCTTGAGGGTGTCCAGCGTATCGGCCTCCGCGGCCGGCTTGTCGTGCCGCCAGCGGTGGATGCGCGGAAAGCGTAGCGCCAGGCCGGCCTTGTGGCGGCTGCTGAGCTGGATGTTCTCGAAGGCGATCTCGAAGACCTGCTCGGGAGTGACGCTGCGCACCGGCCCGAAGCGCTCGCGGGTGTTGCGGCGAATCCAGCGGTCCATGGCGGTGAGCTCTTCGTCGGTCAGACCCGAGTAGGCCTTGGCCACTGGCACCAGCGCCTCGCCTTCCCAGACCGCCAGCGTGTAGTCGGTGTAGAGATTGGAACGGCGACCGTGGCCAGCCTGGGCGTAGATGAGCACGGCATCGACGATCATGGGCGCGACCTTCCATTTCCACCAGATGCCGCGCCGGCGGCCGCGCGTGTAGGGCACGTCCAGGCGCTTGACCATCAGCCCCTCGACGCCGCGCGAGCGAGCCTCGCCGCGCAGCTTCGCCAGCGCCTCCCAATCGCCGTCGACCTGCGGCGACAGGCGTAGCTGCGGGCTGCCGGCCTGCGTGGTCACGGCCTCCAGCTGCTCGCGGCGCGCGCGCTGGCGTTCCTCGCGGATGTCGTGGCCCTCGGCTTCCAGCAGATCGTAGGCCTGGAAGACCACCGGTGCCTCGCGCAGCAGCTTGGGGCCGGGCTTCAGCTTGTTGATGCGCCGCTGCAGCTGGGTAAAAGGCAGCACGCCGTCATTCCAGGCCAGTAGCTCGCCGTCGAGCACGGTGCCGTCGGGCAGCGATTCCATCGCGGCGGCCTCGACTTCGGGAAAGCGGCCGGCGAGCAGTTCCTCGCCGCGCGACCAGAGGAAGACCTGACCCTCGCGCCGAATCAGCTGGGCGCGGATGCCGTCCCACTTCCATTCAACCAGATAGTCCGTCGCCGGCCCGAGATCAGCCGGCGCGTCCTCGAAGGGCGCCGCCAGGCAGAAGGGATAGGGCGCGGAGGCCACCGTGCCGGCCGCCGGCGGCGCGCGCAGGCGCTGCATGAGACCGGCGTCGGGCTGCCAGTCGCCCATCAGGCGCTGGGCGACCAGATTCTCGTCCTGTTCCAGCGCCTCAGCCAGCGCGCGCGTGGCGAGCCCGCGCGACACGCCCACGCGCAACGCGCCGGTGCGCAGCTTGTTGAGCAGGAAGGCCTCGCGTACCGGCAGGCCGTGCCACCACTGCCCGAGGCTTTCGATGCGCTCCGCTTCCTCGGCCTCACGCAGCGCGTCCACCCATTCCGCCAATCCGCGTTCGGCAAGCTGCGGGTCCGGTGCGCGGCCGTCGTCGGTGAGCAGGGCTATGGTCTCGGCGAGATCGCCGACGTGGGCGTGACTGGCTTCCAGCATCCAGTCCGGAATGCCGGCAACCTGAGCGGCTGCCGCGCGCAGCCGTGCTGGTGCCACCACGCGCTTGAGGCGCCGGCCGCTCAGGAAGTAGAGCATCCAGGCAGCGTCAGCGTCCGCGGCATCCTTGAAGCAGTCGCGCATCAACGTCAGCTTGCGGCTGGTGGCGCGGGTGCCGTCGAGCTGCTCATACAGCGCGGCGAAGCGCTTCATGTATCGGCCTCGCCCTCGAACTCGGTGCCAAGTGCCTCGGCGCGCAGGCCGCGCTCGCGCAGATGGCGCACCAGGGTGTCGCTGCGGCCGTGGGTCACCAGTACGCGACGCGCGCCGGTGGCCGTGATGGTATTCACCAGCGCCGGCCAGTCGGCGTGGTCGGAGAGCACGAAGCCGCGGTCGTAGCCGCGTCGGCGGCGGTTGCCGCGCAGCCGCATCCAGCCCGATACGAAGCCAGTGGCCGCACCGCGGAAGCGCTTCATCCACGCGCCGCCGGCTGCGCTCGGGGGCGCCAGCAGCAAGCGGCCGCGCCAGTCCATGTCGCCCGGCGCTTCGGACACGGGCATTGTCGGCACCATCGCCACGCCGGCGGCACGATAGTCGGCCACCAGCGGCGACATCGCGCCGTGCAGATAGACCGTGTCCCGCGTGTGTGCGAGCAGCCCGTTGAGCACCCGCTGCGCCTTGCCCAGGGCGTAGCTGAAGAGCACGGCGGGGCGCTGCTCGGCGGCCGCCTGTTGCCACCATGCAAAGATCTCAGCGAAGACGACCTGCGGTTCCGGCCAGCGGTAGATCGGCAGCGCGAAGGTGGCCTCGCTGATGAAGGTATCGCAGGGCACGACCTCGAAGGGCGTGCAGGTGGGGTCGGCATCCCGCTTGTAGTCGCCCGAGGCCACCCAGACCCCCTCGGCGGCTTCCACGCGCACCTGGGCGGAGCCCAGGATATGACCGGCCGGATGCAGGCTGACGCGCACCCGACCCAGATCAAGCGTTTCGCCGTAGGCCAGCGGCCGAATGGGTGCCTCGGCGCCCAGCCGCCGGCGCAGGACACCCAGACCCTCCTCGGCCGCCCAGATCGCGCCATGACCGGCGCGCGCGTGGTCGGCGTGGGCATGGGTGATGACCGCGCGTGGCACCGGGCGCCAGGGGTCGATATGGAAGTCGCCGGCCGGGCAGTAGAGCCCCTCGGCCGCGCGCACGATGAGATCGGTCATGCCCGCAGGCTAGCTTCCGCCCGGCTCCGGCGGCCACGCTGCCCGCAATTCATCCAACAATTCGAGATGCCGGGCGACGGCGCCGCGGTTGGCTGCCACGGCATTGGCCGCCGCCTGCCCGACTTCGTGGCGGCGCGCCGGCCGTGCGAAAAAGGCGGCCACGGCCACGGCGAGGTCCTGCGCGCTGGCGACCTCCTGCGCGCCACCGGCGTCGAGCAGCAGACGTCGGGCATCGACGAAATGAAACATGTGCGGGCCGAAAAGCACCGGCAAACCGATGGCTGCAGGCTCCAGGATGTTGTGGCCGCCGATCTCGACAAGGCTGCCGCCGACGAAGGCGGTATCGGCCATCGCCAAGTAGGCAAACATATCGCCGGTGCTGTCGCCCAGCAGGATGGGCTGCTCGCAGTGGACTTCCACGCTCTCGCCGTGCGCGCTCCGCCGCGCGAAGGACCAGCCGTCGCGGCCCAGGCTGCGCGCCACCGTCTCGAAGCGCTGCGGGTGGCGAGGCACGAGCACCAGCAGGGCTTCCGGATACCAGCGCAGCAGGTCGCGGTGCGCCGCCAGCACGGCGGCCTCCTCGCCGTCGTGCGTGCTGGCGGCGACCCAGACGGGGCGCTCGCCGCAGGCCTGGCGCCATCGCCACCCTTGCTCGATCTGCGCCTCGGGGGCGGAGAGATCGAATTTGATATTGCCGGCAGTCACCACCCTCGGCGCACCCAGAGCACGGAAGCGCTCGGCGTCGGCCTCGGACTGGGCGGCGACGATGGTGACCTTTGCCAGCACGCGCGCGATGGCGCCGCGCACGCGCCGGTATCCGGTGGCCGAGCGCGGCGACAGGCGCGCGTTGGCGATCAGCAGCGGGATGCGATAGCGCGCGAGCAGGTCGTAGCAGTTCGGCCAGATTTCGGTTTCCAGGACGATGCAGCGCTGCGGCTGAACGCGCCTCAGGAAGCGGCCTAGCGGGCGCTCCAGATCGAAGGGCAGATAACTGTGCCCGATGGCATCTCCCCACATGCGGCGCACGGCCTGCGAGCCGCTGGTGGTCATGGTCGTGATCCAGATCCCTTCCGTACCGTGGCGCTCGACCAGGGCATCGATCAGCGGCTTCGCAGCCACGACCTCGCCCAGCGAAGCGGCATGCAACCAGACCGATACCGGCGCCTTCGGCCGGGGAATCCAGCCGAGCCGCTCGGCCCAGCGCCCAGGCGCGTCACCCTGGCGGCGCGCGCGCAACGCGAGGAAGACCAGCGCCGGCACTACGGAGATCCAGAGCAGCAGCTGATAAGCCAATCGCAGCATCAGCCGTTGTTCCGCGCCACGCGATAAGCCTGCAGCAGCTGCTGCCAGTCCGCGACGTCGTCGTAGTGGCACATCGCGCTGGCGTTCACCGCACGGCGCAGCGAGCGCCGGAAGCGCGCCAACCCCAAGCCGAGCAGCCATTCCGGCGCCTCTTCGCGCCCGCGGTCAAAGTCGACCAGCCAGGGGTCATCGTCGGCATCGAGCAGCACATTGGCGACGTTGATGTCGGCGTGGTGCACGGCGCGGGCGTGCAGCCGTCCGATCAGCGCGCCGATCCTCTGCCATGCGCTCGCGTCCAGTGCCTCGGCGCGCAGCCGCTCGCCCAGCGTCGTCACGCCGGTGATGCGCTGCATGAGCAGGGCACCTCGATAGGCCGCGCCCTCGCGCCATACGCCGGCAGCCACCGGCGCCGGCACCGGGAAGCCCTCCTCACTCAGCCGCTCGAGCAGGCGGTATTCGCGAAAGGGGCGCGTGCGCCAGAGACCGGGCCAAACATAGCGCTGCTCGACAAGCTTTCCGGGCAGCCCGCCACGCCGGTAGAAGCGCAGCACCCAGTGGCGTTCGGCGTCGTCGATGTAGAGCACGCTATCGCGCCCGCCGGCATGCGCTTCGGCGCCGCGGGCGCGCCAGCCCTGCGCGTCGAAGAGCCAGGCGCCGGGCGCATCGATCAGGCGGCGATCACAGAGCATCGCCAACCCGTCCTGCTCCACGAGCGCCCCGCTTTCTTCACTGGCTGCTGCCGGCATCGGGCGCCGTGCCTCCCGGACTCTTAGGACGATAGATACACTGCGCAGTCTAGCCGCTGCAGGCGCCACCCTTCTGTACGACTTTCGCACGCGCCGCGAAAGCCCTCCATGGCCAAGAAGCGAACTGAAACCCATCTCGCCCACCCGCGACACTGGCCTGTCTGGCTGCTCGTGGGCCTGCTCCGTGTCATCGCACTGTTGCCGATGGGGCTGCTGAGCGCGCTGGGCAGCGGCATCGGCAGGCTGACCTATTGGCTGCTTCCGGCGCGACGGCGCGTCACGCGCATCAATCTGCGGCGCTGCTTTCCGGACAAATCCTCCGAGGCCATCGAAGCGCTGGTTCACGCGCATTTCGTTTCCCTCGGCCGCGGCATGCTGGAAACGCTCGCAGCCTGGTGGAAGCCGCCGAAGGTGCTCGCGTCGCGGCTGCGCGTCGAAGGCATCGAGCATCTGCATGAAGCCCAGGCGAAGGGCGGCGTCATCCTGCTGACCGGTCACTTCACCACGCTCGAACTGGCAGCGCGTGCACTCTGTGATGCTGGCGTGGTCTTCCACGCCATGTATCGCTCGCACGGCAATCCGGTCATCGACCACATCATGTGTCGCCTGCGCCGAAAACGCTCGGGCGCGGAGCCGCTACCGCGCGAGCGCCTACGCCCACTTCTGCGCGCGCTGCGCGACGGCGGCGCTATTTGGTATGGCCCGGATCAGACGCTACCCCGCGACAGCGTCTTCGTGGACTTCTTCGGTGTGCCCACGCCCACTCTCACCGCTACCGCCAAGCTGGCGGGCTTTGGCCGGGCAAGCGTGGTGCCCTTCTTTCCACACCGCGAGAACGGCGAACTGGTGGTGCGCGTGCTCCCCGCCTGGGAGAATTTCCCGAGCGGCGATGAAGAGGCCGACGCGCGCAGAGTGAACGCCGCCATCGAGGCAGCGGTCCGCGAGGCCGTGCCGGACTATTTCTGGATCCACCGCCGCTTCAAACTCCAGCCGCTCGGAGCCCCGCCGGTCTACCCTGAGCGGCGTTGAAAGCCGGGGTCGTTGCCGACCGGCTGCGCGAGCCGGTCGCGGTTGGGTAGTATTGGAGCGCTTTGATCCCAATTCCCTCGAGCCCCGGCACCGCCATGGTCTTCAAGCTTCTTCCCTTTGCCGCCGCGCTGCTCGCGGCGGCGGTCACCCTGCCCGCGCAGGCCGACACCGAGCAGGCGCGCAAGTTGCTCGCCGAAGGCCGCGCCGGGCAGGCTCTGCGCGTGCTGGACGAGCAGCTCGCCGGCAGCCCACAGGACGCCGAGGCGCGCTTCCTGCGCGGGCTGGCGCTGTCGCGCACCGGCCGCCGCGAAGAGGCCATCGAGAACTTCAAGAAGCTGAGCAGCGATTACCCGCAGCTGCCCGAGCCCTACAACAATCTGGCCGTCATCTATGCCCAGCAGGGCGACTACGAGAAGGCCCGCAAGGCGCTGGAATCGGCACTGGCCACGCACCCGAGCTACGCCACCGCGCACGAGAACCTCGGCGACATCTACGCCGCGCTGGCCTCTGCCTCTTACGGCCGCGCGCTGTCGCTCGACGATGGCGACAGGGGCAGCGCCCGCCAGAAGCTGCGCGTTCTCGAACAGCTGAGCGGCACCGGCGCGGTGACCGCCAGCGTAGCGCCGTCCTCAACGGATGGACAGCCAACGCAGGAGCGTGCGGCGGAGACGACGACGACCGCGGCAGAAACCGACGCGACCATGGCACCGCCGGCACAGGCGCCGGCCGCCCCCACCTCGGGCAGCGAGCGCGCCACGCGCGAGCGCATCTCGGCGGCGGTCTATGACTGGGCGCAGGCCTGGCAGGACCAGAACCTCGACGCCTATCTCGCCGCCTACGCACCGGACTTCCAGCCTGCAGGCGGTCTCAGCCGCGAAGCCTGGGAGGCCCAGCGCCGCGATCGCGTCGGCAGCCCCGACAGCATTCGCGTGCGCGTGCGCAACCCCGACATCGAGATCGTCAACGACGAGCGTGCGCGCGTCACCTTCGAGCAGGAATACGAGTCGGACAGCTACAGCGACGTCACCAACAAGGTGCTCGACCTGCGCCGCGCCGGTAATCGTTGGCTGATCCTGCGGGAGACCACCCGCTGAACCGGAGCTTCGCCCCATTGCGCAGCCCGGCAGTGCGCCGGCAAAGCTTCCTCGGCTTGCTCCTGCTGGCTCTGACTCCCCCCGGCCTCGCTGTCAGCGATGCCGAGCAGTCTCTGTCGCGCCTGCTGCTGCCCGACCTGGATGTCGGGCAGGCAGTGTCCACGCCACTCCTCTCGCGTCCGGCCGACAGGCAGGACCCCGACACCATGCTGCGCGCAGCCGCACGCGAGTGGCGACACGGCGACTGGCGTGCCGCGCTGGGGGCGCTGGATCAGCTCCTGCAGAAACAGCCGGACTTCCGCGCTGCGCACTTCCTTCGCGCCGAGATTCTCGCCGCGCGCGGCGGCGTCCGCCCCGCCCTCACCGGTGAGATGGGTGACAGGCATGCGCAGCTCGCCGAGGAGGCACGGCTGCGCATCGCCCCTGACGCGCACGAAGCCGGGAATCTTCCCTCCGCCCTGCTGCGGCTACCCGAGAACGTCGCGCATGCCATCGCCGTCGACCTCTCCGCGGCGCGCCTCTATGTCATCTCGCGTGGCGACGACAGCCTGCGCGTGACGCGCGATCACTATGCGGCCATGGGCAGCGCCGGTTTCGGCAAGGAACGTGAGGGCGATAACCGTACGCCGCTGGGCGTCTATCGCATCCTGCGCTGGCTGGACGGCGGGACGCTACCGGAACTCTACGGCAGCGGCGCCTTTCCGGTGGATTACCCCAACGACTGGGACCGCGCCCATGGCCGCACCGGCTACGGCATCTGGCTGCACGGCGTGCCCGGCGACTCTTACGCGCGCTTGCCGCGCTCATCGGAGGGCTGCGTGACGCTGGCCAACGCCGATCTGAGCGCTCTCGGCGAAATCGTCTCGCTCGGGCATACGCCGGTGATCCTGGCCGACCGGCTGCGCTGGCAGACGCCAGAGCAACTGCGCGAGCGGCGCGAGAACTTCGAGGCCGAGCTGGAAGCGTGGCGCCGCGCCTGGGAGCACCGCGACACCGACGCCTACCTGTCGTTCTACGCCGAGAACTTCGAGGACGACGCTGGCCGGGACTTCGCCGACTTCGCCGCGCACAAGCGCGCGGTCAATGCCGCCAAGCGCTGGGTCTCCGTGGAGCTGCGCGGGCTGGCGATCTACGACTATCCGGGCGAAGAGGGCCTGCGCCTGGTCAGCTTCGAGCAGCGCTACGCCAGCGACAATTACGCCTCGATATCACGCAAGCGTCAGTTCTGGCGGCGGCAGGCCGATGGCAGTTGGCGCATCGAACGCGTTTTCGAACACGACGAGCGACCAATGCCGCCCGAAGCGCTGCGTACCGCCGAGATGGCAGCGCGCGGAGACTAGCGCCTAACGCGCGCTGCGCGCCTTGGCGACCAGAAAGTCGACGATGGCGATCATCTCCTCGAAGCTACCGGCACTGCCAGCCCCGACCTGCCAGCGCCCGTCGACGATGACGGTGGGCACCGAGGAGATGCCGAAGTCGCTGACGCGCTTCTCGGATTGACGCGTCCGGCTTTCCACAGTGAAACCGTTGAAGGCCTTCTCGAACTCCTCGCGCGACACGCCGGCTGACTCGAAAATGCCGGCGAGGGCTTCCTCGCTCGCCAGCTGGCGCCGCTTGTTATGGACGGCATCGAAGATGGCGCTGTGCACCTCTTCCTGCACGTCGAGAACACTGGCGGCGTAGAAGGCTTTCACCTGCAGACGACCCGCCGCACGCCCGAGGGCGGTAGGAAGGCGCTCGAATACGACGTCTTCGGGCAGATCCGCCTTCCATTCGCGTACGTGCGGCTCGAATCTGAAGCAATGCGGGCAGCCGTACCAGAAAACCTCGGTGACGCGGATGTCAGCCCCTTCGCTCTGCTCGACATTGCGCACTTCCTTGTAGTGCTCGCCCTCGACGTAAGTCTCGGGCTGGGCGCTACAGGCCACAGGCAGCAGGATGGCCGCGGCGGTCAGAAGTCGGGTCGCGATCGTTCTCAGCATGCGGCTGTGCTCCTTTCGTACGGTGAAGTTCAGTGGCGCGGCTGCAGGCCGGCAGCGTAGGAGGCGAGTGCCTCGATTTCCTCGTCCGTCAGCTCGGTAGCCACGCGCTGCATCATCTGACCCGAGGTGCCCTGTCCACGTTCACCGGCGCGGTAAGCGCGCAGCTGGGTGGCGGTGTACTGCGGATGCTGATTGGCGATGCGTGGATAAGCCGCCCCCGCATTACCGATACCGGCGGGACCGTGACAGGCCGCGCAGGCGGGCAGATCGCGCTCGGCGTCACCGGCGCGCCACAGCGGCTGAGCGATCGCCACCGCCTCTTCGCGGGCGGTGCGCGGCTTCGGCTCCTGCTCGGCGAAATAGGCGGCGAGATCCTGCATGTCCTGCTCGGACAGGCCTGCGGCCTGGCCCTGCATGACCGCGTTCTTGCGCGCGCCACTCTTGTAGGCCTTGAGCTGGTCGACGGTGTAGCGTGCATGCTGCCCGGCGAGTACCGGCCACTCCGGATTGTTGCTGTTGCCGTTCGGACCGTGGCAGGCGGCGCAGACCGCCGCTTTCTGCTGACCGGCCTCGGCGTCGCCTCCGACCAGCGGATTCTCTGCGGCCAATGCGGAGCCGCTGGCTAACAGCCAGGCGGCAAGGAGGATGCGCTTCATTGCTGCTCCGTGGAGTGTCACGCGCCGGCTTTTCGTACGGCCGACGGCGGAAAGGTTTAAGGTTTGCCGCGCGCAAATATACCCGATGCGGCCCTCCCGTGAGCGACAACCCCTTCCCCAAAGCCGAGTTCCTGCGCTCCTGCGCGCGCCACGAGCAGCTGCCCACCGAGTCGCTTCCGGAGATCGCCTTCGCCGGCCGCTCCAACGCCGGCAAGTCCAGCGCGCTGAACAAGATCTGCCAGCGCCGTAAGCTCGCGCGCACGTCGAAGACGCCCGGTCGCACGCAGCTGCTCAATATCTTCAGTCTGCCCGGCGGCCATCTGGTGGACCTGCCCGGCTACGGCTACGCCAATGTTCCAGAGAAGATCCGCCGGGAATGGAACGTGATGGTGGGCGGCTACATCGCGAGCCGCGACCAGCTGGTGGGCATCGCGCTGATCATGGACATCCGCCACCCGCTGACACCGCACGACGAGCAGATGCTGACCTGGGCGGAGTCATCCGGACGGCGCGTGCACGTGCTGCTGACCAAGGCCGACAAATTCTCGCGCGGCCGCGCCGCCAACGTCCGCCAGCAGGTGCAGAAGGCGCTGGGCGAGCGCGCCACCTGTCAAACCTTCTCGGCCGCCGACGGCAGCGGCTGCGAGCAGGCGCAGACCAAGCTGGGAGCCTGGTTGAAGGGAGAACCGGGGCTATAGTCAAAAACTATCAGGGCGCCCAAAAAAGTGCCGGGCGACTCGGGGGAAATCGCCCGGCAGCATCTCCGGCTTCAGGGGGGAATGCCGGAACTCTGTCCAGGGAGTGGAGACAGAGGAGCGTCAAGGGGATAACGCTCACCAGATCAGACAGAGGGTGCGGGCGCGGGTTCCCGGCTGACTGGAAAAATTTCGCCGCCAAGGGCCTCCAGCCGCCTGCTTTATCGCAATCCACTGTATTTGCGAAAAATTTTCTCAGGCATGCGCCTCGTTCCAGCTGCGGCCGAAGCCCGGCTCCGCCAACAGCGGCACGGCGAGTTCGGTCACCCCGCACATGCGCGCCGCCACGTCGTCGGCGGCCGCGCGCAGGGCCTTTTCCGGCCCCTCGAAGACCAGTTCGTCGTGCACCTGCATGATCATGCGCACCTCGGGGTGCTTGTCGCTCAGCCAGGCATGCAGATCGATCATCGCCAGCTTGATGAGATCGGCGGCCGTGCCCTGCAGCGGCGCATTGATGGCCGTGCGTTCGGCGTACTGCCGCTGGTTGGCGTTACGCGAACGGATCTGCGGCAGCTGTAATCGCCGCCCCCACAGAGTCTCCACAAAGCCCTGCTCTCGCCCTTTCTCGCGCTGGCCATCCATATAGGCCTTGACGCCGGGATAGCGATGGAAGAAGCGCTCGATGGTCTGCGCCGCTTCATCGCGGCCGATGCCGAGGTTGCGCGCCAGGCCGAAGGCGGAAATCCCGTAGATCAGCCCGAAATTGATGGCCTTGGCCGCGCGCCGCTGCTCGCCGCTCACTTCATCGATGGGGCTGTCGAAAACTTCGGCCGCCGTGGCGCGATGAATATCCTGGCCGTCGCGAAAAGCCGCAATCAGGCGCTCATCTTCGGAGAAATGCGCCATCAGGCGCAGCTCGATCTGGGAGTAATCCACCGCCATCAGCGTCTGCCCCTCTTCCGCGACGAAGGCGTCGCGGATGCGCCGGCCTTCCTCGCTGCGGATGGGGATGTTCTGTAGATTCGGCTCGGATGAGGACAGACGCCCCGTGGTGGTGCCGGCCTGGTGGTAGTGCGTGTGGATGCGCCCGGTGGCGGGGTTGATCTTCTTCGGCAGCGCGTCGGCGTAGGTGCCGCGCAGCTTGGAGAGGCTGCGCCACTCCAGGATGCGCGCCGGCAGCTCGTGGCGATCGGCCAGTGCCTCCAGCGCCTCCTCGTTAGTGGAGGGCGCGCCCTTGGGCGTACGCACGGAGACCGGCAGCTCCAGCTTGTCGAAGAGCACGCGCTGCAGCTGCTGCGAGGAGGCCAGGTTGAACTGCTCGCCGGCCAGCTCCCAGCATTCGGCCTGCAGCGTCTCCATGCGACCGCCCAGCTCCTTGGAGACACGCGCCAGTACGTCGCCGTCGACGCGCACGCCGGCAGCCTCCATCTCGGCCAGCACCGGCACCAGCGGCATGTCGATGGCCTCGTAGACGCGCTTCAGGGTGGCGTCGGCGGACAACCGCGGCCACATCGACTGATGCAGGCGCAGCGTCACCTCGGCGTCCTCGCCGGCGTACTCGGCGGCCTGCTCGATGGCGACTTCCTCGAAGCCGATCTGCTTCTTGCCGGTGCCGGTGATGGCGCTGTAGGGGATGGTCTTGTGCCCCAGCTCGGCCTCGGCCAGCGCGTCCATGTCGTGGCGCGAGGTCGGGTCGAGCACGTAGGACTGCAGCATGGTGTCGTGCACCACGCCCGCCAGCCGATAGCCGGCGCCGGCCAGAACGTTGATGTCGAATTTCAGATTCTGGCCGACCTTGGGCCGTTTGGCGTCCTCCAGTATTGGCGCCAGCGCCTTGCGCACAACATCGGCGTCGAGCTGCTCGGGCGTATCCATGCCGCGATGCGCCAGCGGCAGGTACCAGGCCGCGCCCGGCGCGACGGCGAAGGACATGCCGACCAGGCCGGCGCTGACCGCATCCAGACTGTCGGTCTCGGTATCCAGGCAGATCAGTTCGGCGGCAACCAGCGCGGCAACCAGTTCCTTGAGCGCGGCGTCATCGCGAACCGTGGTGACGGTGATGGGGGCGGCCGGCGGCTCGGCGTCGGCGCTGCCGGCTTCGGCGCTGCCGCCGGCCTCGGCCTCCAGCGCTTCCACCCAGCGGCGGAAGCCGAGCTGGCGGTAGAGCGCCAGCAGGGTGTCGTTGTCGGGGGCGCTGCGCTGCAGCTCGCGCCAGCTGCGGTCGAGGTCGACATCGTCGCGCACCGTGGCCAGCTCGCGCGACATCGGCAGCTGCTCGGCGTGCTCGCGCAGGCGCTCGCCGGCCTTGCCCTTGATCGAGTCGGCCGCCTCCAGCAGCGCGTCCAGGCTGCCGTGCTCGTCGAGCCACTTGGCGGCAGTCTTGGGGCCGACGCCGGGAATGCCGGGGATGTTGTCGGAGGTATCACCCATCAACGCCAGCCAGTCGACGATGCGTTCCGGCGACACGCCGTACTTCGTCTTCACGGCCTCGGGGTCGAGGGTGGTCTGCTTCATGGTGTCGAGCAGCTGCACACGCTCGTCGACCAGCTGGGCGAGATCCTTGTCGCCGCTGACGATGAGCACCTGCTGGCCGTCGGCGCTGGCGGCGCGCGACAGCGTGGCGATGACGTCGTCAGCCTCATAGCCGTCGACCTGCAAAAGCGGCACGCCGAGTGCGGCAATCAGCTCCTTCATCGGCCCGAACTGCGATCCCAGCTCCTCGGGGACCGGCGGGCGGTTGGCCTTGTAGTCGGCGTAGAGATCGTTGCGGAAGGTCGGCCCGCGCGGGTCGAAGATCACGGCGATGCGCGAGCAGTCGTAGTCGGCGAAGAGCTTCTTGAGCATGTTCGCCATGCCGTAGATGGCGCCGGTGGGGCTGCCGTCCGGTGCCGTCAGCGCCGGCAGCGCGTGGAAGGCGCGATACAGCCAGCTGGAGCCGTCGATCAGGATCAGCGGGCCTGCTTCCCGGGCTTCAGCCATTGCCGGCCTCCGGCAGCAACTGCTCGCCGCGCATCAGGTCTTCGAGAGTTTCGCGGGCGCGCGCCAGATGCTCGTTGCCGCCGTCGACCAGGACTTCCGCCGGCCGCGGGCGCGTGTTGTAGTTCGAGGCCATGACGAAGCCGTAGGCGCCGGCGCCGCGCACGGCCAGCAGATCGTCCGCGCGCAGCGCCAGCGGCCGCTGCTTGCCGAGGAAGTCGCCGCTTTCGCAGACCGGGCCGACGATGTCGTAGAGCAGCTGCTCGTCCTCACCATTGTGCGGATGCACGGCGACGATCTCCTGCCAGGCGTCGTAGAGCGCCGGGCGCAGCAGATCATTCATCGCCGCGTCGACGATGGCGAAGTTGCGCGCGCTGCTCGCCTTCAGGTAGTGCACCCGCGTCAGCAGCAGGCCGGCGTTGGCGGCAATGGCGCGGCCCGGCTCCAGATGCACCGCCAGCCCGGTCGCGGCCAGCTTCGGCTTCAGCCTTGCGGCATAGGCCGCCGGCGAGGGCGGCAGCTCGTCGCCGTAGCGCACGCCGAGACCGCCGCCGATGTCGAGATGCGCCAGCGGCACGCCCTGCGCCTGCAGCTGCCCGGCCAGCTCCAGCAGCCGGTCGAGGGCATCCTCGAAGGGGTCGAGATCGAGCAGCTGCGAGCCGATGTGGCAGGCCAGCCCCACCACCTGCAAGCCGGGGCGCTGCATGGCCTCGGCGTAGAGGGCCGGGGCGTCGGCGATGGCAATGCCGAACTTGCTCTGCGCCAGGCCGGTGGCGATGTAGGGATGCGTCTTCGGGTCCACGTCCGGGTTCACGCGCAGCGCCACCGGCGCGGACATGCCCTTGTCGCGGGCGGTGCGGTCGAGCAGATCGAGCTCGGCCACCGACTCGATGTTGAAGCAGCCAATGCCGGCATCCAGGGCTGCGGCCATTTCCTCGCGCGCCTTGCCGACGCCGGAGAAGACGATGCCCGCCGGGTCGCCGCCCGCGGCCAGCACGCGCGCCAGCTCGCCGCCGGAGACGATGTCGAAGCCGCTTCCGGCGCGCGCCAGCGTCTGCAGAACGGCAAGATTGCTGTTGGCCTTGACCGCGAAGCAGACGCGGTGCGGCAGCTCGGCAAAGGCCTCATCGAAGGCGCGATAGGCCGACTCCAGCGCGGCGCGCGAATAGACGTAGAGCGGCGTGCCGAAGCGCTGGGCGAGTTGCTCGCAGGAAACGTCCTCGGCATACAACACGCCGGCGCGCCAGTGGAAGGGATCGTCAGTCGTCATCGCCGCGCTCGGCCTCGTCGTTGTCGGATGCCTCGGCCTGCCCGTTCGACGCATCGTCGGCCTTCTCGGGCAGATAGAGATCGCCGGACTGGCCACAGCCAGCGAGCAGGAGCAGGAGCAGGAGCAGGGGAATCAGCGCGCGAGCCATACGGCGGCGGGTCTCCAGCCGGATCGGGTCAATCCGCAAGTCTAGCGCGCTTGCCGCGGGCGCCCCCGGCGTCGACAATCGCGCGCCGAATTGTTCCCAGCGAGTCCCCGATGTCCTACCGCCAGAGCGAGTCCGAATCCGCCGTTGTCATGGAGCCCGAGCGCACGCCCGATGCGGCCGTCATCTGGCTGCACGGCCTGGGCGCCGATGGCTTCGACTTCGTGCCCATCGTGCCCGAACTGAGCCTGCCCGAGGCGCTGCAGCCGCGCTTCGTGTTTCCGCATGCCGAGGTGCGGCCGGTGACGCTCAACGGCGGCATGGCCATGCGCGCCTGGTACGACATCCTCTCCCTGGATCGCGGCGGCAAGCAGGACGAGGCCGGCGTCCGCGCCTCGGCGGCGCGCGTCGACACCCTCATCGAAGAGCAGGAGTCAGCCGGTGTGGCGCGCTCGCGCATCGTGGTCGCCGGTTTCTCGCAGGGCGGTGCCATCGCGCTGCATGCGGGCCTGCGGCACCCGCAGCGCCTGGCCGGGATCATGGGCCTATCCACCTATCTGCCGCTGGATCACACGCTGGAGGCCGAGGCCAGCGCCGCCAATCGGGACATCCCCATCCTGATGTGCCACGGCAGCCGCGACCCCATGCTCCCCATGACGCTCGGCCAGGGCAGCTGCCAGCAACTGGCGCGCCTGGGCTGGCAGCCGGAGTGGCGCGAGTACCCCATGGAGCATCAGGTCTGCATGGAGGAAATCCGCGACATAGCCGACTGGCTGCAGCGCGTGCTGGGCAACTGACCCCCTCCCTTCAGTCGCCCGGCCGCGCGTCGATCTGCGTGGCGAGAAAATCGCTCAGCAGCTCTGCCGTTCTCTCCGGTCGGGCGTGATGGGGCGCATGACCGGTGTCCGGGAGCATTTCGACCTGCGCCTTCTCGACCACGGGCAGCAGGCGCTCGCCGTGATTCCAGAAGGGCACCAGTTCATCGTCGGCGCCGTGGATCAGCAGCAACGGCTTGTCGATCTTGCGATAGCGCGGACTCAGCCGCTGCAGATAGGTGCTGAGTCGCTTCATGTCCTGCACGTTGTGACGGAACTGCCGCGGACGCAAAGCCAGGGGCGCGCCGATGGACTCGACATAGTCATCGGGCACGGGATTCGGCGCCAGCACGCTCTTGACCACATCGTCGAGCATCCGGCTTCCGGCCGGATAAACCAGCGTGCGTGCGAACAACGGCCCAAGCACAGGCAGGCCGCCGACGTCGTAGCTCCAACCCACAGACCCTGCCCAATGGCCCGCTACGCCGGAGAGCAATACGCCGCCGGCCAGACGTTCGGGCATCTCGACGAGACCGGCCATGACGACGGAACCGGCCCAGGAATGCCCCAGCATGACCGGCCGCTCGACGCCCAGCTTGGCGGCGGCGTCCAGCAACAGCCGTGCCACCCGCGCCGGGTCGGGCCAGTCGCCCTCCGGCCGCTGGCTGTAGCCGTAACCGGGCCGGTCGAAGGCGATGACGCGGCGATTGGTGGCGATCAGCGGCTGAATGCGTCCGAAGTCGCGCAGATTCGAGCTGGCGCCATGCACCAGCAGCAGCGGCGTACCGCTCCCGCTGCCCCGCTCACGATAGTGCAGACGCAGTCCGTCGACGGTGACGAAATCGCCCGCCGGCGGGAAGCGCTGCTCGACGCGGGTTGCGCCCCAGGCGCTGTACAGCACCAGTATCAGCAGCAGCCCCGCGATCAGCAGTGCAGTGATCATCAGCATGCGCGCCATCCATCCTCCCTTCGCGCGCCGACACGGATGACCGACGCGCCGCTATCCTGCCCCATCTACGGAGCAGGGAGGCAAAGCGATGAAGCAGAAATGGACAAGCGCCGATATCGGCGATCTCAAGGGACAACGCATCGTCATCACCGGCGCCAGCTCGGGACTGGGCCTGCACAGCGCCACCGCCCTGGCCGCGGCCGGCGCCCAGCTCGTGATGGCCTGCCGCAACCAGCAGAAGGGCGCGCAGGCGCGCGACGAGGTGATGGCAGTCACGCCAGGCGCCAGCGTCGAAGTGGCAGCGCTGGACCTCGCCAGTCTCGCCTCGGTGCGTCGCTTCGCGTCCGAGCAGGCGCAGGCCGGCGCCCGCATCGACGTGCTGCTCAACAACGCCGGCGTCATGGCCGTGCCCTACGCGCGCACCGAGGACGGCTTCGAAACGCAGATCGGCACCAACCACTTCGGCCACTTCGCGCTCACCGCCCTGCTCGCCCCCGTGCTCGCCGACGACGCACGCGTTGTGACGGTCTCCAGCCAGGCGCATCGCTGGACGCCGGGCATCGATCTCGATGACATCAACTGGCAGCAGCGCAACTACAAGCGCTGGCAGGCTTACGGCGACAGCAAGCTGGCGAATCTGCTCTTCCACTTCGGACTGGCGCGGCGCGCCGAGGCCGCCGGCCGCGGCTGGACCGTGGTCGCCGCGCACCCCGGTTACGCTGCCACCCACCTGCAGCTGGTGGCGGCCGAGCAGAAGCAGTCGAAGCTGGAGGCCGCCATCATGAATCTGGGCAACCGGGTCCTCGCGCAGAGCGGGGCGATGGGCGCGCTGCCCAGCCTTTACGCCGCCACCGCCCCGGACGTCCGCTCCGGCGACTTCTTCGGCCCCGACGGCTTCCAGCAGATGCGCGGCCACCCCACCCGCGTTCCCTGCCGCCGCGCCGCGCGCGACGAAGATCTGGCCGATCGACTGTGGGAACTGTCGGAGCGACTCACCGGCTGCAGCTTCGCGCTGGGCTGAGAAAGCGCGCCGCACGCCCGACGCAGCTGGCAGGCTCGAGGCTCAGGGGGCAGACTGTAGGCAGCTGCTGCACGGCTGAGCCGGTCACCTCGGCCGGTCGCCCCCCAACCAAGAGACGAGCAGGAGATAACGCATGTGTGGCATTGCCGGAGAACGCCGTTTCGACGGCCGCTCGGCCGATATCGGGCTGATCGCGCGCATGAACGACTGTCACGCCCCGCGCGGCCCCGATGGCCTGGGCGTGCAGGTGCACGGCCTGGTCGGCCTCGGCCATCGCCGGCTCAAGATCATGGATCGCAGCGATCTCTCGCAGCAGCCCATGGTCGATCCGGCGCTGGGGCTGAGCATCGTCTTCAACGGCGCCATCTACAACCATCCCGAGTTGCGCGCCGAGCTGTCCGGCCTGGGCTATCGCTTCTACTCCGAGGGCGACACCGAGGTGCTGCTCAAGGCCTATGACTGCTGGGGCCTCGATTTCGTCGACCACCTGCAGGGCATGTTCGCCTTCGCCATCTTCGAGCGCGACAGCGGCCGCATGGTGCTGGGCCGCGACCGGCTCGGCATCAAGCCGCTGTACTTCGCCCGCGACGCCATCGCGCTGCGCTTCGCTTCGACACTACCGGCGCTGCTCTGCGCAGACGGCATCGACCGCGACATCGATCCGGTGGCGCTGCACTACTACATGCATTTCCACGCCGTGGTACCGGCGCCGCACACCATGCTCAAGGGCGTGCGCAAGCTCGCACCCGGCACGCTGATGATCGTCGAGGCCGACGGCGCCACGCGCGAGAAGACCTACTGGGATCTCTCCTTCGAACGCAGCGACGCCGACCGCGCGCGCAGCTTCGAGGATTGGCGCGACCAGGTACTGGACGGCCTGCGCCTGGCGGTGAAGCGCCGCCTGGTGTCGGACGAGCCGGTGGGCGCACTGCTCTCGGGCGGTGTCGATTCCAGCCTCATCGTCGGGCTGATGGCCGAGGCCGGCGCCAATCTGCGCAGCTACTCCATCGGCTTCGAGGATGTCGGCGACGAGAAGGGCAACGAGTTCGAGTATTCGGACGTCGTCGCGCAACACTTCGGCACGCAGCACGAGAAGATCTTCATCGACTCGCGCGAGCTGCTGCCGCGGCTGCCGGAAGCCATGAAGGCGATGAGCGAGCCCATGGTCAGCCACGACTGCGTGGCCTTCTATCTGCTCTCCCAGGAGGTCTCCAAGCGCAGCAAGGTGGTGCAGTCCGGCCAGGGCGCCGACGAGGTCTTCGGCGGCTACCACTGGTACCCGCCGATGATGGAGTCCTCGGATGCCGCTGCCGACTACGCCAAGGGCTTCTGCGACCGCAGCCACGAGGAGTTCCTGCAGGCGGTGAACCCGCGCTTCCACGGTGACGACCACGCCCGGGCCTTCATCGCCGACTGGTTCTCGCGCCCCGGCGCCATCGAGCCGGTGGACAAGACGCTGCGCATGGACACCCAGATCATGCTGGTCGACGACCCAGTCAAGCGGGTCGACAACATGACCATGGCGCACGGCCTGGAGGCGCGCGTGCCCTTCCTCGACCACGAGCTGGTGGAGCTGGCCGCGCGCATCCCAGCGCAGCACAAGATCGCCGAGGGTGGCAAATACGTTCTGAAGGAGGCCGCGCGCAAGGTCATCCCGGCGGCGGTCATCGACCGGCCCAAGGGCTATTTCCCGGTGCCGGCGCTGAAGTATCTGCAGGGCGACTTCCTGGACTACACGCGCGACTTGCTCGATGCCCAGGTCGCACGCGACCGCGGCATCTTCCAACGCGCCTATCTGGACACGCTGCTGGCCGATCCGGAAGCACACATCACGCCGCTCAGAGGCTCCAAGCTGTGGCAGTGCGCGGCGCTCGAAGGCTGGCTGCAGGCCCACGGGGTATGAAGGGCTGGCTCACGACCGGCGCACGCGTCCACGACGGCCCCTGTTTTGCATCGACGGGCCGGCAACGGCAAACGTACTGGAGCTGAGCCATGTCACGTCGCGGACACAGCGATCCCCGCCTTGAGCAGCGCCACGCGCTGAGCCTGGATCACCAGCAGAACACACCGCAACCCAACCAACCGCTGGAGGCCGAGAGCGTCGCCCTCGACATGGGATGGGGCGATCTCATCTTCGCGCACACTTTCAGCGGCCCGAACACGGTGGCGAAGGCGCTGCTCGACGAGCCGACGGGGCGGCGCAACCTCGCCATCTATGTGCGGGATCCGCACGTCATCCTGGCGCAGAACCCGCAGCGACTCTTCCTCGATCCCAGCCACACTTTCCGGCTGTGGCTGGCGCACTACCGCTCGCCGGCGCGCCGCTCACGTGGCTACGCCGTGCGCCGGTTGCGCACGCTGGAGGACGCCCAGGCCATCAACCGCATCTACAGCTCGCACAACATGGTGCCCATCGACGAGGGCATGGCCTGGAAACAGCGCGCCTCGAAGCAGGCGATCTACGTCGTGGCGGAAGACCTGGCCACCGGGCGCGTGGTGGGCACGACCACCGGCGTCGATCACGTCGAGGCCTTCGGCGATCCGGAAGGCGGTTCCTCGCTGTGGTGTCTGGCGGTGGATCCGGACGCGACCCTGCCCGGACTGGGGCAGTCGCTGGTGCGCTTCCTCGCCGAGCACTATCAGGCGCGTGGCCGGGGCTTCATGGATCTGTCGGTGATGCACGACAACAAGCAGGCCATTGCCCTCTACGAGAAACTCGGCTTCACGCGCGTTCCGGTGTTCACCGTCAAGTGCAAGAACGCCATCAACGAACCGCTGTTCACCGAGCCGGCCGAGGACGATTCCGGCCTCAACGTCTACGCCGCCATCATCACCAATGAAGCGCGCCGCCGCGGCATCCGCGTCGAGATCCTCGACGCCGAGGCGGGCTACTTCAAGCTGACGCTGGGTGGCCGCGCCATCACCTGCCGCGAGTCGCTGTCGGCGCTGACCTCGGCCATCGCCATGTCGCGCTGCGCGGACAAGCGCGTCACCCGCCGCATCCTGGATCGCGCCGGACTGAACGTGCCCGACCAGCGGCTGGCCGACGGCAGTGAGGCCGACATTGATTTCCTGCGCGAACACGGCTCGGTGGTGGTCAAGCCCGCCGACGGCGAACAGGGCGCCGGCATCTCGGTGGATGTCCGCGACGAAAGCAGCCTGCGCACTGCCATCGCCAGTGCCAGCAAGCACGATCAGAACGTACTTCTGGAGCAGTTCTGCGCCGGCGATGACCTGCGCATCATCGTCATCGGCTACAAGGTCGTGGCCGCCGCGATTCGCCGGCCGCCGATCATTACCGGCGACGGCGTCACCCCCATCCGCGAGCTGGTCGAGAAGCTGTCGCGACGGCGCGAGGCCGCCACCGACGGCGAGGCGCGCATCCCGCTCGACGAAGAAACGGAACGCTGCGTCAAACTCGCAGGTCACAGCATGGACGCGGTGCTGCCACAAGGCGAGACACTGGCCGTGCGCAAGACCGCGAATCTGCACACCGGTGGAACGCTGCAGGATGTCACCCCCATGCTGCACCCACGCTTAGTGCAGGCAGCGGTCAGCGCGGCGCGGGCGCTGGAGATTCCGGTCACCGGCCTGGACTTCCTGGTACCGGCGGCCTCGGAGGCCGAGTACGTCATCATCGAGGCCAACGAGCGACCCGGCCTCGCCAATCACGAGCCGCAACCCACGGCGCAGCGCTTCATCGATTTCCTCTTTCCGCGCAGCGCGGTGGCCTGAGGAGACGCCACAATAGAGCCATGCAAAAACTCCCCATCGACAACGATTACATCCGCCAGACGCTGCTCGAGCTGCTGGCGATCCCGAGCCCCGTGGGCTTCACCGATGAAGTGGTGCACTACGTCGGCGGCAAGCTGAGCCAGCTCGGCATCCCCTTCGAACTGACCCGGCGCGGCGCCATCCGCGCCACCATCAAGGGCGAGACCGATCGGCCGGCCTGCGCAGTGGTCGCGCACGTCGACACCCTCGGCGCCAATATCCGCGCCATCAAGCCGAACGGGCGCATGAGCCTGCTGCCCATCGGCACCTGGTCGAGCCGCTTCGCTGAAGGCGCGCGCGTGACGCTGTTCACCGATCTCCATGCCTACCGCGGCACGATCCTGCCGCTGATGGCCTCGGGGCACGCCTACAACACCGCCGTCGACGACCAGCCCGTGAACTGGCAGCAGGTCGAGCTGCGCATCGACGAGTACGCCGACAACGATGAGGATCTGCGCAATCTGGGCGTAAATGTCGGTGACTTCGTCGCCGTCGACCCGCAGCCGGAGATCACGCCCAGCGGCTACATCTCCTCGCGGCATCTCGACGACAAGGCCGGCGTCGCCGCTCTGCTGGCCGCCTGCAAGGCCATCGTCGAATCCGACCTGAAACTTCCGGTGTACTTCCACCCCATGTTCACGGTCACCGAGGAAGTCGGCTTCGGCGCCTCGGCCATTCTCGACGAGCGCATCAGCGAGATGGTGGGTATCGACATCGCCATCCCCGGCACCGGGCAGAACTCGCGCGAGCGCGGCGTGACGCTGGCTATCGCCGATTCCTCCGGGCCCTTCGACTACCACCTGACGCGCAAGCTGCTGCACCTCTGCGAGGAGCACCACATCGACCACCAGCGCGACGTCTTTCCCTACTACTTTTCGGATTCGGCCGCCGCGCTGCGCGCCGGCTACGACATCCGGCATGCGCTGATCGGCTTCGGCGCGGACTCCTCGCACGGCTGGGAGCGCACGCATCTGTCCTCGCTGACGGCCATCGCCGAGCTGATGACCCTCTACGCGCAGAACGGCCCGGTGATCGCGCGTGACCAGCGCATGCTCGGCCCGATGGAAGGTTTCCCACACCAGGTCGATCTGGAGGAGATGACCCACCCGCATCAGGAGCTGCCCGACCCGAAGGAATTCCTCTAGCCGGAAGCGCTCGTGCTCCGGATGGCCCTCAGCGCCGCAGCCCTTCTGCTGGCGGCCGGCTTGTCGACTCCAGCCGCCGGAGCCACGGCGGAAGTGCGCATCGAAGGGCTCGATGGCGAGCTGCTGGCGAATGTTCGAGCGCGTTTGGGCATCCGTAACGCCGCTCAGGGCGGCAGCCAGCCGCGCTACATGCTGGAGCGAATGCATGAGCGCGCGCCCGATGACATTCGCGGCGCGCTGCAGCCCTTCGGCTATTACAACCCGATCATCGAAGCCGAACTGGAAAGCCTGGACGAAGAGCGTCTGCGCGCGACATACCGCGTGGAAGCGGGGCCGCGCACGTATATCGAGGAACTCCGCGTCGGCTTCAAGGGCGAAGGCGCCAAGGACCGCCGGCTGCGGCGCGAGCTGGCGAAGCTGGACATGCACGAGGGACAACCACTGCGCCACGAGCGCTACGGCAGGGCGAAGGAGAGACTGAGCCGCGCCGCCTTCGGCCTGGGCTATTTCGACACGAGCTACGAATCCGCGGAGATCCGCGTGACCCCCTCCACCAACAGCGCCGCCGTCGCGCTGGTGCTGGACACCGGGCCGAGCTACAGCATCGGTGCCATCAGCATCGACCAGCACACCCTCGACGACGACGTGCTGCGCCGCTATCTACCCATCCACGAAGGCGAGCCCTTCGCTCCCGACAAGCTGCTCGACACGCAATTCCAGTTGATGGACCTGGGCTATTTCTCACGTGTCGACGTCCACCCGATGCGCGAGGAGGCGGAGGAGGGCCGGATGCCCATCCGCATCGCGCCCGAGTATCTGCCGTCGCAGCGCTACAGCACCGGCATCGGCTACGGCACCGATACTGGGGCGCGGCTGTCGCTGAAGACCGAGCTGCGTCGCATCAATCGCCGCGGCCACTGGATCGACAGCGACATCCGCCTGGCCGAGCGGCGCAGCAACGCCGGCATCAGCTACAACATCCCGTTGGGCGATGTGCCCGGCGAGCGCCTCAGTTTCACCGGAACTTACAGCGACGAGCGCTTCGAGGACGGCACGTCGGAGCGCTACGAGCTGGGCGTATCGCTGTCGCGCCAGCCGGGTTCATGGCGCCGGCGCACCTATCTGGAGTACTCCAGCGAGCGCTTCAACGTCGGCGACCTGCGCCGCACTACCGATCTGCTCGTTCCCGGCGTCTCCTTCGAGCGCAGCGAGTCGGACGACCCGATCTATCCGCGCAACGGCTGGCGCGTCTTCTTCGATGTACATGGCGCCGGCGAGCCGGTGCTGTCCAGCACGAGCTTCGCGCAGACGCGCGTAGCCACCAACGGCATCCTCCCACTCTGGGACAAGGCCCGGCTGCTCGGCCGCTTCGAATATGGCGCCAGCTTCGTCGACAGTTTCGAGCGTCTGCCGCTGTCGGAGCGCTTCTACGCCGGCGGTGACCAGAGTGTGCGCGGCTACGCCTATCAGTCGCTGGGCGAGCGCGACGCGGAAGGCAACGTCATCGGCGGGCGCTATCTGGCGACCATGAGCGCCGAGGCCGAGTACCTCTTCTGGGGCAACACCGGCGCCGCCATCTTCATGGACGCCGGCGGGGCAGCCAACAAGAGCTTCCCCGAGCTTTCTCGCAGCGTCGGGGTTGGCGTGCGCTACCGCTCGCCCATTGGGTCGCTGCGCCTGGATCTGGCACATCCGCTGGACGCCACGCGCAGCGTGCGGCTTCATATCGGGATCCGGGTGGGCTTATGAAAAGGCTGACCGACTGGCTGCAGGCGCTGACGCGCCTTCTCGGCGGAATCACCACGGCGCTGCTGCTGCTCCTGCTGCTGGCGACGGGATGGCTCCTGATGAGCAAGAGCGGCCTGCGCTTCGCCGTGCAGACGGCCGATCTCGTCGCCGGGCCGGCCTTCAGTGTCGAGCATGCCGAAGGCCGCCTCTTCGGAACGATGCGGCTCAGCGGCATTCGTAGCGAGACACCCGCAGCCGATGTCGACATCGAGCGTCTGAGCTTCGGATGGACTGCCGGCTGGCTGCCCGGCCTGCGCTTCCACGTGCGCAGCCTGCAGATAGAAGGCGTGCAGGTGGCGCTGAAGGATGCCGGCGAGACCACGCCCGAGGAAGACACCGAGAGCACACCGCTCGACCTGTCGCTGCCGCTGCGCGTGGTGATTGCCGAGGCGGAACTGCGCGACCTGCGCATCACGCGCGACGGCGAGGCGCTGCCCGGCCTGGATCGACTGGCATTCAGCGGCTGGGCAGCGGGCCGGCGCATCGCCATCGAGCAATTGGTCGTCGAGCAGCCCGAGTTCGGCAACTACCGTCTGGAGGCGAGGCTTGGCACACCCACCGGCGGCATCCGCATCGACAGCCTCCGCCTGGAGGGCCCCGGCACACTGACGGCTTCCGGCGACATCCCCGTCGGCAGTGACGGACCGCTGGCGCTACAGCTGGACTGGAAGGACCTGCACTGGCCGGCCGGCGCTCCGGATGCGGAGCGGCTCTTCACCAGCCCGCAGGGCGGCGCACGAATCGCCGGCTCCCTCACGCAGCCGGAAATCGAGGCCACGGCAACTGTGGCGCCGCAGGGCGAGATCGCGGTTACCGGCCAGTGGCGCGGCGACGCCGGCTTCGAGGCCCAGCTGGACTGGCGCGACTTCGCCGACCCGCTCGATCCCGAACAGCCGCTGTGGCGCAGTCCGGAGGGGAGCCTGCAGGCCAGCGGCCATCCCGAGGACTGGCAGGCCGAGTTGCAGACCCGCGCCAGCCTGCGCGTCGCCGAGGCGGGCGGCACGCTGGCGGAGACGCTGGAGGCCTCCCTGGCATTGGCCGCGCGCGGCGATCTCGAGAGCGCGCGCATCGAGCAGCTGGCGCTGGAGACGCTCGACGGTGTGCTGCGCGCTACAGGGGAGGTTGCGTGGGTACCGCAGCTGAAGGCGGGGTTGGAACTGCGGCTGGAAGACCTCAACCCCGGGACGCTGCTGGCCGACTTCCCGGGTCGGTTCAACGGCGACGGCCGCCTTGACCTGACCATGAAGGAATCGGGGCCGGACGCCGGTTTCCAGCTGGCGCTGGGCGACAGCACTCTGCGTGGCCATTCCCTGAGCCTGGCGCTGGAAGGCGGCTTCCGTGACGCCGTGCTGAGCCTGCAACGCGCGCGACTGCAGTCGGGGCAGTCCACGCTCACCGCCTCCGGCCGCGCTACGCCGCCCTTCGACCTGCGCGCCACACTGAAAAGCCCCGATCTCGGCGAGATGGCGCCCGAGCTGAGCGGCAGCGCGGAACTGCAAGCGCGCCTCCGCGGCGAAATGCCGGCGCTCACCGCCCGCCTCGACGGGTGGCTGCAGGATGTCGTGGCGGCCGGCCAACAGCTCGGCCGCGCCGAGATCGACGCCGATATCGCCCTCGACGGCGACACCCGCGCGCGTCTTGTGCTGGCGGATCTGCGCGCGGGAGGCGCCGCCGAGCCGCAGGTCGAGCGCCTGCAGCTGAATCTCGATGGCCGCATCGACGCGCACCAGCTCCGCCTCGATGCGCAATTCCCCCAGGGCGCGCTGGCGCTGCAGCTCGACGGCGGCGCCGATATCGAAGAACGGCAGTGGGACGGCCGACTGTCTGCGCTGGCGCTCGACCCTGCCGATTCGCGTGTCGCACCGCTGCGGCTACGCGAAGCCGCGCCGCTGCGCGCCGGCCCCGGCAATTTCGTGCTGAAGAACTTCTGCCTGGGCGACGAGGATGACAACGCACTCTGCCTGGAGGCGACGATGGCTGACGGCGAGGTGACTGCCGGCTATCAGCTCGAACGCCTGGACTTCGCCGTGCTGAGCGCCTTCCTGCCCGCCGGCATGCGCATCGAAGGCAGCGCCTCCGGCGAGGGCCGACTGCGGCTGCGCGAGGGCGCTATTGCCGAGCTGGCGGCCGGCCTCGACATCAGCGAGGGCACGCTGAGCGTGCCCAGGCGGCCCGAGTTGCGCTTCGGCCCCGGCCGGCTGGTGGCGCGCGACGAGGACGAGCAACGTCTTCGCGGCGAGCTGGAGCTGGCCATTGCCGGAGGCGAACTGACGGGCGATCTGGCCGTGGATCCCGATGAAACGCGGGCGGTGGATGGGAGTCTCGCGCTCGATCTTCCGCAGATCGATTTCCTGCCGCTGTTCACAGCGGAAGTCACCGAAGCCGCCGGGCGTATCAGCGGCCGTGCCGACATTGGTGGCACGCTGGCCGAGCCGCAGTGGAGCGCGAGCCTGCAGCTGAGCGATGGCCGCCTGCGCCTGTTCACGCCGGGTCTGGAGATCGCCGACATCAGCGCGCGTGTCGAGAGCCGCGATGGCCGCAAGCTGACGCTGACGGGTTCGGCGCGCTCGGATCAGGGCACGGTACAGCTCGACGGCGAAGCAGCGCTCGATGCCGATCCACTGCGCGCGGAGTTGCAGTTGCAGGGCCAGGACTTCCAGATCGCAAACCTCCCGGAGGCACGCGTCTGGATCTCACCGGATCTGAAGATCCAGATCGCCGAAACCGTGAACATCCGGGGGCGCGTCGACGTGCCGCGCGCGGTCATCGAGCCTCAGAAATTCTCCGGTGGCGACAGCGGCCAGAGTGCACATGCCGATCAGATCATCGTCGACGCCGAAGGCAACGTAAGCGGCCGCGGCCTTCCTATCGATGCGAACGTGATCGTGGCCCTGGGCGACGCTGTCTCGCTCAGCGGCTACGGGCTCGATACCCGCCTCGGCGGCTCGATCACGGTGATCGAAGAGCCGAACCGCGTCACCCGCGCACGCGGCGCGCTCACCCTTATTGACGGCCGCTACGACGCCTACGGCCAGCGCCTGAAGATCGAGCGCGGGCGCATCGTCTTCGCCGGCGGCCCCATTACCCAGCCAGGGCTGGACTTCGAGGCCGTGCGCACGCCGCGCGAGAATATCCGCGTCGGCATACGCGTGCGCGGCTCCATTGATCAGCCTGAGTTCCAGCTCTTCTCCGACCCCAACATGGAGCAGAACGCACAGCTGTCCTGGCTGGTGCTCGGGCGCCCGCCACCCAAGCGCGGCCAGAGCGCGGGCGACGGTGACGCAATGGCAGCAGCAGCGCTGGCGATGGGGCTGTCCGGCGGCAACTGGATCGCAGAGCGCCTGGGCAGCACGCTGGGGGTGGACGAGATCTCCGTGGGCACCAAGGACGGGCAGGAGAACTCGCAGGCCCAGCTCACCGTTGGCAAATACATCGGAACCCGTCTCTACGTCGCCTACGGCGTCAGCCTCTTTCAGCCGGGCCACGTCTTCCGCATGCGCTACGACATCGGCCGCGGCTTCGCACTGCAGACAGAAACCGGCGTCGAAAGCGGCGGCGATCTGCTCTACACGCTCGAGCGCTGAAGCCGCTCAGCGCGGCGGCGCCCGCCCTCCATCCGCTTCGGCGGCGTCACGGCCGGCCACTTCCTCGCGCATCGCGGCGTCGACGCGCTCGGCCAGCTCACCGTCCTGCAGGCGCTGCAGAACCTCTTCGGCGATGCGGCGCTCCATTTCCTCGCGCAGCCGAGCCTCCATGCGCGCCTGCACGCGACGCCGTGCGCGCACCCAGGACAGCCCGAAGCCGGCACCGAAGAAGACAGCCGACAACAACACCAGTAGTACCGTACCGGTCGTGCTCATGGCCGCATGAGCGGGCGCCAAAGCGTCTCAGCCAAGGCCGATCCCTCGAAGCACGACCAGCGCCGCCTGGGCCGTGCCGGAGGCGCCACCGTCCCAGATGCCCATCTCGTCACCGAAGAGAACGACGAGCTGGAAGACGCCTACCAACATGCCGAGCAGAGCGCCGACCGCGATGAGGATCCACTCGTCCTGTTCGAAGGCCGGCCGCAGCATGCTCTCGAAATCGTGCGGCGGCAGCCCCGCCAGGCGCGTCGACAGGGTGCTCTCCAGATCCAGCGCTTCGTCGGCGTAGGCTTCGACGTGGTGCAGTGCCTCGGGCAGCTGAAGGATGATCCGCTCCACCGCCATTGCCTTCATGTCGCGGTAGGCCTGCGTGCCCACCGTGAAGGTCACGAAGGGTTTCACGATGCTGGTCTGCTCGTCGATGGTGCGCTGAGCATGCCGCGCGATGGTGGTGAAGACCTTGTCCGAATAGGGCCCCTTGAGAATGCCCTCGATGATATTGGCCGGCGTCAGCACCTTGGCGGCGACCAGCTTGCCGAAGTCGCGTGCCACTTCGGGCTGGCGCTTCATGAAGAGGCCCTGGATATTGAAGGGGCCGACGCGCACGATCTCCTTGGGGTTGAAGATCATCTGCAGGGCGATCCAGTTGGTGGCGTACCCCACTGCCAGCCCGAAGGCCGGTAGCAACCACCAGGCCTGATAGAAGACCCAGACCCCCATCTGCAGCACGCCAAAGAGCCCGCCGAAGTAAATGCCCGAGCGCGCGATGAACTTGAACTCGGCGTGCCCCACCTCGGCGAAGATCTCGTTGAGCAGCGCCTTGTCGCGGGTGAGGTTGGTGATGACCATGTCCTTGAGGTCATACATGCGATTGATGTTGACCTTGATCTCAGCCATGATCTCGCTGATCACCGCCGGCATGTCGCGCTTGATGCGCTTGTAGATCCGGCGCTTGACCACTTCCGGCAGCGACTCCCACAGCGTTGGCTGGTGCTGCAGCATCACTGCGTCGGTGATCTCCTCGACCATCGTGTTGAGCGGCCCTTCCAGCTCACGTGCGATGCGCTCGGTGTCGAGGCGCTCGAACATCTCCTCCTGGGTGATGAGATGGGTGGTGATGGTGTCGACGCAGACGCCGGCCATATGTGCCGCCCGGCGGGGAATGATCCCCTGCCAGCCGAGGATGTTCGGCCAGCCCTTGACCTTGATGCCCAGGAACTCTACCGGGTGGAACATCATGTAGATGGCCACCACATTCGTGCCATAGCCGACGATGGCGCTGATCACCGGCATCGAAAGATAGACCCACGGATTGGCGAGGAAATCGGCGATACCGGCTTCAATCATGAGTCACCCCCAAGTTCTTTTCGGTGCGCTGCGCGGCGGTCTCAGCTACGTGCAGCGTCGCCGCACTCCCAGAGTCGGCGACCCAGGCCGGAAAGCTGCAGGCTGAAGCGGCTGATGCGCACCTGCAGCTTCAGTTCCTGCTGGATATGGCGCACGGCCTCGCGCACCGCCTCGTCGCTCATCAGCATGTCGTAGGCCTCGGCCTGCTCGCGATCCTCCGGCGCAGTCTCGATGAGCCCCAGCGCCAGCAGATGGCCGATGTAGGCGGGCACCTGGGCGCGCAGCATGACGCCGGCCTCGACACCGACGCGCGAGGCATAGCGCAGCACCGGCACGGCGGTGAGACCGACGCGCGAGGCCGCGCCGACCTGGCAGGCGGCTGCTGCCTGACCGTCGGAGAGCGCGGCGAGAATGCGTGCCTCGTCACAGCCGAGCTGATCGACCACGCGCAGCAGCAGCTGGCGCTCGGCAGCTTCCTCGCGCTGCTCCAGTGAACGGTCCAGCAGCTGCGCGAGGATCGCGCCCGGCTCGCGCTCGGCATCGCCGGGGTCCTCTCCACGAAGCGGCAGCGGCGCGCTGCCGCCGGCTGGCGTCATGTCGTCGAGCTTGCGCTTGAGCGTCGCGAGCAGGCGCGACTCCACAGCCTGCGCCTGCCGCAATGCGTACGCCGCGAAGGGCAACGTTTCCAGCAAACGCGAGGCGTCCTCGCGCTCGGGCTCGTCGGATTGCCGGGGGCCTCCTCTCGTCATGTCTCCCTGCCATGCCGCCATTGGGCGGCTTCGCGGCTTGCGCCGTCTTGTCGTTGATCGCCATTCCGTTCCCCGCAGAGTACCTTGGACGCGGGAAACTGAATACGTTGTCATGCTATCTTGACATCAAACGACGTCGAAGTGCCAGCCATTCGCGCGCTCGGCGCGCTGAGCGAGTGCACGGCAGGGAGGAGAGCCCAGATGAGCAAGGCGAGACAAGAGCTCGAAGCAACACTCGATTCACCGGAAGCCTTCAGCTTCCTGGATCTGGTCCCGGTGGAGACGGTCGAAGCCATCGCCCGACGCACCGAGTCGCGGCTGGTGGCGGAACGTCAGGCCGTGGATACCGCTGTGGAAGCGGCGTTGCCGCGCCTGCCGGGCTGGCTGCGCGGCAGCGTACGCGCCCTGCTGACGGATCAATCATGACGGCCCCGGAACCGCTTCCGCTGGAAACCCGTGCCGAGGTTGGCAAGCTCGCCCGGCTTCTCGACAGCCCGGAAGCCGAGCTAACGGCCCTGGGCGCAACCGGCAGCGAAGAGCTTCGGCGGCTGCGTCGCACCATCGAACGACAGGTCTTCGACAACCGCCACGAGCGCTTCCGGCGGCTGGCGCGGCTGGCGCGTTTCCTGCCGGCGCGGACGGTGGCACGCATCGCGATGGAGGGGCTCGGGCCCCTACTGGCGGCGCGCGTGGTGGCACGCATGGACCCCTACCGCGTGCGTGGCATCGCCCGCCATATCACACCAAGCTTCGTCGCCGACATCGCTCCGATCATCGACCCGGAGAGCGTCCGCGTCATCGTTCCGCATCTGCGCACGGAGCTGGTGCGCGACGCCGCCCTGCTGCTGGTCGAACGTGCGGATTTCGTCACCATGGGGCGCTTTGCGGACGCGCTGTCGCCGCAGGCGCTGCGCGCAGTGGTGGGGGCCATCGATGACGATGCCACGCTGCTGCGCACGGCTTTCTATCTGGAGAACCGGGAGCAGCTGGCGCGCATCGTCCACAACATCGACAACGCGCGCATCGCCCGCATCATGCGCAGCGGCGCACAGGCCGAGCTGCTACCCGAGGCGCTCTTCGTCGTTGATCATGTGACCGACGAGCTGAAGGCCCGGCTGGCCGATTTGATGGGGAGCCAGGACGAAACCGTGCTCGATGCACTGGTTATGGTCGCGCGCCGGCAGAACCTGTGGGGGCCGATCCTGCGTGCACTGGCGCATATGCACCCGCGCCATATGCGCAAGATTGTCAACCTGCCGTCGCTGCGCGACGAAGCACTGCTCGGCGAGCTGGTACAGGTCGCCTTCGAGCAGGGGCTGATGGCCGTGGCGCTGCCACTGGCCCGTCAGATGCGCCGCGAGCACAAGCGCATCGTCGCCACCGCGGCACTGCGCCAGGGCGAAGAAGTTGCCGAGGCCGCGCTCGAGGCGGCTCAGGTCGCCGGCGAGTGGGCGACGCTGCTCGATCTGGTGCAGTACGTCGGCGACGCCGAACGCGATCAGATCGCAGGGCTCGCGATGCTGCAGCGCCCGGATGTTGCCGAGGCGCTGATCGCGGAAGTACGCGACCCGGTCACTGCCGAGACGGCGCTGTCCATCCTCGCGCGCGCGCCGGAGGCCACGCAGCGCAGCGCCGCCGGCGCCATGCTGAGCGACGGCGGCACCCTGCTCGATCTGCTGCTCGACCATTGCATGGACAGCCCCGACACTCTGGAGCACCTGCTCGTCGTGCTGGCACACACGCCGGAAGCCCATCGCTCGCAGGCAATGCGCGTGCTGGCTCGGCGCGAAGCCACGGAGCGCGAGCGCCTGGCAGCAGCCGCGGATGCCAGCGGATCGCAGCTGGTCACCGAAGCCCTGGGCGCGCCGGCCACCAACTGAGCCGGCGCCCCATGAGGATGCTACGACTGGCACTGATGGTGATGCTGGCTCTCGATACCGGTGAGGCGCTCGGTGAGGAAGTTCCTGAGTCGCAGCGCATTCTCGAATGCGTGCGCGACAATCTGCCCGGCTCGCCGCGCGTGATCGAGGCCGTGGTTCGGACGCGTCCGCTGGATGCGCCTGACACCGCAACGGAGCGCATCGCCTTCGAGGTCGCGGTGCGGGATGGCAATGGCAAGCTGAGCATCAGCGCTATCGTCACAGCGCCCTCGGCGCTGGCAGGCAGCGCCTACCTGTTTCTTCGCGATGCCGACGGAGCAGCGCTGCACTACTACAACCCGGAGCTGGATCGCGTCCGCGCCATTCACGGCGACAGCGAGGGCGCCGGCATCTTCGGGTCGGCGCTGTCACTTTCCGACTTCGACAACATCGAACGCACCATGCGTAGCGCCAGCATCGCGCTGCGCGGTGAGCGCGCAGCCGACCCATCACATCACCGTCGCTTCACGGTACTGCCCACCCCTTCGGCCAGATCGCCCTTCGGGCGTATCGACATGACCGTCGACACCGAACGCTGCTTCGTGATCGCTGCCGAGGCTGCCTCTCGGGACGGTGAGCTGGCACGGCGCTTCCGGGTCCCCGAGGACGCGCTGGCGCGCCGCGAGGCTGGCTTCTGGTACCCGCAACGCCTGATCATCGAGGATCATGCCAGCGGCAGACACAGCGAAGTGGAGATCCAGCGTCTGCGCCTGCCGGAGCAACTGCCCGAGGCGCGCTTCTCGCCAGAGCGCTTCTACATCCGGGAATAGATATCCGACACAGTGGAGAATTCGCGTCCTAAACTCGGACTCGGGTAATCTGCGTTCGCTACATTAAATGATGACAACATGACATAAGTCGGAGCATCCACTGATCTGAAGGCCGAATGCCTGCGATCAGCATGGACGTGATGTCGCGCAGGAGGAGACGTGACAACAGGACCGCGAAGTGCGCTGGGCGCGCTGCTGTTTGTCTGCAGCCTGCCGGCGGGCGCGCTGGAATGGGAGCTCGAAACCGACGCCGGGCCGTTGGCCGTGGAGCTGCGCAACACCGTCTCGGCCGGCGCCGGCTGGCGTGTGGAAGCTCGCGACCCCAGGCTCGTAGGCAAGGCCAACCTGCCGGAGAACCGCGGGCTCTGCGCCCCCGACGACTGCATCGGCCTGAGCGAGAGCGATACCGAGCCCAACGCGCGCTTCCTTGCCGCCCCCGGTCAGACTGCGGCCTACACCGACGACGGCAATCTCAACTACGACCGCGGCGATCTCGTTTTCGCCACCGCCAAGTGGAATAGCCGCCTCAACCTGGACTGGGACCGCTTCGGCTTCGAGTTCAGCGGCATCTATTTCTTCGACCCGGTGAACCAGGGCTTTGACGAGAGCAAGCCCAACATCATCCTGCCGGAGAATTGCGCCGGCGAACCCGGGCAGGATTGTCCGCAACCCGGCGTGGCCGCGAGCATCCCTCGCAGCGCCAACGCCGAGGAGAGCGTGGGCAGCGACTTCGTGATGCGCAACGCCAACCTCTGGCTGCGTCTCCCGGTCTGGAACGAGCAGCAGGCAGAGCTGCGCGTCGGGCGGCAGGTCATGACCTGGGGCGTGGCCACTTTCGGCATCGCCACCAATATCAACATCATCAACCCTGCCGATCTCAACGCGCTGGCGCGCCCCGGCGGCGAGCTCTTCGAGCTCTTCACGCCGCAGAACATGGTCACGCTGAAGGCCGGCATCACCGAAGACTGGGGATTCGATGCCTGGTATCAGCTGGAATGGCGGCCCTACGGTTTTCCAGCCAAGGGCTCCTATTACTCCTTCTTCGACGCCGGCAACGATCCCGAGCCCGGCGAGGCCATACCGCTGCCTTTCTCGAAGGTACCGGACGACCCGCAGCAGGTAGGAACGCCGGCGAGCCCGCTGGCGGCGGCGGTATCCGCCACCAGCTTCTCGGCGCTGCGCGACGCCAATCATGAGCCGCCCGATACGGGACAGTTCGGCTTCTCGCTCTATCACTACGCCGACTGGCTGGGCGGCGGCACCGAGATCGGCTTCCACTTCGCGAACTACCACTCGCGCATCCCTTCGGCGAGCTTCACGGCCTCTCAGGCGAGCTGCACGCGTCGCGAGGGCAACCCCAACAACAACGATACGAGCAATCTGCTGGAGTTCCTCAACGACTGCGGCGTGCCCTTTGTGGACACCCCTGGCGAGGACGGCTTCGAGGCGCTGCCCATCGATACCGCGCGCTATTTCCTCGACTACCCCGAGGACATTCGTCTGTTCGCGCTGAGCTTTAATCGTTCGCTGCTGGGGGCGAACCTGCACGGCGAGCTGAGCTACCGACCGAACCAGCCGGTGCAGGTGGATCTGGAGGATGTCTTCTTTTCGGCGCTGCAGCCAGTCTTCCCGCGCCAGGAGATCACCATTGTTCCGGACGGGGTGGGCAATCTTCTCGATGCGCCCGTGCTCGGCCCGATTCTCGACAGCACACCGGGGATCGGTCCACTGCCGTCGCTGGGCGCGCTGGGGGGCGCGACGCTGACGGACTCGCGCACCGCACTGCCCGACTTCGTCACGGCCTTCCGCGGCGGCGAGCCGGGCGAGACCGTGCCCGGATCTTATGTCCGCGGTTACGAAGAAATGAAGATGTTCCAGTTCAGTCTGGGTTTTCTTCGGCTATGGGGGCCGGACACGCTACCGGGCGCGGACCAGTTGGGCTGGCTCTTCGAGGCCAACGCCATCTGGCTGCCGGAGCTGCCCTCTTTGAACCGCCTGCAGCTGGAAGGACCCGGCACCTTCACGCATTTCTCGCCGGGCGTCGCCGAAACCGGCAACGGTCTGCGCATCAACCCCAGGCGCACCACGGACGGCTTCGTCACGGAATGGTCGGGAGGCTATCGCACCGGTTTTCTGGCGGTCTTCAATGACGCCTTCATGCCCGGGCTGATGATCCGGCCGACGCTGGTGCTGTTGCACGATCTGCACGGCGTGGCGCCGGGGCTGGCCGAGAACCACCTGGAGGGCCGCATCATCTCGCTCAGCGAGCTGCATTTCCGCTATCGCGACGTCGGCCTGGATCTGCAGTACGCCCTCTTTGCGGGCGCCGGGCGGCGCAACCCACTGGGAGACCGCGACACCATCACCGTCACCCTTTCCTACCAGTTCTGAGGACGCCTTCATGAATGATACGAAGCTACACGCAGGCGGCCCCATGCGCACCCAGCGCGGCGGTGCCTTGCTCTGGATCATCCTGCTGGCTCTACTGGTGGGCGCGGTGCTGGGCGGCGCGCTGGTGGGCTTCTGGGTCTTCAGCAATGTCGACGCGCGCATCCTGCTGCGCAACGAACACGCCAAGGTGATTGTCGAGGAACCTTTCAAGGCGCGCGCCTCGGTCACCGAGGATCTGCGCATTCGCATCGACGAGCGCATCACCACCTCCGTGCCGGTCGACGAGCAGCTCAGTCTTCCAGTGCGTGAGCCGCTCCAGATCGAGGCCGAGTTCGACTCCGAAGTGCCGATCCAGCTCGATGTGCGCGTGCAGGACGAGATCACCATCGATCAGGTGCTGGACGTCGATACGGTCATCGAGGCCAAGGTGCTGGGCGACTGGCACAAGCTGCCCATCCGCGGAAAGATCCCGGTCAACGCCACGGTGCCCATCGACCTGCTGATTCCGGTCGACGAAATGGTGCGCCTGCAGTTCACCGCACCGGTGACCGCACGCCTGAAGGACAACCTGCAGGTGCCGCTGCAGACAACGATTAACACCACGATCCCGATCCAGAGCGAGATGAGCGTGCCGCTGCTTTCGGATCTGCAGGCCGAGGTCACGTTGCCGCGCGCCCAGCCGCTGGATGTGCTGATCGACTACGCCGATCTGACGCTGCCCCTGCGCACGCTGCGCCTCGGCCTGCGCGATGACGACGAGCCGCCGACCGGCGACGACGAAGGCGAGTCGACGCCGTGAGCCAGCGGCGACAGGCACCTGAGCCCACCACCACGCGGCGAAGCGCGCCGCATGCGCGACGCGGTCGGCGCATCCTGGGCTGGCTGGCGCTGGGTGGCGGCGGGCTGGCCGTGGTGGCGATGGGTGCCTTTGCCGGTTTCTGGGTCTTCATGCGATTGAGCTTCGGCCTGACGGTCAGCGATCAGCCGATGGCGGTGACGCTGCCCGAGCGCTTCGATATCAGCGCGCAGATCGCCGAGGAACTCGACATCCTGATGGCGGGCGTCATCACCGCGCAGGTGCCCTTCCAGCAGGAGCTGACGCTGCCGCTGCAGGGACGCTACCGCTCGGAGGTGCTGATGAACGCCGACGTGCCGGTGCAGTTCGACGTCGTCTACGACGGCATCATCCCGGTCGATACGGTGGCGGATATCCAGATTCGCACCGACTTCAACTACATGGGCGCCAAGACGCTGCGCAATCTCGACATCCGCGCCAAGCTGCCCATGCAGTTCGGGCTGCCGGTGCACCTGACGGCGCCGGTGGATGACCGCATCGAGCTGCGCTACGACGGCCCGCTGGTGATGAATCTGGACCAGACCATCACGACCGAGGTGGATACCGTCATCAATACGCAGCTCGACGTACACGAACGTGTCAGCGCACCGGTGATCGCGAGAATTCCCATGCGCACGATCGGGCCCGCCCAGCCACTGCGCACGACCATCACGCGTCTGCCGATCAGCGGCCTCGTGCGCGACATCGAGCTGTCGGTCACTGAGGCCCCGGACAAGCCGCAACGCAGCGACTCCGTCTGGGGGCCAGCGGGCGTACCGATGGCGGAGCGGCCGGTGGCACCGGGCCGGGAGCTGCCCGGCGAGGCCACGGATCGGCGATGAGGGGGCGTAGCCGGTCCGGCCGGCCGGACTGATCCCCTAGCCACGGGCTATGTGGCGATGTCTTCCGCTTTTTTGCCCGCTTTGCTGAGTCCCACATGTCGGGCTGCAGTCCGACCCACGGGTGCGCGTGGTGCCGGGCGTCAGCGCGACAGCTCAGCCGGCGCCTTCTTCCTGCGCCCGGCGTGCGCGCTCCAGCGCGGCGAGGCGTTCCTGCTCGCGCTCAATGTAGCTGCGCCACTGGCGTGCAACGGCCTGCGACTCCTCGTAGCGCGCGGCGCGGCCGAAGGCGGCTTTCGCCTCTTCCAGCCGGTCCGTGTTGTAGAGCGCCAGTCCCTCAATGACGCGCGCCTGATCGGGACGATCAATGTCGCCGCGATTCAGAGCGTTCCGGGCCGCCTCCAGAGCCTGCGACCACTCGGCCTGTTCGGCGTGGATCTGCGCGAGCCGCAGATAGAGCTCGCCGTCGTCGGCCATGCCCGCGGCCTGACCGAGGGCGGACTCGGCGCGGTCATACTCCTTCGCCAGCATCCAGGCGTCAGCCAGGGTGCGCAGGTTCTGCATGTCCTTTTCGAGGATGCCCCTGTCGAAAGCCTCGTTGAGTACGTGTGCGGCCTTGTAGGGGACGTCACCCGACAGCAACAACTGTGCAAGGTTGCGGTAGTCGGCTGCCGTGTCGAGCAGGCCTTGGTCGTAGGCGCTCTCCATGGTGGCGAGCTGCTTCTTGCGCTCGCCGAGTTCGCCGTAGACCGCCGACAGCTGGCTCCAGTACTCGCGCTTGGGATAGTTCGCGATCAGGTCCTTGAGGACATCGCGCAGACGCGCATAGTTGCCCTGCGAGTAGTGGATGGCGCGCAGCAACAGCAACCAGTTCTCGCGCACCTGGCCGCCTTCTTCGCGCGTCATGCGCACGGCGGTCTGGATGGGCTTCAGCGCCTCATCGTAGCGCTCCAGCTGAAACAGCGCCTGGCCGAGCAGAATGTAGGCATTGGCGCGCGGCGATTCCTCCAAGTCGAACCAGCGGCGCAGTGTCTTGACGGCATCGGCATAGCGCTCGGAGACCACCTGGATCTGGCCGAGGCTGTAGAGCGTGTTCTTCTGCAATGACGCCGGCAGCGCCTCCTGGGCCAGCACCTGCTCGTACGCCTTCATGGCCGCCTGGTAATTCTCGCGGCTGTACTCGATGTAGGCCACGAGGTTGTAGGCCATCGCCGCCTCGTAGCTGTTGAGGTTCGAGTCGAGCAAGCCTTCCAGATCCTTCATCGCGGCCGTGAAGTCTTCCTGCTCGGCGGCATCCCGTGCGCGATTGATCTGCTTGTAGACATTCTCGCGCATCGAGGGCGTGCGCTTGGTCTTGACGTCAGCCTGGCGCTGGTCCTGGGCAGACGCTGTCTGCCATGCGACCGGCGCGAGAAGGCAGGCGGCGACGATGCCGGCGATGAGGCGGGAGGACAGCGGGTTAGATGCCTTGCGCATGGTCGTCATCGCTCCATCTCGAAACGGATCAGGTTCTGCACGCCAGAGACCTCGACAGCCTGGCCATCGATGACGCGCGGCTTGTACTTGAACTTCTTCGCCGCATCGACCGCGGCGCGGTTGAAGATGTCGGCCGGCTCGGCGTCGACCACCTTGACGTCCTTCACGGTTCCCGCCGAAGTGACCGTGAACTCGACCAGCACCCAGCCTTCCAACCCGCGCTGTAGCGCGCGCTGCGGGTACTGTGGCGAGACCTTGACAATGGGCAGATACTCGCCGTCGCCGGAGCCGCCGCCCATGTCGCCGGCCTGGACGTCGATGTTCGGATCGATTCCGACCGCGCCAATACTCATGGACTGATTGACTTCGGCGGAGGCCTGCTGCTGGGGCGTATCCGGCTGTGGCGGCGGTTCCTCGGGCTCGGGCGGCTTGTCGGGTTTGCGGCGCTTCTCCTGCACCTGTTCTTCCTGATCGACGCGCACGAAGTCGACCGTGCGGCCCTCGTACTCGTCGGTGAGCGCGCTCTTGCCCGATTCGATGAGCAGCTGCATCAGGAAGAAGACCGAGAAGGTCACTACGACGGCGACCGGGATCGCCACCAACAGGCGCAGCGGGCCGCGCCCGCCTCCGCCACCGCTGCTGGCCACTGCCGCGGTCATCGGCGCTCAGTCGCGATCGAGACTTCGTAGACGCCCGCTTCGCGCGAGGCGTCCATGACAGCGACGAGCTGCTTGGTGGAAGCGTTCTCGTCGGCCTGGATGACGACCGTTCCCTGCGGATTCTCGGCGTGCAGTCGCTCGATGTTGGCGCGCACGGCGTCGAGCTCGACCCGCCGACGGTCAATGAAGACGGCGCCCGTGTCGTCGATGGCGATGAGAATGCTCGCGCGGTCCTGCTGGGTGGCGGTATTGGCGTCGGGCCGGTTGACGTCGATGCCCGATTCCTTGACGAAGGTGGCCGTGACGATGAAGAAGATCAGCATGATGAAGACGATGTCGAGCATCGGCGTGATGTCGATCGCCGATTCCTCTTCCTGTTCGACGGCCTGGCTGAATAGCTCACGCATGGGAGATTCGTTCCTGTTGGAGCGCTAGTGGTCGAAGGTGAGTGCGTCTTCGAGATGGGTCTGCTGCAACTTCGCGCGGCGCTCGAGCAGGGCGATGAAGAAGACGCCGGTCAGCGCGCCCACCATTCCGGACATGGTCGGGATCGTGGCCTTGGAAATGCCCTCCGCCATGGCGCGGACATTGCCGTTGCCGACGAAGGCCATGACGTCGAAAACCTCCATCATTCCGGTGACCGTACCCAGCAGCCCGAGCAGCGGGCAGATGGCGATCAGCGTCTTGATGACATCCAGGCCGCGGAAGAGGCTCATCGAGGATTCGGTGACGAGCGCCTTGCGCACCTGATGCGCCCGCCAGGACTGACGTTCGCCCCTGGCTTCCCAGCGGTCGCGCAGATGCGCGGCCAGCCGGGGAAAGCCGAAGCGGAAATAGACCGCCCGCTCGATGATCAGGATCCACATGCCCAGGATGAGCAGCATGATGGGGATGAGCACATCCCCGCCGCGCTCCAGGAAGAGGCGGACATCCTGGATCGATTCAAGCAGCAGATACATGGCCCTGCTCGGAATGCTCGGCGATGATGCCGATCGACCGCTTCTGAAGGATCTGGGTGACGGCCTTGGCGCGGCCCTGCACCAGCGTGTGCATCAGCACCGTCGGCACCGCCACGCAGAGGCCCAGCACGGTCGTGACCAGGGCCTGCGAGATGCCGCCGGCCATCAGCTTGGGATCGCCGGTGCCGAAGAGGGTGATCACCTGGAAGGTATTGATCATGCCCGTCACGGTGCCGAGCAGGCCGAGCAGCGGCGCAACCACGGCAATGATCTTGAGCAGGGCGAGGAAGCGCTGCAGCTTCGGGGTTTCGTTGGCGATGGCCTCGCCGAGCTTGAGCTCCAGCGTCTCGTTGTCGGTGGACTCGTACTTGCGGTAGGTCGCCATGATGCGGCCCAGCGGATTGCCCTCATCTGGCTCGTCCGAGTTCAGCTGGCGGCGCACCTTCATGTTGACGAGGTTCAGCGTCACCAGCCGCTCCAGCGCCAGCAGCAGCGCCAGGCCACCCAGCGCCAGGATCACGTAACCGACGATGCCGCCCTGATCGATGCGCTCGGCGAGATCCGGGGTCTGAATGAGCAGACCGAGGATGGAGCCACGTGAGGGGTCCACGAACAGGGGCTCGACCTGGCCCGAATCGGCGTTGACGAAGTCGTCGACGCTGGCCAGGAAGCGCCCGGAGGGCTGACGCGGCAGCTCGACCAGCTGCTGGGTATCGGCTTCCCAGTCCAGATAGGCGGCGTTCTTCATGACATTGAAGCTGCCGACGCGCACGACCTCGGTTTCGGACTTGTTGCCGTCGGGCCCCGTGACCTCGGCCGGGTAGCGCACGACCTTGGCGGACTCCGCCATCTCGCGCTGCATCTCGAACCACAGACGCTCCAGCTCCGCCATCTCGGGCAGCTCGCTGGAAGAGCCGGCTTTTTCGATCAGCTGCTTGAGGAAGTCGTCGCGCTCCGGATACTGCGAGGTGATCATCGAAGCCTGGAAGGTGCCGCGGGCGTCGCCGGCCACCTGCTGCAGAACACCGAAGAGCTCGCGCAGCGTGCCCAGGCGCTCGTCGAGGCGCGCCTCGGCTTCGGCCAGCGACTCCTCGTTGCCCTGGAACTCGGACTCGAGCTTCTCGCTGCGCGACTCCAGATCGCGCAGCTGGCGGCGCGCCTCGGACAGACGCGCTTCCTGCTTGTCCTTCTCGGCCTTGAAGGTCTCCATGCGGCTGCGGAAGTCGCTGGCGTCGCGGGCCACGCCCTGCTCCACCAGATTCAGCAGCTCGCGGACGCTGTCGGCGGGTTTGCCGTCCTGGGCCTGTGCGGGGAATACGGCGGCGAGCGCCAGGGCGGCCGCGGCAATGCTTCGAAGGGGGATCATTCGGCAGCCTCAGCGGTCGTGATGGGAAGACGGATGAGATCGGGCGCGGCCTGCTCGCGGGCGATGCGGATGCCCTGCGTGATCTGGCCGACATATTCGCGCGGCAGCTCCTCCCATTCCTCGGTCTGCGGGTTCCACATGCCGACCTCGGTCTGATCCAGCGTCTGGTAGACCAGCGCAACGCGCCCGAAGCGCAGGAAGTCGACCTCGCGGCCCTCCTCGCCGGGCAGCACGCCACGGTAGGCCTCGATCGTGCGGCCGTACTCCATCTCGGTCTGGTAGGCACCGGTCACGGCGCGGAACTTCTCGGCGACGCTGACGTTGGCCTTGTCCATGAGCTGCGTGATGCGCTCGACGCGGTCGCGGCGTTCTTCAAGCAGGAAGGGCACGTCGAGCTCGACGAACTGCTCCAGGCCATCCACCATCTTCAGCATCAGCGGCGTCACCTGGCGCTCGATGAGCGTGACCTTCTCCAGCGAGCCGTTGATCGAGTCGAGTTCACGGTTCTGGTTGGCCACCTGCCGCTCGAGCTGGGCGACATAGACCTCCAGGTTGTCGATCTGCTTCTGCGCGTCCTGGTATTCGCGCAGGCGCTTCTGGGTCTCCTCGAAGACCTCGTCGATCTTGTCCTGCTGATTCTGCGCCTGCGCGGTGCGCTGCACGCCACGGTCGAGCGCGCCGTCGAGCGACTGCGCCCAAGCCGCGCCGCTTGTCAGCGCGGCGGCGAGCAGTAAGCTCCCCACAGTTGCCTTTCGGATCATCCCTGCATGCCTCTCGTATTCGGTTGCGGATTGGCGCCGCGCCACGCGCGAGCAAAGGCGCTCTGCGAGCCAGACGCGGGGCATCTTAGGAAGGCTCTGTGACGACTTCGTGACAAAGCGCCGAGCTATCGCTCCGCCCGCGGCGCAGGAATGCGAGACGCAATGCCGCGCGCCTCAGCTTGTTGCGACTTCATGACGCGACGGGTACGCGTCTCGACCGAGCTCAGGCGTCGTTGAGTCCGTACTGCTCCAATGCAGAGTGCTCCGCCACTTGGCGGAACGATGCCCATTTCGAACAGGAGGGCCATCATGTACAAGGCGAACACCTGCAGGATGCTGGCGGTTTTGAGCGCGCTCACGCTTGCCGCCTGCGGCAACGCAAACGTGGGCGCGCCTTCGAGCGGCGCTGCCGATGACCGCGAAGGTGCCGACATCCAGTCCACGACAGATGGGGAGGTCGCCCGTGCGCGCTTGATGCCGACACAGGGCAACGAAGCGCGCGGCAGCATTCGCTTGCGCACCCGCAATGACGGGCACACTCGCATCACCGGCACGCTCACGGGGCTGGCGGCGGGCAAGCACGGCTTCCATATTCATGCCAAGGGCGACTGCTCGGCACCCGACGGCGGCTCGGCCGGCGGGCATTTCAATCCCGACGATGCCCCCCGGCGACGATCGCCATCACGTCGGCGACCTCGGCAATATCACCGCCGACGCGCAGGGGAGCGCCACGGTTGACCTCGAGATCGCCCACCTTCAACTGAACGGCAGGCATTCGGTCATGGGCAAGGCGCTGATCGTTCATGCCGAGGCCGATGACCTGAAGAGCCAACCCAGCGGCGACGCCTGCGACGGTGTCGCCTGCGGCGTGATCGGGCCAGCAGACGAAGAAGATCAGGCTATCTGATCATCTCCATGGGTCAGCTACCGGTAGGCGACGACCTCATACTGGGCATGATCCTTGATGCCGTCTCGCCCACTTCCACGGGAGAGAGAATGAGTGGGGCGGTACCGTCGTCAGCCGAGCGGATCGCGCCAATGCCACCGCGCTACGCGCGGCCCCTTATCCCCGGCTCTTCTCCCCGCCGGGGATAAGGGAGTGCAACCTCTCTTTCACGATGTCGGAGAGATGGGTCGAAGGCCAACATGAGGGCGCTACGCCAAGATCTCTCGCTCCACTCGCCACGAAACTGGCAGCGGGCATATTCTGTCATGAACGCCCGCAAGCACTTCTTGCGGATATGTCCTCAACCTGGACTTGCTGCTTGCGCGTGCGACGCGTCCTCTGGCGATGCACCAACGCTCCCGCCACCACCGCGGTCGAGCAACCCCTACGTCACCGGCGCAGGCCCTGGCGCTCGCGTAAAAGCACGAACCGCCCTGCCACGCTGATCGTTGTGACGGTAACGATGGACCAAGAAAGAAGGGGAGCACGGCTGTCGCCGGGCTCCCCTTGTCAAGCATCTTGCTTGCACCGAACGTATCGCCGGGATCGTCGCGTCATTATGCAGGCTCAGCAGCATCCCGGATTTTTCTCCCGTCTTGCTCAAACATCTGCGAGCACCTCATGGCTCATCAGGCGCCTATCACGAGCAATGTAGTCATCCGGGGCCAGACAGATACCTCATATGCTACCCGGCCACGAATTGCAGAGAATCGCCGCGTTTGGAGCTTCTATTAGGCTGATCGCCTGTTGACGCTCATTGCCACCTGCCGGCCGCAAAATCACCGCCATCTCCTGCGGAAAGCAACGATGTTGCACATACTATTCCACCGGAGCAAAACCGGACAGACAGATCGGCAATTGAGAATTGGACAACGTCGATCAATTCAATCGGCTATACAAGAATCGATTCGGTGTCAACCAATTACCCGGGTTGGTAACCACGTTGGTTGTAGCATTGTTCTCTATGAACTGCTCCACCTGGGCGGGCGATGTCAAATGGCCATGCACATGGAGGTATAACGCGGCCGCTCCCGCGACCAGTGGCGCAGAGAACGATGTTCCGCTCCAATAGCTAAACCCTGTATCTGACAGGTGGCTGGCTGCTCGGACGTTCACCCCTGGCGCGAAAACGTCCAAACAGAGTCCAAAGTTCGAAAAGTTGGCACGGGCGTCCGCCTGATCCGTTGCGCCGACTCCGATCGCATCGTAAACCGTTCCTCCCGGTGAAGAAGAGCACGCTCCCGAATTGTCATTGCCCAGCGACGTGACAAAAGTCAACGGATATTGCCCGTTCGTCAGTTCGTCATCAATGGCATCCTGAACCGCCTCGTCCAGCGCCATGGAGCCACTAGCGACACCAAGGCTCATATTCACAATACCAGCGCGCGGAACGGTCTCGTCTACATAATGAAGAGCAACCTCATTGACGGCTGCAATAATTCCGGACACCGGGCCTTGATTATCACAACCCCAAACCCGATACGAGCGCATTGGAATCGCTTTTGCGACACCGGAAGTGACGCCCCCGATCACAGATGCCACTGCAGTCCCGTGCCCAGCACAGTCATTCAGTCCATACGCATCATCAATGGCTGTGAAGGCGGGCCATACCCGTTGGGTATGTTGCCCGGTGCCGGGCGCGAACTCCGAATGACTGACGCGCACTCCGCTGTCAATCACATACGCGGTCACGCCACGCCCATCATTGTCATAGATATAAGAATTATTGGTCCCAGTTTGCTGATCGATACGATCCAGCGCGAATCCAGGATTAGATTGCGCCCCGCTACCGCGTGCGAGCTTATCCACCTCGACGTACTTGACCCGCGGATCTTTGCTGAGGCGCCGCGCTTTTTCCTCACTCATTGAAGCTGAGAAGCCTTTAGCTGCAACGCCGTACACCCATTCGGTACGAAGTTCAAATTCATCGGCCATTGTTTTGGAAAGTTCACGAACCTCCTCTTGGCCAATGTCGCGTATACGCCCAAATGCACTGGGGGCGTCTTCATTAAGGACTACGATGAACTTACCTTCAATGCGGTCAGGCGCGGAAAGGCCGTGAAGTTCGCCCGCGACTGCGGGGCTGCCTAGCACCGTCAAGAGCGCGAAGGCAAAGCAGATTAAGCGCGGAAAGATAAAGGGCTGCTGCGTCATTACCGTACTCCACTGTAGGTGGTCGGTTGAGGCTAGCTCGGGAGTGTGACGCCGCAATGAACCACACTGCCAAAATGACGTGAGCTGGACTCAGCTCGTGTGCGCTTACCGCTGAACGTTAGCCGAAGCGGCAGAACCTTCTGCCCATCACCGTCCATCGCCACCTGACCCTGTTCGGGCTGCGGCCGCACCGTACCAAGAGCTTCAAACTACCAACTGGTCCGTTCTTCGTCGGGACGATACGCTATGGTGTGGAGCTATATGTGTATCTGGCATAGTGCGCACCGGTACTATGTATCGATGAGAAGAGTCAGACCCAAGCCCTACAGAGACGAATGCAGAGACTCTGCAGACTGGCGACATCGACCAGCGAGCTACTCTCGCGGAGGGTACTGACTTTGAGGACGTGAATCTTGTGCTGCGCAGCCAGTGCGCTGATGCCGCAGGGCTGCGAGATGTTCCGAAGCCCCTGCCACAAAGCGCCCCGTGGGAGCGGCTGTCAAGCGACCACACCGCCCTCAAGACGCAAAGGGCTCCGTCCCCAATAGGCGGGGCCGGATCTGGACGCTCACTTTCGCGCCTGAAAGCTATTGCTGCTGGTAATTCGGACCGCCCATGCGACCAACGATAATCCAGTCCGCCGGCTCCAGCCGATAGCCCAGCCGGCCATCTAGCTTCTGCAGCGTCTCCGGTCCATCGCCACCTCCACTCCATCAGAGAGATGGGCTGAGGGCCAATGCGATTGCCTCACGCTGGGAAGCTCCACGGGAATTTGCGAAGAACCAAAGAAAAAGGGAGCGGCCGCGAACGGCCGCTCCCTGAGGTGCTTGTTGCGCGGCCCCGAAGGGCCGGCGCAGAAGTACCGATACCTCAGATCAGGGCAGGGTGCCCTCGAGAATCCAGCCCTCGTACCAGGCCGAGGAGGCGTTCGGGTCGACGGCGCCGACGTAATCGGTCTCGTCGAGGTAATCCGCGTCCGCCACGCTCTCCGGATAGGTGCCGTTGATCTCGGTCCAGTCGATGGCCTCGGCGAGCTGGGCCTCGGCAGCCTGGGAGGCGTAGAGATCGTTGAGATCGGCCGGGACCATGTCGACGGTCTCCATCGGGATGGAGACATTGGCAAAGGTTTCGCAATCGGCGATGACGTTGTTGTAGACGATCGCACCGTCATTGACGTTCTGCTCTGCTCCGGAACCCTGGACACTGACGCAGCTCTTGCCGGTGGGGCCATCGGTCCAGGTCATCACCGTGTTGTGGAACAAGCCGCCGGAGGCCGCCTTCAGCACATGCAGCACATCCTGCGCACCGGCACCGATGAAGGTAGCGTTAGCGATCGTCGGCTTGGAGAGGCGCAGCGGGGCGCCCTCGGTGTCGAACTCGCCGGCGTTGCCTTCGCTGTTCTGCGACTGTCGGGCGATCACGTATTGCAGATTGCCCTGGAAGCCTTCGTCCCAGTCGACCGAGTCGTCGAGATTGTCGGTGAGTACGAGGTACTTGACGTTGACATCGCCGCCATAGAACTCGATACCGTCGTCGGAGTTGCCCTGGACCTGGATGTACTCCATCTCGGTCCCCGAACCGACGCCGACCAGCGAGATGCCGTTGATCTCGTTGCCGGTGGCGAACTCGAAGCCGCCCTCGGCGACGATGACGTAGCGCAGCACACCGCTGCTGTCGTCGGCGGTGTTGCCGCCAGCGAAGCCGGACTCACCCTCGGAGTCGATATTGCAGGCACCGGTATCCGGACACTGGTTGTGAATGCCGTAGCCGTGCAGGATCAGGCCGCCGAACTCTCCCGAACCCTCGAAACCCTCGTCTTCCGACGAGAAGATGATCGGGTCCTGGGCGGTACCGTCGGCGATGATCTCCGAGCCGCGGGTGATGATCATGTTGGCGAACTCACCCTGCGCGCCGATGATCTGCGTGCCCGGCTGCACGGTCAGCGTCACGTTGAGGACGGCATCGCCGCTCTCCAGCGTGCCTTCATTCTCCGACATCAGCTGGTTGCCGTTGCCGACGGTAACGCGACCGTCCATGCGCCAGATCGTATCGGCCGTCAGCGTGCGATCCTGAAGAATCTCGCTCGGCAGCTCGCACACATCCGTACCGTTGCGCTGAGGCTGCGGGTCGGTCCAACCGGGGCAGCTTGAGATCTGGCCGTTCCCGTTCCCATTACCCGGGTTGCTTGGGTTTTCATCGCCCTCGATGAGAATGGAGGTTTCGTCGCCCTCGGTGCAACCGTACAGGCCACCCAACGCGCCTCCCATAATCACTGTGGTCAGCAGTAGCTTGTTGAACTTCATAAGAACTCCGTAGGTTTCATTGAGTCAGTCTGCGTAAGTAACGCACCGTGCTTGCGCTAAAAGCTCCAATCGATGCCCGCTTCCAGCTCCACACCTTCTTCGTACTTCTGGAACACCTTGCCGCCCTGGGTGAACTCCACCTCGGCGTTCAGAAGATTTCTCGCCTTTGCCTTGATGGCGAGGTTTTCGCTGAGAAAGATCTTGTAGTTGAGATCCAGACTCAGCCGCGGCTCTTCGACGATGTCGTCGAGGGCGTCGGTAAGACCGACGTCGACGATGGTTTCGCCGGATTGATTGAGTAGCGCCGTGATCTCCTGGCGATACTTCGATGCGAAGTCGTCGTAGCCCAGGACAAAATTGAAGGTGTAGTCGGGCTGACCCTGGAGCTTCCGGGACTCGCCGGACTGCAACTGAATCTCGGACTCGATCAGGCTGGCGTTGAGGGCGACGAAGATGTTGCGAGCGGCGCTCTCGCCGAGCGCGAAGTCACGACGACCATCGACCTCGACGCCGTAGATCTCGGCGGATTCGCCATTGCGGAAGGTGCGCGAATTGCCTGCCGTGCCGGAGGCGCGCTGCAATACCCGCTCGATGGGGCTGTCGATGTCCTTGTAGAACAGCGCGACGCTGACGCTCTCCTGCTCGGACCAGTACAGCTCCCAGCGCCCGTCCAGGTTGATGACCTCGGAGACCTCAAGCAGGGGATTGCCGCGTACGCGGAAGTCGAACTGCGGGTCGTAGAAGGTGGCGTTCGAGGTTTCCTTGAAGTCGGGGCGCGATACGGTCTTGGTCGCGGCCAGGCGCAGCTTCTGGTCCTGGGTGATGTCCCAGTTGAAGCTGAGGCTCGGCAACAGCACGTCGTCGTCGATGCGCGAGGTGAGCGGATCGCCGCTGAGCACTTCGTTGGTATCCGTCGTCTGCTCGTAGGCCTCGTAGCGAGCGCCGGCAATCACCTGGAAATCGTTCAGGAAGCGCAGCCCGTAGGAGAGGAAGAGGCTGTTGAGCTCCAGTTCGGCCTCGTAGCTGTCGCTCTCCAGCGTCTTGTCCTGGAAGGTGTAGCCGGTGCCGGTATCGCCGGTGATGTTGTCGGAGTTGATGACGTCATCAACCCGCCGGTTGGGGGCGACGTTGAGATCATCGACATTCTGGCCGCCCTGGAAGCCGTAGCTGGAGGACTCCGAGTCGCGCTCGCGGCTGATGACCTGGAAGCCGCCCTGCAGGGTGGACTCGCCGAGCGCGCTGTCGAAGATGTACTCGAGATCCGCGGAGGCGTCGACGTTGTTGTCCACCAGATCGTCGTAGCGGCGCACCAGCTCGGGCACCTCGAGGCGGAAATTCTCTTCATCGCCGACGCGGCTGAAGCGGACTTCGCGTCGGTCCGGTGCGTAGCGCGTCGCCTGGCTTCCGGTCACCTGCCAATTGGCGACCAGATCGCCGGCCGGACCAATGAGGTGCTCGCCCGCGAACTGCTGCGACAGGAACTGGCGCTCGGCATAGTCGATGCTGTAGCTGTAGGCGGGCTGGAACTCGTCGCCGTCGATGCCTTCGGAGACACGAACGCGATTGTCGGTGGAGCGGGAAACCAGGGTGTTGGCCTGATAACTGCTGTCGCCAACGTTCAGGCCCAGGGCGGCCAGACCGCTGGCCTCGACGTTGAAGTTGGATTCCCGGAACTCGAAGTCATCGAGCACGTCGCCCGCCGCGCTGTAGGTGCGACGGACGCCCTTGTCCTTCTGCGTCCAGCCATTCTTGTAGTTGCCCGCGACAAAGAAGCCAAGCTCCATGCCCTGCAGGTCGTACACATCACCGAAGTTGCCGCCGATCGAGATCTCCGGCCCTGCAGTCGCGGTGTCGAGATCGAAGCCGTCCTTGATCAGCTCACCGGCGATGCGCCCGAGCTGCTGCTGCTCGCCGGCGCTGAGCTGATCGCTGCAGCAGTCGAAGAGCGCGGCAATGGCCTCTGCGCCGCCCGGCTCATCGCGTTCGGCACGGTCGAAGCCGAAGTAATCCGTGGACGATCGAAAGGGGTCTGCGTCTACCCGCTGGCCGGTCAGTCCGGAGGTATAGCCGAGCGAGACGGAGAGCTTGCCCGAGCTCTCATCGGGGAAGGTGCGGGTATTGATGACGAGATTGCCACCGGTGCTCTCGCCCGGCATGCCCGCCAGGAAGGTCTTCTTGACGTCCAGCTGCTTGACGATGTTGGACGGGAAGAGATCGAGGGGAACCTCGCGCTTGGTGGGGTCGGTACTGGGCAGCGTGGCGCCGTTGAGGGTTGTCGTCACGTAGCGACCGCCCAGGCCGCGGATGAAGACGAAGCGGCTGTCCTGCACCGTGACGCTGGGCACGCGCACAACCGAGGCCGCCACGTCGGAGTCGCCGAAGCGGGACAGCTGCTCGAGACCGATGGTCTCCAGCACATTGGAGGAGAACTGCTCGCTCTCGGCGAAGGCGGAAGGCCGGAACTTTGCGACGGCCACCACTTCCTCGATTGCTCCCGTCGCGGCCGGGCCACGCTGCTGCGGGCTACCCAGCCTGATGTTCTGCGTGATTTCCATGTCGCTGACGACACGCAGCGACTCGGTAGCGGGAGACTCCAGCGAGGGATGCGTGATTTCCAGTTCGTAGATGCCTCTCGGCAACTCGACACGGAAGCGGCCATTGCCGTCGGCTTCGACGGTCGTATCGCGCTCGTTGATGCGTAGCTCGGCGCGCGGCAACACGGATCCGCCCAGGCGCAACGTGCCGATCACGGAGCCCTTCGGGGCCTGTGCGCGGTCGCGCGCCGTCTCGGTCTCGAAGTAGCGCTCGACGGAAACCTGCGGATCGGCGTCGTCCCGAAGCGCAACGTTGATGTCGACCAACTGTCCCTGGGCCGACGAGAAGTTGAAGCTGTGAAGGGTCGTCCCGCCCTTGGTGACCGCGACGCTGTGCTGCCCCGCGGAGAGGTCGAAAACCACTTCGCCGCTTTCATCGACAGGCTGCCGCTTGTCACCGTCGAGCACCACGATGGCGCCGGTTGCCGGCAGGCCATCGTCGAAGGCATAGATGACGAGCTCGTCGTCCGCGGCCGCCGTGGCGGCAAAGCAGGCGAGAGCGGCTGCAGCGATGTATTTCAGACCTAAGCGGTGCATTACGACCTCTTCTGAGCTGCAAATGGCGACACGGGAGCAGCCCTGCGAGCACACCCCTTACAGAAGGCCCGCGTGATTGCCTGCCAGCCAGCCCGGCCCCGCTGCGTTGCCCCGATGGATGGCTGCCATCTCCGGGCATCGCGTGGAAGCGCCGACCTAGTGACCCCGATGTTCCCTAGACGCCGCGAAACCTACAGGCGCTTTGTGACAATTTGATGGGGATGGCATGACGGATCGGTGACAGGCGACTCTCGCCCGGCGGGCGCGCGCTTCAGCCGAAGGCGCCATGGCGGAGGCCTTTCGAGAGCCCCTCGGTGCCCCGGCGGGGCAATCTTGGTGTGCCGGCGCGCTGACCGGAATATCGCCGCCGGCTCGGCGTCCCGATCACATCGATGACGAGTCCGGCGTGGCGAGCAGGATGTGGACTCGCTTATCGACGAGCGCTCCGGCATTGCTGGTGCCCGTCTCGCGATGCTCATCGCAGGCCTGAACCGCGAGGCCGCTGCTGGCGAGCAAGGCTTCCGCGGCTTGCCGGTCATATAGATGGAAGCCGTGGGCCGTGAATGGCAGCTGCGCCATGAAATGGCTATCACCGAAGGCCAGGCAGAGCAGCCCGCCGGGCCGGAGCACGCGGCGGATCTCCTGTAGATGTCGTTCTGCCGGCTGCCAGAAGTAGAGGGTGTGCACGGCGAGCACGCGCTCGAAGCTCGCGTCGGGGAAGGGCAGCGTCTCGGAACTGCCGCGCAGCAGCGCGATCCGGTCGCTCTCGGCACTGTCGCGGTAGCGGGCCCGCGCCTGGGCGACCATCGCTTCCGACCAGTCGACGCCCAGGTAGCGCACGTGGGCTGCCGCCGACACCATCTCGCCGGCGAAGGCGGCATTGCCGGGGCCGATCTCGAGCACGCGATTACCTGCCTGCAGCGCCATAGCCGCGATACAGCGCCGGTTGGTCGCGGCGTTGTTGCGGCTCATCTGCTCACCGAGATCGACAGCTTCCCGGCCGTGCGGCTGCCGCAACTGGCGGGACAGGGCTTCATTGTCCACGAACGACACTCTGGCGCGCGAAGGGAAGACCCATGCTAGCGCACTACTAATGGATGCGTCTCATTCGCGATCACATCGACGCTGCGGTTTGCGTCGCGACGGCCGCCGCGCCCATGAAACCAGAACCCGCGATTGCCGAAGGCCTTGCCCCCTCATGGAACGTGCTGCGACGGTCATACGGGCGTCACGGAGCCACCAGAAACTTGCGCGCTACTAGCCAACCACCGCGCTCAATTCATGCACTCCCGACGCGATCTACTGCGGCACATCTTCTATTCCGGCGGCGCTCTCGCTGCCGGCCCGCTACTACAAGCCTGCGGTAGCAACAGCGGCGGTAGCGGTAGTGGCGGAGGCGGTGGTCTCCCGGGAGGCAACGGCCTTCCGCTGGAGCCGGGCCCGCTCATGGATATCGGCGCGCTGCGCGATTCGGGCGTCGACCGCGTCTTCATACCGGAGGGCTTTGAGGTCCGCCGCGTCGCGGCCCATCTGAGCAACCCCGTGACCGGCCTCTTCGACCCCTTTGGCGCCAGCGGCTATGTCTGGCATCAGGCGCCGGACGGTGGCGCGGTGTATGCGGCCGAGGACGGCGGCTGGGTTTATGTCTGCAACTCCGAGGTCAACATCGGTGGCAGCACCTTCGGCAGCTCTCGCGACGGCGGCGTCGGCGCGCTGCGCTTCGACGCCGAGGGCAATGTCGTGGACGCCTACCGCATCCTCGACGGCACGCGACGCAACTGTGCCGGCGGCACCACCCCCTGGGGCAGCTGGATTTCCTGCGAGGAAACCGGCGACGGCTATGCCTGGGAATGCTTTCCCTTCGGAACAAGCGCCGAGGCACGGCGTCTGGATGCCGCCGGCCGCTTCAACCGCGAGGCAGCCTGCGTGGACCTCGCCGAGCGCACGGTGTACTACACCGAAGACAACGGCGAGGGCCGCTTCTATCGCTTTGTCTGCGAGGAGGCGGATCTCGACACTCGGGGTGAGAGCCCACGGCTGCGCATGGAGAGCGGCCGGCTCCAGGTCATGGAGGTCGAAGGCTTCGAGGCGGATGGCTACATCGAATCCGACAGCGATGCGCGCGCGTTGCGCCGCGTGCGCTGGACGGACGTCGCCGACGTGACGCAGCCGCAGGGCACGGTGCGCGCCACGCTGGCCGAAGCCGGCATGGCCATACCCGGCACCCGCTTCCGCGGCGGCGAGGGCTTGTGGCTCTACGAAGTGCCGGCGGCGCTGCAGAGCGTCCCGCCCGGCGGCGATCGGCCGATGCGCGCGGTGGCCTTCTTCGCCACCAAGGGCGACAACCGGGTCTACGCCTACGATATCGATAACGGGCTGATTCAGTCCGTCTTCGACAACGACTTCGTCGACCCGGATTTCGACGATGTCGACAACGTCGTTGTCAGCCCGGCGGGCGATGTCGTGGTCGCCGAAGACGGCGACGGTATGCGGCTGATCGTCGTGCACCCCGGCATGCCGGCGCGAACGCTGCTGCAGATCGACCTGCCCGGCTCGGAGATCACCGGCCCGGCCTTCACGCCGGACGGCTCACGGCTCTACTTCAACAGCCAGCGGGGCCCGAACATTCCACTGCAGAACCTCGACCTGATCAGCCGGATTCCGGGGCTGCGCAACGGCACCGGCGTGACCTACGAGCTGCGCATTCCCGAAGCCTTCCGCCGCCGCAGCGTTTAAGTCGGCATCCACTCGGGTCGGTATCCCCCGCGGCGTGTTATTTTCACGCCGTTAAATAAATAATCGGGGCGATCATGGGCGAAGCAAACGGACGGGCGGGAGTCATAGCAACGCTGGCAGCGGTGCTGCTCGGCCTGTGGCCGACGACGGCGCCAGCGCCGCTCGGGCCCTTCGAGCACGGCAACGGCGTCAAGGCCATGGGGCGCGGTGGCGTCAGCTACGCCCTGGGCGGCGACACCACGGCGCTGGGCGGCAATCCCGCGCACGCCGCGGCCATGGGCGAGCGCTTCGATGTGGGAGTGAGTTTCGGCGTGCCGCGCGCCTCCGGCACCATCCGCGACAACGCCGCGGCTGCCGACGAGCGCTACGACAGCCGCTCGGTGCTGGTCCCCATCCCACAGGGCGGCGCGGCCTTCGCGCTGGCCGAGGACTGGGCGCTGGCCTTCAATATCCAGAGCGCCGGCATCGGCCCCGAGTACGAGAACAATCCCTACGGCCGCTTCGGCGGCGGGCCGCGCGCCGAGCTGGCGCTTGGCCAGAGCGGGGTTGCCATCACCCTCGCCCATCGCCTGACGCCTGACCAGCACGTCGGGGCGGCGCTGAACCTCAGCTATCAGCGCTTCGAGGTCCAGGGTCTGCAGGGCTTCACCGCCCCGGAAGGCAGTCCCAACAACGTCTCGGTCGCCCCCGAGGCCGTCACCAATCGCGCCACCGACGACGCCTTCGGCATCGGCTTCACGCTCGGCTGGAAGGGCACGCTCACCGAGCGACTATGGGCGGCGGCGTCCTATCGGTCACAGACCTGGACGCAGAAGCACGACGCCTACCGAGGCTTGCTGCCGGAGGGTGGCCGACTGCAGCTGCCCGCAATCTACGGCGCCGGGCTGGGCTTCGCCGCAACCCCCGAGCTGACGCTGGCCTTCGACTTCCAGCGCTACCACTACAGCGCGCAGAAGGCCTTCGGCAACCAGATCGCCCAGCTCGCCGCCGGCAACCGCCTGGGCAGCGAGAACGGCCCCGGCTTCGGCTTCCGCAACCAGAACGCCTACAAGTTCGCGATCGAGTGGCAGACAACACCGGCGCTGATGCTGCGAGCCGGCTACATCCATGCCGAGCAGCTGGCGCGCCGCAGCGAAACCCTCTTCGGCTTCTTCGGCGTGGTGATGGCGACGACCCACTACACCGCCGGCGCCAGCTACGAATTCGGCGACTGGGAGCTGAGCGGCTTCTACAGCTATTCTCCGAAGCAGACCATTCACGGCCACGACTCGATCCCCGACGCCTTCGGCGGGGGCGAGGCCGATGTCGGCCTGCGCGTGCAGCAATTCGGACTGTCCGCCGCGCGGCGCTTCGGCGGGAACTGAGCGCGCCGCCAGCCGCCCCTTCGCCGGAGGGCTACCATGACGGCATCGTCTCCGGGAGAGCTGTCATGGCCGAATCCGCCCGCACCTACAACATGGCCGTGTTCTGCGACTTCGAGAACATCGCCCTCGGCGTCGTCGACGCCAAGTACTCGGCCTTCGACATGCGGCGCGTGCTGGAGCGCCTCCTGCTGCGCGGCAACGTCGTCGTCAAGAAGGCCTACTGCGACTGGGCGCGCTACAAGGAGTTCAAGCCACCCATGCACGAGGCCTCCTTCGAGCTCATCGAGATCCCGCACACGCGCCAGGCCGGCAAGAACTCGGCCGATATCCGCATGGTGGTCGACGCGCTCGACCTCTGCTACACCAAGGGCCACGTCGACACCTTCGTGATCGTTTCCGGCGATTCGGACTTCTCGCCGCTGGTCAGCAAGCTCCGAGAGAACAACAAGCTGGTCATCGGCGTCGGCGTCAAGAGCTCGACCTCGGATCTGCTGATCTCGAACTGCGACGAGTTCATCTTCTACGACGATCTGGTGCGCGATTCCGAGAAGCCGGCGCGGCGCAAGCGGCGCTCGGCCTCCAAGGCCGCCGCCAAGAAGTCGACCACCAAGACCAAGGACAGTCGCGAGCAGGAAGCGCTGGATCTGGTGCTGGAAACGGTCGAGGATCTCTTCGGCGAACGCGCCGGCGAGGACAAGGTCTGGGGCTCCATGGTCAAGCAGGCGCTGAAGCGCCGGCACCCCGGCTTCAACGAGAGCTACCACGGCTTCGGCAGCTTCAGCGCGCTACTGGAAGCCGCGCAGAAGAAGAAGCTGATCAAGCTGCAGCACGACGAGAAGTCGGGCGGTTACATCATCACCGGCTACGACGCCGAGGCCTGAGCGGCCCGGCCCGGCAATGCCGCGCCGAAGCGCCGACGGCCGTAGACGATGACGGCCAGCGCCGGCAGGAACATCAGCAGGCCGTAGACCGCCGAGGGCATGTACATCACCGCCCCCTCCAGCCCGCGCATGCCGTCGAGCACCGAGCCGGCCACCACCATGCCGAGCACGGTGTTCTGGATGCCCACCTCGATGCCCAGCGTGATGATCTGCCGCGTCGGTACTGCGAGCAGCCAGCCAAGGCCCAGCCCGATGCCGGTCATGATCAGCGCCAGCGCGCTCGTCACACCGCCGACCGTGGCGGCCATCGACAGAATGCTGTCGCGCGAATTCCAGAGGATGGCGATCAGAATGAAGAGAAAGGCGAGCGCTGCGAAGCGGTCATAGGCCGGCCCGATGCGCGTGGCGAAGCCGGGGGCGAAGCGGCGCACGAGCATGCCCAGCGAGATCGGGGCAATGGTGTACATGAAGACCTGCGCCATGACGAAAGCCACCGGCATGGGCACGTCCACGGCCTCGCCGGCGAAGGCATCCATCGCCAGGCCGGCGTAGAGCGGGATCGTGAAGACAACGACGCAGCTGTTGACCGCGGTCAGCGTCACCGACAGCGGCACATCGCCGCGCGCCAGGAAGCTCACCAGATTCGAGGTCGTGCCGCCCGGGCAGGCCGTCATCACCACCAGCCCAACGGCCAGCGCAGGCGACAAGCCCCAGACCCAGGCCAACAGGAAACCCACCGCCGGCAACAGCAACAGCTGGCCACCGAGGCCGGCCACCACCGCGCGCGGATAGTTCTTGAGCTGGATGAAGTCGCGCGGCGTTAGCGTCATGCCCATGCCGAACATGATCAGCAGCAGGGTCGCCGGCAGCAGAACCTCGACGAGCAGATTGACGTCGTCCACGGATGCCTCCTCGGACCGGCTCTGTGGCCGGTTCTTGCGTCAGGGCACGACGGCCCAGGCTGCGGCCATGGTGCCGCAGCCCGGCCGCGCTGTCAGGCAGTCGCGCGTTCGTCGCCCCAGCGGTTGGCGCGGCGGAAGGTGCCGGTGTCGTTGAAACGCACACCCATCTCGCGCATGACGCGGTGCGCCGTGGGTGCCGTTATCTGGCGGATGTAGAAGGGCTCCTTGACGACGAAGTGATGGATGGCATGGGTGCTGCCGAAGTTGAAGCAGAAGGCCTGGAAGGGCAGCAGCCACCAGGGATTCAGCACCTGCGTCTGCTGGATGACGTTACCGGCCTCGACGTCACCGAAGTAGTGCATGTTGCTGGACACGAAGTGCAGGCAAAAGGTGCGCAGCAGGTTCGGAATCAGGTAGACCACCGCCGCCACGTTCAGCACCTCCATGACGGCCAGCGTGCCAGCGGACCAGTCGATCGCGCCACCCGCCAGCAGCGCCACTCCGTTGGTGATGTGGAAGCCGAGGAAGGCGTACCACGCACCCCAGAAGGCCCAGCCCAGCGGGAAATAGGCCATCAGGCCGCGCAGAAGCATGCGCCCGCGCTGCTTCCAGTCCGGCAGGCGGCCGAGGCGCAGCAGGATGGAGAGCATGTTGTCGCCGGTCATCAGCAGGCGGCGCAATCCCCAGCGCTCGCCGTTGGTGATGGCGCGCTCCTCGACGTCGCTTTCGGTGCCGGAGTACTTGTGATGGTGGAAGTGCAGGCCGCGACGGATCCACGGGTTCACGGTGCTGGCGCGCGCCAGCCAGACCAGCCCCATCATCAGGTGATGCGCCCAGGGCTTGCCGCGGAAGTACATCCAGTGGATGAGGTCATGCTCCAGCTCGTGCGTCAGCGAGGCGAAGAAGGCCACCAGCGGGATGCAGAGCCACGCCGGGATCGTGCCGGCGATGTAGAGCCAGCCGCTGCCGACCATGCCGGCCAGCGCCAGGGCGAGGATGCTCGCGCCGATGGCGTTCTGATACTTCAGCACGGGATGACGCTCGCGCAATTGCCGGCCGGCTTCGCTGACCACGGTCTTGATGCGTTCGGTCTTCTGGCTGTCGGTCAATTCGCCGACGCGGGAATCGTAGGCCATGCATGCCTCCTGTTGAAGCTGCGTTGTGGGGATTGCAATCTAGTCCGCCACCGCTGCCGCCACAGGGCCTGATGCGCCAGTCTTCGGACATCGCGCGCCAAGCGTGCTCATAATTGTCGATGCCGCATACCGCCACCACGCTCAGCTCATGGGTCCGCGCCATCTGCCGCGCCGTCGAGGAAGCCGGCTGCGACAGCGCCACCCTGCTGCAACAGGCGGGCATGGACCCGCGCCTGCTCGATGACCCGGACGCGCGCTACCCGCTGGCGCAGACGACGCGGCTGTGGGCGCTGGCGCGCGAGGCGACCGGCGACGAGGCCATCGGCCTGCGCGTGGCCAGCGCCGTGCGCCAGAGCACCTTCCACGCGCTGGGGCATTCGCTGCCCGCCAGCACCTCGCTGAAGGAAGCCTTCGAACGCATCGAGCGCTACTTCCGCATCGTCACCAGCGCCGGCGAGCTGCAGTTCGAACGCCGGGGCAGCGAGTATCACCTGCTCATCGATACGCCGGGCACCGAACCCAGGCCGGCGCCGGAAGCCATCGACGCCTTCGTCTCGGTCTACATACGCATGTGCCGCGCCTTCGCCGGGCGGCAGGTGAGCCCGCTGCGCATCGCGCTGCAACGCCCCGCGCCGCGCGACCCGGCGCCCTTCGAGGCCGTGCTGCGCGCGCCCATCGCCTTCGGCGCAGACAGCAATCGGCTGGTCTTCGACCGCGCCACCATGGAGCGGCCGCTGGAGGACGCCAATCCCGAGCTCGCCCGGCAGCACGAAGCCATCGCGCGGCACTATCTGGCGCGCTTCGACACCACCAATATCGTGACCCGGGTAGAGGCCACGCTGGTCGATCAGCTGCCGCACGGCGAGCCGTCGCAGAAGAGCGTGGCCGAGGCGCTGCACCTGTCGGCGCGCAGCCTGCAACGGCGACTGGCCGAAGCCGGCAGCTCCTACACCGAGGTGCGCGACAGCGCCCGCCGCGAACTGGCGCTGCGCTATCTGCGCGAGGGACGCCACAGCATCAGCGAGATCACCTATCTGCTCGGCTTCTCGGACACCAGCAGCTTCGCCCGCGCCTGCCGGCGATGGACCGGTAAGGCACCGAGCGCACTGCGCGGCAATCAGGGCGCGTCGGCCTCCGCATAGGGCTTGAGCGGCGGTTCGCCGCTGGTCAGATGCAATTCCGGCGGCAGATTGCCCAGGGTGTCGCTGACAATCTCGAGCAGGTCGGCCGCGCGCTCGGGCATCAGCAGGCTTTCCAGATCCATCGGTACCAGCCCGCACAGCTCGGAGGCCCCACCCGCGCGCTCGATGTCGGCCGGCCCGGGGTTGCTGATCGCGTCCAGCGCCAGCGCGAAGGCCAGCGTATCGGTCGTGCCGATCGTAAGGTGCTCGGCCGGATGGCCGGGGCAGACATCCTGCAGCAGGATGTTGGCGACACGCGGGTTGTCCTTCCCCAGATCCAGCGCAGCGGTCGGCTCGGGGGCGACGGGCTGCACCAACTCGTCGAAGGTGGTGTAGAGATTGGTGTAATCGACATCGCCCGGCGTTTCGTCGCCGGCATTGAGTGCGGCGATGAAATCCGAGCCGGGCGGGAACTGGTAGAAGACCGCCGGTACGCCACCTACCGGCAGCATATTCAGCCCCAAGGCTTCGAAGAGCGTTTCCCCGAGGGTCGCGGGAAACGAGATGTCCGTGCCGTGATTGGGGCCTGCGATCAGCACGAAGTCGGCCAACGCCTCGCGCGCCGACGCCCAGTACTTGATCGCCCAGCGCGGCATCAGCGCGCCCTGACTGTGCCCGATCATCGCCACCTTGCGACCGGTCTCGGCGTGGATCTCGCGCAGGGCGTGAACGATGTACTCGGCCGAGACCTGCATATCGCCCAGACCGCGGTCAGGATAGGTGACGATGCAGACGTCGAAGCCGCGTTCGACCAGCTGCGGTGTGTAGAAGGCGGTGTGCTGCTCGGTGCCGGAGGTGAAGGTGCCGTGGACGAGCAGCACCGGCGGCCTGTCAGGATTGCTGAATTCGGTACAGTTCAACGCCGCGTCGCGGGCCTCCACGCTGGTTTCCAGCGGCGGCTCCGCGGCAGCAGACGGACCACCATCATCGCCGCCACAGGCGGCCAGGCCGAGCAGCAGGAGGGCGAGGATCGGATAACGAAGGCGCAGGAACATCGCGGGTTCTCGACACAGCATTCACGCCAGCATACCTTCGCTGGATCACCGACAGGCGTGGCCCTTCCGGACTCAGTCCGGGCCGGAGTCCGCCCACGGCGCGGGCGTACCCAGACACTCGGCAACCGCCATCGCCGAACGCACGGCGCTCTCCAGCAGGGGAATGCCGGGCATGGCGTAGGAGCCGCAGTAATGCAGCCGCCGCTGCCCTTCGGACTGCAGTGCGACCAGCTCCGCGACCGCGGCCTGGCTATCGAGGGTGACCAGCGGCCGCTCGAAGCGAGCACGGCCCAGCACCGCGTCGGCGCGCGGCTCGCGCAATGGGTTCCATGTCTGGAACAGCGGCGGCTCAGTCTTCAGTGCCGGAACGACGGCGTTGAGATGGATGCTCGCCATGGGCGCCGCGTGCGCCTCCGCCACCAGATAGCTCACCGGCGAGCCGGGCGTGACCCCGCCCGGAATCGTCTCCGACGCGGAATGCACGACGACTTCGCTGGCGGCGTGGAGAATGCGTGCCAGCAGCGCCGCGGCCTTCGGGTCGTGGTCGGCCACCAGCTTTCGCGCTTGATGGGCCTGAACGGCGAGCACGACGTGGTCGAAATGCTGCTCGCTGCCGTCGGCCATCCGCACGCGAATACCGTCCGGCTCCGAATGGATCGCCACGACTTCGCTGTGGCAGCGCACTGCCCGGGCGGGAGCCAGCAGTCGCGCGATGGCGTCATCCGCCCCGAAACGCGCCCGCCAGATCCCGCTGAGCAGCGAACCGTGGGTGAAGAATTCGATAATGGCTTCGGCTGGATAGCGGCGAACATCGGCGTAGCCGCAAGTCGCGATGGCCGCGAAGGTGGGCAGCAGCACGCCTTCGACGAAGGCTTCGCTGAAGGGATGCGCCTCCAGATAGCCGTCAAGGCTGAGCCCTGCCGCCCTGCCCGCCGAGAGATCGGCGCGCCCCTGACGCTGGAAGCGAAGCACCTCGCGCGCGATCGCCAACCCGCTAACATTCCGTAGCCCCACCAGCGGCAGCGACCAGCGCCCCAGATGCAGATTGCGGTAGCGGAAATAGGGCAGGTCCTCGCCGGCGCGGTAGAAGACTGCGGCATGATCCGAAGCCTGCATGGCAACTCCGGCGGCGCGATACAGGGCGCAAAGATTCGCGTAGTAGCCCGCCTTGAAGACACGCAAGGGCACATCCACGCGCTGCGTGCCGGCCGCCGTCTCCACGCTGACATTGAAGGCGCTCATCCCCGGCGCGTCGTGACGCTCGAACAGCGTCACCTCGTGCTCGCGCCCGAGCAGCCAGGCAGCGCTGAGCCCGGCAATGCCGCTGCCGACAATCGCGATGCGTGCCGGCGCGCTCACGCGTCACCGTTTCTCGTATCCTGCATTCGCGCAGCTTACCGGCCACGCAACGTGACGGCATGCGAAGATGCCACGCTGAAATGACGGCTCGAATGAGAAGGACCGCTGGCGTGAACGACATCGAGCAGGCGTGGTGGGCACCGAGAACGCTGAGCAAGGGCCGCACGCTGGAGGCCGTCATCGGTCCGCTCCGGGTTTGGATGCAGCACAGCCACGACGCCTGGATCGTCGCCTGGCAGCGCGACGACGATGTACACAGCATGCGCCTGGCGCTGAGCGAGAGTGACGCCCCACCGCCCGAGGACAACCGCCAGCGCCATGTTCTCGACCCCGAGACCGACATTGTGCGCCTGCAGCCGGGATTGCTGGACCGCCCGATCGTAGTGCGCACGCTGGAACCGGTCTTTCTGCCCAGCGGGGAGTCGACGACGCTATACATCAGCACGCCGCTGAGCCTCAGCCTCTGCGTCGGCGACAACGCGGAACCACTCTGCGAGATCCAGACGCTACGCCTCTCCGACAGCTGGTTCGGCCCGAATACCCGCGAGGGCAAGGTCTGCTATGCCGCGCGTACCAGCGCGCGCACCGTGCTCGCGGAGCTGCCACGCCGGCCGAACCGTGCGATCAGCCCGGTGCATATCCGTAATCGCGCGCCTACGCCCTTGTCACTGGAGAAGCTAAGCCTGCCCGTGCCGGCACTCGGCCTTTACGCAGACGAGCAGCACGGACTCTGGACGCAAAGCCTGACGCTGGAGCGGGATGACGACAACGATGTAGCAGCGCTGCGCGTGGGCGGCGGCGCGCCAGCCGAGGCGCCGAACGCCGAAGCCGTCGCTGAAGCGCGCACGCCATCGACGCGGGGCGCCGCCATACGCGCCTTCAGCCGCATCTTCCGCGAATAGGACCGGAGACCATCGTGCTGCAGCAGCTACTCGATTTCGCCGCCCATGAACGCGCCGTGCAAGTCATGCAAGCCGTGGTGCTCGTCCTGGTCGGGCTTCTGCTGGCGCGCCTGGCGCGGGCGCTGCCATCCCGCCTGCTGGGTCACCGCCTGCACCAACACCAGCTCATGCTGCTTCGCCGCACGGTCTTCTACGGCATCCTCGGCATCTTCCTTGCCACCGCGCTCCATCAACTGGGCTTCAAGCTCGCGGTGCTCTTCGGCGCGCTCGGCATCTTCTCCATCGCGCTCGGCTTCGCTTCGCAGACCTCGGCATCGAACCTCATTAGTGGTCTTTTCCTGCTCGGCGAGCGCTCCTTCTCGATCGGCGACATCATCAAGGTCAACGACACCACCGGCGAGGTGCTGTCAGTGGACTTGCTGTCAGTGAAGCTGCGCACCTTCGACAACCTCTTCGTGCGCATCCCGAACGAGACACTGATCAAGAGCGAGGTCACCACCCTGACGCGCTTTCCCATCCGGCGTTTCGACATGCAGCTGGGCGTGGCCTATCACGAGGACATCGCGCACGTTCACGATGTGCTCAAGCGCACCGCCGAATCCAACCCGCTGTGCCTGGACGAGCCGGAGCCGCTGTTCATCTTCACCGGCTTCGGCGACTCGGCGATGACCCTCCAGTTCTCGGTATGGGCGCTGCGCGAGAACTTCCTGGAAATGCGCACGGCCATCTTCGCGGACATAAAGCACGCCTTCGACGCCGCCGGTATTGAGATTCCCTTCCCGCATCGCTCGCTCTACGCCGGCTCACAGACAGCGCCGATGCCGGTTCGCATCGTGCCGGAGGATGCGCCCCCCGGGACCGACAACCACCGCGCATAGAAAACCTCGGGGCCGGACACGCCGACGCCCCACGCCGGCTCTTCGGTCGGCGTGGGGCGTTGCGCTTGTCTCGGGTATGCCGCGCCACCGAGACGGCGGCACACTACTAGGCCAGCAGCTTCCAGACCATGGCGAGGATAAGCAGGAGCTGGACGATGAAGAGCGTCGCGCGGATCAGCACCAGCAGGAAGGAAGTGCCGATCAGGTGCACAACACTCTGGCCGACGCGCAGATAGAGCACCCACGCGGCCAGACCAGCCAGCGCTGCTTCCTGGCCCATCACGGCCGCAGCGAGGACCACCGCGGCGAAGACCGGCAGCGTCTCCAGGCAGTTGTAGTGCGCGTGCTGCGCACGGATCAGGATCGGCGGATCCACCGGCGCATTGCCGCGGGTCCAGGCGTCGGCGCGCTGCTGGCCAAGCAGCACACGCGGCACACGCGGCAGGGCGTAGAACAGTGCGAGCAGCAGTGTCCAGGTGGCGAACAGCAGAACAGCGGTCAAGGCGGTCATCGGTCTCCCTTCTTATTCGAATGAACGAGGGTTCAATATTAGCGCGGTTTATCGCATGGTGGGCAGCCTGCTGCGCAACATCGATACGGCCGCCGCCGATCCGGGGAAAAGCGGGCTGCTCGTCGGCGGCACCGCCTCAATCCGGCGCGTACTTCGCCATCACCTGCGCTTCGGTCAGCTTCTGGGCGTCGCCAGCGAATGCGTACCCGGAAGGCTTGCTGTCGATGTAGATCTCCTCCTCGAGCATCAGCTCCGGCCCGTCCTGGAACAGGCCGGCGGACAGCGCGTATTCGTCGGCCGGCACGAACCGGTAGTAGAGATGCGTGCCGCAGCGAGAGCAGAAGGCGCGCTCGGCCCAATCAGAGGATGCGAAAGTCGTGACCGCATCGGCGCCCGCGACCTGCACATTGGATCCACAGTGCACCACCAGCAGCGGGCCACCACCCCAGCGGCGGCACATGCCGCAATGACAGGCGCTGATCTGGGTGTTGTCCGGAACCGTGACCGTCACGGCACCACAAAGACATGCTCCCTTCATGATTCCATCCTGGCGTGGCTTCAGCCATTTTGTAGCACGCCATGGCACTGCCGTCGCGCGCGGCGACGGCGCTTCAGGATCGCGCGCGTCCGACCGGATCGCTGCCGGCTCCGGCACGAGGCTTCATGGCGTCGCGCAGTGAGCTGTCGCTGTGCCCGATGTCGTCCAGCAGGCGGGCGTCGCAGCGCAACTGCCGATTCAGGCGCCGACGGCGGATGAGTGCCCGGATACCACGGTCGATGGCCGCGAATAGCTCCAGCGGGGGCATCGCCGGCATCCGGAAGTCGGGCAACTGCTGCGTACGGGACAGGCTTTTCGTGGATTGCTTCTGCTGGGACATGACGGTCTCCTTGTCGGTACGGACAACGCTCGGCATTCGGCCGGCGCCGTGATGTCGACAAGGATGTGGCTCGGGATGGATTCAGTCCAGCTAATAGTTCTACAATAATGATTAAGTTTTTCTTATAGCATTCCCATGGCCGATTCACCCCCACCACTGTCGCGATCCGGTGCGCTTCCACTGCTCGACGCCGCCGTGCTGCGCAGCTTCGTCGCCATCGCCGAGAGCGGCAGCTTCAGTCGGGCAGCGGAACGGGTGCACCGCACGCCCGCGGCGCTGAGCATGCAGATCAAGCGTCTGGAAGAAGTGCTGGACAACACGCTCTTCGTGCGCGACGCGCGCCACGTGCGCCTGACGCCCGCCGGAGAAACGCTGCTGAGCTACGGGCGCCGCCTGCTCAAGCTCAACGAGGAAGCGGTCTCGCATTTCCTGGCGCCGGCGCTGGAAGGCACGGTGCGCATCGGTACGCCGGATGACGTCGGCACGCGCATCCTGCCGCGCCTGCTCACGCACTTCGCGCGCGCCTATCCAGCCGTGGAGGTGGACGTCATCGGCGGCCGCAGTCGCGACCTCATCCGGCGCCTCGATGCCGGCGAGCTGGATCTGGCGCTGGTGACCCTCGGCAACACCGACATGGAATCCGCACGGCGTGAGATCGTACACACCGAGCCCCTGGTCTGGGCCGGCCGCGAGGGCGGCGTCGCTTCGCAGTCCACGCCGCTACCGGTGTCGCTGGCCAGCCATGGCTGCGCCTGGCGCGCCATGGCGCTGACAGCACTGGATGCCGCCGACATCAGCTACCGCGTCGCCTATACCAGCGAGCACTGCGCGGGGCAGGAAGCGGCGCTGCTGGCCGATCTCGCCGTCGCCCCCTTTCCCGCCAGCCTGGTGCACGCCCCGTTGCAGACGCTCGGCCCGGAGCACGGCCTGCCACCGCTGGGCGATTACCACATCGGGCTGATCCGCCGCCCCACCTTGAACCGGGTGGGCGAAGTGCTGGCGCAGGAGGTCGTGGGCAGCTTCCGCGAGCTGGCACAGCGCCGCGACTGACGGTAGCCGCACCCGCCACTCAGGCGATCGTATCGACAACACCACCGTCCACGCGCAGTGCCGCTCCGGTACTGGCCGATGCCTGCGGCGAGGCAACGTAGACCACCATGTTGGCAACCTCCTCGACACTGGCGGCGCGCCCGATAATCGAGCTCGGGCGCTCGCTGCGGACGAAGTCGGTGGCGACGGCCTCGATCGAACGCCCGTCGACCTGCCCCTCCAGCATCGCCTGCACGCCCTCGGAAAGGGTGGGGCCTGGCAGCACGGCGTTGACGGTCACGCCCGTGCCGGCCAACCGCTTGGCCAGACCGCGCGACACTGCGAGATTGGCGGTCTTGGTGACGCCGTAGTGGATCATGTCCGCCGGGATGTTGAGCGCCGACTCCGAGGAAATGAAGATCACGCGGCCCCAACCGCGCTCAACCATGCCCGGCGCGTAGGCGCGAGACAGGCGCACGCCGGAGAGCACATTGACTTCGAGGAAGCGCTGCCACTCGCTGTCCGGCGTCTCGAAGAAGTCCTGCGGGCCGAAGACACCGGCATTGTTGATCAGGATGTCCACGGAAGGCTCGGCGGCGAGCAGTGCGTCACAACCCTGCGCGGTGCCGACGTCTGCAGCGACACCGCGCACGCTCGCATCCGGCACCGCGGACCGCAGTCGCTCGACCGCAGCCGCAACGCGCGCCTGCTGCCGCCCGTTGATGACGACAGTCGCCCCTGCGCACGCAAGGCCGGTCGCGACAGCGAAGCCGATACCGCCGGTGGATCCGGTGACGAGGGCCGTGCAACCGCTGAGATCGATGCGCATGAAGCGTCTCCAGTTTGAACTGGGCGCAGTCTAGAAGGCGACCGTAGTGGCATGAATATCCGATGCAGACGTTGATCTCTTGCAAATTCCGCAATAATTGGCCCGCATCCATCGGCCACAACTGACCGTGAGCGACCATCTCAGCGAGTTGCGCAGCTTTGCGGCAATCCTCGATACGGGCAGCATCGCCGGGGCCGCACGCCGACTCGGCGTATCGGCCGCGGTGGTCAGTCGCAGACTCGCCCGGCTGGAACGGCGCCTGGGCACGCGCCTGATCCAGCGCACCACGCGTAGCCTGACGCCCACCGATGCGGGTGCCGCCTTCCACGTACGCTGCGCTCGCATCCTGGCGGAGTTGACCGATGCCGAAGACGAAGCCGCCAGCGGCAGCAGGACCGTCTCCGGCACGCTGCGTGTGACCTCCACCGTCGCCTTCGCGCGTAGGCTGGCACCGCTGCTGAAAGAGTTCCAGAACGAACACCCGGCCCTGCATGTGCAGCTGCACGCCAGCGATGCCGTCATGCCGCTGGTGGAGGGTGGCTTCGACCTCGCGGTGCGATTCGGCGCGCTGTCCGACTCCTCGCTGATCGCGCGCCCGCTGGCCGCCAACCGGCGCGTGATCTGCGCAACGCCCGAGTACCTGGCACGCAGAGGATGGCCGCGCTCGCCGGCCGATCTGTCCGCCCACGATTGCGTGCGCATGGGCGACCCGCCGCAGTCGCACTGGCGTTTCGCCGATGGCACGAGCATTCCGGTGTCGGGGCCGCTGGCGAGTTCCGACGGCGATATCGCACATCAGTGGGCGTTGCAGGGTGCCGGACTGGTGCTCAAGTCGATCTGGGACGTGCACGAGGATGTCGCCGCCGGGCGCCTCGAGGTCGTCCTACCCGAGCACCCGCTGCCGGCCTCTCCCGTCCACGCCGTCTATCCGCACCGGCGCTTCTCGCCAGCCAAGCTGCGGCTTTGCATCGCGCATATCGGTGATGCGCTCATCCGCCGCGCCACGGTTATGGGGCTCCCGGCTGCGGCACGCTGAAGCGCAGCCGACCCGCCACAGGGACGGATCAACCGGCGGGGCAGTCCCTGTCCGGAATCGCGGGACAAGCGCGCTGGCGCAGCCAGCCGTCGGCGAGCTCGGCGATGGCCATGGCTTCGCTGGGGAAGGCGGCCTGCAACTCCGCGATCAGCTCTTCCATGCGCGCCGCGTCGCCGACATGGCGCTGATGGAAATCGGCCAGGGCCGCATCCAGCGGCCCGGCACCCACCAGCGCCGCGACCTCCCGGAAGAAGCGCGCACCCTTCATGTAGGGCACCTGCGACCAGAGCGGATGCTCATCAAGGGTGATGGCATTGCAGCCATCGGGGCGGGCCACGGTATTGCGCTGCTCATCGTGGCAGATACGCTGCAGGCGGCAATCGTACTCGGGCCAAATATCCACGCCCTGCCGGCCGAGCGCGCGGGCGGCCATATAGCTGACCGTGCCTTCGGAGAGCACAAAGTCCTCCCAGCAGGCCATGCGTACGCCATTGCCGAACCAGCCGTGCGCGGCTTCGTGCGCGTGCACCTCCGGCTCATCCATCGCATCGGCGGCGACGTGCCAGAAGGGATGGTGCTCCATGCCACCGAAACCCGCTTCCCAGGCCGCGCTTACCGAACCCGCCACATCGCCGTAGCGGTATGGGCCGTAGGTCTGCTCGTAGAAATCCATCACCGCCACCAGATGCGCCGTGCCGGTCGCCGCTGCGCTCGCGGCTGCCGCCGGGTACCAGGCCTTCAGCCGCGTGCCGGCCTGCGTCGTGCCCAGATCCAGTTCGGTGAATGGCCCGACGGCGACAGCGGGCATATAGGCCGGCGCCGGGGCCGGAATCGTCGCCGGGTACACGGCGGTGTCGCCTTCGGCGACGCCATTGATGGCGAGCGTGTAGGTCTGCCCTTCGGCCGGCGCCGGCCTGCAGGGGAAGAGATTGCTGCAGAACGCTGGCCAGAGGAAGCTGAGACCAGCACCCGCCATCCAGCCCTCGAAGGCCTCCTGGGCCGCGAAGCGATAGTCGATCGTCACGACCACCGGCGCCCCGGTATCCGGCACGCCGACGTCGAGGCGCCCGTCGCGCACCCGATAGGTCAGCGGGCCGTCTGCGCCGCGCACCGCATGGATGTCGAGCCCCCCGACCGCCCATGAGGCGCCCGGCGCCTCGCCGTCAGCCACCGATATCACGGCCCGGCCGGTCATCGTCGCGAGGTCGAGTTCCAGATCGGTGTGCAGCAGCGCACGCTGCCAGTTCTCGCGCGCCGGCGGCGGCTCGCTGTCGCTGCCGACATCGCTGTCGCTGCTGCACCCGGCAACGGCAAGCAGCAGTGCCGCCGCTGCCGGCCACGCGCGCCCCTCAGGCATCGACGACGATGCGGCGCGCGTGTGGGTATTGGCGATCTGGGCGCGCGTGCCCCAGCCTCCCGGAACCAGGAGGATATCCAGCCGGGGGCAATCGGCGAATGCGTAATCGGGCACTACCGTCATGCCGCCGTTGGCGCGCACCGGACGTGTGCTCTCGGCCACCAGCACCACCTCGAAGGGCGAGGCCGTCGTGCGCCGCTGGTCCTCGTCCAGCCGCGTCACCGAAAAGACCTCGAAGGGGCCGCAGAAATCCAGAACCTCGGCGTTCTCGAAGACGACGATGCCTACCCGATGTGTCGCCATCTTCCGCTCCCGCGCCTTCGGCAACGCAACTGACCGACACAGCTTAGCCCAGGCGCCAAGCGATGCGCTGGCATCCCGCCGCAAACCTCAGAGCAGCTTGCGCATCACGTAGCGCGCTAAGGCCACGCCGCGACGCATGACGCGCTGACGCGCTGACGCGCTGACGCGCTGATGCGCTGATGCGCCGCAACCGTAAAGCCCTGGAGGGAAAAGAAGGGCGCGGCAACCAGACTCGCCTCGGTGCACAGCACCCGTACGCCGCTTGCGGACAGGCGCCGCTCGGTCTCGCCATAGAGCGCCGAGGCAACGCCCCGCCGCGCATATTCCGGCGCCGTGTAGAGCAGATCGATATGACCGTCGGTGCTGAAGCCGATGAAGCCCGCCAGCGCGTTGTCTGCTTCGGCGACCAGCACCTGCAAACGAGCCAGACGACTGCGCCACGCCACCAGATCCGGCAACTCGGGCGCCTAGACCGCGCGCTGCGCGGCGTCGTAGGCATCCGCCGCCAGCGTGTGAATCGCCGCCGTGAACAGCGCGACAACGGCCTCCAGATCGCCCTCGGCATAGACCCGAATCTTCATGCGCGCCGCGCTGGCTGGATCGCCGCAAACGACGCAGCTAGACTTGTGCCGCAGTCCGCCATCGCGACGGAGTCGATCCGGCAATGAAGCAGTAAGCCCCCGCACCGAGCTTCCGCGCCCCGCACCGGGGCGCTCGCTTTCGCGTGCAGGCGGCAACCTGCCGACAGCAGGGCAACCGCCGCCTGCCCGCCCGCCGGGAGGCAGCCCATGTCGGTCATCGGTCGATTCTCCGATCTCACCGTCGATTTCAACGATCATCGCCTCTTCCACGATCTGGCGGCCAGCCTGGAGGAAGGCGTCACCGCGCTGGTCGGCCCCAACGGCCGCGGCAAATCGGTGCTGCTGAAGCTGCTAGCCGGCGAGCTGGCGCCCACCACGGGCGACATCCAGTGGCACCGGCCCCATTATCGCGTCGACCAGCTTCAGCGCCTGCCGGCCGGCCGCGTCGCCGATGCGCTGGGCGTGACGCACCTGCACGACACCTTCGCGCGCATCGCGCGCGGCGACGCCGAGCCGGCCGACCTCGACCGCGTTGCCGCGCTCTGGCATCTGCCGGCGCAGTGGCAGCAGCAGCTCGCCGATGCGGGCCTTAACACGGACATGGAAAGGGCGGTCGACACGCTCAGCGGCGGCGAGCAGAGCCGGCTGGCGCTGTGCGCCGCCTTCCTGCGCCGCAACCATTATCTGCTGCTCGACGAGCCCAGCAATCACATGGATGCCGCAGGCCGCCGGTGGCTGCTCGAGCGGCTCAAGGCGCACCCGGGCGGCGCGCTGGTGGCCAGCCACGACCGAACGCTGCTGCGCGGCGCCGACGCCGTCCTCGAGCTGCGCGCGGACGGCCTGCGCCGTCACGGCAGCTACGAGGCGCTGCAGAACTGGCGGGAGCGCGAGGCGGCAGCGCTGGAGCAGCGCATCGACGACGCCGAGAAGCAGCGCCGCCGCCTGCGCGAGGAGCGCCAGGCCGCTGCCGAGCGCGCGGCCAGACGCCGCCGGCAGGGAGAGAAGCAGCGCCGCTCAGGCTCGCAGAGCAAGATGCTGCTCGATAAGGGCGCCGAGCGCGCCGAGAATCGTGGCGGCCGGAACAGGATCGCGCACGCGCAGCGCGAAGCCCGCGTCGCGGCACAGCTGCAACGGGATCGCGCACAGCGCGAGGCGCTGCCGACACAGCGGCTCCCGCTGGCCGGCGATGGGCATGGCGCTGCCGTGCGCCTGCATCTGGAAGCGGTGACGCTGCCCGGGAGCGCGCATGCACCGCTGTCGCTGACGCTGCGCGCCGGCGAGCGCTGGCGAGTGCACGGACCCAACGGCTGCGGCAAAACGACGCTGCTGAGGATCATGGCGGGCCGGCTGGCACCGGAGTCGGGCAACTGCCGGCGACACGGATCCTGCGTCTACCTCGACCAGGACTTCCGCCTGCTCGACCCGACGTCCTCGGCGGTCGACAACCTGCGGCGCCTACATCCGGAAGCGGCCGATGCCGACTGGCGCACGCGCCTGGCCGGCCTGCGCCTGCCCGGCGACGAGGCGCTGCTGCCGCTGGCCGCGCTCAGCGGGGGCGAGCGGCTCAAGGTGGCCCTGCTCGCCGTCACCGGCGGTGCCGAACCACCGGCGACGCTCCTGCTCGACGAGCCCGACAACCACCTGGATCTGGATTCCCGCGAGCTGCTCGAGGCGGCGCTGCAGAACTACAGCGGCACCCTCGTCGTCGTCTCGCACGACGAGGACTTCGTCGCGCGCATCGGCGTCACCCACACACTGACGCTGTGACGGCGCCGCCTCCGCTCAGGGTATATCGGCGTGCTCGGTGCCCTCGCCCGGCGTGATGAAGAGCATGCGCGTACCGGGCTGCACGCGGCTGGCCGTATGCCAGGTGTTGCGCGGCACGACGACGTAGTCCTCCGGCGCCGACAGCGCGACTACGTCGTCGCCCGCGTCCCGGCGCAGGGTGATTTCCGCCGCGCCGGCGAGCAACACGACGATCTCGTCGCCGTGCGGATGCCGCTCCCAGCTGCCCCAGGGCGTGTCGAAGGCGTGCAGCGAGACCAGGACGTGCCCGCGGAAGCCGTCGTAGCGCTCGTCGAGCTGCTGGTAGATCGCGGGCGAGACGTCGATGGGCTCGACGCCGTGATTCGGCTTCAGGACAGCGAAACTTTCCGTGAGATTCATCCCTGTGCTCCGTGCTCGGTATAAGCGGCGAGATTGGCCAGCGTCGAGCGCAGGCCGACCTGGTGATCCTCGCGGCGGATGCCGCTCGGCACATCCTTGCAGGTGATCGTCACCTCCGTGCCGCCGGCAACCGGCGTCAGTGACGTGACAACCGTCATCGGCCCGAAGAATGCCGGATCCTCCGAGACGAAATCGATCCGCTCGACGACGCGTGCATCCGGCACCAGCTCGACAAAGCGCCCCTCGAAGACATCGGCGTGCTTGCTGGTCTTGCCCGCTACAGCGTGTCCGGCATCGCTGTAGGCGAAGGTCATGCAAAAGCCACCGCCTTCGCGCGCATCGAAGGTGTGCACCTCGCAGCGCATGCCCGCCGGCGGTCGCCAGCGCGCCATGGCGCCGGGGTCGAGCAGCGCCGCGTAGATCACCTCCGCGGGCGCCGCAATCACGCGTGATGCGGAATCGGTTCTCATCCAACCACCTTTCGAGGCCACTGGTGCTGGTCGAATGGCGCTGCAGAAATTCGACGGCGAAGCCTGAGGCAACCGTCTCGGCTCAACCGCGCTCAGAAGCGGCGATCCACCACCTGCTGCACGAAACGCTCTGCCGCCTCGGTGATGGTCTGACTGACATGAGCGTACTGGCGAGAAAAGGGCGGCCACTTCTCGCCAAGGCCGATGGCATCGTTGATGACGAGCACCTGACCATCGCAGGAAGCCCCTGCGCCGATACCGATCGTCGGCACCGGCACTGACCCGGTGATCCGCGCGGCCAGTTGCTCCGGGATGTGCTCGAGCACCAGCATGAAAACGCCCGCCTCGACGATGGCCGCAGCCTCGCGCCCAATGCGCTCGGCGTCATCCGCTTGTCGGCCGACCTGCTTGAAGTCCGCCGCGGTCTGCGGGGTCAGTCCAGTATGACCGACCACGTCGATGCCACCAGCGACGAGATGGCGGATCACCTCCAGCTTCGGGCCTTCCAGCTTGATGCTGTCGGCACCGGCATTGATCAGCAGCCGCGCATTGTGCAATGCCGTTTCCGGATCGCGATCGCTGTCATAGGGAAGATCCCCGACGATGTGCGTACTTGGCGCACCCCGGCGCACCGCGCCGATGTGGTACTGCATGTGTGCCACTGTGACTTCGCGCGTGCTGGCCAAGCCCATCTCGACCATCCCCACGGTGTCACCGACGAGAAGAACCGGTAGGCCGCCTTCTCAAGGCAGCGGGCGATCGGTGTCGTGTAGGCGGTCAGCATGGGAACGGACATCCGCCCCTTCATCGCCTTCAGCGCGCTCGCGTTGTGCTTGCCGTCAGCCATCCGTCCTCAAGTTGCGCGGCACTCCCGATCGAGTGCGCAATTCTAGGCAATCAACGCACCGGCAGCGCAGGTGGCAGAAGCCAGCGATGCGACCGTGCGGACGTGGTTCCAGCGCGTCCATTCGCGCTTATAGAGCGGCCAGTATTGCGCGGCCTCGGCGGAGGCCGCCTCCATACGCGCCAGCCGCTCGTTGCGCGGGACATTGCAGCGCATCGTGACCGCGAGCGGGCCGACCAGATACAGCAGCGCCGCGACCAGCAGCTGCGCGGCCTCGGGCGCCGGCAACACCTGCAGCGCGGTCACCGCGGCGAGCGATGCCAGCAACGCGGTGCCGAGGAAGGCACCGAGGAACCAGGCATTGAGCACGACGACGTTGATGCGCTGCATGGCCGCGACGCCGGCCTCCGGTGGCAGCTGGCCGAGGGCGCGCATCACGAAGGAGGAGAAAGCGAAAAAGACGCCGCCCACCGTCGCCGCACCGAGGCAGAGCAGCAGCGAAAGCATCGGGAGCAGCGATCCGAGCACGTCCTTCTATACCCGAGCTGCGTCCAGGGCTTCCGCCAGATGCGCGGCAACACGTCGGGCTGATCGGCCGCGCGCCGATGCCAGACGGCCATGGTGATGTGGCCGGCGATGACCGCCAGCAGCGCCCAGCCGAGCCGTCCGTGCAGAAGGTTGGCGGGCGCGATCGTCCAGGCGATCTCCCTCTCGTCTTCCCAGCCGCTGAACAGCGGCATGCCCCGAGTGTAGGACACGGCTGATCCGCCCATAGCGTCGCGTGTTGTCCTGAATCGACACATGCCCTCCGACTTTCATGAAGGACCGGCTTCGGGGCAGCTTAACCGCGTGCCACTGGTGCGCGACAGTATCCGCGCGAACTCGCCCCGGCCTTGGGCAGTCGACTTGAGAGGGCCGACGGCATGTCGGCCCCGCCGCATTCACAGATAAAGGAGGCACCGCGTGCAGGTACAAATCAATCCAGCGGATGGCATCACACTCTCGGAGGCGCTGGAGCAACACATCCACGACAAGCTGGAAGCGCTGGAGAAGCGCTTCGGCGACCGGCTGACACGGATCGAGGTGCATCTCAAGGACATCAACGGCCCCAAGGGCGGTCCGGACAAACACTGCAAGCTTGAGGCGCGCCCGCGCGGCCTGCAGCCGGCTGTGGCCGAGTCGACCACGGAGGACGCCTACGAAGGCATCAGCCTGAGCGCGGACCGGTTGAAGAAGGTGTTGGAGAAGCAGCTCGGCAAGCGCGGCGAGCGTGGTTAGCCAGACGCTTCCCGCAGCGCAAGATCCGCATAGGCACCCGCGACCCGATCGCTGGCGGCAATACCGAGCGCCGCCATCAGCGCCTTCGCGGTGACGGCGCCGTCTTCAGCACTCTGCTCCGGGCCGAGCACCACCTCGATCTCGAGGAAGCATCCGAGCCCGGCCACCTCATCCAGATGAACGCGCGTCCGGCCAACGAGCAGGAGCGTTCGCGTCTTCCGTACGACCGTGCGGACGCCGAGCGCGGCCGCCAGCGTGTCCTTGAGTGCACCGGGGTCGGGTACCGGCACGCGCCGGTAGGTGGCGGTCTTCGGACCCGCCGCGTCCTCGCGCTCGTACTGGATCAGCTCGCCGCTGCCATCGCCGCATTGCCGGAGCTTGAGCCGGCCGTGCGGCACGTGGAAGAAGGTGTCCTCCTGCTCGATGCGCACGGGCGGCCCATCCGCGAGACGCGTGGCGATGGCGGTCTGTGCCGGGAAATCCCGCGCGCGCGCCTTGATCTCGATATTGCGTGCCACGCTGCCTCCCGCTGGTGCCGGCATCCGCCGCCGTCCGCGCATCATCGCGCCTGTCGCGCACCGTCGCAGCCGCGGGAACCGCCAGAGGTCAGTCGCGCGACTCTTCGACGTGCCCGATCCTGCGCTCTCCAGAGCCGAGATCGCTGTGCGGCTGCTCGATGGTGGCCACCCGCGAGGTCTTGACCGGAAACAGCCGCGCCAGTCTCGGAAAGTAGCGCAGCAGGTGAAAGGCCAGCCAGCGCCACACGCGCCACAGCGGGTGGCGCCGCGCCACCTCGACACGCTCCACCCGGCGCGCGTGCCGGCGCAGCAGGTGCTCCAGGCTGGCGCGCAGCGCACGGTTGAAGGCGCTGTCGCGGATGACGAGATTCGCTTCCAGATTCAATGACAGGCTGAAGGGGTCGAGATTGCTGGAGCCGACAGTGGCCCAGGCGTCATCCACGACCGCCACCTTGGCGTGCGATGGGCGCTCGGTGTACTCCCAGATCTCCACGCCCATGTCGAGCAGATAGTCGTAGAGCGTCTGGCCGGCGAACTTGACGTAGCCCTTGTCCGGGTTCCCCTGCAGCACCAGCCGAAGCCGCGCGCCGCGCTGTACCGCCTGCCGCATCGCGCGCAGGAAGCGCTGGCTGGGAAAGAAGTAGCTGTTCATGATGATGATGTCGCGCCGCGCGCTGCGCAGTCCCATCAGGTACACGGCCTCGATGTCATGCCGGTGGCGGTCATTGTCGCGAGTGACGAAGAGCGCCTGAGCACTGGCCCGCGGTCGCATCCAGTCCGTCGGTACGCGCCACATCAGCCGCCGCAGGCTGCTGCGCCGCTTGTTCATCGATGCCCCGATGGCCTCGGCACAGAAGGCGCGGATGCCGTCGACCGCCGGCCCCTCGACCCTGACGGAGTAATCCTGCTTCGACTCCGCGCCGTAGTAGTACATGTGCGCGTCGGAGAAATTGATACCGCCAACATGTGCGATGCGCTGGTCGACCACCACGATCTTGCGGTGCAGGCGATGCAGCAGATTCGGCTGCATGCCGAGCTTGGGCGGCATCGGCCCGAAGACGTGCAGCCGAACGCCGGCATCGGTAAGCGGCTTGATGAAATCCTTACCCAGCGTCGCCGAACCGTGCCCGTCCACCGTGACATCCACTGACGCCCCGTGCGACGCCGCCTCCAGCAGCGCCTCGCGCAGCGCCCGGCCGATGGCGTCGTCGAGCCAGATGAAGGTCTCCAGGATGACCTCCTCGCGCGCGGCCCGGATATCGGCGAAGACGGCAGGAAAGAACATCTCCCCGTTCTCCAGCAGGGTGAGAGTGTTGCCCTCGCTCCAGTCGTGGGGATGGTTCATGAAACGGCCGCCAGTTCCAGCGTCAGCGGCGCGTGATCGGACAGCCGGCTCCACGGCCGCCCGTGGAGAACCTGTGGCCGCGCGACCTTCAGATTGCGTGCGTAGATGCGGTCGAGCCGCAGCAGCGGCAGCCACACCGGAAAGGTGCGCGGCGCCCGGCCGAGGGCCGCCACGAAGACCTCGCGCAGGCCGGCGCCATCCGCCAGTACGGCGTGCGCGCGCTGGCGCCAGTCATTGAAGTCGCCGGCCACCGCCAGCGGGTCCTTCGCAGGAATCTCGTCACCGACCATCGCGCACAGCCGCTGCAGCTGTTCGCGCCGCTGCGCCTCGGAAAGGCCCAGATGCACGCAGATGACATGCAGCGGTCGCGCCCAGCCCGGCACATCCAGCACACAGTGCAGCAGGCCGCGCTTTTCCTCGTCCGCCACAGAGACGTCGTGGTTGCGGAAATGCGTGATGGGAAACTTGCTCAGCACGGCGTTACCGTGATGCCCCTCCGGGTAGACCGCATTCTTGCCATAGGCATAGGCGGACCACACGGTGTCGGCAAGAAACTCGTACTGGCCCTGGTCCGGCCAGCGCTCCCAGCGCGTGGAGAGTTCGCGGTGCGCGCCCAGCACCTCTTGCAGCAGCACAACATCCGCTCCGGAAAGGCGAATGGCCTCGCGCAGCTCGTGCAGCACGAAGCGACGGCGCCATGCCGAGAAGCCCTTGTGCATGTTCAGTGTCAGCAAACGGATACACGCCTCCCTGCCGGAGCATGAGCCGGCGACCATGCCAGCGCCCGCCTTAACACCCGCATCAACTGTCGGCGAGCCGAGCGGACAGGCGCCGGTGCAACCACGCCGCCAGCGCCACGCAGCCCAGCGCCAGACCGACGAGCACGGTTATGCCGCCCGCGTTCGGATCCTGCAGCACCTGGCGCAGCTGGAAGCCGACAACGCCCATCAGGATCAGGCTCGGCAGCACGCCGATCAGCGTACCCGTGACGAAAACCCCGGTGCCAATGCCGCCGGCACCGAGGACGACATTCACCACAGGGTAGGGCGCCAGCGGCACGATGCGTAGCAGGATCAGGCCCGGCAGGCCGCCTACGCGCACCACGCGCAGCGCCTTGTCCACCGTATCGCTGCGCAGCCGAGCCAACGCGCGCTGCCCGAGGCTGTGCCCAGCCCAGAAGGCCGCCAGCCCGGCGAGCAGGCTTCCATAGAGTGCGTAGCCAATACCCCAGAATGGCCCCATGGCCAGGATCAGCGCCAGATTGAGCGCCATGACCGGAAACATCACCGGCGCGGCGGCCAGATACACGAGGCCGAGCGTCACCGGCGCCCAGGGGCTGCGCGCCAGCGCTTCCAGCTCGCCGGACAGCTTCTCCGAATTCGCCCATTCGCCCAGAGGCGTCCATTGCCACAGGCCGGTCAGACCAAGCAACAGCACCGTCAGCGCGGCAAGGCCGAGCCATTTCCTGTCAGGCAGCGCCGTCAAGGGGGATTTCCGAGCATTCGGCTGCAGCCGAAATGCAGACAGTAAAGCGGCGCTGCACCGACGCACGGGCAACCGCCGCGGAAAGGAGCCCCCGGCCGCCCGGCCGCTATCCGCAGCGACCGGACGCAAGAAGCGGCCCTCAGTCCGTCGCCTCTTCCATCTCGTCACCGGCCTCTTCGGCGGTTTCGTCGATGGATTCGCCCATCTCCTCGGCCGGGCCGTCCGACTCGCAGCCGGTGAGCAGAACGACAGAACCGGCGCCAAGCATCAGCGCCAGAGCCAACATGCGGAGATCGCTCACGCTACGGAGCTTATTGAGCACTGTCATTTTTCACACCCTCCATGATGCGATTGATCTTCTCGGCGACGACTTCGCGTGTCTCGCCGTACTTCTGCTGGATCCGCGCCTTCAGCTCTTCGATGTTGCCTTCGGCGCGGCGTACTTCATCGTCGGTTAGATCCGCCCATTCCTGCTTGATCTTGGCGGTGACCTCGTCCCACTTGCCTTCGAGTTGATCCCGATTCATGGACCCTCCTTCGACATGTATTGAGCGGGCTATCCTGCGAATTCTTCAAGTCACCAGCATTAACCTGGGTTAATGCCCGGTCAATCCGCCAGCCGCTACTGTCGGCCAACACTCCAAGAAGAAGGGAACCGCCATGCTTTCCTGGGCACTCATCTTTCTGATTGTCGGTCTCATCGCCGGTGTGCTCGGCTTTACCGGCATCGCCGGCACCGCCACCAACATTGCCTGGATCCTCTTCGTCGTCGGCATCGTGCTCGCCATCGTATTCGCCGTTACCGGCCGACGACCGCCTGTCTAGAAGATTTTCGACAGACCCCGGGCGCAGTTTCGACACCCATGGCCGCGCCCGCGGCATCGCCGCGCTTCATCGGTTCACGGCCAGCGCTTCCGCGCCCTCGGCCGCGCTCTGGCGGGCCCAGCGGACGTTGCGCTGCAGATAAGTCGGGTTGAAGTCCGAGAATTCGATCAGCGCCTGCAGGTCGTCGATACGGACCGTCTTTCCGGTCTTCGATATCAACCCCCGATCGCTGAGCGCCCGCAGTGTGCGGCTCACATGCACAGCGGAAAGCCCGAGCGCATCGCCGATGACACCCTGCTTCATGCGCAGCTGGAAGCTCGGCGCATCGGGTGCCACGCGGGTCTTCATCTCCACCAGGAAGTGCGCGACCCGCTCCTCCGCCGAGCGCCGGCCAAGGTTCACGACCCGCTCCAGCAGGATCGACTGATCGCGCGCCAGCGTCAGCATGAAGAGATCCGCCAGTCGCGGCGCGCTGTCGAAGACCTCCGTCAATCGCGCCTTCGGGAACGGGCAGGCCTGGATATCCGTGATCGCCACGAAATCCGATAGCGCGTGGTCGTAGCCGATTTCGCGCAGTCCCATCACCTGCCCCGGCAGAAACACATCCATCACCTGCCGCTCCCCATCAGCCAGACAGCGGCTCGCGCAGGCCCAGCCATCGGTCAGCGTGAAGAACACCGCCGCCGGGTCCCCGCTGGCACGCAACGTCTCTCCGGCCGCGTAGGACCGCTGATCCCGCTCCAGCGTCCGCAACAGCTCGATTTCCCGTCGCGTGAGCTCAGCAAAGTCCCGGAAATGCTTGATAATGCAACTCTGCGCCATACAATCCCCGTTCCCTGTGCGCCATGAGCCAGGGTCCATGTTGGCCCGCGCCGGCTGAACTCCAGCCTAAAGGCAATCGGAGCACGCAGCGCGCTATTTCGCCAGCCGCCTCCCTATTTGCCGCTCCGCGATCAGCCGCCCTTTGCCCCTCGCCGATGCGCATCGACGATGGCGATGGTGCGGTTGAGCAGCTCCGCTCCGCCGGGCGCGCCGTGCCCGGGTACGACGATCACGGTGTCGGGGTAGCGCACCTGGATACGCCGGATCGCGTCCGACCACGAGCGGAGGTCGGCGTCCTCAATGTTCCCGGCATTCTCACGTGCGGCCTCATGGACGGCGCATCCGCCGTACAACAACGCCGCCTCGGGGACGTATACGACGAGGTTGTCTTCGGTATGCCCCGCTCCGGGGTAGAAGACTTCGACCGGTCCGACCGGAACTACGCTACCGACCTCGGCAAGCCCCGCGAACGTATCGGCCGGAACGGCGTTGCCCGCCTTCTCCGCCAGCTGCCTTGTATGCGGTGTTCCCTGCACGGTGATGCCGCGACGCTCCAGCACATTCGTTCCAGCAACCCGGTCATCGTGAAAGTGCGTGACGATGGCACGGCGGACCGGGCGGCCGATCTCCGCGTCGATCGCACTCAGCAACGCGGCCGTCGCCGCCTCGCCCCAAGCCGGATCGATCAGCAGAAGCCCCTCGCCGTCACGCACGATAAGACCGTTCGAGGGATACACCGTCCCGTCATCGAATCGCCAGGTCGAGACATGCACCCAGACGTCGGGATGGAGCTGGTGAAGACGGACTTCGCCGACCGGGACATCGGAGATCCCGGGATGATCGGCCGCGATGTCGGGGCGCGCGGAAGGCGTCGCACAACCGGCAAGGAGAATGGCGACACATATCACCGCATACAACGTCCAAGTTGGGATGTCTCGCATGAGCCCTCTGTACAAAATGAGCATCATTCCGGGACGCAGGGGGCTACCGGCAGGAAAGTGTTACGCGCTCGGATGCAGCGATGCATGGGGATGCAGAACTGGTCGCTTGCAGTGCCCAGCAATCGACACGCGCGGCCACGCGGAAGCTTCATGAGCACACCGCGGGCCGATCAGAGTGTCATCGCGAAGTGATGGCTGCTGATAGCGAAGCCCTCGCGCAGATAGAAGCGGTGAGCGCCGAAGCGGCTGACGCCGGAGTCGAGATGCAGCTGCTCGCAGCCCGTCTGCCGTGCGTGCGCCTTCAGCCAGCGCATCATCGCGGTACCCGCCCCCTTGCCGCGATGCGCCTCTGCGGTGATCAGGTCATCGACATACATATGCCTTCCCCAGGCCAGCTTGCGGGCGATAACGAATCCCGCGACACAGAGGATCTCGCCCTCGGATTCGCCGCAGGCGATTTGATAGCCGTGCCGCATCTGCTCCCGCACTCGCTCCAGCAACTCCGCCTTGCCGTAAGCGGGCCGCAGCTCGAGAAGCACGGCCGCGGCGCTTTCAAGCTGTACATCGGACTCGGCAACCCCTATCCCGATCTCCACGAAGCCGCTCCTTGTCGTTCAGTCGATCAGCGTATACGGGGGCGCCCCCCATTTCATTTGAGCGCAAAGGTACCGGTCCGGAGCGACCCGCCGCGGCTCTAGACGCTGATTATTCGAGACCAATCGCCTACCGCAATTCCCGGTGCGCTTCGACAATGGCGATGGCGTGATCAAACAGCTCTGGCCCTCCGGGTGCGCCGTGGCCGGGAACAACTACGCTGGTTTCGAGATACCGATCCTGGATCTGGCGGAGCCGAACTTGACCCATGGGGACCTCGTCAGCAGTCATGCCGGAGCGCATGGAAGGTGCCGCACAACCAGCGAGGAGAGGTCCATACAACACCGAAGGGGAGATGTTATGCATATGCTTCCGGCAATCCCTCCATTGGGCAGGTTGGGCATCGCGTAACGCCGAGCTCAACCTCGGTCTACGACGCACGGACCAGTCCGGGTACAAGGCGGCTTTCCGCGAGCCACCCCCCGACAATGCACCGCCATTCTCAGTCCGCCGCAGCGAAATGGGCCATCTGGTCCGCGTACGCCTTCAGGAAAGCGGGGCGAGCGGTGGCACGCGCAACGTAGCCGCCACATACCGGATATCCCGCCAGCCCATCGAAGCGATCGACAAGGCGCAGCACATCGGCCATGAGTATGTCGGCTACCGAAAAGGCTCCGGCTAGCCACTCGCGCCCCTCCAACACCGTCTCCATGTGCTGAAGCCGCGCCTCGAGAAACTCGTCCAGATGCTTGCGCCCCGGCGTTTCCGCGACGTCGCCGGAGAACTTGAACAGAGACCACGGCAGACTCGCGGCCTCGACTGAGTTGAGCGCGGCGAAGAGCCATTCGATCACCTCGCTGCGACGGTGCGAATCGGCGGGCATCAGTGCATCGCTGCGCTCGCCCAAATGGAGCAGGATCGCCCCGCTCTCGAAGATCGAGATATCGCCGTCGGTCAGCCACGGCACCTGCCCGAAAGGCTGATGCGAGAAATGCTCTGCGTGTCGATCGCGAAACGGCACGCTCATGACGCGGTAGGGCAACCCGGCTTCCTCCAAGGCCCAGCGCACACGCAGGTCACGCACATAGCCGCGCGGCATCTCGGGAACCCAATCGAAGGTGGTGAGGATCAGTTCGGGCATTCAGCGCTTCCTTTCATCCGTGTCATTCGCAGACGTTTCCGGCAGGGCGCAGCGAGCGCCAACTTGCGACTGGCTCTGCTCACCGTGCTTGCTCCTCTAGTCGAAGGACGGGCTGCCAGATCGACACGCGCAGCGTTGATCGTCTGACGGCCAGACTCGCTCGACGCTCCTGATCGCGGCGAAAAGGATGGGTGGGAGACGCGTCGTGTCAGGCGTGTCGGAACCCAGGGGCGGCACGGGGGCGGAATTATTCCGCATGCTTCTCCCGTAGCCCATAGCTTTCGCCACTACGCGCTCGCTTTGTCGGAGAACCTAGCCATCCGGAGCGTTTCGCCATCGCGCTCTGTTACGACAAAGCCCAGCCGCTCGTACAAGCGTCTTGCGGGGTTATCCCTAAAGGTCGTAAGCCGAACAAGCTCTTCTTCGTGAAGACTCAAAAGCCGGCCGAGGAGCTCGGTTCCAACCCCCTTGCCATGCAATGAAGGCGACAACTGGATATTTTCAACATATATGCCCTGGTCATCGCGCCTCACGCTCATATAGCCGACCCGTCGCCCATTCATGATCACCATGGAGACATTGTCCGGATTGAAACTCTTGCGGAATTCGGCCGGCACCCATCCGCCCCAATGACGGCAGAACAGCGCGAACATGTTCCGCCTAGTGAGCCTGTAGCAGTACTTGTAGTCTGAACTACAAGCCGAGCGGACCAAATACTTCACTCGTGCATCGGTGTCATGCCGCAAGCCGGCGCTGCATGTTGCGGAAAGATTGAAACGCGGCGCCCTCTCCGACAGCAGCGCACTGCTAGCGATCATTGATGCCCACACCCGCGAGGATCTTGGGGATAGACCTTTCGATCCGGGCGATACGCGTCTTCGACTGCTTCGCGCCTGTGAAATGCAGAACGTAGCCTCGCCGTCGCCCGGGAGTCAGCGCCTGGAAGGCCTTCGCCAGCTTGCTGTCCTCGTTCAGGATCCGGACGAGCTCTTCCGGAAGCTCCAACTCGTTCTTCGCCTTGAAGTCGACCTCTAGCCCGGCCTGTTCCACCGCAATGGCCTGCTCAACATAGGCCTTCACGACGGCCGTCTTGATCTGGTCCTTACCAGTGAACTCCAACCGCATCGCGGACTGCGTGTTTTCGCCCTGGGTGCGAAGCAGGCCGTATACGTCTTGGATCAATGCGCCCTTGAAGAACATTAACGAGCAATGTTCTTTGAAAGGCTGGATGATGGCGACGTTCTTGCCCTCGAACATGAAGCACGGCTTCCCCCACTTCAGCGCCTCTCCGAGTCGGCAATCGAGAAGGATTGACCTCAGCGCCTGGATTTCTCCTTGCCAGCTCTTCGTCCGGCTCACAAACGCATCAACCTCCGAACTCTGATGGCTCATAGCGCTCCTCCGAACGGAGCGGACCTCAATTCCATGTCGACCGAACGTCCCACTTGATCTGCTGACTCGAGAGCGCCAGCAGGGAAGCCCGTCGGGTCGCAGCTACCGTTGTGAGAAGCCGGGGCGGCGCAGGCCGGCCACTGGCGATAAATCCGAACATTGCGGCCGTGAAACCGCTTCCGCTCGAAGGACTTGAAGCCGCTCTTCTCCAGCACCCGCACAGAGGCCGTGTGTTCCGGCTCGACGATGGCCGCAATAACCGGCAGAGCAAACTGCTGGAAGCCGAGGACCAGCACTTCCGCCACCGCCTCGGCGGCCAGCCCGCGTCCCCAGAACTGCGGAGCGAGTCGATAGCCGACTTGAACCTCTTCGGTGCCTTCGATCAGCTCGGGGCTCAGGCCGCAAAAGCCGGCGAGCGCTTCCGAGTCCTTCTCAACCAGGGCCCAAGGGCCGTAGCCGCGCTCGCGGTACAGACCGATGCACCATTCAATGAACTCCGCTGTTTGCGCCTCGCTGAGAACACCACGAAGCGAGTAGCGCATGACGGACGGGTCGGCGAGCGCCACGGCCAGTACCGGCACGTCCTGTGCCGACAGCGCTCGGATCACCAATCTTTCTGTTTCTGCAACGACCACCGTGCCCTCTTTCACGCATAACAGCGGCTAGCCAGGAGAAGACCACGACTGTCGAGAGCGGTCCAAAAGCAGAGACTGCCCCGCGCGGTGGTAGAGCGCAAATCTACGGGCTATGGCCGGGGATAGCCCACCGCAGCGGGATTGATCTCATGCGATTTATCGAGCCGCGAAAAGAAAGGGCGGGCCGTCTCCGGCCCGCCCTTTCGGTGACCGCTTGTGGCTGGCCTCAGCCCAGCGACTTCACCGCTTCGATCATGGAGACCATGACCTTCTGCGCGTCGCCGTAGACCATGTGGGTGTTGTCCGCGAAGAAGAGTTCGTTCTCGACACCACTGTAGCCCTTGCCCTGGCCACGCTTGACGACGTAGGCCTGCTGTGCCTTGTCGACGTTGAGGATGGGCATGCCGTAGATGGGGCTGGACTTGTTGGTCCGGGCCGCCGGATTCACGACGTCGTTGGCGCCGATGACGATGGCAGCGTCGGCCAGCGCGAACTCCTCGTTGATGTCTTCGAGGTCGTAGATGATGTCGTAGGGGACACCGGCCTCGGCCAGCAGAACGTTCATGTGCCCCGGCATACGGCCCGCCACCGGGTGAATCGCGAAGCTGACTTCCACGCCGTTCTTCTGCAGCAGCTTCACGAATTCGTAGAGCTTGTGCTGTGCCTGCGCGACGGCCAGGCCGTAGCCGGGAACGATGATGACCTTGGAGCCGTAGTACATCGAGATGGCGGCGTCGCCGGCCTCCATGGACTTCATCGTGCCCTCGATGCCCTCGCCGCTGTCCTCTTCCACCCCGAAGTTGGAGAAGATGACGTTCTTGACGGAGCGGTTCATGGCCTTGGCCATGAGCAGCGTGAGCAGCGTGCCGGCAGAGCCGACGACGGTACCGGCAATGATCATCGCCGGGTTCTGCAGCACGAAGCCCTCGAAGGCGACGGCCAGGCCGGTGAAGGCGTTGTACAGCGAGATGACCACCGGCATGTCGGCGCCGCCGATGGGGGTCGTCAGCAGTACGCCCAGCGTCAGCGAAACGATGAAGAAGAGCGTGATGGACAGCCCCGGCGTACCGGTCTCGCCCACCGAGAGCACGTAGAGAGACAGCAGCACCGCGATCAGCAGCAGGCTGCCGTTGATGAGCTGCTGCGCACCGAAGCGGATGGTCTTGTTCAGGCGCCCGTCGAGCTTGGCCCAGGCCACGATGGAGCCGGACAGCGCCACCGAGCCGATGAGGCCACCGAGCAGCGCCAGCACGGTGACGGCCGCGCCGTAGTGCTGGGCGTTGCCGGAGTAGAGCTCCATGGCGGCGATGGCCGCGGCCGCGCCGCCACCCATGCCGTTGTAGAGCGCGACCATCTGCGGCATGGCGGTCATGGCGACCGTCTTGCCGCTCTTCCAGGCCCAGCCGACGCCGATGCCCAGCGCGATGAGCGCGAGGAAGAGGTTGATGCCGAGATTGTCCTCGGCGGCCGGCCGAACGTCGAAGGCGTAGAGGAAGGCGGCGGCCACGGCGAGCACCATGCCCCAGCCGGCCACCTTGATGCCCGAAGGCGCGGTGACCGGACTGGCCATGCGCTTCAGGCCGTAGATGAAGAGCAGCGTCGCAACAAAGAAGGACGCCGCGATGAGGAAATTGACGGACATGGGGCTCCCCTTATTCCTGCTTGTCGCTGGACTTGAACATGTCCAGCATGCGGTCGGTCACGACGTAGCCGCCGGCAGCATTGCCGGCGCCGAGCAGCACGCCGAAGAAGCCGATGGCCTGCTCCAGCAGCGTGCCGGCGTTGAGCAGCGCCCAGATCGCACCGACGACGACGATGCCGTGCACGAAGTTCGAGCCCGACATCAGCGGGGTGTGGAGGATCGCCGGCACGCGGCCGATGATCTCGTAACCGGTGAAGGCCGCGAGCATGAAGATGTAGAGCGCGACGAAACCGGTGATAGCGGTAGTGGCATCCATGATCGGCTCCCGGTTATCCCTGTTCCACGGCCGACTTGGCCGCTTCGTTCTTGATCTCGCCGTCGTGCGTCAGGCACGACTGGGCGACGACCTCGTCATCCCAGTTGAGCTTGAGCTCGCCCTCTTCGACGATCAGCTCCAGGAAGTTGAGGAGGTTCTTGGCGTAGAGCTCGGAGGCGTGCTCCGCCAGCAGGCTGGGGATGTTCAACGGCGCGACGATGCTCACGCTGCCCACCTCGACGGTCTCGCCCGGCTGGGTCAGCGGCGTGTTGCCGCCGCCCTCGGCGGCCAGATCGATGATGACCGCGCCCGGCTTCATGCCCTTGATCTGCTCCTCGGAGATGATCTTGGGGCTGTCCTTGCCGGGAATGGCGGCAGTCGTGACGATGGCGTCGGCGTTCTGAATGTGCTTGGTCAGCACCTCGGCGGCCTTGGCCTTCTCCTCGTCGGTCAACTCGCGCGCGTAGCCACCTTCGCCGGCGGCGGAGACGCCGGTGTCGACGAACTTGGCGCCCAGCGACTCGACCTGCTCGGCCACTTCGCTGCGCACATCGTAGCCCTCGACCATGGCGCCCAGTCGGCGCGCGGTGGCAATGGCCTGCAGGCCGGCCACGCCGGCGCCCATGACCAGCACCTTGGCCGGGCGGATGGAACCGACCGCCGTGGTCATCATCGGCAGGATGCGGTTGAGGTTGGTGGCGGCCAGCAGCGCGCCGTAGTAGCCGGCCAGCGCGGCCTGCGACGACAGCGCGTCCATGGCCTGCGCGCGCGTGATGCGCGGCACCAGCTCCATGGCGAAGCAGGTGATCTTCTTCTCGACCAGCGCCTTGACGGTTTCCGGCTCTCGATTGGCGTAGACGAAGGACAGCAGCACGGTGCCTTCCTTCATCTTCTTGATGTCAGCGGGGCTCGGGGGCTGCACACTCAACACGATCTCGGCCTTGCCGAGTTCGAGCTTGCCGACCGATATGCCGGCATCCTTGTACGCCTGATCCGGCACACGGGCAGCGTCTCCTGCGCCCGTCTGGATACTTACTTCGGCGCCCAGTTTCGCGAGCTTGGCGCCTACCGCGGGTACCACCGCGACGCGCCGCTCGTTGGCCCGCGTTTCCTTGGGCGCGGTGATCTTCACCGTCATTTTGGGGACTCCCTCGTTGTCATCAGAATCGGTACGCGCTGAATGCAAACGCGCAGCGAAGAGCGCGCGAGTCTACGCGTGCGGACAAATAGTAATCAAACGCGCGGGCAAATAGCTTGCCGTGACGAGTGACCGCTACACCGTCGTCGAGGGCAATGCCCGAAAACACGGCGCAGTCTACGTTGCGCTCCGCAACGCAGGCGAGTTCGAGCGATGTCCCCTTTTCGCGCTACACACCGGGATTCCCAGTGCTACGGCAAAAAAGCTATAAGTATTCAGTCATCGTTCAGGGGAAAATCATGCGTCTCGCAAGTCTCAAACTGGTGGTCGTCGCCATCGCCTCCGCGGCCGTTGTCAGCGGCTGCGCTTCAGTCAGCCGCGGCATGGGGAAGATCACTGCCAACAAGTACGCCGAAGCCCGTAGCGGCACGGTCTGGGTCGTGCCGCCGCCGCAGCTGGAGCCGCCGCGCTCGGGAGAGAAGAATGTCTACATCTCCTACCGCAATATCAGCGACGCGCAGCAAATCCAGCTGCTCGACCTGATGAAGAATGCCGCCCGCGAGCAGGGTTGGAATGTCGTGAATTCACCTGACAGCGCGCAATATCGCCTGCGCGCGCAGCTGCGCTATTTCGGCGAAGTCGAGCCGGAATCCGGCGGCTCCAAGATCGCGCGCAACCTCGGCAACATCATGGGCGCCGCAGCCGGCGTAGGCACCGGTGTGGCCATCGGTCGCGCTACCAACAGCGGCATCACCGGCGCGGTCGGTGGCGTAGCGGCCGGGGGACTCGTAGCCGCCGGCCTGCAGAACGCATCGCAGCCGCGCGAGTGGGCGATGATCCTCGACTTCGTGCTTGAGGAGCGCCAGTCCAAGCCCGTCACCTTCGAGATGCATCGGGAAACCGCCAGCGGATCGGCCAGCGCCGCCGGCGCCGGCAACTCCCGCATGGCAGCAGGCGGCGGCACGGCCAGCGGCAACACCTCCGGCGGCACCGTCACCCAGAAGAGCAACTACTTCCCGCACGGCGTCCGTCTGTCGGCATGGGCCAATCAGATGGCCATGAAGGAAGAAGAAGCGCTACCCGAAATCATTGATCGCACCGAGAAAGTGGTTACGCAGATTCTGCCGATGTAGCCACCAACTCCCTGGGGGAAAAGGGGCCTCGGGCCCGCCGATTGGCGGGCCCTTTTTTTAGCGTGCAGGCTCGCACCGAGCGTCGGGTGATGACAGCGTGGTCGAGCCTCGGCTATGTTGCGAGCGTGGCATTCCGCCACACGCGCATTACTTCACGGTTTCATAGGGGATACGCATGCTCAAGAAAACCATCGCCGCCGTTGCTCTGGCTTCGGCACCGTTCGCCACCGTCCTCGCCGACGACGACATCGGCTGCGGCGCCGGCACCATCATCTGGGAAGGGCAATCTGGCCTTGTGCCCAAGGTACTGGGCGCCACCACCAACGGCACCTTCGGCAATCAGACCTTCGGCATCTCCACCGGCACGCTGGGCTGCTCGTCCGACGGCGTGGTCACCGCCGATGCGCGCACCAATATGTTCGCCTCGGCCAATCTGGACCAGATCGCCGCCGAGGTCGCAGCCGGCGAAGGCGAGACCGTCGACGCGCTGGCCGCGCTCTACGACGTCGAGCAGGCCGACCGCGAGGCTTTCGCGCAGATGGCGCAGGCCAACTACGCCCGCATCTTCGACGGCAACGAAGTCACCGTCGCCGACGTGCTGGCCGGCCTTGAGGCCGCCATGGCCGAGAACCAGTCGCTGTCGCGCTACGTCTAAGCTCCGCGACCACTCTGGAGAGGCGGCGCCGTTCATGCGGCGCCGCTTTTTTATGCGCATTCCCCATTTCCTTCTCCTGCTGCTGCTTGGCGGCACCGCGCTACCGGCTCACGCCGAGCTGACGGCGCTGCAGGCAGCAGCCGACCGTCAGCAACTGCACGCCGACCCCGCCTGGCAACGGTTGCTGCACATGGAGCCGGGCCTGCTCGGCGCACGCAGCGCCATCGCCTCGGACTGGTTCTTCCTGGCGCCGGGCGGTCATCGCAACCCGCGCGCCGAGCTGCACGCCACGCTGCGCGCCTTCGTCGAGGGCACCGAGATCGCCAAGCGCGAGGAAGCCGCCGCCTGCGTCTTCGGCCTGCGCTGGCGGCTGCTGGACAAGCATCTCGACCTGCGCGGCCACGGCCTCGACCCACCGGAATGCGGGCGCCGCAGCCGCTGGCTGGCGGCGCTCAACCCGCAGCGTGCCTGGCTCGTCTTCCCCTCCGCCTACCTCAACAGCCCGGCCTCGATGTTCGGGCACACCCTGCTGCGCATCGACGGCGCGGAGGGCTCCGAGGAGGCGCCGCTGCTGGCCTACGCTGTCAACTTCGCGGCCGAGACCGAAGAGGACAACGGCCTGGTCTACGCCGCACGCGGGCTCACCGGCGGCTACACCGGCCGTTTCGCGGTCATGCCCTACTACGAGAAGGTGCGCGAGTACGCGCGCATCGAAAACCGCGACCTCTGGGAATACCCGCTGCAGATCGATCAGGCCGCGCTGGAGCGCGTGCTGCTACACCTCTGGGAGCTACGCGGCGCCGACTTCGACTACTACTTTTTCACCAAGAACTGTTCGTTCCAGCTGCTAACCCTGCTGGAGGCCGCGCTACCGGAACGCAACCTGCGCGCCGGGCTGGAGTGGTGGGCGATCCCCACCGATACCGTGCGCGCGTTGCGCCGCCAGGAACTGGTTGGCGCGCCGCAGTACCGGCCCGCGCTGTCGACCTCACTGGCCGACCGCGCCCGCCGCATCGGCGATGCCGACACCCAACGCGCGGTGGCAGTGGCGCAAGGCGAACTCGCGCCCGAAGCGCTGCCGTCAGACGAGGCACAGCGCAACGCGCGTCTGCTGGACGTGGCGCACGACTGGCTCTACTACCGCACGCAGAGCGGCGCCGCTGAACGCGACACCGCGCTGCCGCGCGCACGCAAGATCCTAGGTGCGCGCGCCGCTACCGGCGCCAAGAGCGGCTTCGCCGACCCGCAGCCGCCCGCGACAACACCGGACCGCGGCCACGACACCGCGCGCCTGCGCGCCGGCTTCTTCGCCGAGGACGGCGGCCACGGCGCCGTCCTCGGCTACCGGCCGGCTTATCACGACCTGCTCGATGCACAGGCCGGCTACGACAGCGGCGGCCAGGTGGCTTTCGCCAACAGCGAGTTGCTCTGGGACGCGCAGGATGATCGACTGAGCGTAGGGCGTCTGGATATTGTCGACATCGTCTCGCTGTCGCCGCGCGATGTCCTTTTCAGACCGATCTCCTGGCGTGTCGGCTTCGGCGCGCGGCGGCGCGCCGGCCTCGATACTCGCCTCGGCGGCTACATCGACGGTGGCCCTGGCCTCACCTGGCGGCAAGGCAAGCTGCGCACTTTCGTCTTCGGCCGGCTGGCGCTGGATGCCGCCAAGGACATGGACAAGGGCTACGGCCTGGGCGGCGGCGGCACCGCCGGCCTGCACTGGGGGCCGGCACGCGCGCTGTCGCTGCTGCTGGAGATCGACAGCCGGTCGCCCCTGCTGGGCGGAGACTTCGAGCGACACGAGCTGCGCGGTGGCGCGCAGTGGCACTGGGCCGGCCAGACCGGCCTGCGCCTGGAAGGCTTTTACGCCACCGGCCGCGGCCCGGATCGCAGCGGCCTGCGGCTGGAGCTGGTGCGCTACCTGGCGCCGGCTTTCGCAGAGCGGCCCTAGCGGGATCCGGCTCAATGCGAGTAGCGCAATTCTCTCTCTGGGCGCGATGAGCCATCCCGTGGAGCGCCGTTGGCACCGTTCTGCTCGCGAATTCCGCGCTTCGTGACGTAGGCGCTATCGAGTGATGCCTTGCGACGGCGCGGGGTACTTTGGTTACGGCCAAAGTACCCAAAGCCATGGTGCCCGCCGGGTGGCCTGCCGCGGCTTCGCCGCGACAGGTCCCCGAGTCGAGCGACGTGCTCGGGGGCGAGCAGCGACCGAAGTGCCAGTGGCACTTCGCAGTGCTGGGAGCGCCCGGACATGGATGTCCGGGCCGGGGGTGGTTTAGGCGATACCGTTGCGCCAAGGAGGGCAGGCATTACAGCCCAAGGTTCGCGTAAAGATCGCCGCAGTCACTAGATTCGGTCATCCGGACCTCATCAAGTGACCCTGGCTGGGCCTTCCATGGCCCAACCGTGATGCGCGCTGCGACTTGCCACCGGCAAGTCGATCACACATCACCCCTCAAAGGGCACGCATCGCACTGGCTCGCCGCTTCGCGGCATCGCCGAAGCACCAAGCGCCCGAATGCAATAACTCGCTCTGCTCGATCTGTGAAATCTGTGGCCTAACCCGATCAGGGATAGACGACGTACCCCAGCTCCAGCCCGGCAGCCTCGGCCGCCGCCACGACCTCGGCACGATCGCGATCCGGCCCGAGATAGACCAGCCGCACATCCTCGAGTGACATTTCGGCAGCGGCATCCTCCAGCGTGCCGGTCAGCACCTGCCGGTTCAGCCCGCTGTCGGCGCCCAGCAGCGCGACGTGATGGCCGCGCTCGGCGGCCCGCGCGAGCACGGGCCAGAAGCCTTCCATGCCCTCGCTCAGGCTGGCGCCCGCCGGCAGGAAGAACTTGACGTAGACGCGCCCGTCCTCCGGCGCGTGAGCATCGGCGAGCTCGGTGGCGTCCCAGATGTCGAAGCGCACCGGCTTGCTCGCCGCACATCCCGCCGACAGCGCGGCGACAAGCAACACCGCACCGGCTGCCGCGATTCGACGGCGGCCCAACGCAAACGGGCGGCGCTTAGGCGCCGCCCGCTCGGACATCGGTTGTGAAACCGATGTCACTGGCCGTAGACCATCACCTGCGTCTCGGCGAAGAGGCCGAGAATGGAGCGGGTGTGGAAGTCCACGTGATGCACCTTGCTGATGCCACCGTTCTGCATCGCCTCGTTGATGCTCGCATCGCCCGTGCCGATGAGGCCGAGGATGGAGGTGGCCGTGGCGGTGCCCACCTTGGAAGGTGCGTGCTCGCCGGTGGCGATGACGGGGCCGGACTGGTCGGTGTACCAGTAGCCGGTGGTCATCGACGGCCCGGCTGCGCAACCCCCGAGGGCAACGGCCGCACCCAGTACGGCGGCAACGCCCAGCTTCTTGCTTGTGTTCATGCTTACTCCCGGTTTGTTATTCATGAATTGCCGAGGGCGCGCAGACCGCACCCGACGGCCCAGGGACGCTACCCGAAATGCCGTGCGATCGTGGACCCTACCGCGTCACCATTTTCTGGGACATACAAAGGGCAGCCGAGCACCGTCTGAAAGAAGCTCGCGCCATCTTCATTTAGTCGCGGCCGCGAGCCGCTCGGCATCGCGCGCATAAGCGCGCAGCACATCGACAAGATGCGCGCGCTGGCGGGGTCGCATTCCCGCCTCCAGATCCAGCATCAGTGCCTTCCAGGCCTCGCGGTCGGCAGCGGCGGCCCGGCGCAGCGCGGCTGGGCGCCGTTCGGTGCGCTCGGCGACGAAGGCCTCGACGCGGGCAACGAAGTCCTCGGCATGGCGTTGCTCGAACAAGCGAAAGGCTTGCTCCAGCGCGGCCTTGCGCTGAGCGCGCCAAATGCCGGGCGGAGCTTGCCGCTCGCGGGCCCAGCGCGCGATGCGGGCGTGCTGATCGGCTTCCAGCGGGCCGGCCCAGTCGCGCAGGGCCTCGACCATGTCTTCGCTGATCCGCTCGCGCCACTGTGCAATATCCATATTCTCGCGCTCGGCCAGCTCTTCCTCGATGTCGGCCGACAGTCGCGTCTGCAGGTCGGAGAGCTGGGCGTCGCCCATATCGCGCAGCACCGTGGCCGCGTGCGGCAGGGCTCGCTCCACCAGCGTCGCCACGTGGCGGTTGGCGCGAGCGATGACTGTGTCCAGGTCTTCGCGATCGAAGTCGCGGCTCTCGATGCGATCCGCCAGCCAGTACAGATCCTCGGCGTAGGCATCGAGCTGGTTGACCCGATGCCAGGCGCGCAGCTCGCGGAATTCGTCACGCAGCTGCGAGCGCTGACTCCAATCGAGCTCGAGATAACCACCGAGCTGCCAGCTCACCAGCCAGTGCGACTGGTTATAGGCCAGCCGTGTCGTGCTGCAGGCCGAAAGCAGGCCCGCGCCAAGCAGTAGCAGCAAGGTCAGGCGCAGCGTGTGGCGCACAGGGTTTCCGAGCAGGCGGTAAATAGCGTGGCGTGGCGCGCGGCCAGCCGCGCGATGTCCTGATCGTAACCACCGCCGATGACCCCGGCCAGTGGAATGCTGCGGCCGCGCACCGTTGCCACGACGTAGCGATCGCGCGCGAGCAGACCGTCATCCGACAGCGCCATGTGACCGAGGCGATCGCCGGCGTGGACATCGACGCCGGCGTCGTAGATCACGAGTTCCGGCGCGTAGTAGTCGAGCAGCGCTGGCAGGTGCTCGCGCAACGCGGCGAGATAGGCCGCGTCGTCGCATCCGCGCGGCAGCACGATGTCGCAGTCGGATTCCGCCTTGCGTGCCGGGAAGTTCTCACCGCAGTGGAAGGACACCGTGCAGGCGCCGGACTGGCCGGTAAGCAAACGCGCGCTGCCGTCGCCCTGGTGTACATCGCAGTCCAGCAGCAGCACGCGCGCCGCACCCAGCCGCCAGGCGTGATGCACGGCCACGGCCAGATCGTTGAGCAGACAATAGCCGGCCGCGAAGTCGCGATGGGCGTGATGCGTGCCGCCGGCGGCGTTGCAGGCAAGACCGTTGTCCAGGGCGAGTTCCACCGTGCGGCAGGTGCCGCCCGTCTCCAGCGCGCAACGCGAGAACAGATCCGGCTGCCACTGAAAACCGCTGCGGCGCTGGGCGCGTACATCCAGCGTGCCGGCGGCCAGCGCATCGAGATAAGCCGGGTCGTGCACCGTCTCCAGCTGCGCCCGCGTCGCCACCGGTGCCTCGTGAAAGCGGAAGGAGCCACCGTCGAGCTGTGCGCGCAGCTCGGCGAACTTGCGCATCGGGAAGGGGTGCGCCTGCGGCAGATCGATGGTGTAGCCGTCGTGGTGGACGACGTCGAGCAGACTCATGCCGAGGCAAGCTACCAGGGCACGGGCTTGCCGTCCCAGGCGAAGAAGCCGCCGCTGTCGGCCGGGGTCAGACCGCCCAGTACATCGAGCAGCTGCCGGCTGGCGCGCTCGACGTCAAAGAGCTTGGCCGCCGGCACGCGCTGCTGGAAGGGCTTCGAAAGCTCGGTATCCACCGTGCCCGGGTGCAGAGTGACGCAGCACAGCTCGGGCTGGCTGCGCGCCAGCTCAATGGCGGCGGTGTGGATGAACTGGTTCTGCGCGGCCTTGGCGGCGCGGTAGGCGTACCAGCCGCCAATGCGGTTGTCGCCGATGGAGCCGACGCGCGCCGAGATGCTCGCGAAGTAGCCGGGCCCCGCCGCACCGCGCAGCAGATGCTCGACATGCTTGAGCACCAGCACGGGGCCGAGACCATTGACCTGCAGGCTGTGCATGGCCGTTTCGGGGGTGATATCGGCGATGCGTCGCTCGGGCTTCATGCCGTTGGGGTCGTGCAGCACGCCGGCGGCGACGATGACCAGGTGCAGCGGCCCGCCGAAGCGCTCCATTTCAGCAACCGCGAGACTCAGCGTGAACTCGTCGCGCACATCCATGCGCAGCGCGCGCACGCGACAATCGCGCTCAGCGAGGGCGTGCAGCTCCGCCGCCTCCTCGGGCGCGCGACAGCCGCAGAAGATCTGTCCGACCCGTGTATCGGCGACCAGGGCACGAGCCACCCCCAACCCGATACCGCGGTTGGCACCGACGACCAGGGCGTTGAATTGATCCGGGAGCGCGTTCAGCATTGACGAGATGAGGCGCTCCGCACATTTGGAAATCAAGGTTGCCGCAGGGGCGTCGAAGAATCGCCTGCTCGGCTGGATGGGGCCGGTTCTCAAACTGTCGGTGACCGCCGCCCCCGAAAAGGGCCGCGCCAACCGCGCGGCGTGTGCACTGCTGGCCGAGGCGCTGGATGTGCCGGCGCAGGCCGTGTCGGTGCAGCGGGGCGCCACCGCGCCCCGCAAGCGCGTCGCCGTCGAAGGCATCGACGACGACACGCTGCGCACGCGACTGGCGGCCGCCCTGTCGCAGGCCACGGTGTCCTAGAATGAAGGGCTTTTCACCGGATTCCGCCATGGCCGACGACATTCCCCTGCGCTTCCACCCGTCCGCCACCGAGGCCGGCCGGGACACGCGCCGCGACAAGCGCGAGGCCGACAAGCGCGCCAAGCGGCTGCGCCGGCAGACCGGCCAGGCCATCGGCGACTACGGCATGATCCAGCATGGCGACCGCGTGCTGGTCTGCCTGTCCGGCGGCAAGGACAGCTACACCCTGCTCGACATGCTGCTGGCGCTGCGCGAGGCCGCGCCGGTCGACTTCGAGCTGCACGCCCTTAATCTCGACCAGAAGCAGCCGGACTTCCCAGCGCACGTGCTGCCCGAGTACCTGAGCGGCCGCGGCATTCCCTACACCATCCTCGAGCAGGACACCTACTCGGTGGTCAAGCGCAACATCCCCGAGGGCAAGACGATGTGCTCGCTCTGCTCGCGGCTGCGGCGCGGCGCGCTGTACACCTTCGCGCACGACAACGGCTACAACAAGATCGCGCTGGGGCACCACAAGGACGACATCGTCGCCACCTTCTTCCTCAACATGTTCTTCGGCGGCCGGCTGGCCGGCATGCCGCCCAAGCTGAAGTCCGACGACGAGCGCAACATCGTCATTCGGCCGCTGGCCTATTGCCGCGAGAAGGACATCGCCGCCTACGCGGAGGAGAAGGGCTTCCCGATCATCCCTTGCAATCTCTGCGGCTCACAGGACAATCTGCAGCGCCAGCAGGTGCAGCGCATGATGGCCGAATGGGAGCGCGATGATCCCGGCCGCGTCGAGCAGATCTTCCGCGCCATGTGCCATGTCGCGCCCTCGCAGCTCGCCGACCGCGAGCTCTTCGACTTCGCCGGCCTGGAGGCGGGCGGCGCAACCCGCGACTGGTTCGCGGCCTCCTGACCGGACGGGGTGCCTGCGACGAACGGGCGTCACAACGTGCACAAATGGGATGGACACAAGATGGACAGCCCGCTGCCACCGCGCCGGGCTCCGGCAATCCGCCGATCGACGCTATCGGGCTTTTGCACAAGCACAGCCCACCATGCAACGGCAAGCAGCGCCGCAGGCGTATCCCCGTAGGTAATACGCAAATAAATGATTCGAAATGAATTATTTGTGGTAAGTCAGAAAATTTGGATTTCCCCTCCTTCGCGGCGGAGCGCCTCATGACGGTGCAGTGCCACGTTCCGCACAGACTTATCCACAGGCTATGAAGACGTGAAACTCGTCCCCGTGGCTGTCAAGTGCCCCTTGCGACGGCATTTCGACTACGAGGTGCCGCCAGCTCTGGTCGAGACGTTGCAGCCCGGCATGCGCGTGCGCGTACCCTTCGGGCGCCGCGAGGCCATCGGCCTGACCCTGGAAGCGCCGGCGGACATCACCATCGAGGGCGATGCGGAGGCCTCGCGCTACCGCCCGCTGATCGAGCTGCTGGACGACAGTCCGCTGCTCGACGCCGAGCTGATGACCAGCCTGCGCTGGGCCGCCGACTACTACCAGCACCCCATCGGCGAAGTCGTCGCCGCAGCGCTGCCGGCCGCGCTGCGTCGCGGCGCGGCGCGCAGCGCCGCCGAAGCGCGCTGGCTCTATATCACTGACGCCGGCCGCGAAGCACTGCCCGAACGCCGGCGTCGCGCGCCACGCCAGGCCGAACTGCTGGACGCTCTGGCCGAGCAGCCGATGCCGCTGGAAGATGCCCCGGCCTCGGTGGCGCGCAGTCTGCGCGAGCGCGGTCTGGCCGAGATCGCGCCGCCGCCCGAGCCCACGGAAGCGCCCCCCGAACCAGCAGCGCCGCCGGCCGCGGTAACGCTGACCGCCGCCCAGCAGACCGCGCTCGACGCACTGCCCGATAAGGGCTTCGCCGTCAGTGTGCTGCAGGGCGTGACGGGCAGCGGCAAGACCGAGCTCTATCTGCGGCAGATGCGCGCAGACCTCGCCGCCGGCCGTCAGGCGCTGCTGCTGGTGCCCGAGATCGGGCTGACGCCGCAGCTGATGGCGCGGGCGCGCGAGCGCCTGGGCGGCGCGGTGATCGGCTACCACTCGGGCATGACGGACGCCGCGCGGCTGGCGGCATGGCGGCGCGTCGACGCCGGCGAGCCGCTGCTGGTCGTGGGCACGCGCTCGGCCGTCTGGCTGCCCTTCCGGAAACTGGCGCGTGTGGCGGTCGACGAGGAGCACGACGTCTCCTTCAAGCAGCAGGATGGCTTCCGCTACTCGGCGCGCGATGTCGCCGTGCTGCGCGCGCGCGCCGTCGAGGCCCCCGTGGTGCTGGGCAGCGCCACGCCCTCGCTGGAGACGCTGCACAACGCGGACACCGGCCGCTATCAGCGCGTGCTGCTCGACGAGCGCGCCCTGGCCGCGCCGGGCGCGAAGCTGCATCTGCTGGACGCGCGCGGCCAGCGCCTGCGCGGCGGCATGACGCCGGATCTGGCGCGGGCGGTGCAGCGCCATGTCGGCGAGGGCGGCCAGGTTCTGCTCTTCGTCAACCGCCGTGGCTACGCGCCGGCGCTGCTCTGCCACGACTGCGGCTGGGGCGCGAGCTGCCGCGCCTGCGACGCGCGCATGACCTGGCACAAGACACGGGACCGGCTGCTCTGCCACCACTGCGGTGCCGTGCATCCGGTGCCATCGAGCTGCCCGAGCTGCGGCAGCGCCGAACTGCGCGCGGCCGGTTTCGGCACCGAACGCGTCGAGGAGCAGCTGCAGAAGCTGCTGCCCGAGTCGCGCATCGCGCGCGCGGACTCCGACGTCATGCAGCGCACCGGCGCCTGGGACCGGCTGCGCGCGGAGGTGCTCGCCGGCGAAGTCCAGGTGCTGGTCGGCACCCAGATGCTGGCCAAGGGCCACGACTTTCCCGGCATCACGCTGGTGGGCATCGCCTCGGTCGATCAGGCGCTGTTCTCCTCGGATCTGCGCGCCACCGAGCGCATGGCGCAGCTCGTCACGCAGGTGGCCGGCCGCGCCGGCCGCGGCAACCGCGCCGGCGAGGTGCTGCTGCAGACGCACGTGCCCGAGCACCCACTACTCAAGCGCCTGCTCGACGACGGCTACGAGGCCTTCGCCAAGGACCTGCTTGAAGAGCGAGCGGCCAGCCAGCTGCCGCCCAGCCATCCGCTGGCGCTGCTGCGCGCCGAAAGCGCAGCCGAAGCCGCGGCCACGCAGTTCCTGGAGGTGGCCGCCGAGATCATCCGCGCTGCCGGCGCCGAAGCGCTCGGCCCGATCCCGGCGCCCATGCTGCGTCGCGCCGGCCGCTGGCGCGCGCAGCTCTGGCTGCAGGCGCCCTCGCGTGCGGCACTGCAACGGGCGCTGTCGCGCGCCGCCCCCGAGCTGGAAGGCCACCGTCTGGGCCGGCGCGTGCGCTGGGGCATCGACGTCGACCCGGCCGACACCCTCTGAGACCGCGCCGAAAGGGGTACGCGTATTACACTTGCGCGCCCGCCGCCGCCCTGTCCGTATCCGACGCAGGCGTCACCAGAGCCGCATGAAAGCCGATATCCAATCCCTGTTGCACACGGCCCGCGAGACGCTTCTCCGCGAGGAGGGCGCCGCCGATGCCGCCAGCGAAGCGCCGCACGTCGAGAACACGCGCGATGCCGCGCACGGCGACCTCGCCACCAATCTGGCGATGACGCTGGCCAAACCGCTCAAGCGCAAGCCCCGCGACATCGCGGAAGCGCTGGTGGCACGGCTGCCCGAGGACCCGCGCGTCGCCCGCGTAGAGATCGCCGGACCGGGCTTCATCAACTTCCACTTCAGCCCGGCCGCCTGGCAGGACACCGCACGCGCCATCCTGGAAGCCGGGCCGGAATGGGGCTTCGACCTGTCAGGGGCGCGAGGTCGCGTTCTCATTGAATTCGTATCGGCCAACCCCACGGGCCCGATGCACGTCGGTCACGGGCGCAACGCCGCCTACGGCGACGCGCTGGCGCGCATCCTGGGCGCGGCCGGCTGGTCGGTGACGCGCGAGTATTACGTCAACGACGCCGGCCGGCAGGTCGATGTGCTGACGGTGAGCGCCTGGCTGCGCTATCTGGAGGCCTGCGGCGAGGCCGTGACCATGCCGGCGCGCGGCTATCCCGGTGACTACCTCGTGACCACCGGGCGCGCGCTCTGCGACGTCCACGGCGAGGCCTTCCGCCAGCCAGCATCGGCGGTCTACGAGGGCCTGCCGGCGGAACCGACCGAGGGCGACAAGGAAGCCCTCAAGCAGGGGCAGGAGGAGTATCTCGACGCGCTGATCGGCCGCGCCCGCGCGCTGCTCGGCGCAGAGGGCTACGCGCAGCTGCGCGACTTCGCGCTGGCCGCGCAGATCGCCGACATCCGCGAGACGCTGGGCCGTTTCGCCGTGTCCTTCGACGCCTTCGCCTCGGAGCGCGCCATCGTCGAATCCGGCGCGCCGGCACGGGCCCTGCAGCGGCTGCGCGACGGCGGCCACGTCTACGAATCGGAGGGCGCCACCTGGCTGGCCAGCAGCGCGCTGGGTGACGAGAAGGACCGCGTGCTCTACAAGAGCGACGGCGCGGCCACCTACTTCGCCAACGACCTCGCCTACCACGAGGACAAGCTGGAGCGCGGCTTCGACAAGCTCATCGACGTCTGGGGCGCTGACCACCACGGCTACATCAACCGCGTGCGCGCGGCCATGCAGGCGCTCGCCGGGCGACAGGACGCGCTCGAGGTCACCCTCATCCAGTTCGTGTCGCTGTCCTCCGGGCGCATGGGCAAGCGCAGCGGCAATTTCGTGACGCTGGCCGACCTGATCGAGGAAGTGGGCGCCGACGCCACGCGCTTCTCGTATCTGTTCCGCTCGCACGACCAGCACCTGGAGTTCGACATGGAGCTGGCCACCAGCCGCTCCAACGACAACCCGGTCTACTACGTGCAGTACGCGCACGCGCGCATCTGCTCGGTCTTCGCGCAGGCCCGCGACAGGGGCGTCGTCGTTCCGGCGTCCGCAACGGCCGAGCTGCTGGCGCCGCTGACCGAGAAGCACGAGTTGGCCCTGCTGCGGCAACTGGCGCGCTTCCCGGAGATGCTCGCCGTGGCGGCCGAGCAGCGCGCGCCGCACATGCTGGCCTTCTATCTGCGCGATCTGGCCGACGCGCTGCACGGCTACTACAACGCGCACAAGGTGCTGATCGACGATACGGCCGTGCGTGACGCGCGGCTGGCGCTTCTGGCGGCCACGCGCAGCGTGCTGGCCTCCGGCCTCGGTCTGCTGGGCGTATCGGCGCCGGAGTCGATGTAGCCATGGCGCGCGACTACGCCACCAAGCGCAGTAGCGGCAGCAAGCGCCGACCCACAACACGACGACACGCGGCGCCACCGCCCACACCGGGCTGGGTCTGGCTGCTGCTGGGCATCGCCATCGGTGTGGTCGGCGCGGTCGGCTACTGGATCATGCAGCCGGCCGAACGCGACCCGCGCGTCATCAAAGCCGAGCCTCCGGCAGCGCAGCCCCCCCCCGACAAGCAGGGCGTACAGCTGCCCCCCGAGGAGGAGGCGCGCTTCTCCTTCTACGAGATGCTGCCCAGCTACGAAGTGGTCATCCCCAAGGAGGAGATCGAGGGTGATCGCCGGGTCGCGAAGCAGGCACCGCCCGACCGGCGCGAGAGCAGTGACAAGGAGACCCCGGCGCTGGCCGAGGAAGGCGACTACATCATTCAGATCGGCTCCTACCGCAGTCGCGACGACGCCGAGCGCCAGCGCGCCGAGCTGGCGCTGATCGGCGTCGAGGCACGCGTCGAGAGCGTGACCATCAACGACAATCAGAGTTGGTACCGCGTGCGCGTAGGCCCCATCGCCGAGGCGCCGCGCGTGCACAGCGTGATGATGCGGCTCTCCGAGCACGGCATGGACGACGCCATGCTGGTACGGGTCAAGAAATAGCGCAGTGGGGCTTCAGCCCAAGAGATCCTCCAGAAACCAAGCCGCAAAGGCATGGCGACCGGGCAGCTCCGCCTTGCGATAGATCGCGCTCGCATGCTGGCGCACCGTCTTCTCGTGCGTCTCGCGCAGCGAGGCGATTTCCTTGATGCTGAGCCCCTTGAGCAATAGGCGCCCCACCTCCCGCTCACTGGGGCTGAGTTGCCAGTCCGAGAACTGCGCGTCGATGGCATCGCTGAGCTCCGCGCGCGCCTTGCGCAGCTCCGGATTACGCAACCGCGCGACTTCTTGCACGGCATCCAGTTCATAGCGAAGCCTCGCGACCTCGCGACGCCGCCGGACGAGATCGCTCAGCACCCATCCCAGCAGAGCCAAAGCCGTGCCCACGAGCAGCGCCTCGTGAAAGATGTGATGGACAGGCGTTCCCTCGCGAAGGTCACTCCATACATCAAGAGCGGTCAGCGAAACGACCAGCCCGGCCAGCCCGAGCAGCAGATAGTCGCGTGTGTTTCGAAGCATGAGTGGCAGGCGGAGATGGGAAACGGGCATCCGGCATATGTCCCGAACCAGTCGAATGCCGGATTCCGGGAGGGGCCTTCGCCCCGATGATATCCCTTGCCATCCTTGACCATGCAGCCCGATGCCTCTTCTCGACGCGCCCCGACGGCCGCGCACTGCGCCCACCGCGTTCCTCAACCGCTCCACCTTGCGGCTAGCCGCCCTCGGACTACTGCTTACCATCGCCGCAGCGGTCCCTGGGCGCGCCGAGGTCATCGGCGTGGACGATTTTCGGCTGAAAACTGTCGACGCGGAGCTGATCTATCTCGATTTCTGGGCGTCCTGGTGCCCGCCCTGCCGGGTCAGCTTCCCCTGGATGAAACAGCTGAGCGAGCGATACGGCTCGCGGGGATTGCGCGTGATCGCGATCAACGTCGACCGGGACCCGGTCGCGGCGGAGCGCTTCCTCAATCAGGCCCGCCCCGATTTCGACATCGTGCGTGATCCTGAAGGCCAGCTCGCCGCCACCTACGACATCGCCGCGATGCCCAGCAGCTTCCTGCTGACACCCGGGGGCGAGATTCTTCTGCGCCACGAAGGCTTCCGCGCAGCGGATGCCGACGCCCTGGAGGCACGCATCGCCGAGGCCCTCGCGCAGCGCGCGGGCCCAGGTTCCCGGCCGGAGGCCGCCCCCAATGAATAGTTTCGCGACGCCCTTAGCTTCTCTTGCCGTCTTGCTCGCCGCAATGGCGCTCCATGGCTGCGCGAACGTGGCGCCCTGGGAGCGCGACCAGCTCGCACGCCCGGAGATGGCGCTGGATGCCGACGCCGTGACCACGGCGCTGGACGAGCACATCTACTTCTCCAAGGAATCCGCCAGCGGCGGCCGCGGTTTCGGCGGTGGGGGCTGCGGATGCAACTAGATCGCGCCATGACCCGGACCGCCATCGTCGCCCCTCTGAGTGCGGCCACGGAGCGACTCCTCGGCGCCGCTCCGGCGCCCCGCAGGCGGAAGGATGCGCGCCTGTCGGCCGGCGCCCTCGTCCTCGGCCTACCGGGGATGTTGCAGGCTGCCCAGCCCGGCGACTGGGAAATTGATTCCGCCGTGCTCTTCTACAGCGAAACCGATCGCGTGCAAGCCATTGAGCCGGTGATCGCCGTCCGGCGCTACTTCGACACCGACCGCTTCCTGAGCGGGAAACTAGTTTTTGATTCACTGACGGGCGCCTCCCCCAACGGCGCGGTGCCATCCTCCCTGCCGCAGACCTACACCCGTGCATCCGGCAACGGCAGCTACACCGTCGGCAGCGGCGAGATTCCGCTGGACGACACCTTCCGCGATACCCGCGTGGCGCTGAGCAGCCAGTGGCAGCAGCCGCTCGGTAGCAGCCTGGCGGGCAATCTCGGCTTCGCCGCTTCGCAGGAATACGACTACCAGTCGCTGGCGATCGACGGCGGCCTGAGCTACGACCTCGCCCGCAACAACGCCACGCTGTCGATCGGAATGGCCTACGCCACGGACAGCATCGAGCCCGAAGGCGGCGTGCCGCTGGAAGGCAGCTGCCTCTTCGGTGCGAGCGCCAGCAACGGCTGTACGGAATCCGGCTTCGACGAGACCCGACGCACGAGCAGCGAGAGCAAGGACACCCTCGACCTGCTGCTCGGCTATACCCAGGTGCTGAGCCCGAGCACAGTCGCTCAGTTGAATCTCTCGCTCAGCCGCTCGGACGGCTACCACAACGACCCCTTCAAGCTGGTCAGCGTGATCGATACCGACGACAGCGCGGGCAACGGCATCGGTGAACCGGAACGCCACCTGCACGAATCGCGACCGCAGAGCCGCAGCAAGCGCGGCATCTTTGCCCGCGTCAAGCACATGCTCTTCGACCGGGACGTCGCCGATGCCAGCTACCGATTCCAGACCGACGACTGGGGGTTGACCTCGCACACCGTGGATCTCCGCTATCGATGGGCGCCTTGGACGCGGCACGCCTTCACGCCCCACCTGCGCTGGTACAGCCAGTCGGCAGTCGACTTCTATGCGCCTTTCCTGCGCGATGACGCGGCACCACCGACGCATTTCACCGCCGACTATCGGCAGGCCAGCTTCGAAGGCATCACCGTTGGCCTCGAATACGACCACCGGACTAGCAGCGGCCGCAGTATCCGCATCGCTCTGGAACACTACAGCCAGGATGGCGAAGATCCGGACAATGCGCCGGGACAGCTGCGCGGCCGCGAGATCTTCCCGGACATGGACGCATTCATGGTGCGCGTCAACTTCGATTTCGGCTGGTAGTGATGCAGGCGGCAGGCGTCGCGGTCGACGAAGCCGCTCCGGGACTCTGGCGCGGCAGCTTCCGAGCCATGGCCAGCCCCGGCGAGGTGCTCATCGAGGGCGGTTCGCAGCGCAGGGCCCTGCGGACGACGCAGCGCGTTGCGGCCGAGGCCTGGCGCGTGGAGCGCAAGTGGAGTCGCTATCGCGAGGACAGCATCGTTCAGCGCATCAACCGCGCCCAGAGCAAGGACGTGCGCGTAGACGACGAAACCGCGGATATGCTGGATTACGCCGCCGAGCTCTGGCGACTGTCGGCAGGGCGCTTCGACATCACCGCGGGCGTGCTCCGTCGCGCCTGGCGTTTCGATGGCTCGGATCGCCTTCCGGAAACGCGCGACGTCGCTGAGCTAATGCCCGCCATCGGTTGGCAGCGCGTGGACTGGAACCGTCCTCGGCTCTGCATGCCGGCGGGCATGGAGATCGACTTCGGTGGCATAGGCAAGGAGTACGCGGTGGATCGTGCGCTGCGCCTGGCCCGCGCGCAGTGCGACCAGCCGCTACTGCTGAACTTCGGGGGCGACCTCGCCAGCGACGGGCCACGCATCGATGGCAGCGCCTGGCAGATCGGGATCAGCCCGGTCGAGCCCGAGGGCGCCACCGAGCGGATCGCGCTGCGCCAAGGAGGGGTGGCGACCAGCGGCGACGCCGAGCGCTATCTTTTGCGCGATGGCAAGCGATACGGGCATGTGCTCGATGCCACGACCGGTTGGCCGACGCCCGGGGCGCCGCGCGCCGTGACCGTTGCCGCATCGAGTTGCACCCTGGCGGGCATGCTCGCCACGCTGGCCATGCTCGAAGGGGATCACGCCAGAGCCTTTCTGGAAGCGCAGCAGCTCCGCTTCCTCATTCAGTAGCATAGGCATTGCCCGGTTAGCGCGACGGCTGCCTGCACACGGTCGTGCAGCGAGTTCCTGTGCGCTATTCTCCGCGCGTCGCACCCCCAACACGCAATCAATAACGACAGGAGACCCGCAATGAGCACGCTGCAAGGCCTGATGATGGACACCCCCCTGCTGGTGTCCAGCCTGCTGACGCACGCCGACTACAACCACGCCGACACCGACATCGTCTCGCGCCGCGTGGAGGGCGATATCCACCGCTACACCTACGGTGAAGCAGCGGCGCGGGCGCGTCAGATGGCGAATGCCCTGACGGCCGCCGGCCTCAAGCCGGGCGAACGCGCCGCGACGCTGGCCTGGAACGGCTATCGGCACTTCGAGCTCTACTACGCGATCTCCGGCATCGGCTCGGTGATGCACACCATCAATCCGCGCCTGCACCCGGAGCAGGTGGCCTGGATCGTCAATCACGCCGAGGATCGCATCCTCTTCTTCGACGCCACCTTCGCGCCCATCGTCGACGCCATCGCCGACAAGTGCCCGACCGTGCAGCACTGGGTAGCGATGTCCGATCCGGACAAGATGCCGGAGCTGAAGAACGTCAGCGCGACGAGCTATGAGGACTTCATGGCCGGCCAGCCCACCGAGTACGAGTGGCCGGTGCTGGACGAGAACACCGCGGCCTGCCTCTGCTACACCTCGGGCACCACCGGCAATCCCAAGGGCATTCTCTACTCGCATCGCTCGCTGGTGCTGCACACCTACGGCGCCTGCCTGCCCGATGCTTTCGGCGTTACCGCCATGGACGTCGTGCTGCCCGTGGTACCGATGTTCCACGTCAACGCCTGGAGCCTGCCCTACGTCGGCGCGCTGGGCGGGGTCAAGCTGGTATTCCCCGGCCCCAAGCTCGACGGCGAGAGCCTCTACGAGCTCTTCGAATCCGAAGGCGTGACCATCAGCGCCGGTGTGCCCACGGTCTGGCAGCTGGTGCTGCAGCATCTGCAGAAGAACAAGCTCCAGCTGTCGACGCTCAAGCGCATGACCGTCGGCGGCTCGGCCTGCCCGCCGGCGCTGATGGAAACCTTCGAGAAGGAGTTCGGCGTCCGGCTGGAACACGCCTGGGGCATGACCGAGATGTCACCGCTGGGCACCTACAACCATCTCAAGGCCAAGCACCAGAAGCTGTCCGAGGACGAGCAATTCCAGGTGCGCATCAAGCAGGGACGCGCCGTCTTCGGTGTCGAGATGAAAATCGTCGACGAGAACGGCAAGCGCCAGCCCCAGGATGGCAAGTCGACCGGCGACCTGCACGTGCGCGGCCCCTGGATCATCAAGCAGTACTTCAAGAAGGACGAGTCGCCGCTTATCGACGGCTGGTTCCCCACCGGCGACGTCGGCCACATCGACCCGGACGGTTATCTGACCATCACCGACCGCACCAAGGACGTCATCAAATCCGGCGGTGAATGGATCGGCTCCATCGATCTCGAGAACATCGCCATGAGCCACCCGGCAGTGGCAACGGCCGCCTGCATCGCCGCCAAGCACGAGAAGTGGGACGAGCGCCCGCTGCTGCTGGTGCAGCTCAAGGAAGGCCAGAGCGCCACCAAGGAGGATCTGCTCAAGCACTACGAGGGCAAGATCGCCAAATGGTGGACGCCGGACGACATCCTCTTCGTCGACGGCCTACCGCTGGGCGCTACCGGCAAGGTGCAGAAGAACAAGCTGCGCGACGAGTACGGCGAGCATCTGCTCGGCAAGTCCTAGGCGACTCGCTCCGGTGACGGTATAAGGCGGCGATAGTGGCTACCGGGCTCGATCCGCGACCGCATATCGCCGCCTCGCCACTGCTGGGACGACTGCCGGACGCTGCCATCGATCAGCTCGCCGCGCAGGCTGAATCGCTGGGCCTGCGTGGCGGTGAAACGCTCTTCGAGGCCGAGGAGCCAGCCGACGCGCTCTACCTCGTCACGCTGGGCCGCCTGCGCATCGAGATCGCCGGCGACGTACCGCAAGAGGTGGCCGCCGGTGACGTCGTCGGCGAAATCGGCGCGCTCACCGGCGAGCCGCGCATGGCCACCGCCGTCGCCATGCGCGACACCCTGCTGCTGCGCATCGGCGCGCCGGCCATCCGGCGCGTCATGGCCGACAACGACGAGGCCGAGCGCGCACTGCTGCGACACATCGTGCAGCGGTTACGTGCACCGACCCGCAACCGGCGCACCAGCCGCACGCGCGCAGTGGCGGTCATGCCGCTCACCGAGGACGCCGACGCCACAGGCCTCGCCGGCCATCTGGCCGGGGCGCTGGGCGGCGTGCTCGACGGCAGCGTCCCCCTGCTCAACCGACGATCCGTCGACCAGGACCTCGGGGCAGGTGCGGCACAGACGCGCTTCGACGCGCGCGAGGCCAACGCCCGGCTGGTCGGCTGGCTGCATGAGATCGAGACCGACTCCGCGCATCTCGTCTACTGCGCCGACGGCGTGCCGGACCCCTGGACGCTGCGCGCGGCGCGCCAGGCCGACCGGATTCTGCTGGTGGCCGGCGAAGGCAAGCTGCTGCCCGACACGCTGCAGGCGCTGGAAACCGCCGCCAGCCCCGCCGTGCGCGAGCTGATCGACTGCAGCGCCGATGGTCGTGCCGTGCGTCTACTGGCGCAGAGCCGGGCCAGCTTCCTGCACCACTGCCGTCCCGGCGACGCCACGGCGATGGATCGGCTGGCGCGGCTGGTGGCCGGGCGCGCCGTGGGGTTGGTGCTGGGTGGCGGCGGCGCGCGCGGCTTCGCGCACATCGGCCTGCTGCGCGCACTGGCCGAGGCCGGGCTACCGGTCGATCTGGTCGGCGGCACCAGCATGGGCGCCTTCATCGCCGCACTGCACGCCCGCGGCATGGATCCGCGGGCCATCCGCGACTGCTGCCATGAAGTCTTCGTCGCGAAGAATCATCTCAACGACTGGGTGTGGCCGCGCGTCTCATTGATCCGAGGCCGCAAGTTCCTGAAGAAGCTCAAGCAGGTCTTCGGCGACACGCGCATCGAGGAGCTGGCACTGCCCTTCTACTGCGTCTCCACCAATCTCACCCGCGGTCAGCCGCAGGTGCACCGCGACGGCGAGCTGGCCACCTGGATCGGCACCAGCATGGCCGTACCGGGCATCGCACCGCCGGTGGTCTATCGCGGCGAACTGCTCGCCGATGGCGCGGTGGTCAACAGCGTGCCGGTGGACGCCATGCAGGCGCTGGACCGTGGGCCGGTCATCGCCTGCGACGTCGGCGCCCCGGGCGAGCTCGCGCTGCCCGGCGTCGAAGGCCCGGAGCCGGAGGCGTTACTGAAAGCCAAGCACCGCGGCAAGGGTCCGGCGCTGTCGGACATCCTCATGCGCATGACCAGCATGACCAGCGATCTGCGGCTGGAGGAGAATGCGAGCCAGGCCGACCTCTTCCTGCGCATGCCCGTCTCCGGTGTCGGCATGTTCGACTGGAGCAAACTGGATGAAACGATAGAGACGGGCTACCGCCATGCCTGCGAGGTACTGGAGGACGCCGCCGCCGATTGGCCCGGTAACGAACCGGCGCCCCGTTTCACCGCGCCGAAGCGGGCTGGCTGAGCCGACAGCGCGTGGGGAGATCGATGCGCAGCCGGCCATGGCTGTGCGAGCGCGCCAATCCCAACGTTTGAAGGTGAGCATGCGCATATCGCGCCCAACACGGACCACGAGAGTAGGGCCTTAACGATTGCGGCCGCGCAATCGGTTCAGCAGTAGAGACAAACGCCGCGGAGAATCCGCCACCAAAGCAATCCAGAGTTAATGCGCCTGCTCGAGCCGTGCCGTCTCGATGGCTGCCGCGCCGACGAACAACTTTCGGCGCGACGAATCAGGACTGCGCTCAGTAACCCTTGCCGGGATTGAGGATACCCATGGGATCGAAAACCCCCTTGATGCCGCGCATGAGCGTCACCTCCCGCTCGCCCGCCATGGCCGTTAGATAGGCACGCTTGAGGGTGCCGACGCCGTGCTCACCGGTGATGCTGCCACCCAGGGCCAGCGCGCCCGCAACGATGTCGTCGAAAGCCTGCCGCGCCCGGCCCACGGACGCAGAGTCCTGACCGTCGTAGACGATGGTGGGGTGCAGATTGCCGTCACCGCCGTGACCGAAGGTGGCAACCGTGATGCCGTGACGCTGCGCAGCGGCCGCGCACAACGCCAGTAGTTCTGGGATCTTCGGGATCGGCACTGCGACGTCGTCGAGCAGGCAGTGCCCCTGCTTTTCCAGCGCCGGCAACGCGGCGCTGCGCGCCTGCATGAACATGCGCCCCTCGTGCTCATCGAGCGTCGTGGCCACCATCGCCGCGTCGTGCGCTTCGCAGAGGCGCTCGGCCTCGGCAAGGATGGCTTCGCTGTCGGGGCTGTCGGCCTGGGCGATGATCATGGCGGCGGTGCTGGTATCCAGCTCCATGTGCGTCATCGCCTCCACGGCCGCCACCGTAGCCTGGTCCATGACTTCCAGCCGCGACAGGTTCTGCCGCGCCTGCAGCGCGACGATGGCCTGACCGGCACGCTCGAGATCCCCGAAGAAGGCAATAAGGGTCCCGGCCGGCTGCGGCTGCGGCAGCAGGCGAACGGTAACGCCGACGATCACCGCCAGCGTGCCTTCCGAGCCGATGAGCAGGCGCTTGAGGTCCAGGCCAGCAACATTCTTGCGCGTGCCGGCACCGGCGTGGATGCGCGTGCCGTCGGCCAGCACGGCCTCCAGCGCCACGACGTGATCGCCGGTAACGCCGTACTTGAGACAGCAGGCGCCGCCGGCATTGGTGGCGACATTGCCGCCGATGCTGGAGATGTCGCGGCTGGCTGGGTCGGGCGCATAGACGAGACCGTGCTCACGCGCCCTTGCATCGAGCGCACCATTGAGCACACCCGGCTCGACGCGGGCGATGCCCTGCGCCGGATCCAGCTCGAGAATGCGGTCGAGGCGATGCAGTGCCAGCAGGATGCAGCCTTCGCTGGCGTTGGCACCGCCGGACAGGCCGGTGCCGGCGCCGCGAGTGACGACCGGCGTGCGCGTTGCCGTAGCGACGCGCAGCGTGGCGATGACCGTGTCCACCGAGCGCGCCCGCACCAGCGCCACAGCGGCACCAGCATCGCAAAGCCCCGCCTGGTCTCGGGCGTGAGCGCGGATGATGTCGGCGTCGGTGCTCAGCTCGGCGGCCGGAACGGCCTCGGCGAGCCGGGCCTGCAGCGGGCTCACGGCTCGACCCGGGCTTCGTAGAAATCGCGGATATGCGCGCCCATGCGCCGCGCGGCGAGCGCCCCATCACCTGCGGCTGCCGCCTCCAGGATGGCGCGGTGCTCGCCATTCAGCCGCTGCATGACCGCGGCGCGCTCCGGCTCACGCTCCAGCGCCGCACGCAGATGCCCGGCCATCGTGCCGCGCAGCACATTGTTGACCAGCACATAGGCGGCATTGCCGGCGGCATCGATGAGGGCGGCGTGGAAGGCGACATCGGCGTCGATGAAACGCTCGACATCGTCCCCGGCAGCCTCCATCTCGGCGATGGCGTCCTCGGCGCGGCCTTGGGTTGCCGCATCCAGCTTCGGCGCCGCCTCGGCAATGGCCGCCGTCTCGATCAGCAGCCGCATGCCCACAAGATCCGGCAACGGCACCTGACCGAGGCGCAGCACGTTCTCCAGCGCAAAAGCCGCGCTGGAGACGGCCCCGGCACCGTTGACGATGGGCGTGCGCGTGGAGACGCGGTCGCCGCCGCTGACCAGTCCCTGCGCCTGCAGGATGCGCAATGCCTCGCGCACGGTCGAACGCCCGACGCCGAAGCGCTCGCCCAGCGTCTTCTCTCCGGGTAGCGGTGCGCCGTCGGCCAGTTCGCCCGCAACGATGGCATCGCGGATTCGACCGGCAACGAGCACGCTCAGCGGCTCGCGCCCGACCGGACCCAGCAGCGATTCGGAAGGCTTGCTCATGGGCCTCAGCCTACGGCTTGTCTGCTTGTCTGACAAGTAGTAGGGTGCAGCTTCCACCTGTGCTGCGAGGAGACCGCCATGGCCATTGACCCGAAAACAACCGCCCTTGTGCTGATCGAGTATCAGAACGACTTCACCAGCGCAGGCGGCGTACTGCACGATGCCGTCAAGGGCGTCATGGACAGTACCGGCATGCTCGACAAGAGCAGGGAGGTCGCCGAACGCGCGCGGAAGGCCGGCATCACGGTGATGCACGCGCCGATCAGCTTCGCGCCGGGCTACAACGAGATCACCGCGCATCCCTACGGGGTGCTGCAGGGCGTCGTCGAAGGCAAGGCTTTCGTCAAGGGTGGCTGGGGCGCCGAGATCGTCGACCAGCTCGCACCGCAGGCCGGCGACATCGTCGTGGAAGGCAAGCGTGGGCTGGATACCTTCGCCAGCACGAATATCGACTTCATGCTGCGCAGCAAGGGCATCGGCACCGTCGTTCTCGGCGGCTTCCTGACCAATTGCTGCGTGGAGTCGACCATGCGCACGGCCTATGAGCATGGCTTCGAGGTCATCACGCTGACCGACTGCGCGGCAGCGACCTCGCTGGAAGAGCACGACAACGCCATCCGTTACGACTTCCCGATGTTCTCCAAGCCGACCACCGCCGGGGAGTTCCTCACCACGCTGGCTTAAGGCGCCCGGGCGGGTACGAAAGCCTTGCTTTCCGGTCGCGCTGACCCTATAAGGATGCCGCCGGCGATGGGCCGGTTTCTTCGCATTGCCGATGGCCAACGAACACCCCTGCCTGCGCTGCGGCGCCTGCTGCGCGCATTTCCGCGCTTCCTTCTACTGGTCCGAAGCCGACGACGCCACGCCGAACGGCGTACCCGTGAGCATGACGCGCAAGCTGACGCCGCATCTGCGCGTGATGCTCGGCGCGGAGGGCAGCACGCCACGCTGTGTGGCGCTGATGGGCGATATCGGTCAGAGCGTACGCTGCACCATCCATCCGCGCCGTTCCAGCGTCTGCCGCGACTTCCCGGCCTCCTACGAGGACGGCACCGGCGCGCACAATCCACGCTGCGATGCCGCACGCGCGGCCTGGGACCTGGCCCCCCTTTCGCCCGAGGATTGGCGCAGCCCGGCACCGGAAGCGCCCGGCACCACTTCGCTACCGCGCGTCGCCTGACCCTAGACCAGGCCCTGCCGTTGAGCCGCCAAAGCGGCCTCGGCACGGTTGCTGACCTGGAGCTTGCGGTAGACCTGTTTGACGTAGCCCGCCACGGTGCTGGGTCGGAGTTCTAGGCTGCGCGCGGTCTCGGCCACCGTATAGCCCTTGGCCACCAACAACAGCACGTCGCGCTCACGCGGCGTCAGCGATACGACCTCCTGCGAAGCGGGCGCGAAGTGCGCCAGCAAGCGGCGGGCGATGGCAGGCGAAAGCGGCGGCTGCCCGGTGACGATACCCGACAGCGCACCAGCCAGCTCCTGCGGCGGGCGGTCCTTCAGCAGATAACCCTGCGCGCCAGCTCGGAGCGCCGAGAACAGATGCCGGTCATCGTCGAAGATGGTGGTCACCACGCACAGCGGCGGCTCCGGCAGCGTCTGAGCGCGCGACAGCACCTCGGTCCCGGAACCGTCGGCGAGACCGAGATCAATTAGCGCCAGATCAAAGGCGGATGCGTCCAGTCGCTGGTACGCCTGCGCCACGCTGTCCGCGAAGGCGACCTCCGCGCCCGAGAAAGCCTCCGCGATGATTGCGGCCAACCATTCCCGCGTCTGCGCGACATCATCGAGGATCAGGACTCGGCGAATTGACGTCATGGCAGCCTTCTGGCGACGGGTCTGAAAGCATGCGGCAGGCGCCTTGGGCTGTCCACGCCGCAGTGTGTCCCTAGCTTCACGGTCGCCGTGGCGACAGGCCACCCCGCGTTCGGGGGTATGCTCGCGACTTCTGCCCCCCCGTGCTTCCGGCATGACCAGCGTCAACGACTCTGCCACGCCGGCCGCGCGCGCCAGCGCCTGGCCACCCCAGTACATGCTCACCCTTGTCGCGCTGATCGGGCTGGCGGCCACGATCACGGCTACGCTGCTGGCGCGCGACGTGCAGGTGCCAGCGTTGCAGATCGTCGCAGACGGCGTGGAGCTCCGGCTGGCCGCGCCGCGCGACGCCTCAGCTACCCTGCTGGCCGACCACACCGGTCAGCGGGTCATCGCCTTCCTCACGAACGACGGCGAGCCGCTGCCCGCACACGCCAGCCTGCTGATCGAAGAGCCCGACACCCTCGCCGGCTACACCGCCTACAACGACTTTCTCGCGCAGCAGGACCACCTTGCCGCGATGCTCGCAGGCGACGCGCTGACGGTGCTACTTGGCGATGGCAGCACGCTAACGATTCCGACGGTAGCGCGAGGCTTATGGCAGCTGCCCGTAGCCTTCTGGATGCAGCTTGCCTTCGGGCTCACCGGCTGGTTGCTGGGTGGCGCGGTCTGGGCATTTCGACCGGCCGATACGGCCACCCGGCTGTATGCACTAACGGGGGCCTGCTACGCACTTGCGGCCCTGAGCGCAGCGGTCTACAGCACACGCGAGCTTGCCTTGCCCTCCGAGCGCTTCTTCGCGCTCAATATGCTCAACGCTTTCGGCACCATCGTATTCGCCGCCGCTTTGCTCGGGCTTCTCTGGCACTACCCGAGGCCACTGGGCCGGGCACCGATCTTCCGCGGCGCGCTGGGTATCGCGCTGGCCATGTTCGCGGCGCACCTGCTGCAACTCGGCCCCAAGGGACTGGTCGGGCCACAGACAACCGTCTTCATGCTCTTCGTGCCCTGCTTTCCTCTGGCCTGGCTGCAGTGGCGCGGCCACCGAGGCGAGCCGGTGGCGCGCGCCGCCCTGCTCTGGTTCTTCCTGTCGGTGTTCAGCGGAACGCTGCTCTTCGCCACCCTGGTGCTGGCGCCACCGCTCTTCGGCCATCCGCCGCTGGCGGCACAGAGCCTGATGCTGGGGGTCTTCCTCTTCGTCTATGTCGGCATTGCCGCTGCCATCACGCGCTACCGGCTCTTCGACATCGAGCGCTGGTGGCTCAACGCGCTGCTCTGGTTTCTCGGAGGCGCCGCAATCGTCGCGCTTGATGTGCTGCTGCTTCTTACGCTGCCGATGGCAGGCGTGACGGCCACACTGGCGGCCGTAGCCATGGTGGGCTGGCTCTACTTCCCAGCGCGCCAGTGGCTCTGGCGACGCGTGCGACCGGTTGGCAGTGCAAGCGCCGACGCATTGCTGCGCCGTTTCGTGATCCACGCCGCCGCCACGCACGGCCGCCACGAGTTGCCGGCGATGTGGCAGCACGTCGTCACGGAGAGTTTCGAGCCGCTAGTGGTTACCGAGGCCGAGACGCCTGTGCCGCATGTCACGATCCGCGATCACGGCCAAGCCCTCGAGCTGCCAGGGTCGCAGCACTTTCCGGCGCTGCGCGCGGCCTATCCGCGCCACGGCACCCGACTGTTCTCGCGCGAGGACGTCCGCCTCGCCGAAGCGCTGCTATCTCTGGCAGTGCACAGCGGCAACGCCATTGTCGCCCGCGAAACGGGCATCGAGGACGAGCGCCAGCGCATCATGCGCGACCTGCACGACGACCTGGGCAGCAAGCTGCTGATCATCGCGCACTCCGGCAACGAAGACAGCCGCAGCGTTGCGCGCGCCGCCTTGCAGGATGTGCGCGACATCCTGCAGGCACTGGAAGCCGGCCCCAGCACGCTGCACGCGCTCTGCGAAGCGTGTCGGTGGGAGCTGCAGTCACGGGCAGAGGCGCACGGCTTCGCACTGCAGCACGACGATGCCGGCATCGTCGAAGACGTCGCGCTGTCCGCGCGCGAGGCCACGAATCTTGCGCGCATCCTGCGTGAGGCCGTGACCAATGCCGTGCGCCACGCGCGACTGACCCTGCTGGTTCTGTCCTGGCGTTTTGACGGCGAGCGGCTGCACATTCTTGTACGCAACGACGGTGTTGGCGCACCACCTGATCAATGGCATAGAGGCAGGGGGATGCGCTCGATGGAAGCGCGTGCGGCCGATCTCGACGCCGATATCGCATGGGACGGCAGCGCCGACGCGTGCTGGCTGCGGATCAGCCTGCGACCGGCCGCCCTCGACCGACGCCGCCCCCGCGTTCAGGGGGGAGGCAGAACGCTGCAGGCGGGATAACTTTGGGGCTGGCGGCGTTTCGGCGGTGAAAGCCGGATTGCCAATATTCACCATGGGCGCTTCTTCGCCCGCGTCAGTCGATTCGAGCCCCCCAATGAACAAGCTTCCGCTACTTTGCATCCTCCTGGCCCTTGGCCTCTACGGCTGCGACGGAACCGCCACGCGCGGAACCGCGGCAGGCGGCGCCACGCAGGACAGCGCGCCTGGCGACAACACCCCTCCCGTGGACGAGGATGAGGAGCCAGGCGAGGGCGAGGGCGAGGGCGAGGGCGAGGGCGAGGGCGAGGGCGAGGATGATGGTGGGGACAACGCCCCACCTGCGGGCGAAGAAGACGACGACGATGCGCCACCGCCCGACGAAGGCGAAGGTGACGACGACACGGGCAGCGGTGGCGACGAGGATGAGGGCGGCGGCGATACCGACACCGGCGGTGGCGCGCTTCTGGATTGCCTGAACCCCGACTTCGCCGTCGTCGGCACCCGCCAGATGCTGCGCTATCGCAGCACTTCCGGCAGCGGCTCGCTGGAATTCACCACCGACATCCTTGTCAACCGGGAAACCAGCTTCAACGGCACGCCCGTTCTCGAAGCCGTAACCGAGGAGCAGGGCGCCACCAACAGCAGCACCGTTCAGCTCTATACCCTCGATGCAACGAGCGGCGTGCAGCGCACGTACCAGGTGACCTCAGAGGCCCAGTCGCCGGTGGGCAGCGTGACAACCGTCGTCGACTTCGACCCCTTCTGGGAAGTCCGATTCGACCTCGACCCCGGCGAGAGCAACATCGCCGAGTACACCGTCACCACCGAGACCGAAGTACCCGGCAGCCCCTTCCCGGCGCCCGCTACCGAGTCCGAGGTGGTACGGACGCGCACCTACACCGGGCGCGAATCCATCACCGTGCCGGCGGGGACCTTCGTGACCTGCCGCGTCGAGGAGATCGTCACCGGCAACGGCAACAGCGACGAGAGCAACGTCTCCTGGTTCGGAGTGGGCTCGGGTGTGCTCATCCGCCAGATGGCCAGCGATGGGAGTGGTGGGAATACCACCACCACCGAGCTGCTCGATGGCAGTGTTAATGGCAACGATCTATAGGCGCTAACCAAGCGGACATGTGCCCCTTCTCGGGCTGGTTCTCCGGCTCGCGAAGGGACGTTCGCGGGCCGCTACGCTCCGTGAGCAGAAGGCTCGAAGAACAGCGGCCGCGGCTGCAGCGCGAAGTAGTCGGTCAGCAGAGCGAATAGCTCGGGGTGCGCGGCGCGCATGGCGCTTGGCCGCTGGAAGAAGGCCTCTACCGCCACCGGAAAGAACTCGGCCGGGCCTTCCAGGGCGTAGTCGTCGATCACCGGCGAGGGCGCCTGCTCGAAAGCCGCCCAGGCGCGCTGCATGACGTCGGCCCAGGCCTGGGCGGGCGCTCCCACCGGGGCACCTTCGCCGCCACTCATGGCGTCGAGCTGATGGGCAAATTCGTGTACCGCGACGTTGTGCTCTGCTCCGATCAGCGCCTGCTGAACGTCGTCCCAGGACAGCAGCACGCGTCCGTTCTCCTCGGACAAGCCGCTGTGCAGCACCTCCTCGTCGGTCACCAGCCCGGCCTCGTCGGGATGATCCATGGGCACCCAGAAGGGGCCGGGATAGATCAGCACCGCGCGCAGCGTCGGTAGCGGCTCGCGCGCGCGCAGCGTCAGCAGCGCGGCGAGGCCACAAACGGTGTTGATCATGCGCGAATCCAGCGTCTGTCCCGCGCAACCGTGGAAGTGCACGCGCCGCGCCAGCCGTGCCGTGTGCGCCAGGTGGCGCGGCCCTTGCTCCGCGCTCAGCCAGGCGCGCCAGGGTAGATCGGCATCCAGCCATTGTCGGCGCTGCACTTCGCTCGGCCCGCGCCGGCGGCCGCGCCAGACCAGCCACCCGATCTCGGCGACGACCAGCGCGACCACCAGTAGCAGCCAGAGCGCGCTCACGCGGCGGCGCGTCGGCTCACACCGGCTCCAGCTTCGCCATCGAGGCGATCAGCCATTTGCTGCCGCCGTCGGCAAAAGCCACTTCGACGCGGGCGCGATCGCCTTCGCCATCGAAGGCGGTGACGGTGCCCTCGCCGAAGCGGGCATGGCGCACGCGCGCGCCCAGATAGAGCCCGCTGGAGGACGGCGGTGCGTCGGAAACGACCGGCCGCGACGGCTCCCAGGACGCGGGCTGGCTGTCGGCGAAACGTCCGGCCAGGCGCGGCTGACGAATGCCGGCACGCGGGCGCAGCTCCTGCGTGCACTCGGCCGGCAGCTCGCGCAGGAAACGACTGGGCGCGCAGAGTTGCGGCACACCGTGGATGCGACGCGCCTCAGCATGCGTAATCGTCAGCTGCTCGCGCGCACGGGTGACCCCGACGTAGCACAGCCGGCGCTCTTCCTCGAGACCGCCTTCGTTGACGGCGCGCTGGTGCGGGAAGAGCCCTTCCTCGACACCGACCAGATAAACCACCGGGAACTCCAGCCCCTTGGCCGCGTGCAGCGTCATCAGGTGCACACAGTCCGTGCCCTCGCCAGCCTGCTGCTCGCCGGACTCCAGCGCCGCGTGGGTCAGGAAGGCCGTCAGCGGATCCATGTCCTCGAGCATGACGTCTTCGCCCTCGAAGCCCTTGGCCGCCGAGATCAATTCGTCGAGGTTCTCCAGCCTCGCAGCGCCGGCCTCACCCTTTTCCTTGCGGTAATGCTCGCGCAAGCCGGCCATATCGATGACGCGCTCGATCATCTTCGACAGCGGCGTGGTGGCCGCCTCGCCGGCGAGCTGTTCGATCAGCTGCGTGAAGGCGCGCAGCTTGGAAGCGGTGCGACCGAGCGCGCTCTCGGCCTGCTCGGAAGCCTTCCACAGGCTGGTGCCAGAGTCGCGCGCGGCGGCGCGCAGCTTCTCCATGGAGGTCGCGCCGACGCCGCGCGGCGGCGTGGCGATGGCGCGCTCGAAGGCGGGATCGTCGTCGCGATTGGACAGCAGCCGCATCCAGGCCAGGGTGTCGCGGATTTCCATGCGCTCGAAAAAGCGCAGACCGCCGTAGATGCGGTAGGGAATGCGCTGTTGGACGAGGCGTTCCTCCAGCACGCGCGACTGCGCGGAGGTGCGGTAGAGGATCGCCATCTCGGTGTAGGCCCGGCCCTTGGCAGATTCCGAGGCGATGCGGCCGACGACGAAGTCGCCCTCGTCGAGGTCGTTGAAGGCGGTGTAGATCTGGATGGGCTCGCCCTCGCCGGCATCGGTCCAGAGGTTCTTGCCCATGCGCTCGGCGTTGTGGGCAATCAGCGCGTTGGCGGCGTTGAGGATGACGCCGGTGGAGCGGTAGTTCTGCTCCAGGCGCAGCACCTCCAGATCGGAGAAGTCGCGCTGCAGCTTGGTCATGTTCTCGACCTTGGCGCCGCGCCAGGAGTAGACCGACTGATCATCGTCGCCGACGCAGAAGACGATGCCGCGCTCGCCGGCCACCAGCTTCAGCCAGCGGTACTGCAGGGTGTTGGTGTCCTGGAACTCGTCGACCAGGATATGGCGGAAGCGCTGGTGGTAATGGGCGCGCAATTCGGCGTTGTCGCGCAGCAGCTCGAAGGCGCGCAGCAGCAGCTCGGCGAAGTCGACCAGGCCATTGTCCTCGCAGACGCGCTGGTAGGCGCTGTAGGCGCGCACCAGCATGCGATCGGCCATGTCGCCGCTGTCGCCGAGGTCCTCGGGACGCAGCGCGTCTTCCTTCTGCTTGTTGATCCAGCCGGTGACCGTCTTCGGCGGCCAGCGATCCTCGGGCATGTCGAGGCTGCGCAGCACGCGCTTGACCTGGCGCTGCTGGTCGTCGGCGTCGAGGATCTGGAAATTCTGCGCTAGCCCGGCGTCCTTCCAGTGCAGGCGCAGCATGCGGTGGGCGATGCCGTGGAAGGTGCCCACCCAGAGCGTGCGCACCGGGATGTCGAGCAGTTCCTCGATGCGCCCGCGCATCTCGGCGGCGGCCTTGTTGGTGAAGGTCACCGCCAGCACCGAGTGCGGCGACACGCCCTCGGCCGCTACCAGCCAGGCGATGCGGTGGGTGAGCACGCGCGTCTTGCCCGATCCGGCCCCGGCCAGCACGAGCCGATGTGCAGGCGGTGCCGTCACGGCCTCGCGCTGGGCCTCGTTGAGATCGCGGGTAAGCAGGCGCGGGTCGAATTCGGACATGCCCGTATTCTACTGGCTGCCGTTCCGCTTCCTTGGCGAGCCGTGGATACCCCCGTCTCAAGAAGGGGTGGCTCGCTCAGCGAGCGCAGGCTGCGTCATACTCCAGGAAGCGCCGCGCGCTAGCGCAGCCGCGTCAGGGAATCACGGGCCGACCACATGGTTATGCCCGCGACACTAGCAAGAGGGTGCCTATGCCGAGCCGTTTCAAGCGCATCGTCATCAATCGCGCGACGCAGCGACTAAATCCATTCTATAAGCGCTACCCCTTCACCAGCCCGGTGTCAATCCGCAGCGCCAACGATCGCGGTTGCGTCGAACTCGAAATGGGCTTCTTCTACAACCGCGTTCCCAAGGCGGCCAACTCGTCGGTGATGACGGCGCTGGCGCAGCTCAAATGCGGGCATCCGGTGCCATCGAAGGCGGCGAAGACGCTGTTCCAGTCACCGGCCAGCCTGTCGCGCGAAGAGATCTACCGCTTCGACCAGCTCTTCAAGTTTGCGATAGTCCGCAATCCCTTTTCGCGAACACTGTCGGCCTATCTCGACAAGGTCGAGCGCAGAGCAAAAGCCCGCAATCACGAGAGCAGTTTCGAGGGCTTCGTTAACTATCTGGAACAGGGAGGGCTCTATCGCAATGCGCACTGGGCACCGCAGACCGCTCTGCTGCTGATCCCCGTTGAGCGCTTCGACTTCGTCGGGAAGGTGGAGCGATATGCCGAGGATTGGGCGGAGGTGCTCCGCAGCCTTCAGGGCCTAAGTTCGGATGTAGCACTGACGTCGGGCTTCTTTGCCAATGCCACGGGCGCCGATGCCAAGCTCTTGCGCTACTACACACCGTCGTTGGTGAAGCGCATAGCCCAAATTTACCGCACCGATTTCGAGGCATTTGGCTATGACGCCGGCTGCCTGCCGGCCGGACAGAGGCCTCGAGACGGATAACACCGATCGGTGCCAACAGTGGGATTCCTAGTGCCTAGACATCCAATACTGGCGAAGCCGGACAGGGATAGGCTTGCTTCTAGCATCCTCTTGGAGCCACCGGGAGCGCGCGAGAATGTGTAACGCTCCCGTCTTCCGACCAAACCGGCGATACCGGCCAGCCGGTCACAGGAGCCCCTGATGCCCCAGAGCGCAGCCCCTACCCTTGCGCTGTCAATAGCCTTCGTCCTGTTGTGGAATTCGGGTTTCATCGGTGCCGAATACGGCCTGGATTTCTCCGGCCCGCTTACCCTGCTTTCCTGGCGCTATCTGGCGCTCGGTGCCTTGCTCCTGGGCTGGATGGTCTGGCGCTCGCGACCGCTATGGCCGGGTGCGGCAGCAGCGTGGCAGGCAGGGTGGACCGGCGCACTCGCGCACGCGGGCTGGCTGGGCTTCGCGCTGGGCGCCATCGCCGCCGAGGTACCCGCCGGCATCGTCGCGCTGATCGTGGCCACGCAGCCGCTGCTGACCGGCGCGCTGTCGGGCCCGGTCACGGGAGAAGGCACCAGCCTCCGCCAGTGGTGCGGTCTGCTCATCGGATTCGCCGGCGTGTCGATCGCGGTCATGGCCCGGCTGCAGGCGGACGATGCCGCGCCGCTCTGGGGCTATCTACTGCCGCTAGGGTCGGTAGCCGCCATCACGGTCGCCAGCCTTGCCCAGCGCCTGAGCACAACAGCTGGTGCGGCATTGCCTATGGATACGCTGCTGCTGTACCAGAGTGTCGCATCGGCCCTGGTGCTTCTGCCCCTGGCGCTGCTGCTGGAAGGCTTTTCCACCGAGTGGACGCCCGTCTACATCGCCGCGCTGGCGTGGGTGACGGTGCCCGTATCGCTTGGTGCCTACGCGCTGATGTGGATGCTGATCGCACGCACGGACGCAACACGTGTGGCCAGCCTGTTCTATTTCGGCCCGCCTGTAACGATGCTGATGGCTTGGCTGGCCTTCGGCGATATCCTGCGCATCACCGATGTGATCGCGCTCGCGGTGACCGCCGTCGGCATCGTGCTCGTGCAGTGGCGCAAGCGCGCGAATGTGCCGGGTGCCGCATAGACACTGCCACGGCTGCCGGCGGGTACTCAGGTGGGCAGCGTTCCCGAGTAGCGAATGATGACGGTCACGCCGACCGCGATGAAGAGAATGCCGGTGATGGCGGGCCCGTCCAGCGGCTGCTGCAGCACCAGCCAGCCAATGAGCGCGATCAGCGCCATGCCGGCGCCGCACCAGATGGCATAGGCCACGCCCACCGGGATCACGCGCAAGGTCAGCGACAGGAAGTAGAAGGAGGCGCCGTAGCCGACAATCACCACCAGCGACGGCCACAGACGCGTGAAGCCCTCCGTGCCGCGCAACGCCGAGGTGGCGATGACCTCGCTGACGATGGCCAGGGACAGATAGATCCAGTGCTGCATGCCGCGCCGCCTCACCGCTCAGGAAGAATGGGCGCCATCATGACAGCCGCCTCGGGCCGCCAGCCGCCGATACTGCGCGCGCGTGTCGACGTCGACCAGCGTCGCGCTCCGGCCGGGGGTCTCGCGCACCGCGGGGCGATCGGCCAGCAGGCCGCGCCCGCCGCGGTCGCCGGCCAGGCGCTGCATGGCAGGGAAGAGCGCGCGGGCGATCAACACCGGATTGGCGCGGCGTCCGCCGGCGACGGGCACGACGGCCTCGTCGCCCGGCTGCAAGGCAGCGATGAGGCTGTCGATATCGCGTGCGCGCACTGCCGGCATGTCGCCCGGCAGGATCACGGCGCCGGAACAGCTTTCGGGCACGGCCGCGAGACCGCGACGCAGCGAGCTCGCCATACCGCTGCGGTGCCGACGGTTGTGCACCAGACGCAGGCGGCCGCGCTGACGGCTCCGCAGCACGCGATGCAGCGACGCGCACGCGTGCCCGGTGACAACGATGACCGGCGCACCGCGCGAGCGCAGCGCGGCGTCCACCGCCGACAGGATCAGCGGCCGCCCTCCGAAGCCGGCGAGCAGCTTGTTGCCGCCGCGAAAACGGCGTGAGCGGCCGGCGGCAAGCACCACCACCGCGCAGCGTTCACGCCCGCTCACGCTCGGCGACGACCTGCGCGATGATGGACAGCGCGATCTGCTGCGGGGTCGAACCGCCGATGGGCAGCCCGGCCGGCGTGTGCAGCCGCGCCAACCGCGCCTCCTCGATGCCGGCAGCGCGCAGGCGCTCCTGCCGCATGCCGGCCTTGCGCCGGCTGCCGAGGGCGCCGACGCAGAAGGCGGGCGAGCGCAGCGCGCGCTCGAGCACGGCGTGATCGATATCCGCGTCGTGGCTGAGCGTGTACACCGCGCACCAGGCGTCCAGCGCCAGCCCTGCCAGCGCCTCCTCGATCGGCCGGCGGTCGTAGTCGTGCAGCGCGATGCCGGCCGGCGGGTGCTCGGGGCCGCGCGGACGCAACAGCACCACCTCGAAGCCGAGGGCGTCGGCCAGCCGCGCCAGCGCCAGGCTGACCGGGTCGCCGCCCGCGACGATCAGGCGCGTCGGCGGCAGATACTGCTTGTCCAGCGCGCCGCGATAGCCGCCGGCATCCCATTCGATACGCGTGGTGTGCGCCTCGCGGGCGTCGCGCGCCGCGCGCAGGCGGGCTACATGCGCCGGCGCGTCGTCGAGGGCGCGCACGGCAATGCCGATGCGGCCGCCGCAGGCAAGCTGGATGTCCAGCATCGGGCTGCCGGCGCCGAAATCGAGATAGCGGGGCTGGCCATCGGCGAGCGTGCCCAGCGCCTGGCGCGCGACCTCGGGCTCGACGCAGCCGCCGGAGACGTAGCCGGCGCACTCGCCGGCCTCATCCACCGCCATCTCCGAGCCCAACGGGCGCGGTGAGCCGCCCTCGACATGCACCAGCGTGGCGAGGGCGAAGCGCCGGCCCTGCGCAAGCCAGCGCTCCAGCGTCGGCAGCAGGTCGTCGACCAGGCCGTAGTCGGGCCAGTCCGGCCAGGTCGCCGGGAGCTGCGCCTCGGCGAACTGCAGCGAATCCGGCATCAGGCCGCTTGCAGCTCGTGGCGCGCGAAGGGCAGCTGGCGCACGCGTGTGCCGGTCAATCGATAGATGGCATTGGCCACCGCCGGCGCCAGCGGCGGCACGCCGGGCTCGCCGACACCGGTGGGCGCCTCCTGCGAAGGCAGGATGTGCACGTCCACCTGCGGCATCTCGGGCATGCGCAGAACCTGGTAGCGATCGAAGTTGCCTTCCTGCGCCTTGCCGTCCTTGATGGTGATCTCGCCGTGGAGCGCCGCGGCCAGCGCGAAGCCGACGCCGCCCTCCATCTGCGCAGCGATCTGGTCGGGATTGACGGCGACGCCGCAGTCCACGGCGACCGTGACCCGGTGCACCTTGGGCATGCCATCGACCAGGCTGACTTCGGCGACCTGCGCGACGTAGCTGCTGAAGCTCTTGTGCACGGCGATGCCGCGCGCGCGGCCTTCCGGTGGCGTCTCGCCCCAGCCGCCCTTGTCGGCTGCCAGTCGCAGCACGCCCGCCATGCGCGGCGAGGCCTCCAGCATCCCGAGCCGGAAGGCGACCGGGTCCTTGCCGGCCGCCTCGGCGAGCTCGTCCATCAGCGTTTCCATGACATAGGCCGTGTGCGTGTGGCCCACCGAGCGCCACCACAGCGGCCGCACCGGCTGCTCGGGCGAGTGCAGCCCCACCGAGAACGCCGGAATGGCGTAGGGCGTCGGCGAGACCCCCTCCACCGAGGTGTCGTCGACACCGTTGTGGATCATGCCGCTCATGGCCTCGGTCGCGGCCATGATCGACTGCCCGACGATACGGTGCCGCCAGCCGACAACGCCGCCATCCGCGTCGAGGCCAATGCGGGCGCGGTGGACGTAGAGGGGCCGGTAGAGGCCGGCGCGGGTATCGTCCTCGCGCGTCCACTGCACGCGCACCGGATCCTCGCGGTCATGCTCCTCCTTGAGAGCGCGGACAATGTGCACGGCCTCGACCGTGAAGTCCGCCCAGCCGTTCGCGCGCCGGCCGAAGCTGCCACCGGAGATCAACGAGTGCAGCTCGACTTTCGAAGCGTCGAGCCCGGCTGCCTTGGCCGCCAGGGGGTGGTCGATCGACGGGAACTGGTGACCACCCCAGGTCTCGAGCCTGCCGTCGTGGAGCCAGGCCACGCAGTTCATCGGCTCCATCGAGGCATGGGCCAGATAGGGAAAACGGTAGCTCGCCTCGATGGCCTTGGTGGCGCCGACCAGGCCGGGCTCTGTGTCCTGCGATGCGACGACCTCGGTGCCGGCTCCGTCAGCAAGCTTCTCGTATTCCTCGTAGAGCGCCTCGCTCGACGCCGGGCCGGCCGCGGAGAGATCCCACTCGACCTCCAACGCCTTGCGCCCCTTGATCGCCGGCCACATGCCGGTGGCGACGACGGCGACGCCCTCGGGAATCTCCAGCACGGCCTCGACGCCTTTCACCTGCCTGGCCTTCTCGGCATCGAAACCCTTGAGCGTGGCGCCGAAGGCCGGCGGCCGCGCGATGACCGCGGTCAGCAGCCCCGGCAGCCTGACGTCGATGCCGTAGGTCGCGGTGCCGTCGGTCTTGCCCTTGGAGTCGAGGCGGTGAACGTCCTGCTTGCCGATATAGACGAAGCGCGACGGATCCTTGAGCGCCACGTCCTCCGGCACTTCCTGCTTCGCCGCCGCCTCGGCCAGCTCGCCGAAGGTGGCCGAGCGCTCGCCGGCGCTAAGCACGCCCTTGCTGACCGTGATCCCGTCCGCCGGCACGCCCCAGCGCTCGGCGGCGGCCGCGACCAGCATGGCGCGGGCGGTGGCACCGGCCTCGCGCATCTGCATCCAGGAGTTGGCGATGGCCGTGGAGCCACCCGTGCCCTGCATGCCGCCCATGACGAGATTACCGTAGCGCTCGGCGTCGGAGGGCGCGTACTCGGCATTGACACGTGTCAGATCGGCGTCGAGCTCCTCGGCGAGGATGGTGCTCAGGCCCGTGGTCACGCCCTGCCCCATCTCGTGATGCTTGACGATCAGGGTGACGCTGTCGTCGGGAGCGATGCGCACGAAGGCATTGGGCGCGAAGCGTTCGGCGGTGGCGGATTCGCCGGCTGCGCGCGCCCGGCCGCCGGCCGCGAGATGCAGGCCGAGCACGAGGCCGGCGGCGCCGGCACCCTGGAGAAAACCGCGGCGGTCGAGGCCCGCCGGCGTCGCGTCTTCGGTCGTGCGAACAAGCTCGGGATGCGGGAAGTGCATGGCGCGCCTCAGGCGGAAAGCTGCTCGGCCGCGCGGTGGATCGCGGCACGGATGCGTTGATAGGTGGCGCAGCGGCAGATATTGCCGGCCATGGCGCTATCGATGTCCTCGTCGCTGGGCTCGGGGTTGCTTGCCAGCAGCGCCGCGGCAGCCATGATCTGACCGGACTGGCAGTAACCGCACTGCACAACGTCGAGCGCGATCCAGGCTTCCTGCACCGCGGTCGCGGCGTCGGAGGCGAGGCCCTCGATGGTGGTGACCTCCTGGCTCTCCGCGACGCTGAAGGGCACCGAACAGGAACGCATCGGCTCGCCGCCGACGTGCACCGTGCAGGCGCCGCACTGGGCGATGCCGCAGCCGTACTTGGTACCGGTGAGATCGAGCTCGTCGCGCAGAACCCAGAGCAGCGGCGTATCCGCGTCGACCGCCACCTCGTGCGATTGACCGTTGATCTTGAGAGCAGGCATGCGCGCTCCTTGGCGGGGCGGGTAGGAAGCGGAAATCATCGCGTGTTGTGGGGTGCGCGTCGACCCCTACTTAAGCCTAACCGCTGCCGCGCGGAAGAAGATGACCGCCGCGTTACGCCCGACACCACGCGGCCGGCGCGATCCCCTTTTGTATAGTCGCCACATGTTCGCCCGGCGCCGCCGCATCCGCCCCTTCCACCGCCTGCTCATGGAGATGGTCCGATCGCGCGAGGAAGCGGCCGGGTCTCCGGCTGAGACACCGGAAGCCGACGCGGCCGCGCGCGCCGGCGGCGGCGACCTGCAGGCACGCATCGCGCTGCGCGCCCGCCGCCTGCCCGACAGCCCCGCGTTGCGCGAGGGCATTCGGCGCGGCCTGGGCATTCTGGCACTCGTGGGTCTGGCAGCGACGCTGCTGCTCGGCCTGGCCGGCGCTCTGGCCGCGGGCGCCGCGCTCGGCAACGCCGAGCCGGTAAGCCTGCCGCTGGCGCTGGCGCTGGTGGTCGGCCCGAATCTGCTGACCCTGCTGCTGTGGCTGCTACTGCTTCCGCTCGCGCGCCGAAGCGGCCTGGCACTGCTGTTGCGCGGTCTCGGCGCGCGCATCGCCGGCGACAACGCAACCGCGCCGACGGCCGCCAGCCTGCGCCTGCTGCTCTTCGGCGCCAGCGGTCGCTGGGTGACCGGCAGCCTGGCGCACGCCGCCTGGCTGGGCTATGCCCTAGCCGCGACCGTCGTGCTGCTGGTGCTGCTGAGCGTGCGGAGCTACGCGCTGAGCTGGGAGACAACGCTGCTGAGCGGCGAGGCGCTGCGCCAGTGGGCACAGGCCCTGTCGCTGGCGCCGGCGCTGCTGGGGGTTCCCGGCGCCGACTCGCTGCCGCTGCGCGCGCCCATGCCGACGGCCGCGCACGAAGCCTGGGCCGCGTGGCTGCTGGTTGCGGTGATCGCCTACGGCGTGGTGCCGCGCGCGCTGGCGCTCGCGGCTTGTCTGGCGCTGGCGCGCCACACGCTCCGGCGCAGCAGCGAGGACCTCGCCCAGCCCGGCTACGCGCGGCTGCGCGCCCGCCTGATGCCGGTCCACGGCGCCGCGCGTATCGTCGATGCCGCGCCGCAGGCCGACACGACTGCCGTCGCGCCCGAGCCCGCCGCCGCGGTTCCGGAAGGACCGCTGCACGCGCTGGCGCTGGAAACGGATTGCACCGCTGACGATCTCCCGGCGGAATGGATCTGGCTGGGCGGCGTCGATGACGGCGACAGCCGCGAACAGGCGCAGGCGCGGCTGCGCGCCGACACGGTTCGCGGTCTGGCGGTTGTGGTGCGCGCCGCGGCTACGCCCGATCGCGGCAACCGGCACGCCATCGAGTCCTTGCTGCAGGCGGCGGATGCCCCGGGATTGCTGCTGCTCGCCGGCCCGGCGAGCGCGCAGCGCGCGCGCGACTGGCAGACGCTCGCGGCCGGGCTCGGCATGGCCGTGCGCGAGGCCACCGGAATCGGATACACCGCGGCGGAGAAGGGATGATGATGCCGGGCCGCGTCGAGCCCCTGCATCTCGCCGTGGTGGGTCACACCAACACCGGCAAGACCTCGCTGCTGCGCACGCTGGCGCGCGACAGCCGCTTCGGCGCGGTATCGGACCGGCCGGCGACGACGCGCGCGGTCGAGGCCATCGATCTGCTCGCCGACGACCGGCCGGTGCTGCGCTGCTACGACACGCCCGGGCTGGAGGACGCCATCGACCTGAGCGCGCATCTCGCACCGACCGCCAGCGCGGCGGACGATCCGGTGGCGCGCATCGACGCCTTCGTGGCCGGCGACCACGACCACGGGCGCTTCGAGCAGGAGGCCAAGGTCCTGCGCCAGATGCGCAAGGTCGACGCCGCGCTCTACGTCATCGACGCGCGTGAGCCGGTGCTCGCCAAGCATCGCGCCGAGCTGCGCCTGCTCGCCGATTGCGGCAAGCCGATCCTGCCGGTGCTCAATTTCGTCGCGGCCGCCGACGCCGAGCCCGCCGCCTGGCGCGAGCAACTCGCGCGCAGCGGCCTGCATCTGGTCGTGGACTTCGACACGGTGGTCTTCGACCTGGCCGCGGAGACGCGCGTCTTCGAGACGCTGGCGACCCTCCTGGAACGGCACCGACCGCGCATCCGCGAGCTGATCGCGCAACGGCGGGAGGCGAGGCAGCAGCAGCGGCGCAATGCCTGCCGCGCCATCGGTCGGCTGCTGGTGGACGCCGCCGGCATGCGCCGCAGCTGCCCGCGCGATGCAGCGCCCGAGGCGCAGCGCGCGGAGATGCACGAGCAACTGCGCCGGGCCGAGCAGGCCTGCATCGACAACCTGCTGGAAAGCTTCGCCTTCGAGCTGGGGGCCTATCAGCCGCCGGCGCTGCCGCTGAGCGAGGGCCGCTGGCAACTCGACCTCTTCGATCCGGAAACGGCGCGCACGCTCGGTATCCGCGGTGGCTCGGCGGCCGCCGCCGGCGGCGCGGCCGGCTTCGGCGTGGACGCGATAACCGGCGGACTGAGCCTGGGGGCGGCCACCCTCATCGGCGCCGGAGTCGGCGCGCTGGCGGGAATCGGCGACGACCTCGGCCGCGACTGGATCGACCGGCTGCGCGGGCGCCAGCGCCTCGCCGTGGATGCCGCCACGCTGGGCGTGCTCGCCGCCCGGCAGGCATGGCTGCTCGCCGCGCTGCTGCGGCGCGGCCACGCCAGCCAGAGCGCCATCGCAGCGGACGCGACCCTGGGCTGGCCGAGCGAGGCGCTCCGGCGCGCCGTACTGCGCGCCCGGGCGCATCCGGAGTGGTCGCGCCTCAACGACGGGCTTGCCGACCCGGCCGGCACCGAGCGCGCTGCGGAACGCATCGCCGAGGTCCTCGAAGCCTCCCTGACAGCCCCGCATGCCTGAGCCTCGGGCGATGGCGCAGCCCGCTTTCACGGTAGAGTTTGCGCCGGATTCCAGCAGTCGGATAAACGGCAATCAGCCGCAACAGCGATGACAGAAACCCAGAAAGCGCGCAGTGATATTGAGGGCGGATGGCTCGCACGGCATGCCGGCGACACCCTGTTGCGCCTGGCCGCCGGGGGCTGGCTGCCGGCGCGCCTGTTCGCACCGCCGCCACCGCCGGCGTCCGAACGCACGGCGCGCAGCGGCGAACTGTCGCTGGAGATCGTCAGCCACTGCTGGAACTACAGCCGCTTTCTGGCCTATCAGCTCAGCTCGCTGGTGCGCTTCCCGCCCGCCAGGCTGCGCGTGACGGTGACCGTTTACTACGCGCCCGAGGACACGGCCACGCAGAAGCTGCTCGACTTCTTCGGTGGCCAGGTCGTGCCCGGCGTCAGCTGGAACTGGCAGCCGCTGGCCAAGGAACGTCTCTTCCGCCGCGGCATCGGCCGCAATCTGGCGGCACGCGCGACGACGGCCGACTGGATCTGGTTCACCGACTGCGACGTGATGTTCCGCGCCGGCTGCCTGGACACCCTGGCCGAGGTCCTGCAGGGGCGCCGCGATGCCCTGCTTCACCCGCGCGAAGAGCGTGCAACACCATTGCTCACCGAGGACGACGAGGTGCTGCAGCGCGGAAGGGCGGCGCCCGCCATCGTCGATATCGACGACAGCGACTTCACGGTACGCCGCATCACGCGCGCCACCGGCCCGATGCAGATCACCCACGGCGACGTCGCCCGCGCCTGCGGCTACTGCCCGACGCTGCGCCTCTACCAGACACCCGCCGACCATTTCTGCAAGGCCCGCGAGGACCGCGCCTTCCGCTGGCTGCTCGGCACCCAGGGCACAGCGATCGAGGTACCCGGTATCTATCGCATCCGACATATGGAGAAAGGCAGGTACCGGCAGGGCAGCTTCAGCAAGCTGCGTAAGAGGATTCGTCAGTTGCAGAGCCGTTGACAGCCCAGAGCGCGGCACAATTCGATAAAGCCATCCGGAAGACAAGGGTCAACGCCATGCATTTTTGCGTCTTCTCCTACAACCGTGGTCATTTCCTTCGAAACTGCATCGCGTCTATCGAGCGCTGCGTGAATGAACCCGCCATCACGGTCTTCGACGACGACAGCGATGACCCGGAAACGCGCGTGATTCTCGACGAAATTGCCCGCCGGCACGAAGTTCGCCAGGCAGCGGCAGACAGCAAAGCCACTCACAAATGCGGCGGCTTATACGGCAATATGCAGGCGGCGCTGGACAGCGCAGCAGCAGACAACTTGCTTTGCCTAGTCCAGGACGACACGCAGCTGGTGCGGCCACTCGACGACACCGATCTCGGAAATATTCACAGTTTCTTCGCTAATGACTCGAAGGCAGCGTTCCTGCAGAGCGCTTTCCTTTTAGCCATCAACCGGCAGAGGAACGAATCCATAACGACATTCAACGCCGATCGTTCTTGCTACTATCGCGCAAGGGGCAAGCAAAGTGTCGGCGTCCACTTCTCCGCTGTTTCGATCTGCCACACGCAGCGGCTTCACGATGCGCAATGGCGTTTTGCATCGCGGGAACGGGACAACGACGAACAAGCCGCCAAACTCTTTGGGAAGATGGGATTCATGCGAGATCCTTTCGTTGCGTGGCTACCTAATGTCCCCGCCTATCGCGGCAAGATCAAAACCATCGCGTTGAAGCACGCAGAGCGACGACGCAAGTGCGGCCTCTACCCCATTGAGATTCTTTCCGAGCAAGCCAACAACGCATTCCGTTCCCGCGACGCCGAACGAGCCTTGCCCATCGCAGAGGATTATCTGACCTTAAGCGCAGGACGGTCAGTCGAAAAGCCCTGGACGATTTATCCACTGCAAGGGTCAAGCCTATTAAAGCTCGCTAATCGGCTTGAACTAAAACTCAGGGGTCGATAAGCCAAGCCGCCTAAGCGCCGGAAATCGCTTCCGCGGAACATTGATGGAAAAAGGGCCAATTTTTTCCAGACGGCGAGCCATTTCAGCTCATTTCAGCCGCTCGTAAAGCTCGTATTCCGCGAACACGCGGCGAATCTTGGAATCGTTGCCGCCGCATTTGCGCCAATTCTCCGCTTCCAACGTCACGGACTGCGAGCCTCCGATCGTGAAAAACCGCTGCCCCCACTCGCGCCCATCGGCCAGGCGTGCGCATGGTGTCCCCTGTAACAGGCTCATGGCTTTTAGCCAAACATCATCTGCCTTGGGGCATAGAGACTGAAATTTCTCCTTCGCGAAGGCATCGGGATGCAGGGAGCCAGGAAAATAAAGTACACCACCAACGCCTGTCGGAAACACCAGCGGCGATGGCTCACCGCTGTGATCTTGCCATTTCCAATCAAGCTGCCAGTCGTTATATGGGAGTAGCGCACCTTTCTTATCGAGCGTCATCCTGTGCGCGCGGTGACAGTAAATGCGATCAGGATTACGTTTATAAGCCCTGTAAAGTTGATCGATCATGTCCGGAGGATAAAGGGTGTCGTCATCTACAGTAACGATGAGGCTATCGCGAAACTTTTCGAAAGCGTAGAAGTATTTCGTATAGGGCCCGACATCCTCAACGAAGAAGACTTGCAATCCGCGCCGCTGCTGCCGAATCAAGCTCTCTGGCAGCTCCCCGTTCGGAAACTGCTCCCGGGACAGCCAGAGTGCAATCACATCCGGCTGAACCCACTGCTGGAACAAGCTTTCTATGGTGAGATATACATTACCGATGCGCCGATCGAAAGACGTCAGGGAAACAACAATGGTGTGTGCCTGGTCATTGCCTATGCCGGGTACGTTGCTCACCAGCGCTTGCTGCTGCAATAGCTGCGCGCGCAGCATTGCTTCAATGGTGCGATTGTTCTTGGCATCATGCTTCTGAAGGCGTTCCTTGAATAGATCCATTTGCCGGCGTGCTCCGTGTTCCATCCGTCTGTAGCGAAACGTGTGGTTAGCGCTTCGCTTGTAGTATCTGCTGCGGGAAGCTTCTACAAGGGCGTACGCAACCACGACGAAGTACTTGCCCATGACCTTCTAGCTTTGCTAATTCATGATTCTGCACGACAGAGAATCGAGCGCACGCGCGATGTGGTCGAACGGAAGCTGAGTGACCGAAGGCATGGAAGTGGGTTGGTGCCGGCACCGGCGACACCGTTGAGGCTTGCTCGTTGCTCGCCCATAGGTGCCATCTGCTAAACAGCCAGGGCTGGCGCGACAAGCCGAACAACTTTGAACTCTGGCTTGCGCCATAGTCTGTGGCGCAAACCAACTCAGCGGCGGAGAGTGAGGACCGCGGCACCGCCATCGAGCGCATGCCATTCCAGATCCATTCCGTAGTCAGCGGACCAGGCAGCAACCATAGCGCGCTCATCGTCGCGATCGGCGTCGTCGACCACGATAACGGCATCAGCCGACAATCGGCCTTTGAATACCGGCAATGCCGGATAGCGGCAACTACGCGCCGACGATCCGATCGGACCGTCAACCAGCAGTAGATCGATACAGTCCACGTCCTCGAGTTGCTCGCAGTCATACCACGGGTAGCGAGCGCCCTCGATCTCCTGCTCGCGTATGGGCGCGCAGACCACGGTCACGAGGTCGTCCAGCCCGCGGGCTCGCAAGCGTTCGCGCGTCTGCTCGGCGTACTGTGCATCATGGTCGATGCTGGTGATGCGGCCGTGCCCGTGCCGGCGCAGCAGCTCGGCTAGGAAGACTGTAGACAAGCCGCTGCCGAGTTCGACGATGTGCGCAGGGCGCCTAGCCAGCGTCAGCTCGCCGAGCAGCGCTAGCAGATCGGAAGATGCCGCCCAGCCGCCCGCGCGCGGCAAAGGAAAGGCGCCGTGGTCGATGATCCGGCGCGCATCGAGTGCTGCCTCATTCTGGGAGCGCAAGGTGCGGTACTGCTCTCGCGTGACGCGATCGCGCGCGTAGAGATAGGCGGCCACGCCGATCACGCCGAGGGTGTAAGCGGCCGCCGGCCCCACCAGCCAGATGACCGGCACGCTGCCGAGAAACAGCGCTGCACCACCGGTACGAAAACGGCGGAGGCGCTTGGCAGAGGAATCGTTGCTCATGTGAGGGGGTCCTGTTCGTTTTCTAAGTGGCGGGCATCACGTCGCAACCCGGTAGCCACCGTCGAGCAACTGTTGAATGCCCCGATCGGTCTTGATCCGCCCGCTGCTCGCTACTTCGATACGCCACTGCTTGTTGGCACGCACCGTGGCTTCGTCTCGGTAGCCACGGCTGTGGTCAAGGTGCACGCAAATGGCGTTATAGCGCACATGGCGCGGCTTGATGGAGGCATTGCGCAAGCGCACACCGAACTCGCGATCCAGCCCACCCCAGGCCATGCCTTCGTCGAAACCGTTGACCTTCAGCACGTCAGCCTTCCAGGCCGAGCCGTTGGAGCCCTTGAAGTTGCAGCGCGCCGTGGTCAGCCGGTTGAGCAGACCGGCGCGCTTGGGCGGCGCGGCGAGCTTCAGGTTCTTGCGGTTGCGCGGCAGGCCGTGGGTGCGCAGCCAATCGATGTCGAAGCAGCGGCCATTGAGGATGTCGTCCTTGGTAATGGCTTCACTCGTGCTCATGGGCAGCTTGCAGTAGCTGCCCGAGAGGAAATAACCGGGCTCGGCATTGCGCACGTGCTCGGCCAGAAAATCGGCGCGCGGAATACAGTCGCCGTCGGTGAAGACGAGATAGCCGCTGTCTGCGGCGAGCACGGCCTTGTTGAGAATTCGGCACTTGCGGAAGCCGTCGTCGCGCTGCCAGACGTGCTTGATGGACAACCCGGTTTCAGCGGCCATGCGCTGGATCAGCTGGGCGGTCTCCTCCGTGGAGCCGTCATCGCCAATGACGATCTCGAAATCGCGGTGCTGCTGAGCGCTGTAGCCCCAGAGCACCTTCTCGAGCCACAGGGGCGAGTTGTAGGTCGTTATCACGACCGATAGCTTCATGATCTATTTCTCGGGACTTGCGTCGGAGGATTCTCGCCGATCGAAGGCCGTATGTCGTGCCTTTCGGTCAATGGAAATCGCGCGAGGCCACAGCGAGCGCGCCCAGCCAGTCGCTGCGGTCCTCGAAGTGGTGGGCGACCACGTGGGTGACGCCCTCAGCGCGCTGCAACATGCCGCGCACGATGACGAAGTTGCCCATGGCCTCGGCCTGGAAGCGGCGGAAGGTGTCGCCCCAGACGATGAGGTTGTAGCTGTGGGCTTCGTCCTCCAGCGTCATGAAGACAGTGCCCTTGGCCGTGCCGGGCCGCTGGCGGTTCACGATCAGCCCGGCCACGCGCAGCGCCGCGCCGTCGTCGAGCTGGGCGAAACGCTCCGGAGGACAAACGCCGAGACGGCTCAGACGCGGCCGCAGCAAGGCTACCGGATGCCGGCGCAACGTCAGGCCGAGGCTATTGTAATCTGCGAGGATCTCTTCACCTTCCTGCGGCTCGGACAACCGCAGCGACGGCTCGGCGGCAGCAAAGCCGGCGAGAAGACCGGGCAACCGCTGCGCGCCGGCCGCCTGCCAATGCGCGCGATGCCGGTCCCCGGCCAGCGCCGCCAGCGCGTCGGCGCGCGCCAGCGCCTCACGGTCGCGCGCCTCCAGGGCAGCGCGCTGCACGAGGTCGGCGACATCGCTGAAGGGCTGCGCGTCGCGGGCGGCGGCAATGCGCTGCATGGCGCCTTCCGACAGCCCCTTGACCATGCCCAGCCCCAGCCGCAACGCCGGCCCGGCCGCGCCTGCCTCCAGCGAGGAGGCAGGCAGGCTGAGCGTGACATCCGCCGGCCGCACCTCGACGCCGCTGCGACGCGCCTCGGTCACGAGCTGGGCCGGGCCGTAGAAGCCCATCGGCTGGCTGTTGAGCAGCGCACAGAAGAAGGCCGCCGGCTCGTGGCATTTCAGCCAGGCCGAGGCGTAAGCCAGCAGCGCGAAGCTGGCCGCGTGTGACTCGGGGAAGCCGTAGTCCCCGAAACCGAGAATCTGCTGATAGATGGCCTCGGCGAAGCTCTCCTCGTAGCCCTTGGCGCGCATGCCGGCCATGAGGCGCTCGCGGAAATGCTGCAGCCCGCCACGCCGCTTCCAGGCCGCCATCGAGCGGCGCACCTGATCAGCTTCGCCCGCCGTGAAGCCGGCCGCGACGATAGCGATCTGCATGACCTGCTCCTGGAAGAGCGGGACACCCAGCGTGCGTCCGAGCACCTCTTCCAGCTCCTTGCTGGGATACGCGACCTTCTCTTCGCCCTTCCGGCGCTTGAGATAGGGATGCACCATACCGCCCTGGATCGGTCCGGGCCGCACGATGGAGATCTGGATGACCAGGTCGTAGTAGTTCGCCGGCCGCAATCGCGGCAGCATGCTCATCTGCGCGCGCGACTCGATCTGGAAGACGCCGACCGTCTCGGCGCACTGGATCATGGCGTAGGTCGCCGGATCCTCGGGCGGGATATCGGCCAGCGCGAAGGCCCGACCGTGGCGCGCGCCAACCAGGTCCAGCGCGCGGCGGATGGCGCTGAGCATGCCCAGCGCCAGCACATCCACCTTGAGCAGGCCCAGCGCCTCCAGGTCGTCCTTGTCCCATTCGATGATCGTGCGGTCGACCATGGCCGCGTTCTCCACCGGGACCAGCTGATGCAGCGGCTGATCGGCGATGACGAAGCCGCCGACGTGCTGCGACAGATGTCGCGGCAGGCCGATCAGCTGCTCGGCGACACCCAGCCAGCGCTGCAGCGCAGCGTCGTCGGGGTCCACGCCCAGCGCGCGCAGCCGGTCGGCCAGGGACTGGCTGCGGTCGTGCCAGCGCATGGCGCGGCTGGCGCGCTCGATCAGCTCCGGGGCGATGCCCAGGGCGAAACCGGCATCGCGCAGCGCGCTCTTCGGCTGGTAGTGGATGACGGTGGCCGCCAGCGCCGCCCGTTCCCGGCCATACTTGGCGTAGACGTACTGGATGACCTCCTCGCGTCGCTGGTGCTCGAAGTCGACGTCGATGTCCGGCGGCTCGTCGCGCTCCTTGGACACGAAACGCTCGAAGAGCATGCTCGCGCGGCGCGGGTCGACCGCGGTGATGCCCAGCGCGTAGCAGATCACCGAATTCGCCGCCGAGCCGCGCCCCTGGCAGAGGATCCCGCGCCGCTCGGCGAAGCGCACCAGATCCTCGACGGTGAGAAAGAAATGCTCGTAGCCGAGCTCGATGACGATCGCCAGCTCGCGCTCGGCCGTGGCGCGGACATCATCGGGCGCGCCTTCCGGCCAGCGCCGGCGCAGCCCGGCCTCGGTGAGCGCGCGCAGATGCGCGGCGGCAGTAAGGCCTTCCGGCACCAGCTCTTCCGGGTAGCTGTAGCGCAGATCACCGAGCCGGAAGTCGCAGCGCGCGGCGATGGCCGTGCTCTCGGCCATTTCCTCGAAGGTGTAGAGCTGCGCCAGCGCCTCGCGTGGCCGCAGATGTGCCTCGCCGTTGACGGCCAGCGCAGCGCCGCACTCGGCCAGCGGCCTGCGCAGGCGCAGCGCCTTCATGACGTCGGCAATGGCGCGGCGACTGCGGCGGTGCATGAGCGCGCCACCGGCGGCCGTGATGCGCAGGCCGTGCGCGCGTGCCAAGCGCTCGGCTGTGGCACGCCGGGGCGCGTCCCCGGCGTCGCGCCACTGATGCACGGCGATCCACAGCCGCTGCCCGAAATGCGCCTGCAGCCAACGCGCATCTTCCTCGTCGGCCTCGACCCCGCGCGGCAGCCACAGCGTCAGCAGATGGCCGGCGTGCTCAGCCAGATCCGCACGGCTCAGCCGATAACTGCCCTTGGTGCTGGCGCGGCGCCCGCGCGTAATCAGCCGGCAGAGATCGCTGTAAGCAGCCTGATCCGGCACCAGCAGCACCACGCACAGGCCGTCTTCGAGAACGATCTCGGAACCCACGATCAAGCGCAGATCGCACTGCTTCGCAGCCTCCCAGGCGCGCACGACGCCGGCCAGCGAGCATTCGTCGGTCAGCGCCAGCGCCGTGTAGCCCAGTGCCTGCGCCCGCTCGACCAGCTCAGGCGGCGTCGAGGCACCGCGCTGAAAGGAGAAGGCGCTCAGGCAGTGCAGCTCGACGTAGGTGGGAGCCATCTCAGCGCACCCGGCCAAAAACGGAGCCACAGATTTCACGGCCCGGCACGAATTTTCTGCTTAGGGTTCGCGCTGACTGCTTCAACGCCATCCGGAGGCAAAATCCACGCCATCTGCACGATCCACGGCGTGCATCACGCCCATAACCCCTGCAGATACCAGCCGCGGTCGGCACGGTCCCGGAAGATCCACAGGCAGCTGCCGTCCGGGCCACGGGCGGCGTAGTAGTCGCGTGCCGCGTCGGCGCCGTCCCACCAGCCGCTTTCGATGCGCTCTGGCGCACCCTCGATGGCCGGCAGCTGCTGCAGCGGCCGCGGCGGGTCGAAGAGCCACATGGGCCGCTCGCCATCGGACATTGGTGCGCCGGCTTCATCGTTGGCACCCGCCGGCAGCCGCTTCCAGGCGCGCTCGGGGCGATGGTCGGCGGCCACGCCCAGGCGCCATACGGCCTCGACGCCGAGACGGGCGATGAGCCGTTCTACCGTTTCGCGCCAGGCGTCGGCACTGGCACGGCTGCTGTCGAAAAGATCGAGCTGCGGGGCTTCCGGCACCGCGAAGTCGTCGCAATGCAGCGTGACACCATTGACCGCTGCCACCAACCGAAGCGCGGCCATGCGCTCGCGCGCCATCAACAGCCAGTAGCCAGCGTCGCAGGCCGGCGCGCTGAGTGCGATGCTCAGCTCGGTGTCGGGGTGGTCGTCGTGATGCAGCCGGACGGACACCGAGCGTGCGCCGGTATCACGCGCACGCAGATCCAGCGCCAGCGCACGGAACAGCCGCTGCAGCGCGAAGCCGAGGCCCTCTACGCGGTGCACATCGCCGTCGAAACGCAGATGGCGGACAAAGCGCGGGCTCAGACGGTGCGCGCGCTTCGGATCCGGCGCGCGACCAGTAAGCCGCTCGATCCAGGTCGTGGTCTGCGCCCCGAAGCGGCGTGCCAGCTGATCCAGCGGCAGCGCCAGCAGTGCCCCGGCATTGCTGATGCCCGAGGCGCGCAGGCCGTCGCGCACCTTCGGCGGCAATGGCAGAGCGTGCAGCGGCACGTCACGCAACCAGTCGGACAACTCCTCCCGACGCCGCAATACCCGGCCATCTTCGCAGCGCGCGACCAGCGCGGCAGCCTCCGGCGTCGTCGCCACACCCAGCGCACAGTCCAGCGCTTGGCCTTCCAGCCGCCCGCGCGCTTCATCCAGAAGCGCCTCGACGCCGCCGAAGAAACGCAGGCTATTACCAATCTCCACGCACACCCAGGCACGGCCCGCCGGCAGCTCGGGGGTGGGCGTCTCCTGATGCAGATACACCGGATCGCCCAGACCATGCGCCAGAGCGGCCAGGTCCTCCATGGCCTGCGTCTCGGCACGCGGCTCGGGCTCGATCAACCGCAATTCGGGCCGGGCGGCGAGCACGGAAGCAGCTTCGGCACCGGGAAACACCGCCTCGCGGCTCGCCACGACCCAGCGCCGGCTGCCCTTGCGCGCGCAGACTGCCAAGCCTTCCGGATTCTCAAGCGCCAGCGCGTCGAGAGCGAGCCGTCGGGGGCTAAGACTGAGCCAGAGCACGGATTCAGGCCGCGCAGCGCCACTGCGCGCCGATGGCGCCACCGCGGCATTTGTGGATGGTGACCGAGAAATCCGCCGCGCTTCCCTGCAGCTCCAGCCGCAGCGCCGCCGGCGAGGCCTCGGCAAGCGCACGCCGGTCGCGATAAAGCAGGCCGCAGGCATCGCCCGCCTCAGCAGCCAGTTGCAGACGGCGCAGATCCTGCGGCGCCATCCGTCCCGGCCAGGCGAGCACGGCGCTGAAGCCACCCGAGCGCAGCATCTGCTCGGCGGCCCACTGCGCAGCGCCATAATCCTCGGGGCTGATGACCAGCAGGCGCGACAGCGCGATTCCCGCCTGCGCCAGCGCCGGGGCGTAGGGCAGCAGCGGCGGACAGACCAGTGCAGCGCGCCCACCGGCCTGCGTCAGGCGCGCCAGCCAGGGGGTGACCAGCTTCAGCTCGCCGCATCCAGGCCCGGACAACAGGATTTCGCTGAGCGCGCCCACCGGCCAGCCGCCGCCGGGCAGCAGAGCGTCCAGCCCCGCGTGTCCGGTGGCCTGGGCGCGCACGCGCGCCTTGTCGCCACCGCGCCAGAGCTGACCGCGCGCCTGCAGCGCGCGCAGGGATTCCGGTGCCGCGCTCATGCGGCGTCCAGCTGCCGCAGCACGCCCACAGCCAGGCCCTCGATCGCCAGCGGCTGTTGCGCAAGATCGATAACGATGGGCGCGAAATCGGGATTCTCGGCAATGAGCTGTACATGCTGACCATCGCGGCGGAAGCGCTTGACGGTAACCTCGTCCTCGATGCGCGCGACCACGATCTGACCGTTGCGCGCCTCATTGCTGCGGCGCACGGCCAGCAGATCGCCATCGAGAATGCCGACGTCGCGCATGGATTCGCCAGCCACGCGCAGCAGATAATCCGGCGCCGGCGAGAAGAGGTCGGGCCCGACCGCGACGTGCCGCTCGATGTGCTCCACGGCCAGCAGCGGCGCGCCGGCGGCGACACGGCCGATCAGCGGCAGGCCGGTCACCGACGGTTCGACAGCCGGCAAGCGGATGCCGCGCGAAGCCCCCGGCACCAGCTCGATGGCGCCCTTGCGCGCCAGTGCGCGCAGATGGCTCTCCGCGGCATTCGGCGAGGCGAAGCCGAAAGCCTGCTGGATGTCGGCGCGCGTCGGCGGCGCGCCCTCCTCGGCCAGACGGCGGCGAATGTAATCCAGGATTTCGGACTGACGCTTGGTGAGCATGACGGAGGATGCTGTATGTATGAATGGGGTATCCGCTTAGCTCCACAATTTCGAGCACTGTACATAACCCCAGTAGTGGTACTGTACACAAATGCCCGAAGCAAGCAAGGACTATCCCGGCAACTGGCGCGAATTCCATGCGTGGTTCGCGACAGAGCAGGCCTGTATCGAGTACCTGGAGAAGGTCCGCTGGCCAGAGGGCTTCGTCTGCCCGAGCTGTCAGGAGCATGCCGAGCCCTATCGCGTCAGCCGGTCTCGGCTCGTGTGCAGGGCTTGCCGCTATCAATGCACCGTCACGGCCGGCACGATCTTCGAGAAAACGCGCACGCCACTACAGGTCTGGTTGGCAGCTGCGTGGTACATCACGAATCAGAAGCAAGGCGTCAGCGCCTTGGGGCTGCAGCGCGTGCTGGGTCTAGGCAGTTATCAGACCGCATGGACGATGCTGCATCGATTCCGACGCGCCATGGTGCGTAGTGGCCGTGACAAGCTTCAGGGAACGGTCGAGGTCGATGAGACCTACGTGGCAATCACGGACCGAACGGTAGGTCGTTCAATTAAAGGCAAAAAGAGCCGGACCGGCCATGCATTCGTTGCCGTAGCGGTGGAGATCATCGAGCCGAAAGGCTTTGGTCGCATTCGGCTACAAAGGCTGGAGAGAGACTCTGCCGAGCACGTTGAGCCGTTCATCAAAGGCGCCGTAGCGCCTGGCTCGATCGTCAAGACCGACGGGTCTGCCGCCTACCGGTCACTTGCCAGTCTTGGTTATGACCATCGTCGGTCTGTGATGCTCGGCGCTGATGTGCCAGCGCACGTCTCGCTCGCCGGCGTTCACCGCGTGGCGGCACTGCTCCAGCGCTGGTTGATGGGAACTCATCATGGCGCTGTGCAACCTCGCCACCTTGACGCCTACCTCGACGAATTCGCCTTTCGGTTCAATCGCCGAAAGTCAGGTTCACGAGGAATGCTCTTCTATCGCTTGATGCAGCAAGCGCTGGAAACCGCTCCATTGACCTATGAAAGCGTCGTTTCGACTCAGTCGAAAACAGCTCAAGCGTAGGTGGAGCTAAGTGGATACCCCTTATGTATGAACAGTATTCGACGCCGATGCGCGGCTGCTGTCAAGCATGTCCAGCCGGGCGAGACCTTACGCCTTGGTGCGCCCCAGATACGGGAACGCCTGGAAGCGCAGATTGGCGCAGTTGGCTTCAGCGAAGTCGCGAAGCGACGAGTCAGAACGACCTGTGCCCTTTGAGGGGTAATTCGCGCTGCGACTTGCCGGTGGCAAGTCGCAGCGCGAATTACGGCTGGGCCAAAGGAAGGCCCAGCCCGGGTCACTTGGAGCAGGGGCCGAGGAGGAGGGGCCCCGCGCGAGCGGGAACCCGACCGGCACATCTGCGACGAGGTCCGGATGACCGAGCCTAGTGACGGCGGCGATCTTGGCGCGACGCATGGGATGCGGTTGCCCACCATCCATGGCTCTACCTCTTCGCTATAACCACGCCCCAGCACGAACCCTCCTGTCCGGGCGCTCCCAGCGCCGTCGCAATGGGCACGCCCGAAAGCGCAGAGGTAACAAGGCGCGGAACCGGGGCACCGGCACTTCCTACGAACTCGCCGTATGCTGATCAGAAAAGGACCATAAGAAACCCTGGGGGGAGACCACACATGCGCCAATTCACGACCGTCCTGATAGCTGCCCTGCTGGCGGCCGCCTGCGGCGGCGAACCGCCCGAACCACCGCCGACGCCCACACCGGAGGCGCTGACGGAGCACGGCGAGGAATTCCGCGAGGACGTGGTCGAGGTCACCGAGGGCGTGTATGTGGCCATCGGCTTCGGCATCGCCAACTCCATCCTCATCGAGGGCGAGGACGCGGCCATCGTCGTCGACGTCATGGAATCCCTGGAAGCCGCCGAGCGCATCGCCGAGCGCTTCCGCGCCATCACCGACAAGCCGGTCAAGGCCCTGGTCTACACGCACTCGCACCCGGACCACATCCATGGCGGCGCGGCCTTCGTCGACCCGGACGATCGGGATCTGGAGATCTTCGCGCACGACTCGCTGATCGCCGCCGCCGACAAGATCTCCGGCGTACTGCAGCCGATCATCACGCACCGCTCGATGCGCATGTACGGCAACCCGCTACCCGACGAGCAGCGCACCAATGTTGGTCTCGGTGCCTTCGTCGCCGTCGGCGAGGACAGCACGCTGCAGGTGCTGCGCCCGACGCAGACCTTCGACCACCGCCTGGAGGTCGAGGTCGCCGGCGTCAAGCTGGTGATGGAGCATGCCCCGGGCGAGACAGAGGACCAGATCTTCGTCTGGCTGCCCGACAAGCGCGTGCTGCTGCCCGCCGACAACTTCTACAAGGCCTTCCCGAATCTCTACACCATCCGCGGCACGAGCTACCGCGACCCCAAGCAGTGGGCGGACAGCCTCGACCGCATGCGCGCGCTGGGCGCCGAGCATCTGGTGCCCAGCCACGGTCGCCCCATCTCCGGCGCCGAGGAAGTCGACCAGCGGCTCACCGAATACCGCGACGGCATCCGCTACGTCTACGACCAGACCATCCGCCTGATGAACGCCGGCGCCACGCCCGACGAGATCGCCGAACGCCTCACGCTACCGCCGCATCTGGCCGAATCCCCCTATCTACAGACTTTCTACGGCAAACCAAGCTGGTCGGCGCGCGCCGTCTTCCAGGGCGAGCTCGGCTGGTACGACGGCAACCCCTCGCAGCTGCAACCTACCGCCCCCGGCGAACGCGCGCAGCGCATGGCGGCGCTCGCCGGCGGCGAAGGAGCGCTGCTGGAGGCGCTGGAACAAGCCGCCGCGGACAGCGAGCACCAGTGGTTGCTGGAGCTGAGCGACCATTTTCTGCGCCTGCGACCCGACCACGAGCGGGCCCGGAAGCTGCGCATCGACGCGCTGCGCGCGCTGGCGGCCAGCGAGCACAACCCCGGCGCTCGCCACTACTACCTGACCACGGCCGCCGAGCTGGAAGGCACGGTAACCGTGCCCGAACGCGTACTGACGCCGCGCGACGAGATGCTGCGCGCCATGCCGCTGTCGATCTTCTTCGACGGCATGGCCGTGGCACTGGACGGCCCGGCGGCCTGGGAGGTCGAGCAGTCGGTAGCTTTCGAGTTCCCCGATCTCGACACGGCGCGCACCTTGACGGTACGCCGCGGTGTCTCCGAACTGGCCGAGGGCGTGAGCGCCGACGCCGACATCCACGTACGCGTGGACAGCCTCGTCTTCAAGCGCATGCTTGCCGGCCTGCGCAACCCGGCGCTGGCCATCGCCACGGATTTCGACTACGTCGAGGGCGGCCGCCTCGGCTTCGCCGGCTTCATGCGGCTGTTCAACCCCGAGATCGAGTTGGAAGAGTAGCTGAGCACGCGACGAACTCGAACCGAAGATTGCATAGAGGGTTCTGACCGAGACTCGGCGATGTCGCGAAGCGACGAGCCGTTTAGAACGTGCCCTTTGAGGGGTGATGCGCGACCGACTTGCCAGTGGCGAGTCGCAGCGCGCATCACGCCGGGGTCAAGGATGGCTCCGGCCGGGTCACTTGGCGAGGTCCGGATGACCGAGCCTAGTGACTGCGGCGATCTTTGCGCTTCGAAGCACAGGAGCTATCCGGCACAAGCGTTACTGCCCGAACCGCCGCTGTCACTAAGCTCGGCTCCTGCCTCGCTAAGTGACCCAGCCCGGACCTCCATGTCCGGGCGCTCGTCCGCTGCGAATGCCCACCGGGCATTCGGTCGGACTCGCCCATGGCTTTGGTTACTTTGGCCGGAACCAAAGTAACCCGCGCCTCCCGCACCCGTCCTACGGTAGCGAACCCGTTTCGAGCGCGGAACCCGCAAGCAGAACGGGGCCAATGATGTTTCCTGTCATGGCTTATATCGCCTTAAGAGGCCGTTTTGTCGCCCCACCTCAGGCACCAAAAAGCGCCCCCACCAACGCGCTACCAACGACCCACGCCAACCACAACGCAGCGAGCAGCCCCGCCACCAGCGCACCGAGCACAAGCCAGCGCTGCCACCCCGGACGCGGCGGCTGCCCCTCCAACTCGTCCAGATAGCCCTCCAGCAGCGCACAGTTGCGACTATTGGCGCGCAGCGCGAAGTCCACGATGTCGCCGCCCACGGGCAGCAAGCCGACGAAAAGATCAAGCACGGCATAGCCCGCCATGCGCGCAAGCAGCCCCGGCGGCGCGCGCAGCCGCCAAGCCTGGCCGATGATCAGCAACGTCAGTAAGAAGCCGGCGACGTCGCCCACAACGGGCACCAGCGAGATGATCGGCTGCAAACCGATGCGGTAACCGACTACGGGCAGGCGGATGCTGGAATCGAGCACCCAGGCCGTGCGACGGGCGAAGCGTCGCGCCGCCGCGATACGTTCGGCGTCGATCGCCGGTATTTCTCCTGTACTGCCCGCCTGCTGCATGATGCGCGCCTGTAGGAAGGTTGCGGCAGCATAACGTCGCCACGCGTTCGCGGCCTTCGCCAACCGAGGGAGAGGGGGAGCCATGCTGCAATCCGCGCTTTTCTGGCTGTGCTGGCTTATGAGCCGGCCGCTGATGGCCTGGCTGCGTCATCGCAGCACGCCGGACGGCCTGCCCGGAGCGCTGAAGCTCTCTGGTGAACAACCGGTCTGCTACGTGCTGCCGCAGCGCAGCTGGCTGGACCTCTTCGCACTGCAACGCATCTGCCGCGCCCAGGGCCTACCCGTACCGCAACGCATCGGCCATAGCCTGCCTGAACCGGGGCGCGCCACCTTTATCTACCTGCCGGCGCTGCTGGCCCCGAACCGCGACGTCGACAGCATGGAGCGCCTCTTCGCGGAAGCCGAGCAGCGCGACAACTACGACGTGCAGCTGGTACCGGTGTCACTGTTCTGGGGAAGGCAGCCGGAGAAGGAAACCTCGCTGTTCCGAATCCTTTTCGCCGACAGCTTCGGCGCGGGCCGCCTGCACAAGCTCTTCATCGCCATCTTCAACGGCCGCAACCTGCTGGCGCATTTCTCGGAGCCGGTATCGCTGCGCGGCTTCATGAGTGGCACGACACAGCCACGCCGCGCACTGCGCAAGCTCGCGCGCGTCTTCAACATTCATTTCCTGCGCGTGCGCACGGCCACCCTCGGACCCAGCCTGGTGCGGCGACCCGTGCTCATCGATGGCCTGCTTCGCCTGCCGGCCGTGCGTCACGCCATCGAGGAGGAAATCGCCTCTTCACAGAAGAGCGCGGCCAAGGTCCGCAAGCGCGCCCGCCGCATCGCGGAGGAGATCGCGGCGAATTATTCCACCACCACGCTCTCCTTCCTCGACCGCCTGCTGACACCGGTCTTCCATCGAATCTTCAAGGGCATCGAGGTACAGGGGCTGGAGCGGGTTCGCCAGCTGGCGCAGACGCACGAGATCGTCTTCACGGCCTCGCATCGCAGCCATCTCGACTACCTGCTGATCTCCTACGTGCTCTATCACGCCGGCGTGGCACCGCCGCACATCGCTGCCGGGGTGAATCTCAATTTCTGGCCGGTCGGCGGACTGCTGCGCCGCGGCGGCGCCTTCTACATCCGGCGCAGCTTCAAGGGCGACCCCCTCTACACGGCGCTGTTTCGCGCCTATGTCGACATGCTCATCGCGCGCGGCTACTCGATCAGCTTCTACCCGGAAGGCGGGCGTTCGCGAACCGGCCGCCTGCTGCAACCGAAGACCGGGCTGATGGCGATGATCACCGAGTCAGCGCTGCGCCAGCGCGCGCGCAAAGTAGCGGTGATTCCCATCTACCTCGGCTACGACCGCGTCCCGGAAGCGAACAGCTATGCCAGCGAGCTTCGCGGCACAGCCAAGCAGAAGGAATCCGCCCAGGGCCTGCTCAAGGCCACCAAGGTGCTCACCAAATCCTTCGGCAAGCCCTACATCAGCTTCGGCGAGGCCGTGCGTCTGCAGGAGTTCGCCGATCGCAAGCTGGAGGGGTGGCGCGAAGGCTTCGGCAGCGCGATGCAGCCGCGCCGCCCCGAAGGCTTCAATGCGCTGGTAGCCGATCTGGCGACGGAGGTCATGAGCCGCATCAACAGCGCGGTGGTCGCCTATCCGGTAGCGCTGACGGCGGTCGCTCTGCTGGCCGCGCCGCAGAAGGCAGCCGCCGAAAACGAGCTCAGCGAGCAGATCGAGCTGCTCATCCGCCTGCTACGGGCGCAGCCCTACAGTGCCGACATGAACATCCCGGTCAGCGATGCCGGTGAAGTACTGGCCTGGGCGACGCCCATCGCGCGGCTGTCGCGTATCCCGCACCCCTGGGGCGACATCCTCCTCGCCGAGGGCAAGCAGGCCACGCTGCTGACCTACTACCGCAACAACATCGAGCATCTTTTCGCGTTGTCCTCGCTGATCGCCGCGATGTTCCGCAGCCGTGTGCGCATCCCCGAAGCCCAGCTGCTTGATGCAACCGAGGGGCTCTACCCCTTCCTGCGCACCGAGTTCTTCCTTCGCTGGCCCGACGCGCAGGGGCGGCAGGCGCTGGCCGATACGCTGGCCACCATGGAGTCGCTGGGCCTGCTGCAGCGCGAGGGTACGGATCTGTTGCGGCCGGAGGTCACCAGCTCCGCCTCGGCCATTCTCTCGATGCTGTCGCGCATTACTGGCGAGACGCTGGAGCGCTACTGCATGACGGCGGTGATGCTGTCAGCCGAGGCCGGCGAGGCGCCCATCGCGCGCAAGCAGTTCGAGGAAGACTGCCGTAGCCTGGCTGAGCGCATTGCCGTACTCACCGGTCGCATGGCGCCCGAGTTCTTCGACCGCACCCTGTTTCGCGGGTATGTCGATACCCTGATTCGGCTCGGGCTCATCGCCCGGCAGGTCGACGATCACATCCTCGTGGGCGAGCGGATCCACCCGCTGGCGCGCTCGGCGCTGGAGCTGCTCAGCCCCGATATCCAGCAAACCATCCTGCAACTGGTGGCGCGGCGGGGGCACGACGCTATCTCCGCAACGAGCGGCCAATCGGTGTAGGCTGTGGAGTAAAGGGGCAATTGACCCCAATGCCATTGAATTCACAATCAATCAGGGAATTATCATATGCGGAAGATTCAGTTGACCGCCGTGGCCTCGGCAGCAGTTCTGCTCATCGCCTGTCAGGGCCAGCAGGAAGGTGGCAATGAAAGCAGCAAGGCTCCGGCCGCGCTGGACAGCGACGCCGCCCGATTCAGCTATGCGGTAGGCGTCGACCTCGGCAATTCGCTGCAGGCCGTGGACGAAAGCGAGGTCGATCTCGACGCGCTGGACCGCGGCATCCGCGAGGCCTACGCAGGCGAGGATCTCGCCATCGACGAGGCAGAACGCGCGGAGATCAAGAATCAGGTCGCCCAGCGCCTCCAGAAGAAGCAGGCCGAGCAGCAGGCACAGCAGGGTTCCGAGGCCGCCGAGAAGGGCGCCGCGTATCAGGAAGAGAATGCCCAGCGCGATGGCGTCGAGGTCACCGAATCCGGCCTGCAGTTCGAGCAGCTTGAGAAGGGCGAAGGCGCTTCCCCCTCCGAAAGCGATACGGTCACCGTTCACTACAAGGGCGAGCTGATCGACGGCACCGAATTCGACAGCTCCTACGAGCGCGGCGAGCCGGCGACCTTCCCGCTGGGCAACGTCATCCCCGGCTGGACCGAGGCCCTGCAGAAGATGCAGGAAGGCGGCAAGGCACGGCTCGTGATTCCGCCCGAACTGGCTTACGGCGAGCAGGGCGCGGGCAACCGCATCGGCCCGAACGAAACCCTTGTCTTCGAGGTCGAGCTCATTGAAGTCGCCGACGAAGGTGACAACGGAGACGGCGAGGACAGCGAGAACGGCGGCGACTGAGCCCCTTCGCCGCACCGACACTGAAAAAGCCCCGGCATCGTCCGGGGCTTTTTCGTGGGTTTGGCACAGAGACCGAGAGCCCTTCGTGGGCCGGAAGCTGAGGGATCAGCTGCGTCGGTTGAGCTCTTCTTCCGCGAGCTTTACGCCGAGCTTCAGCGTGCTGCCGAGCAGGCTGCGTGCTCGCGGGCTGACGCCCAGCACAATGCCAACCCCCAACGCGATTGCCATTGCCGCCTCGGGCCGCCGCTCGATCTCGGCAGGAATGCGGCCTGCATACTGCTGCGCGAGCTGGACGGCGCTTTCCTTCAGATCCGCCTGTGACTGCTCTTCGGTCGCCGGCGGCGACGCCTCAGCGGGTTGTCGCAGGAACAGCAGATAGACGAGCAAGGCACTCAACAGGCTCACCGCCCCGACAATGAGTGCCGCCAGCGTTGCCGGCATGACCTGCTGCAGGGCCAGATAGCCGGACAAAGCCAGGAAGCTCAAACCCAGCAGACCGAGCAAGATGACGATCCAGTACTTCAGGTACTGCTGGACTGAGCGTTGAATGAAGTTCATGAGGCGATAGGCCAGAGCGGCTCGGGTCTGCGCAGCATTGCGGCAAGCACATGCAATGCACGCGGCAGGCCTGGCGCCACTCAGCGACGATCCAGCATGACGCCCAGCAGCAGTCCCGCTCCGAAGGCGGTGAAGACGCTGGCATAGGGACGCGCGGCAATCTGGCCTTGCAGATTCTCGCTCGCTGCATGCAGCTCCTGCTGAGCCGTACCGGCGGCATCACGCATGCTCTGCGCTCCGGCCTGGGCGCGATTCTGTGCCTCGCCTGCCAGACTCGATGTCAGCTTCGAGATATCGTCGCGGACCGCCTTTATGTCAGCCTTCAGTTTCTCGAGTTCCTGACTCTGCGTCGTGCTATCGGCCATGTCCCGTCTCCGTTGTGTTTTGGGACTACAGGTTACTGACCGGTTACTGAAGCGCCGGTGAACCAGAGCACACACCCCAACGGCTGCGCGAGCAGCGGGGTCTTCCAGTCATTGGACGTGATGGCGACCATGCATCGCTCGTTGCATCGGCGAGTTCCGGTAGCAGTCGGCGAGTAGCTGGACAGCGCGCCATGGCCGACAGCGCTGCATTAGCATTCCGCGATGCGCTGCCTTCCAACTCTGCTGGCTTCGCTGCTGCTGGCGGGTTGTGCCCGCGATCCGGTGGCATCGATCTATGCGGACTACCTCGCCCGCCTCGAGCGCGTCACCGGCGTGGAAGCACCCGCCGAGGCCCTCGCAACAGACACGCTGCGCTATCCGCGTGGCCGCGAGCGGCAACTTCCCGTGCCGGAAGTCAGCGGTAGCGTCCTGGAAATCTTTCGCCTGAGTCGCTGCGATATCGGGCAACTTTTGGCTCAGCGCAACAGCATCCTCGGCCGGCACGCCGACGCTGCCGCGCATCTGGCCATAGACGGCCGCATCACGCAGCGCCTAAAGCAATGCCGCGAAGCGCTGAACCATTCGGACAAAGAGGATGCACGTCTGCTCGCGCGCATCGACGAGCTCCTGGAAGAGAAGTCGGTAGCCATGAGGGCCCGGGCATGGAACGCCGGCTTGGGCAGCCAAGCCATGGCCGACTGGTGGAGCCCTTCGGCCGACGCACTGGTGCCTTCCGAGGCCGGCATGCCCGGAGACGCCCTGGAGCAGCTCGTCCTAGCCGTGCAAGCTGCGCTCGAGGGAAAGCGCGAGCAGGCGGATAAGGCCTTCTCGCAGGCTTATCGGCAACTCGAGCGCCAACGCTACGGCGGGGCCTGGTTAAAGGCCATGCAGACCAGCCTCGCCGGCCTGTCGGCAGCCACCACGCTGCTTGACACTATCGACACGACGCGTCTCTGCCCGCAGCAGCGACCGACGCCGAAGGCGCGCGTGTTGCAGACGATCCTGCAGCAGCGCTATTTCGGCAACATCCAGCCATTGCTGGCCAAGCTCGACCGAGCAGGTGAAGCCATGCACGAAGCCCTGAAGACACTGTGGCCTGCCGACGCGAAACCTCCTGCCGCCGTAGCCACCTTTCGGGCACAGGTCTGGGCGGTCACCGAGGGCGGACTCGGTAACCGCCTCCTTCATGAATCGCGCTCCCACGCGGCAGCCTGGAAGCGCGTGCTACAGGCCTGCGGGCTCGGACCGGCGGCGAGCGCCAGCGCTCGCTGAGCAAGCTCTGGCGGCCCTTTCATGGCGGCGCGACTTTCGCGGTGGTGTGACTGAGGCGTATCGTGGATTAAGGCTTACACCAACGGATAGCGCCATGAGCGAGGACGAGCGGTCAGGACTCACCGGCAAGGGCGAGCGCCTGATCAAGGAACGCCGCTCGGGCAAGGATCGTCGCAAGAGCGGCGGCGACCGCCGCGACAGCTTCCGTTTCGAAACCGATGACCGGCGCTCCGGAGAGGATCGGAGAAAGGACGCCAACACCTGGAGCAAGGCGCCGGACTCGGGCAAGCGGAAAAAGGACTGAGCCCACAAACGAAAGGGCCCCGCTTTAGCGGGGCCCTTGGATTCGCAAGCGACCGCGGATCATGCGATCAGCGGGTGGCCTGGCGCGAAACGTTGGAAGGCTTGAAGTAGTCGGCATCGAACTCGCGCTCCACATTCTCCGGATGCTCGTTGTTCAGCGCCTGCACCAGATAACGCCCATTCTGCAGGTCGTAGATGGTCTCACCGATCGGCACCTGGAAGGGCTTGTCATAGGCGAGGACCGTGTGCGCCTCCTGGAAGCGCCACAGCTCGTCGCGGCGATCGTAGATATCGACCAGGCGGATCTGCCAGCCATCCTCGTCGACATAGAACTTCCGGCGCTTGTAGATATGCGTGGTGCCCGGCTTCGTCTCGGCGTCCACGATCCAGACCCGGCGGCGCTCGTAGCGCGTGTGGTCCTGGTTGATATGCCCCGACGTGACGATGTCGTCGTAGCTGAGATCCTGATTGTGCAGCGGATAGCTGTTGGCCGGGACGAGCATTTCCTTCTTGCCGACGAGTTTCCAGGTGTAGCGATCCATCGCGCCGTTGAAGGTGTCGGTCTGGTCGTTCGTGCGCAGACCGTCCGAAGCTGTACCCGGGTTGTCGTAGGCCACGTTCGGCGCACGACGGAGGCGGCGCTGGCCGGGGTTGTACTGCCAGGCACGCCGCGGCTCCTTCACCTGGTCCATGGTCTCGTGCACCAGAGTGATGGTGCCCGCCAGACGCGGCGGCTCCGTCACCACCTGCAGGAAGTAGATCAGGACGTTATCCAGATCCTCGGGCTCGTTACCGGGGAAGTTGTAGGGGAAATAGACGTCCTCGCGGATCGTCACCCGGTTGTAGCGCCCGTTCTGCGTCACCGCGAACTGGTTGTTCCAGCGCTGCACCCAGCGCCCCAGATAGCGGGTCTTGTGGTTCCAGATGACTTCGTGACCGCTCTTCGGGATCGGGAAGGGATAGCCATTGATGGCGCCTTCGAGCGCTTCGCCGCCGCCGCCGAGATTGGCCTCGGTGGCATTGCGGCGCGTGCCCTCATAGATGAACTCGGGATTCCGGAAATTCCGCCGCGTCTCGTAGACGGGCATCTTGTAGCTTTCCGGATAGGTTTCGAACATGGCCTTCTGGCCTTCCGACAGCAGATCCGCGTACTCGTCGACATTGTCAGCGGTGATGACGTAGGCAGGCTCGTCATCGGGGAAGGGGTTGCAATACCAGGAGCCTTCGCCCTCATAGCAGTCGGGAATCTCGGTCAGGCCTCCGTCCCAGGCCGGGATGCTGCCGTCCTCGTTGCCGGCCTTCTCGGCGCCCCAGGGCGTGAGATCGCCGCCTTCCTCCAGACGCTCGGCCTCTTCCTCGGACACCCCGGCAAGGGCGGCGCCAGGCGCCGTCATCAGCGCAAGCGCTGGAACAAGCCAGAAGAGCTTCTTCATGATCATTATCTCCGGTTCGCAGTCATCGATTGATTATCGTGGCACACACACAGTTACAACAAAGAGCCAACTGCAGGATCAACCTGATCGCCCGCACCGGTGCTGAACAGAGATTGACCATACGGCAGCGTATGCCTACACTCCATACTAAAGCGTATGGAGCCATTAATGCCAGCAGCGAAGCACGCGCAGGGTCCCGGGTCCGACAAGCAGAGCCTCAGCGCCGACGACTGGGCGGCAGCCGCGCTGGACGCGATGGCGGCCGGGGGCCTGGAATGCGTGGCCATCGAACCGCTGGCCCGGCGCCTGGGCGTAACCAAGGGCAGCTTCTACTGGCACTTCGCCAACCGCGACGCGCTGATCGAGGCCGCCCTCACGCGCTGGGAGCGCGAGGAAACCGACGACATCATGGTGCGCGTCGGTGACACCACCGACCCCTACGAACGCGTCGTGCGGGTCTTCAAGGCCGCCAACGCCAGCTATCGCTCGGGGCGCCTCTATCTGGCGCTGGCCGCGGCCAGCGACCGGCCAGCCATTCAGGCGGCCGTGCGTCGCGTCTCGGAGCGACGCCTGGCCTATCTCTACGAGTGCTACCGGGCGTTGGGTTTGCCGGAGGGCGACGCGCGGCGTTGGTCGACCTTCGCCTACGCCACCTTCATGGGCAATCTGCAGATCCGGCGCGATGTGCCGGAAGCCATCCCCGAAAACGAGCAGTTCAACGACTATCTGCGTCTGATGATCGAGACGCTGATACCGCGTGCGCGAGAGGAGAAGAACCAATCCACGTCCGGACAGCAGCAGGATCCGCCGCTGCAGGCCGTGGTCTGACCGTCTTACACGGAGTGCCATCATCATGACAACTCTCATCATCACCCTTGCCGCCGTCGCCATCGCCTGGGCGCTGGCATTTACCGGGGCACCGTTGCTCGCCTGGACCGGCGTTCTGGGCGCTAGCCTGATTGCCGCCGCCGCGACGGGCTACCTGGGCCCGGTCGGGCTCGGCGTGCTGGGCCTTGTCTTCGCCGCATTCGCCTTCTTCTCGATCCGCCCGCTGCGAGCCGCAGTCGCGACGCGACCGATCTTTGCGGCCTTCAAGAAGGTGCTGCCGGAGATGTCATCCACCGAGCGCGAAGCGCTGGAGGCCGGCGACGTCTGGTGGGAAGGCGAGATGTTCCGTGGCCGCCCGGACTGGCAGCAGCTGCACGATTTCCAGGCCACCCAGCTCACCGAAGCCGAGCAGGCATTCCTCGAGAACGAGGTCGAGACGCTCTGCAGCATGATCGACGACTGGGAGATCGAGTTCGAGCAACGCGCCGTGCCCGAACCGGTCATGGCCTACATCCGCGACAACGGCTTCCTGTCCATGCTGATCCCGGCCGAGCACGGCGGCCTCGGCTTCTCGGCCGTGGCGCAGTCTGCGGTGGTCACCAAGATCGCCACCAAGTCGATCGCCGTGGCGGTGACGGTAATGGTGCCGAACTCACTCGGCCCGGGCGAGTTGCTGGTGCACTACGGCACGCCCGAGCAGCAGAAGAAGTGGCTGCCCGGTCTCGTGTCCGGCAAGGAGATTCCCTGCTTCGGCCTGACCGGCCCGGAAGTCGGCTCCGACGCCACCGCCATGCCCGACAACGGGGTGGTCTGTTACGACGAAATCGACGGCCAGCGCACGCTGGGCATCCGCCTCAACTTCTCCAAGCGCTGGATCACACTGGCGCCCATCGCCACCGTTGTCGGCCTGGCGTTCAAGCTGGAGGACCCGGACGGTCTGCTGGGTGATCGCTCCAAGACGGAGTACGGCATCACCTGCGCGCTGGTACCGGCCAATCATCCGGGTGTGGAAGTCGGCCGCCGCCACTATCCCGGCTCCGCCTTCATGAACGGCACCGTGACGGGCCGCGACGTCTTCATCCCCATCGACTGGATCATCGGCGGCGCCGACAAGGCCGGCGGCGGCTGGCGCATGCTCGTGGAGTGCCTCTCCGCAGGCCGCGGCATCTCGCTGCCGGCGCTGGCCGCCGCCGCCGGCCAGGCCGCCTATCGCATGACGGGCGCCTATGGCCGCATCCGCCGCCAGTTCAAGCTCGCCATCGGCAAGTTCGAGGGGGTGCAGGAGGCCAGCGGCCGCATCGCCGGCCTAACCTACACCCTGGAATCGATGCGCCTGCTCACTGCCTCGGGCGTGGATCACTGCACGCCGTCGGTCGTCACAGCCGTGGCCAAGTACCACATGACCGAGATGATGCGCCGCATCATCATCGATGCCATGGACATCCATAGCGGGCGGGGCGTGCAGCAGGGTCCGCGCAACTATCTGGCCGCCGGCTACAAGGCAGCCCCCATCGCCATCACGGTGGAAGGGGCCAACATCATGACGCGCAACCTGATGATCTTCGGTCAGGGCGCCATCCGCTGCCATCCGCACGTCTTCCCGGAGATGGAGGCCGCGCGCGCCGACGACCTGAGCGCTTTCGATCGCGAGCTGTGGTCGCACATCGGCTATTCGGTGAATCGCGGTGTGCGCGCTTTCACCCTCGGGCTGACCGGCGCCAAGCTGGCACGTGCCCCCGAGGCCGGCCCGCTGTCCGACTACTACCGGCAGCTGGAGCGCATGAGTGCCTCGCTGGCCTTCGTCTCAGACGTCACCATGGGCATGCTCGGTGGCGACCTCAAGCGCAAGGAGCGTCTGTCGGCACGACTGGGCGACGTGCTGTCGCAGCTCTATATCGCCTCCGGCGTGCTCTGGTACTTCCGCCACCACGGTAGCCGCGAGGATCACGTCACGCATGCACGCTGGGCGCTGGACAACTGCCTGGCCGAAATCCACAAGGCCTTCGACGGCTTCTTCGCCAACTTCCCGAGCCGGCCCATGGCCGGGCTGATGCGCACCATGGTCTTCCCCTGGGGCCGGCCCTACCGCGAGCCCTCGGATGCGCTCACCGGCGAAATCGCCGAGAGCCTGATGGCACCCAGCCGCCTGCGCGACGAGCTCACGCAGCTGGTCTACGTCAACGGGGGCAAGGAGGACCCCATCGGTCGCATCGAGCACACCTTCGAGCTGCTGATCAAGGCCGAGGAGCCCTACCTGAAGTACTTCAAGGCGCTGTCCGCCGGCGAGCTGGACGGTCACACGCCCGAGAAGAAGCTGGCCGACGCCGTGTCCAAGGGTGTGCTCTCGGCCGAGGAGCGCGATCTGGTCGCCGAATACGACGCGGCGCGCTACGACGCCATCCAGACCGACGACTTCCCGGCATCCTACTTCGCGCAGTTCGCCGGCACGACCTCGCACGAAGAGGTCGAAGAGGAGCAGCGTCAGGTGGCCTAGTCGTTCGGCCAAAGTCGTACCCACCGGCCCGCCCCCCGCGCGGGCCGGTCCATTTATGGCAGCCGGTAACCGCGTGGGCTGCTGCTACACTCGCTGCAAGGTCGTCAGGGACAACACGCCATGAAAATGCTTACCGCCATCATCAAGCCCTTCAAGCTCGACGCCGTGCGCGAGGCGCTGGCCGACATCGGCGTGCAGGGCATGACGGTGACCGAAGTCCGCGGCTTCGGTCGTCAGAAGGGGCACACCGAGCTGTACCGCGGCGCCGAGTACACGGTGGACCTGCTGCCCAAGATCAAGCTGGAGGTCGCGCTTCCCGAGGACATGATCGATCGCGCCGTCGAGGCGATTCAGTCCGCAGCAAAAACCGGGCAGATCGGCGACGGCAAGATCTTCATCAGCACGCTGGAGCAGACCGTGCGCATCCGTACCGGCGAAACCGGCGACGGCGCCGTCTAGCGGCCCGCACCAGCAAGCAGACCAACAACCGACCGCAAGCGACAGGCCGCAATGGCGCTGGAGCCGGTGTACGTCATCGTGGCGCTGGCCTGCGGCCTCGCGGCGATCGCGGCGCGGCTGCCGCCGCTGCTCGGCTTCCTCCTGGCCGGCTTCATCCTCAATGCGGCGGGCTACGGCAGCACGCCCGTGCTCGAGGTGCTTGCCAACCTCGGTGTCACCCTGCTGCTGTTCACGATCGGGCTGAAGCTCAACATCCGCTTCCTGTTGCAGAAGCCGGTTTGGGCAGCGGCCTCCATGCATCTCGCCGGAACCACGCTGCTCTTCGCGCTGTTGCTGATGCTGCTGGCGCGCGGTCTGGCCTGGCCGCTGCTGACCGAGCTGGAAGGCGCGCAAGCGCTGCTGCTGGCCTTCGCGCTGAGCTTTTCCAGCACGGTCTTCGTCGTCAAGGCATTGGAAGAGCGCAGCGAGGCCGGTTCCTTCTACGGACGCGTCGCCATCGGCGTGCTCGTCATGCAGGACGTCTTCGCGGTCGCCTTCATGGCGGCCTCCACTGCGCACTGCCCAGCCCCTGGGCACTCGGCCTCTTCCTGCTCATCCCGCTGGCGCCGCTGCTGCAGCGCCTGCTCGAACGTGTCGGCCACGGCGAGTTGCAAGTGCTCTACGGCATCGCACTGGCGCTGGTGCTCGGCTACAGCCTCTTCGAGGCGCTGGGCGTCAAAGGTGATCTCGGCGCGCTGGTCGTGGGCATGCTGCTGGCACCACATCCAGCTGCCTCCCCGCTGGCCAAGTCCCTCTTCAATCTGAAGGAGCTCTTCCTGATCTGCTTCTTCCTCGGCCTCGGCCTGGGCGCCGAGCTGCGCTGGGAGCTGGCCGGCGCGGCATTGCTGCTGCTGGCATTGCTGCCGCTCAAGAGTGCGCTCTATCTGCTGATCTTCGCCCGCTTCCGCATGCGACTGCGCAGCAGCATGCTGTCAACGCTCAGTCTGAGCAATTTCTCGGAGTTCGGGCTGATCCTGGGGACCGTTGCGGTTGCGCAGGGCATGTTGAGCAACGACTGGCTCACCGTACTGGCACTGGCGGTAGCCGCGAGCTTCGTCCTCGCGGCGCCGCTGAACAGCGCGTCGGAAACCATCTATCGCCGCTTCGCGCCGAGATTGCGGCGCCTGGAGAGTCGGGAACTGCTGACGCACGACAGCCCGATCCAGGTCGACGACGCCGACGCGGTAGTGCTGGGCATGGGGCGCATCGGTCACGGCGCCTATCTGCAGCTGACGCGCAAGTACGGTATGCGCGTGCTGGGCGTCGAGAATCGCGTGGAGCGCGTGCAGGCGATGCGCGCCGAAGGGCTCAATGTCGTCGAGGGCGACGGGGTGGATTCCGACTTCTGGGACAAGCTCGTTGTCGACGACCGCGTGCGCCTGGTGCTGCTCACCATGCCCGGAAGGGCCGGCAACCTGTACGCCATACAGCAGCTGCGGCGCGACGGCTTTCACGGCCAGATCGCCGCAGCGGTCAACTACGCCGACGAGATCGAGCTGCTCAAACGCGCCGGCGCCGACGCCGTCTTTCACACCTCCGAGGGAGCCGGAAGCGGCCTCGTCGAACACGCCTTCGACCAGTTGCCCCAGCGGCCGGTGGCCTCAGCGTCCTGAGGGGGTCGCTATCACCGATTGTGGCTGCCGTCGCAGTGTGGCCAGCGCGCGCTCCTGCCGCAGCGGCAAAGCCAAACGCGCTCGGCCCGGCGCCGAACCTGCAGAGGAATCGCTTCATCGGCGCGCCGGCAATCCGATGGACAGAGCACTTGCGCACCGCAAGCGCACACGCGGTAACTCCCGCGCGCCAGCGTCAGCAGCCTCGGGCCTTGGTCAGTGGTGCTCATGAGCGGCTAGACTAGCCGCATGAGTCAGCATTCTCCACGAGCAAGCGCAGCGCTCGGCTTCGCACTGCTGCTGCTGACCTCCGGCGCCAGCGCCCCCGCCGGGGCCGAGGTCTATCAGTGGCGCGACAGCAGCGGTCATCTGCATTTCGGCGACCGGCCACCGGCTACCGTCGACTACCAGCTCTTCGAGCCTTCGGGCGCGATTGCCGACAACGCCGCCCCGGCGTCCGGAAACCGTGACGAGACGCCAACGCAGCAGGCCGGGGCCGATGCGGCCGCCGCATGCACCGAGGCGCGTGAGACCCTGGAGCGCTACCGCAACGCTGACCGGCTGGTGGAGACCACCGACAGCGGCGAAGAGCGCAAGCTGAGCGAGACCGAGCGCGAGGAGATCATCGCCATGCAGCAGGGTCTCGTCGACCGCGCCTGCGGCTGACCTGCAGGGCGCGCTTCAGAGCGCGTCGAGCTGCTCGCGCAGATAGTTGGGCAGGGCAAATGCCGCGCGATGCGTGGCGGCATTGTAGTACTGCGTCTCCAACGCGGCGATGGCGCGCTCATCGAGGCGTTCCTCCGCCGTCAGCGGACGCTTGCAACCCAGCGAGGCGCTCCACCAGCCCGAGGGATAGATCGGCTGCGGGAAGTGCAACAGATGCGTCTGCGCGAAACCTGCCTCGCGCATGGCGCGATGCATGGCCACGATCAGCTGCTGATGCAGCAGCGGCGATTCCGACTGATGCACCAGCAGGCCGTCCTTGCCCAGCGCGCGGAACACGTCGCCGTAGAACTTCGGGCCGAACAGCCCCTCGGCCGGCCCCACCGGGTCGGTGGAATCGACGATGACGACGTCCACGCTGCCCGGCTCGGCGTCGCGCATCCAGGCCAGCCCGTCACCGAAGAAGAGTTCGGCGCGCGGATCGTCGTTGCGCGCGCAGAGCTCCGGGAAATACTGCTCGGCCAAGCGCGTGACGCGCTCGTCGATCTCGATCTGAATCGCGGATTCCACCTCGGGGTGCTTGAGCACCTCGTTGAGGGTGCCGCAGTCGCCGCCACCGATGATGGCCACGCGCTTCGGCGCGGCATGGGCGTTGAGCACCGGATGCGCCATCATCTCGTGATAGAGGAAGTTGTCGCGCGTGCTCACCATCGTGCAGCCGTCGATGGTCATCAGGTAGCCGAAGGTATCGGTGCGGTAGATGTCGATACGCTGGATCGGCGTGTCCTCGCCGTGCACGTGCTCGCCCAGTCTGAGCGACAATGCCGTGCCCGTGGTTTCGTCGATTTCGGTGAACCAGTTGTTCTGCGGCAGCGTCATGAGTCGCTCTCCCCGGATTGGCAGCCGCCGAGTATAAGCAAACAGCCCTGTTGCAATGACCGATTCCAGCTGGCGCCCCGCTGACGCGGCGACCGCCTACAACATTCCCGAGTGGAGCGAAGGCTATGTCGCCGTCGGGCAGCAGGGCCATCTGCTCGTGCAGCCGCGCGGCGCCGGCGGACCGGCCATCGATCTCGCCGCGCTGACCCGGCGCCTGCCCAGCGAAGGCCTGGAGCTGCCCGTGCTGCTGCGCTTCGGCGACATCCTCGCGGACCGCATCCGATCCCTGGTCAATGCCTTCGACGAGGCACGCGCCGCGCTCGACTACGCCGGTGGCTACACCCTGGTCTATCCCATCAAGGTCAACCAGCAGCAGACAGTAGTGGCAGGCATCGTGCGCGCGGGTGGCGACCGGGTCGGCCTGGAAGCCGGCAGCAAGCCCGAGCTGGCTGCCGTCCTGGGCTCGGCCGCGCCGGGCTCGGTCATCGTATGCAACGGCTACAAGGATCGCGCCTACGTCCGGCGCGCGCTGATCGGCGAGAAGCTCGGCCACCGCGTCTACATCGTCATCGAGAAGCTCTCCGAGCTCGCCATCGTCATGCGCGAGGCTGAAGCGCTGAAGGTGGCGCCGCGCATCGGCCTGCGCGTGCGTCTGGCCGCCATCAGCGCCGGCAAGTGGCAGAACACCGGTGGCGAGCGCTCCAAGTTCGGACTGTCGGCGACGCAGGTGCTGCGCGCGCTGGACACGCTGCGCGCCGCCGGGCAGCTGGAGGCGGTACAGATGCTGCACTTCCATCTTGGTTCGCAGGTCGCCAATGTCGGCGACATCCACCGCAGCATGCGCGAAGCGGCCCGCTTCTACGCCGAGCTGCGCAACGCCGGCGCACCGGTGACCGTGGTGGATGTCGGCGGCGGTCTGGGCGTGGACTACGAGGGCACACGCTCGCGCTCCTACTGCTCGATGAACTATTCGCCGCGCGAATACGCCACAGCCATCCTGCGTAGCCTGAAGGACACCTGCGCGCAAGGCGGCCACCCGGAGCCGGAAGTCATCTCCGAATCCGGCCGCGCGCTCACCGCGCATCACGCCGTGCTGATCACCGACGTCGTCGACGTCGAGGCCGTGCCCTCCGGACCGGTGCCGAAACCAGGCGCGGAAGACCCGGCGCCGCTGCAGGAGCTGCACAGCGTGCAGGCCCAGCTCGATGCGCGGCCGCCACTGGAGCTGCTCTACGATGCCGCGGCCTGGCTCGGCGACGTGCACAGCCAGTACAGCCACGGCCTGCTGGATCTTGCGGCGCGGGCGCGCGCCGAGCAGCTCTACGTCGCTATCGCCCAGGGCGTGCGCGCACGCCTGGATCCAAGCATCCGCGCGCACCGCGAGGCACTCGACGAGCTGGAGCAGCGCCTGGCAAGCAAGTACTTCTGCAACTTCTCGGTATTCCAGTCGCTGCCCGACATCTGGGCCATCCAGCAGGTCTTCCCCATCCTGCCCATCCATCGCCTCGACGAGCGTCCCGACCAGCGCGTGGCGCTGTGCGATCTGACCTGCGACTCGGACGGCCGCATCGACCACTACGTCGACCGCCGCGGCATCGAGGCCACTATGGCCGCGCACAGCCTGCGCACCGACGAGCCCTACTGGCTCGGCTTCTTCATGGTCGGCGCCTATCAGGAGATCCTGGGCGACATGCACAACCTCTTCGGCGACACCAACGCCGTCAACGTTGTGCTGGACGAAACAGCGCCGGACGGCTGGCGGCTGGAATCGCCCGAGCAGGGGGACGCCGCCAGCGACCTGCTGCGCTACGTGCATTTCGCGCCCGAGGCGCTGATGCGCAGCTACCGCAGCAAGATCAACGGACTCGGCCTGCCGCGCCGCGAGGCCTCTGCCCTGCTCTCCGAGCTGGAGGCAGGCCTGTCCGGCTATACCTACCTCAGCGAAGCGTGATGCGTCTGGCCGACAGCTTGATACGCCGCGGCGCCGCCGCCGGCGAGCAGGCGCTGCAATGGCTCAGCGTGGCCGTCGAACGCGCCACCGACAGCGAAGCCTTCTACGCCGCCGATCAGACCCCCTTTGAGGTGCTTCTCGACGACGGCTTGATGCGTCTGCGCTACTACTCGCCGCTGGAGAATGACCGCATCACTGTCGGCGAGCAGGAGCTGACCGTGGCCCGGCAGGAGCACGCCGTGCCGTTGCTGCTGGTACCGCCGCTGGCCGCCAGCACCATGATCTTCGACCTGCTGCCGCACCGCAGCCTGGTGCGCTATCTGCGCGCCCGAGGCTTTGCCGTCTATCTCGTCGACTGGGGCGACCCGGATGCCGACGATGTCCACCTCGGCCTGCGCCACTACTGCACCGAGAAGCTGCCGGCGGCCGTGGCGGCACTGCGCGCGCACGCCAGGACGCAGGATATCTCCCTGCTCGGCTACTGCATGGGCGGACTCTTCGCTCTGATCTACGCCGGCTGGGCGCGCGATCCGGGCATCCGCAACCTGGTGACCATCGCCAGCCCGGTCGACTATCACGAGATGGGCGCAGCCGGCGAGCTGCTGCAGCGCCTGCGCCTGCCGACCCGGCTGGTGCGCCGCTTCACCGGCTTCCGCGTGCACAACATCAACCCGAAGTACCTGCGCATCCCGGGCATCGCCGCCTCGGTAGCCTTCAAGCTCAGCAACCCGAAGGGTACGCTGGCGGCCTACATCGACCTGCTAATGAACCTCGGCGACCGCGAATACGTCGTCGAGCACGCCACCACGGCGGCCTGGTTCAACCGCATGCACGATTACCCCGGCGGCATCGTGCAGGACTTCATCGTGCGCGTCGGCCTGGACAATGCGCTGGCGCGCGGCGAGATTCCGCTGGGCGAAGCGCGCAGCAGCCTGCTGCGCGGGCTGGACTGCAACCTGCTGGCCATCGCCGGCGATACCGACCGCATCGTGCCCGAGGCCTCGGCACGGCACGTGCTGGACGTCGTGGCCAGCGGTGACCAGGATTTCCGTGTCGCCCCCGGCGGGCACGCCGGCGTCTTCGGCGGCGCACGCGCGCCGGAAACCACCTGGCGCTGGGCCGCGGACTGGCTGGCGCCGCGCTCGCGCGCGGCTGCCGATCAGGCTGCCTGAGCGCGCCGCAGCTCGGGCGGCGGAGCCGTAGCCAGCGGCTGCCGCGCTTCCTCCAGGAATCCGGACAAGGTCCGCGCAAAGCGCAGCGGCGCCTCGAAGGGCACAGCGTGCCCGCAGCCTGCGAAGCGCTCGATCCGCACCGTTGGCGCATAGTCGGCGATGCGCAGCTGGCCCTCGGCCGGATAGAGCGCCGACTCCATGCCCACGATGGCGGTCATCGGCTTGTCCAGGGTCCGCAGCGAGTCGCGCCAGTCGTAATCGTTGTGCAGATAGGCCTGCAGGCAGGCCATGTAGACCGGCCAGTTGGTGACCGGGAAGGCGGCCCGCGCCACACGCTCGATGCGTGTGATGTTGACGGCCTGCTGCCAGCCGCGACGATGGAAGGCAGCGCCGTAGAACTCGGCCAGGGCGCCCCAGAAGCGGCGACGCAGCTCGCGCGGAATGGCGCCGAAGGAACGCTCCCGCCACGGCGCCATCTGCGTCATCAGCTCGGCCCAGGGCGACAGCAGCGCGTGCTGCTCGGGCCCCATCAGCCCCCACTGCCAGTCCGGACCGTTGCGCACGCAGGGCCCTTGGTCGATGTGCAGATAGGAGCGCACCGCGTCGAAGCCGTAGCGCTGGTGGTACTGCAGCGCCGTGCAGGCACCCATCGACAGACCGGCCAGCGCCACCTCGCGCAGCCCCAGACCGGTGATCAGATCGTGCAGATCGTCGGCGTGCTGGTCGAGCAGCCGCTCACCGGACAAGGGCAGCTCGTGCGAGCCGCCGAAGCCGCGCAGATCGGGCAGGATGAAACGATGCCGGTGCGCATGGCGCGCGACAAAGGGCAGCCAGTGCGCCCCCCGCATCGCGAAGCCGTGCAGCAGGATGACCGGATCGCCGCGTCCGACCTCGATATAGTTGAGCTTGGCGCCGTCGCGCATGCGTAGTTTTGCCATGCCTTGCAGCATTGGCGGTAAGGGCGATTGTTGCAAGCACGCTCATCCCCTCCAACACGACCATTCGATCGGGAGCAGTCATGCAGGCCGGATTCATCGGACTGGGCACCATGGGTTCGCCCATGGCCGGACATCTACAGGCAGCCGGCTATCTGACCGGCGTCTGGAGCCATACCCACGATAAGGCCGCCGCGCGCGCCGCCGAGCTGGGCGTATGCCACGCCGAGCATCCGGCCGCACTCTGGGAACGGGCCGACATCATCGTGATCTGCGTGCGCGCCGATGCGGAGATCCTGGAGGTCGTCGACGCCCTCTGCGTTGCGGAGGCCGCCGGCAAGCTCGTGATCGACGCCTCGACAGTGGCCGACGCCACCGCGCGCGAAGCCGCTTCGAGACTCGCAAAGGTGGGTGCACGCTTTATCGACGCGCCCATTACCGGTGGCGCCGAAGGTGCGCGCCAGGCCAAGCTGACCTTCATGCTGGGCGGCGCCGAGGCCGATATCGCCGAGGCCGCGCCGTTGCTCGATGCCATGGGCGCGCGCCGCGTGCACCTAGGACCGGTCGGGGCCGGCCAGATCTGCAAGGCCGTCAACCAGGTCATGGCGGCAGGCATCAATCAGGCCGTCTGCGAGGGCATGGCGCTGGCCGAGGCCGCCGGTCTGGACGCGGATCAGGTCGTTGAGGTTGTGGGTTCCGGCGCGGCCGGCTCCTGGTTCGTCAACAACCGCGGTCGCAGCATGGCCGCCGGTGAGTACGCCCCCGGCTTCCGCATGGCCCTGCATCTCAAGGATCTGCGCATCTGCCAGCGCATGGCCGCCGACAAGGGACTGCCGCTGCCGGTCGTCGACCGTACCGCCGCCGACTACAACCGGCTGGTCGCCGAGGGCTTCGGCGACGACGATATCTCCGGGCTCTACCGCCAGCTGCGCGAACGGCGCAGCGCAACCACCCACGCACAGGCGCCGGAACCCTACTGGTTCGAGGAAGGCTGCTGGATCAGCGAGTGGTGGAACGACCCGGCCGACGAGGCCGTCTCCATCGTGCAAGCACGCCTGCCGGCCGGCGGCACGACCCGGCTGCATACCCTCACCGGTACGGTCGAGCGCTATGTCGGCCTTGCCGGCCACGGCACGGCAGAGGTTTCCGGACAGAGCTTCCGCCTCGCGCCGGGCGATACGCTACGGATTCCGGCCGGGGCACCGCAGCGCATCGCCAACGACGGCGACGAGGATCTGGTCTTCCTCGCCGTCTGCACGCCGCGCTTCGATCCGAACTGCTACGCCGACGTCGAGCCCGACTGAAGGCGCAGCGCCGCTGCCTCACCGATGAGGGCACCCCAGCGCTCATAACCCAGCGGCGAGGGATGGAAGCGATCGTCGCAGAAATAATCGGTACCGCCCTCGAAGGGGATCGGCACATAGACCGCCTGCGGACAAGCGGCGGCCTCGATGCTGATGATGCGGTCGAAGGCATGCGCGCGTACGCCCAGCATGGCGCGCAGGGGTTGCGGAATGGCCGGAAAGTGCCCCATCGGCGGCACCGCGCTCAGCGCGATGACGGCACCGGGCGCGCGCCGGCGGGTCGAGGCCAGCAGCTTGCGCAGGTTGTAGCGCCACGTCTCGGGCGCGCAGCCGGAGAGCACATCGTTGACGCCGAGAGCGATCACCACCACGGCGGCATCGTGCGCAATCTCGGGCACATAGCGATAGCGCACATCGCGCGCCGTCGCCCCGTTGTGGCCATGCGCCTGCCAGTGCACGGCGCGGCCGCTGCGCGACGCCAGGGCCGCCGCGCATCTTCCCGCCAGCGCATGGGCATGATCCGGCGCGCCGACACCGGCGACAGTGGATTCACCCACGGCGTGTAGCGCAAGTGCAGACGCGCGGCCGCGGATACGGCCCCGCGTCGGGCCGGCGGCGCCTTCTAGCCTGGGTGTATCGCGGCGCAGCCGGTGCGCCTGCCAGGCAAAAAGAGGCAGCCCCGACAGCAGCGCCGCCAGCCAGAGCGCATAGCCCGAAGAATCCTTGACTCGCTTCATGTTGCCTCCTCGCCGACTTACCGCCGAAGCCATCTCGCAAGGTGAAATACTTGCAGAACATATGCCAGCGCTCACCGAGCTACCCCTAGCACCGCAGCGATGGCAGGATGGTCGGGCCGGGCACGAAGCGTCTGTTCGTCCCCGCTCATCGTACGCCCAACCGCCGCAAACTCATGCCATGCCCGTGATTCGCCACTTCCACGACGAAGACTGGCCGGCGCTGTGGCCGATCCTGGAGGCCGAGTTCCGCTCCGGCGAGAGCCACCCGCACTCGCCCGAGATCGACGAGCAGGCCGCCTACCAGGCCTGGATCGCCGCGCCGCAGACCAGCTATGTCGCCGAGGCGAACGGCCGGCTGCTGGGCAGCTACCTGATCAAGCCCAATCAGCCGGGTCTGGGCGCGCACGTCTGCAACTGCGGCTATATCGTCGCCACCGACGCGCGCGGAAAGGGGGTGGGCACCGCCATGTGCCGGCATTCGCTGGCTGAAGCGCGTCGGCTGGGCTATCGCGCCATGCAGTACAACCTGGTGGTGGCGAGCAACACACGCGCCAAGGCGCTCTGGGACCGCATGGGCTTTGCCACGGTGGGACGCCTGCCCGGCGCCTTCCACCACCCGCGCCTCGGCGAGGTAGACGCCTTCGTGATGTACCGGCGCCTCACCGACTGACCCGCTGCAGTGCAGCGCGCACGCTGGCGGGGCAGCGACTGCGCCGCGGCGGCGCCGGCAGAGGAAGCGCTGCCCACCACGACGGGCGCACGACCTGGCGCAACTCTTGCAACGTCTTGCATCCCATCCCCCGGGAGCCGCCATGAAGCGCAGCACCGTCACCGTGGCCCTGCTCGGCGTCGCCGACACACAGTCACGCGCGCTGGTCGCAGCCACCGCCGTCATCGCCAGCCGTCTGCCTGCAGACCTGCATTGGGAAAGCGACGCCGCCCGCGCGGAGATCATCATTCTCAACACCGGCGACGCCGAGGGCGAAGATCTGGGCGCGCGCTTCGCCGCCGAGAACGACGCCGTGCTCGTCCCCTACGCCCCGGTCGGGGCCTGTCCCGAGAACGGCATCAGCCGGCCACTGCGCATGGGCCGACTGCAGGAGGCGCTGGCCACGGCCGTCAAGCGCGTACTGGAACAACCGCCGCCCAGCAGCGAGGAAGTCAGCCGGCACAGCTATCGCGGCCGGGCACCGGAGGCATCCGGCGCGCCGAAGAAGAAGAAGTCGCAGGAGAAATCGCACGACGCGGCCTACGGCCGCGTTTATCGGGGCCGGGCCGTGTGAGCCATCGACTGGCCACGGATCGCTAGCCGGGGATCACCAACTGGGAATCAGCCGCCCTGTCGAGGCGATCGCATCGCCAGTGGCTGGCGCTCGTCGGGTCTGCCGGCGGCAAGCGGCTCGCCCGGCAGCGCCACAGGCAGCGGATCGCACTCGGGCGCAACGCGATTGCGACAACGGTAGACCACGGCCGGCGGAACGTTGCGCAACACCAGTTCCAGGTCCATCTCGTCGAAGCGGCCGCGTAACTCGCCACGCATCTGCAACGAATACTGGAAGGCGACAAAAATCCCGCCCGGTCGCAGCGCGGCCCGGATGTCGCGCAGCAGCGATCGACGCAGCGCGGGGCGGAAGTTGGCGAAGGGCAGCCCCGAGATCACGCAGTCGGCGCCGCCGTCACCCACCAGCTCACGCAGCATCGCGGCGTCACTGTGCAACTCGGCAGTGGCGAAGCGGCTCTGCAGCTTGGTACGCAAGCCGGCCTCCTTTTCGAAGACCAGAAAACGTGATTCCGGAAGGCGGGCTGCCTCGATGGCGGCGGTGAAGACGCCGGTACCCGCGCCCAGCTCCACGAGCGTGCACATGCCCCCCCAGTCGACGCCGCGCAGCATCGCGCGTGTCAGGAAAGGCGAGCTCGGGGCAATACTGCCAATCTGCCCCGGCGACGCCACGAATCGTCGCAGATAACCCAGGTGATCATTCATCGGGCGACCCGCGCCCCCTTGTCTACATTTCGCGGCACCATGCGCACAGTGTGTCATGTCCGCGACCAGCACGCGGCGACGGCGCGCTGCCGCTATTCTGGACGGCTCTTAGCGCGGAGGCAGCGTCCATGCCCTTTTCCGGCTTCACCCGCGTCAGCCCTACCGCCCGCTTCACCGGTGCGGTCTGGCGGCGCTACGGGCTGTCTCCGGCGGTGCTGCACCCGCGCAGCGAGCGCCTGCTCGCCGGCGCCCTGCGACTGGGCGCGCCGCTGGGTCGACGCCTGCCGCTGGAGGGCATGCTGCGCGCGCGACACTGCGCCATCGACGCCTGGCTGGCCGAAGCGGTCGCCGTCGGACGCGTCACGCAGGTCATCGAACTGGCGGCGGGTCACTCGGCACGCGGCTGGCGCATGAAGCAACGCTTCGGCGAGGCCCTGCACTACATCGAGACCGACTTGCCGGCGATGGCGCACACCAAGCGGCGCCTCCTGGCCGACGCCGGCATGCTCGGCGCCGGCCACGACGTGCGCGCCCTCGACGCCACCCGGCACGAGGGCGCGCAGAGCCTCGCCGGTCTGCTGGCCGAGCGCGACCGCAGCCAGGGCATTGCGCTGATCAGTGAGGGCCTGCTCAACTACCTGCCGGCAGGGGCCGTCGAGCGCCTCTGGCAGGAGGCGGCGCGCTCCATGGCCGGATTCGCCGACTCGCTCTATCTCGCCGATGTCTATCTGCCCACCGACAACGCCGACTGGCCCACGCGCGGCTTCATCGGCGGGCTGTCGCTGGCCGTGCGCGGCGCGGTGCGCCTGCACTTCCGCGACGCGGCCGATACGCTGGAACAGGCGAGACGCTGCGGCTGGCGCAGCGCGAGCCTGCAGCAGCCCTCGGAGGCGGGACTGACGCCGACGATCGGTCACGCTGTCGGCGCGCAGCGCGTGCGCATCCTGCACGCCAGCGCCCACGGGGCGACATGATGCGGCGCGCCCTGCTCGCCCTCCTGCTGCTCCTGCTGCTGCTCGCCGGACTGCTCACCGCCTGGCTGCATTGGCCACGCAGCGGGCCGGACCCGTCGGATCTCGCCGAAAGCAGTGAGGGCGCGGTCACCCTGCAATGGCTCGGGGTTTCGGCCGCGCTGCTGCGCGCCGGCGACAGCGCGGTCATGATCGACCCCTTCTTCACGCGCCGCCCCGGCAAGCTCGGACTGCTGACCAATCGGCCGACGGCGCCGGATGCCGAGCGCATCCGCGCCTGGTTGCAGCGGCTGGGCATCGAACGGCTGGATGCCGTGGCGGTGTCGCACGCGCATTACGACCACGCCCTGGATGCCGGCGTGGTGGCACGCCTGACCGGCGCCACACTGCTGGGCTCCGAGGGCGTAGCCAACATTGGCCGCGGCGCCGGGCTACCCGAGGCGCAGCTGCGCACAGTGACCGACGGTGAAGAGATCACGGCCGGCGAATTCCGGCTGCGCTTCATCGCCTCGCGTCATGCCGGCGCCACCGGCGGCCGGCCGCGGGGGCTCATCGAGGCACCGCTGGAGCCACCGGAACCACCGCTGGCCTATCGCCAGCAGCACACCTGGTCGATCCTGGTGACGCACCCGCAGGCGCGACTGCTGCATCACGGCAGCGCCGGCTTCACACCGGGCGCGCTCGCAGACGTGCAGGCCGACGCGGTGATGCTGGGCGTGGCGTTGATCGACGATCTGCCGCGATATCTCGATGAAGTGGTGGGCGCCACGGGCGCAGGACGCGTCTTTGCAGTGCACTGGGACGACTTCACCCGCCCACTCTCCGAACCGCTGCGCCCACTGCCGCTGGGCGTGAATCTACCCACCTTCTTTGCGGGCGCGCGCGACCAGCTACCGGCTGTCGACTTCCGCACGCTGCCCTTGGCCGAGCCGGTGGCGCTGGCACCAGAGTAGGCGCAGAAGCCGCATAATCAAGACCCAACGTGTACCTCTGGATCGTCCATGCCCCGGATCTCCCTTCGCCTGCTCGTGTTACCGCTGATCGGGCTGCTACTGGTTGGCTGCGCCACCTCCACCGACCGCGAATTGCCGCCCCCGCGCGAGGGCAACGTCCGCGACGTGCCCGCCTTCCGTGAGTTCATCGCCGCCCACGAGCCGACACCCGAGCAGCTGCGTCAGGTCTATCCGGACATTACCCTGGTGTTGCCCGGCGACATCGCCACCAAGGAGCTGCGCATGAACAACAGCCGCTTCTTCGCCAAGCTCGATGACGAGGGGCGTATCGTCGACGGCCGCTTCCAGTAGCACCGTGGGCGCCGACAGCGCGCCGCGGCTGAACAGCCTGCCGCCGGTGGCCGATAGCCGCGCACGCGTGCTGGTGCTGGGCTCGATGCCCGGCGCGGCCTCTCTGCTCGAGCAGCGCTACTACGCGCACCCGCGCAATCTCTTCTGGCCGATGATGGAGCGCCATCTGGGCATCGACGCGGCGGCTCCCTACGCCGAGCGGCTGCAGGCACTGTGCGACTGCGGCGTCGCGCTCTGGGACGTGCTGGCGGCCTGCCAACGTCGCGGCAGCCTCGATGGCGCCATCGACCGTGCCAGCGAGCGGCCCAACGATGTGCCGGATCTCTTGGACAAGGCACCGGGCATAGACACCGTTCTGCTCAACGGCGCGCGCGCGGCCACGATGTTTCGCAGGCACCTGGAAGCCACGTGCCTGCGCCGGCGACCGGAGCTGCGCGTACTGCGGCTGCCCTCAACCAGCCCGGCCAATCAGTCGATTCCGCTGGCGCAGCGCGAAGCGGCCTGGGCCGCTGTCGCCGAGCACGAGCGCCGGCTGGCACGCGACTGATCAGGCCACGGCCGGCCCAGCGAAGCGCTGCATGGAGAACGCGACGCGCTGGGCAGCCGTTGCTCCCAGGGGAGCGTCTGCGTCGACTGCCTCCACGCGCGCGCGCAGACCAGCGCGGTTGGCGAGCTGAATGCCTAGCCCGGGCCGGGCATTGAGTTCCAGCATGAGCGGCCCGCCATAGGCGTCGAGCACGACATCGACGCCCAGATAACCGAGGCCGGTGAGCTCGTAGCAGCGAGCCGCCAGCGCCAGCAGTTCGTCCCACTGCGGAATGGCCAGCCCGGCGATGCAATTCTGCGAATCGGGATGATGCGTCACCGGCTCATTGCGCCAGATGCCACTGAGCAGACAGCCGGTAGCCATGTCGATGCCGGCGCCCACCGCGCCTTGATGGAGGTTCGCCTTGCCGTCGGACAGGCGCGTCGGCAGGCGCACCATGGCCATGATCGGTACGCCGCGGTAAACCACGGTGCGAATGTCGGGCACGCCCTGATGCGTGATTCGTGCGAAAAGCGGATCGAAGACGACGCGCTGTTCGATCATCGCCGTATCCGGCCGACCGCCCAGGCTGTACATGCCGGACAGGATGTTCGAGACGTGATGCGCGATCGCCTCGTGCGTAACCAACACGCCGCTGGACTTGCGAAAGAGTTCGCCCGCGCGACCGTCGATGACGAAGATGCCGTCACCGCCAGCGCCGTGCGCGGGCTTGACCACGAAGTCGCTCAGAGGATCCAGGATGCCGTGCATGTCGGCAGCGTCGTGGTTGGTACGCACTTCGGCGTAGAGTGCGGGCACGGCGATGCCGGCGGCCTGGGCCAGCTTCTTGGTCAGCAGCTTGTCGTCGACCCTGGGATAGAAGCGCCGCGGATTCTGCTCGGCGATGAGCGCGGCGTTGCGCCAGTTCATGCCGGCGATACCGGCCCGCTTCAGCGTCCAAGGTGCGGCGATCCAGGCCATCAGGGCGCCTCGACGTTACGGAAGCGCAGCAGCTCAGTGAGGCGATAGCCCGTGTAGCGACCGAGCAGCAGCACCAGTGCCAGCACCACCAGCAGCAGCTCGGGGAAGACCAGCATCAGATGCTCCATGTTGGTGTGGAACATCAGCAGATAACCGGCCACGGCCACCAGCAGACTGCCCAGCCCCTGCCGGACCGATTCGCCGGCGCCGTGCTCCTCCCATACGACGGACATGCGCTCAATGGTCATCGCCAGAATGACGATGGGGAAAAGCGATACCGACAGCCCCGCCGGCAACCGCAGCTGGTAACTGATGACGCTGAGCAGGGCGATGAGCAGGATCACCACGATGACCACTGCGGCCAGCCGCGGCACCATAAGCAGCTTCAACCGCTCCAGATAAAAGCGCACGGAAAGCCCGAGGGCAGTGACCAGCGAAAAGAGCACGATGCCACCGATGAGCTGTGTCTCGCGGAAGCTTATGGCGATGAGCACCGGCATGAAGGTGCCGAATGTCTTGACGCCGATGACATTGCGCAGAAAGACGATGAGCAGCACCCCCAGCGGCACCAGCAGGAGGATCCGGTAGAGGTTCTGCGTCTGCACCGGCAGGTTGAGCAGCGAGAACTCAACCAGCATCGGCACGCTGTCGGAGGCGCGCTCGCGAATGGCCTGCAGCGCGTCGAGCTGGCTGCGCTTGGCCGCGAAACGCACATTGACGTTGCGCGCGCGCGTCACCTGCGCCGGGTCGGCGGCACTCTTCCACCATTTCACGAAATTCGGCGGATAGCCGGTATTGCCATTGGCCGGGTCGATGGGCACCCATTCCTCACCGTTGTGCACCTCCAGCCAGGCGCTGGGCTGCAGGTCGCGAGCGCCATCCTCAAGCCGAACGCCGCGCACCATGCGTGCCGGAATTCGCGCGCCGGCGAGCATGTGGATAGCGGTGGACACTTTGTCGACATCCGAGCGCTTGCCCTCCAGCATGAGGCGGATGTTGTCGTTGCTTTCGGGGCTGGCCAGCATCTGCACCAGCCTGGACGCGAAGGTCGCCACATCCGCGGAGCGGCTGCGTACCTCGTCCAGCACCGAGTTCACCGCCTGCAGATAGGGCTCCTCGTAGTCCGGGACCGGTGGCGGCAAGGGCACCGGCGCATCGGTCTCGCGCTCACTGTTGTCGGGAACGAGGGTGGCGCGGTAGAAGAGCGCCTGCCGGCCGCTGGGACGGCGCTGCGTCCAGACTGCCGTGCGCTGCTGGTCAATGCGCTCGACGGCCACGCCGTAGCCGCGCGAGATGAAGTTCTCTTCGAGGATGCGGTAGCCGGGCGGGCTCTCGGGCAGCGACAACTGCGCCTTGACGGCGCCACCGATCGGCTCGAAGCCGAGGCGCGCCTCGACAATCCATGCGTCCGTAGTGGCCTCGGCCTCCAGCGGGAAGCCGAGCACGGAATGCTTGTACCAAACGGTTCCGACGCCCACGGCGGTCAGCGCCAGCGCCAGCAGCCATAGATGCAGCCTCATGCTCGCCCCCGGCGCGCGCGCGCCACCCCCGCCCGATGCTGGCCTTCCTGCCGGCGGCGGCGCGAAGGCCGCGGACTCCCTGTCGTCATTCCTCGATCGCTCCTCATGCGGCCATCCGGCGCGACGCTAAGCCTAGCGGATACGCCGAAGATGCAGCGGGCCGTAAACCAGCCCGGCAATATGCCGGGCGCGCAGTGAACGCTGTATTAAGCCCTACCAGATCGACACGCGATCCTCCGGGGGTAGATAGAGCTCGGCCTCGGCATCGACACCGAAGGCTGCGTACCAGGCGTCGATGTTGCGCACGACGCCGTTGGTGCGGAACTCGTCGGGAGAATGCGGGCCGTTGTTGAGCCGGTTGATCAGCTCCGCCTCGCGATACTTGCGCGCCCAGATCTGTCCCCAGCCGATGAAGAAGCGCTGCGCCGGCGTATAACCGTCGATGGTCGCGTCGCTGAGAGTAGCTGGCGACGTGCGCAGGCCGATATCGCCGCTGAACAGGGCGTCATCGCGCTGCCGCGGCCGACCGGCGTCCGCCAGCGCCATGCGGTGCGCGAGCCGGGCGATGCTGACACCACCGAGATCGCCGATGTTCTCGCCCAAAGACAACGCGCCATTCACGCAGTGGTCCTCCAGCGGGCAGAAGGCGTCGTACTGCTCGACCAGATCCTGCGTGCGGGCCTCGAAGCGCTCGCGGTCGGCCTCGGTCCACCAGTCGCGCATGCGGCCGTGGCCGTCGAAGCGCGAGCCCTGATCGTCGAAGCCGTGACCGATCTCGTGACCGATCACCGCACCAATGGCGCCGAAGTTCACCGCGTCATCGGCCGCCGGATTGAAGAAGGGCGGCTGCAGGATGGCGGCTGGAAAGACGATCTCGTTGCCGCCGGGGCTGTAGTAGGCGTTGACCGTCTGCGGCGTCATGAACCACTCGTCGTCGTCAATCGGTCCGCCGAGCTTGCCGTAGTGATAAGCGAATTCGTGGCGGCGCGCGCGTAGGACATTGCCGAAGAGATCGTCTGCGGCGATTTCCAGCGCACCGTAGTCGCGCCATGCGTCGGGATAACCGATCTTGGTGGAGAAGCGGGCCAGCTTGTCGAGCGCTTCCTCGCGCGTGGCGTCGCCCATCCATTCCAGCTTGCTGATGCGCTGCCGATAGGCGCGCTCCAGATAGTCGACCATGCGCTGCACGCGCGCACGCTGCTCGGGCGGGAAGTGCTTGGCCACGTAACGCTTGCCCAGCGCCTCGCCCATGGCGTCCTCGACGACGGCCAGGGCGCGCTTCCAGCGCGGCTTCTGACGTTCGACGCCGCTGAGCTCGGCCTTGTGAAAGCCGAAATGCTCCGCGACCAGCGGCGAGCTCAGGTATGGGGCCAGCTCAGCCAGCGCGTGATAGGCCAACCAGCTCTTGAGCGTATCGAGATCAGCCTCGGCCAGCAGACGGGCCGTCGCCGCGATGGCATCGGGCTGGCGCAGGATTACCTGCTCCGGACGCTTCTCGCCGAGGGCGTGCAAAAAGGCGCGCCAATCGAAGCCCGGCGCCGCCTCGGCCAGCTCGTCAACCGGCGCCGGGTTGTAGGTCGCTTCGCGATCGCGAGAAGCTACCCGCGTCCAGTGCGCGTCGGCCAGCCCGCGCTCCAGCTCGACGATGGCGTCGGCGCGCTCGCCGGCGCGATCCAGACCCGCCAGCGCCAGCATGCGCGCGACGTGCTCGCGATAGGCGCCGCGCAGCTCGGCGAAGCGGCTGTGTTCCGAAAGATAGTACTCGCGGTCGGGCAACCCGAGACCGGACTGGCTGAGGTAGAGCGCATAGCGGTCCGGTGCACGTGCGTCGCGGTAGATCGACAAACCCACCGGCAGGTCGACGCCGATCTGCTGCAACTCGGCGAGCAGCCCCGGCAACGCCGCGCGCTCTTCCAGCCCCGCGATACGCTGCAACAGTGGCTGCACGGGGGCGATGCCGCGCGCCTCGATCGCATCGAGATCCATGTAGCTGGCATAGAGAGCGCCCAGCTTGCGGCCCTCCGGCGTCTCGGGCTCACCGGTGCGCAGCGCGTCCAGAATGACGCGCAGCTGCTCGCGCGTGCGGTCTTGAATGATGCTGAAGCTGCCGTAGTTGGAACGGTCGGCAGGGATCTCCGTGCGCGCCAGCCAGTCGCCATTGACGTAACGGTAGAAATCGTCGCCGGGCGCGACCTCGCGGTCCAAATTGGCTTCGATGACGCCCGATTGCAGCTGCGCCTGGGTCGGCCAGGCAGTACCGACAAGCGCGCAACCGAGAACGGTCGCGACGATGCGAATGTGTCGGGGCATGGGATTCTCCCTTAGTTGTGTGCCGATGTTCTGCGCCGAGGAGGCTAGCGTCCTGTTCCGTATATATCTTGATCAATGACGCGAGTCGTCGTCGTGACGGGCTAAGCGCGTAAGGCAGTCGTAACAGGGATACAAAGCGCTTTCGCAACGCCACCACACGCGACGAGGACCACGCGCCATGCAAGAGCATCTGAGGAACAGGACACTAGCAGAGCTGCCGCCCGGCTCAGCGCTTTTGGTCGCTCAGTGGCGCGGGAAGTTCCCTGAGCCACGGACGCGTCGCGCGCTGCGCGTCGAAGGGCGGCAACTGCACGCGCTGCAGGCGCCCGGGTCGCCCCTCACTGCCAACCAGCGCCGCGCGCCCGCCGGTCTCAAGCACCAGAGCTTCGGCCTGCCGCATCGGCGTGAAGATCGCGCGCCCCGGCATACGCTGCAGCGCCCCGGCCCAGGCCTCGCCCTCGGCCCGGTCGAAGACGTAGAGCGCGCCGTAGCTAAGCACCGCCATACGCGCGCCGTCGCGACTGATCGCGAGCGCGGTGGGCAGATTGAACATCAGGCCCCGGCGCGGGCTGGCGAAGAGCGCTGACAATGGCGGCGGCGGCAGGATCAGCTCCGCCACCGGATCCGCCAGAGCCTCCTCATTCGTTGCCGGCGCGCAATCCGGGCCCGCCGGCAGGCGGTAAAGCACCGGTGGCGTGGCACGCTTGGACAACACGTAGATCGCCTGCTCGCGCGCGTCGAAGGCCAGACCCTCGGCGTCACGCGGACCTTCCGGATAGGCGAAGCGCAGGCTGCCCGCGATCTCCGCCTGCTCGGCGTCGGGCCCCGGCTCGGGCAGAAAATGCACGGCGGATGCCTCGTAGTGGGCGCGATTGTCTCCGATCTCGCCGATTAACAGACAGCGGCCGTCATCACTGTCGCGCCAGGCCAGATCCTCCCAGTCGCGGTTGGCGGCGCCGGCAATCATCACGCGACCGTGCGCCGCGCCGTCGGCGCCCAGACGGAACAGGCGCGCAGCGTTGCCATAATCGTTGTGCCCCCAGAAAAGCCCCTCATCGCTGCCCGGGGCAAGCCCACTCAACTCGACGAGCGCGGCATCCGCGATCTTCACCATCGGCGCAGGCGTGTCTGGGGCCGCCGCGTGCAGGCAGCTACCGAGGCCGAGCGAGGCGGCCAGCGACAGCGCGCAGAGCGTAGCGATCCGCGCGGAAGCGGCTTGGGGGAAAACGGACATGCCCGGGACTCGAAAGGGAGCGCCGCATGGTAGCGGCTGCCGCCACGCGGCGACGCGCTCAGCCCGCTGCGAGTTGCACGGAGCGGCGCGCTACCGGCTTGCGTGCCGCATCGCCCTGCCGCAGCTCGGCAATGAAGCGCTGCAGCGTGACCACTGCCTCGTCGCGGCCGTCGCCGGCGTAGTCGGCGCAACGCGCCGCAAAGCCGTCCTCGCGCGCGAGGAAACGATCCACGTGCGAAGGCGTCAGATCCGCCGCATTGACGCGCATACCCACGCCCATGCGCTCGATCATGTGCGCATTCAGGCGCTGCTCGAAGGCATCCTCGGGCACCGCCAGAATGGGCTTGCCCAAATGCAAGGCCTCTCCGATGAGCTGGTTGCCGGCGGTGGACAGCACCGCGCGGCAGCCCGCCATGTCACGCACGAAGCCGTCGTTGCTGGGCGCGCAGAACTCAAGGTTCTCGCTGACGCCCTGCCAGGGCGTGCCATAGACCTTCACCGGCATGTCCAGCAGGCGCAGCGTGCGGTCGACGTGCGCCCGGTACTGGTGCGCGCCCTTGTTGAAGTAGACCAGCAGATAATCGCCGCTGGTCGGCCTCTGCGCCTTGACGACCTCGCGCAGCATGGGACCGACGATGCGTGCGTCGTCGCGATAGGGCTCGGCCGGATAGAAGCTTGAGATCAGCACCCGCTCGGGCTCGCCCATGAGGCTGCGGTAGCCGATGGCATCGCGCTGACCGGTGAGCCACAGATCCGGCGGAAAGTGCGGCCGGCACCAGGCGATGATGCCGACGTGGTCGAAGCTGATGCGCGGAATGCGAAGGCGCGCGGCGGCGCGATGCGTCCAGGCCTCGGAATCCGAGATCACCAGATCGATGCCGCGGCTGCGCATGGCCTCCTCCACCGCCGCCATGCCGGATCCGCCCAGCAGCAAGTCGGCCATGGGGCCGGCATTGCCGCCAACGGTGCGCAGCAGGGAATGACCACCGCGATCGTTGTAGCGGTAGCCGATGGTGGGGATCTTCACCGTCGGATACAGCGGCGCGAGCACCTCATGGGCGTCGCCGCCGGCAAAGACGGTGACCTCGTGCTCGGCCATCAGCGCCGGCAACACGCTCATCGTGCGCATGGCGTGGCCGCGACCGTAACCCATGACACCATAGGCAATGCGCATGGCCTGACTCCAGTCTTCCGGAAGACGCGCGCAGTCTCGACGGCCACCGTTGTCAGAGCATGACAATTTGGTGACGCTTTGATGACAGCGCGCAGCGGCCAGCAGCGGCGCAGAATCCCTTAAGGTATGCGCGCGCCGGCACCGACCGGCGCTTTCTCCTCCAACTTCGAGTTCCACCATGCCCAAGCGCGGCCAGAAGCTCTACATCCGCCAGGCCACTCCCGAAGACATCCCCGCCATCAACGCGCTGGTGGCGAAGGTCTACAAGGACATGGGCCCCTACACCCCCGACCAGCTACGCGGACAGCTGAATCACTATCCGAAGGGGCACATGGTGGCGATCTACGAGGACACCGTCGTCGGGTACTCGGCCTCGCTGCGGGCCTCGGAGGAACGCGCGCTGGCCAAGCACAACTGGCGGCAGATCACCGGCGCCGGTTATGGCAGCACCGACGATCCCGACGGCGACTGGCTCTACGCCTACGAGGTCTGCGTCGACCCCGATTACCGCGGCCTGCGCATCGGGCACCGGTTGTACTCGGCGCGCCGCAAGCTCTGCGTCGACGAGATGCTCAAGGGCATCGTCTTCGGCGGGCGCCTCCCCAGCTACGGGCGGCGACGCAAGCAATACGAGAATGTCGAGGCCTACTGCGAGGCCGTGCGCGAGCGCCGCATCCGCGACCCGGTGATGAGCTTCCAGCTGCAGCAAGGCTTCGAGTGCATCGGCGTGCTGCGCAACTACCTACCTTCCGATCGCGAATCAGTGGGCCACGCCACCCACATGGTGTGGCGCAACCGTGCGGTGGAAAGCTCCGGCAACAAGACCGCCTCGGCGCCGGACCGGCCGGCCAACGTCGTGCGACTGGCCGTCGTGCAGTATCTGCAGCGCGGCATCGACAGCTTTGCCGAGTTCGCCAAGATCGTGACCCACTTCGTCGACGCCGTCGCCGACGTCAAGTCCGACTTCGTGCTCTTCCCCGAATACTTCGCCTTCCAGCTGCTTTCCATCGAGGACCGGGAGATGTCGCCGCAGGACTCCATCCGGCGGCTGGCCGACTACAACGAGCAGCTCGAGGAGCTCTTCCAGGAACTGGCGATCCGCTACAACATCAACATCATCGCCGGAAGCCACCCGCAGATAACCGCTAGCGGCAGCCTGCAGAACGTCGCGCACGTCTTTCTGCGCGACGGCTCCGTGCACGAGCAGCCCAAGATCCACCCCACCCCCGGCGAACGCTACTGGTGGCAGATCGAGGGCGGCGACGTCGTGCGCGCCATCGAGACCGACAGCGGCACCATCGGCGTGCTCACCTGCTACGACAGCGAGTTCCCCGAGCTGGGCCGGCATCTGGTCAATCAGGGCGCCATGATGCTCTTCGTGCCCTTCTCCACCGAGGAGCGCAACGGCTATCTGCGCGTGCGCTATTCGGCGCACGCCCGGGCCGTCGAGAACCAGGTCTACGTCGCCATCGCCGGCAACGTCGGCAATCTGCCGCGCTTCCACAATATGGACATCCATTACGCGCAGAGCGCCATCGTCACGCCCTGCGACTTCCCCTTCGCGCGCGATGGCGTCGCCGCCGACACCACCCCCAACGTCGAGCAGATCGCCTTCGCCGATCTGGATCTGGATGCCCTCTATCAGGCGCGCCAGGCAGGCACCGTGCAGAACTGGAAGGACCGCCGCCACGACCTCTACGAGGTGCTGTGGCGCGGGCCGGCTTCCGAGGACTGAGGCGACATTCGCGGATTCACGCAAAAGGCTTCGGGCTCTAAGCTTTCTTACCGCGATGTCGCGAAGCGACGAGCCAGTACGAAGTGTGCCCTTTGAGGGTGGCCGAGGCGGGCGGCGCGCGCAGGAGTCGCGAGGCATGGATGCCGAGCGAGCGCGACCAGGCCATGGATGGCCTGTTCGCGCGTGCTCCGAGCACGTCGCCCGACTCGGGAACCTGACGCGGCGCAGCCGCGGCAGGCCACCCGGCGGACACCATGGCTTTGGTTACTTTGGCCGAAACCAAAGTAACCCGCGCCCTCCGCTCGGCATCATTCGGTAGCGTCATTGCTACGAGGCGCGGAACCGCGAGCGAGACGGTACCAACGCTGCCCCATGCAGGGACTCGTCTTTCAAGGAAGGCTTTACGTAAACACCTTCCTCGGCCAGACCGTCAGATAAGCCCCATCTGATGCGCAGCATTGATCGCCTGCGCGCGGCTGCTCACACCCAGCTTGGAGTAGACGTTCTTGAGGTGGAACTTGACGGTGTTTTCGGACACGAAGATCGCGTCCGCGGTCTTGCGATTCGACGCACCGCCGGCCACCAGCGCCAGAATCTGCTTCTCGCGCTCGGTCAGGGGCTCCAGCGGCTGATAGTGAGCGCCCTCCAGCGGCGGCCGAACCGGATGGGCTTCGCCGCCGCCCAGCGCGATGACCCGCTGCGCGAAGCTGCAGAAAGCCTCCTCGGGAGCGGGCTCGCCGGCAGCGGCAACCTGCACCTCGCGGACGAGCTCCAGCGCCTCGGCACCCTCCTCGCTGAAGCTACGTACGAAGCCTCCTGGCGCGGCCAGCGCCAGGGCACGGCGCATCGCACCCAGCGCGTCGTCGCCGTCGCCACGCGCGCGGTGGGCCATGGCCTCCAGGGTGTGCAGCTTGATCTGGCGCCGCACGCGACCCTGCGCCACCGCCGGTGGCAGTTCCTCGGCAATCCGCGTCAGCGCGCTATCCGGGCGACCGCCGGCAATATCCAGCCGGATACAGCCGATGGCGTCGCCTTCGCTGTCCTCGCAGAAAGGCAGCCAGCCCTCCGGGCGCGCCGGCGGCTCAGCGTTGATGCGACTGGCGATGGAATGCGCGCGGTCGACTTCGCCGCGCACGATGGCGCGACGCACGCGCTCCCAGTTGATGACGCGCAGCAGCCGCGGCCAGTTGCTGGCGTAGCCCACCGACTCGACCTCATCAAGGCATTCCTGCGCCTGCGCCGAGCGGCCGCGCGCATCCAGAATGCGCGCCTGCGCGATATAGGCCAGCGCCATGTAATCGAGCAGCGCGGCGTTATGGATCACCTCGCGGAACTGCTCGAAGTAGTGCTGGGCTTCGTCGAGGGCGTCACTTTCATAGAGCGCGTGGACGTAGCAGGCGACCAGCACCGCCGAGGCCACCGACTCGTCGAGGGTAATGCGCGGCTCGGCCATGCACTGGCGGAACTTCTCGAGGCCCTCCTGCAGCATGCCCTGCATGAGCAGATTCACCCCTGCCGTGCTTACCGAATACCCCCAGCTGAAGGGGGCTCCGGCGTTCTCGCTGTGCGCGCGCGCCAGCGAGAGATGCTGATGGGCGTGCTCGCTGTCGCCGGCGGCAATCCCCAGATAACCCTCGAGATTGGCACCGGCACCCAGTTCGAAGCCGCGGAAAGGGTCGTCGCTGCTGGTGAAGAGATCGACCGTGGCGATGACGTTGCGCGCGCCCAGGATATCGTCCTGGATAATGAGGAGCATCGAGCGCACCACGCTCATCTTCGCGGCCAGCTCGGCATCGTCGCCGGCGGCGAAGCGTTCCAGCAGCCGCTGCACCGGCCCGAGCTTCTGACGCCTGCGCAGGAAGGCCAGCGCATAGGCCACCTTGACGAGAAGATCCGGGTGGGCGGCGATATCGTCGAGCGAGAGCCGGTCGTACCAGCGCTCCACCGTCATCAGGTTGCCGTCCATGATGAGACGGGTCGCCCAGGTATCGAGCACCTCCGCAGCCAGCGCGTATTCGCGTGCGGCAATGGCGTGATGCATGGCCTCTTCGTGGTAGCCATTCTCCGCATACCAGCGCGCCGCGCGGCGGTGAATGCAACGCACCACGTCAGGGTCCATCTCGCGCTGTTGCTCGGCGAGGAAGGAAGAGAAGAGGGTGTGGTACTTGAACCAGATGTTGTCGGAATCGAGGCTGCGCAGAAACAGTCCGCCACGCTCCAGCGACTGCAGCATCTGCTGGGAGTCGTCACGCTCCAGAACGGCATCGCAGAGCGGGCCGCAGAGACGACGCAGCTGAGCCGTACGGCGCAGGAAATTCTGCACATCCGGCGACTGCAGGCCGAGCACATTGTCGGCGAGATAATCGGTCAGTTCGCGCGGCCGGAAGCTGCCGATATCCTTCAGCGACTGGCGCACGCTGTGGCTCGCCAACGACAGCCGATAGAGCTGCATGGCGGCCGGCCAGCCCTCGCTGCGCCCGTAGATCGCATCCAGCTCGTCGCGGCTCAGCGATAAGTCCCGCGCCGCGGCGAAGAAGGCACGCGCTTCCGCCGGCGAAAAACGCAGATCCTGCGCGCGCAGGATCAGGGCCTGGTCACTGACCACCAGGCGCGCCAGCCCCAGCTCGGGCACCGTGCGCGAGCCGATGAAGAGGCGCGTGTTCTCCGGCAGCCGCTCCAGTAGGTCACGGAAGAAGGAGAGAATCGAACGGCTGTGCAACAACTGGAACTCGTCCAGGAACAGCGCCACTTCACCGTCGATGCGCGCCAGCCGCTCCACCATCCAGTCCGAGCGCGGCGCGCGGCTGGTGGCCCTGGGTGCCGCACTGCGCGCCGGCTGACGACCGGCGGACTGCGTCTCCAGTTCCTCCAGCAGCTTCTGCAGGTGCCGGAAAAGCCGGCCGAGATCGTTGTCTCCCTCATCGAGCGACAGCCAGCCCGTCACCCCGCCATCGGCCTCGACGGTGGCGCGTACCTGCTGCATGAGCGTGGTCTTGCCGTGACCGGCGGGCCCCTGCATGAGCACAAGGCGCGGCGCGGGATCCCCGAAGATCCGGTCCAGGATCGCCTCGCGCCGGACTCCGGCGTCGACGTCGACCTCGCCCGCCTGCGCCCAGGCCATGGTGACGGCGATGGGCGACTCCGCGGGGGTAGTTCGACTGGGTAGCGTCATGATTGCGGTCCCGGGCTTTTGGGCCCTGTTCTGCGGCGCCCCGCTCTCGCCAGGGAGCGTCTCCAAGCTCCCCGCGGGTTGCGCCATGTAGTGCCACGCATAGTAGCTGCATTGCGCCGCAGCTGGGCCGCTGCGGAAACTACCCGTTCGTGTAGTTCCCGGCGCAATGGCCGCCACCTAGCCTCCAATCGATACAGCGCCGCCACAGAAGCGGCGCGACGCGCCCCGCGCGCCCAAAAGTCCAGGAGGAGTCATGACGGCAAGCACGCTCTACCGCCCCGCAGCGGCAACACAGTGCGGCATCCCCCCCCAAACCGATACTGCCATCGGCCACAACGCAGGGGAGCACGCCATGAGCCGACAGCACTGGCAACTGATCTTCCTCACCGGCGCCGTCTTCAACATCCTCGTCACGGCAGCCTTCGTCTTCCTTCCGGCACAAACGATGACCGTAATGGGATTCGAAGGATCGCCGACCGATGCCCTCTGGTATGCGCTGTTCTGGTGGCTGGTGACGATCTTCGGTGTCGGTTACTACATGGTCAGCCGCGACCCCGATGCAAATCGCGGCATCGCCTTCATGGGCTTTGTCGGAAAGCTCGGCGTCTGGGCGGTCACGGTGGGCTTCTGGGCCATGGGTGGCGCACCGCTGGTCTTCATGCTGCTGACCTGCGTCGATCTGGCCTACTCACTGCTCTACCTGGGCTTCCTGCGCAGCACAGCCCTTCCGCAGGTTTCCCCCGCACTCTGAATCGCGACCAGGAGTCTCTATGCAACTGACGAACAAGCGGGTGCTCATCACGGGCGCCGCCGCCGGCCTAGGCCGAGACTTCGCGCTGCGCTTCGCCACCGAGGGCGCTGTTATTACCGTTAGCGACATCGACGAGAGCGGCGCGCAGGCGGTCGCCGCCGAGATCAAGGCAGCCGGGGGTCAGGCGCACGCGCTGCGCGCTGATGTCACCGTTGAAGCCGATGTCGCCCGGCTCGTCGCCGATGCGGTCGCCGCCATGGGCGGGCTCGACTGCCTGATCAACAACGCCGGCATAGAGACCATCAAACCGGTCACCGATATCAGCGAGGCCGAGTGGGATCGCCTGATGGCGATCAACGTCAAGGGCGTTTTCTTCGGCTGCAAGCACGCCTTCCCGCATCTGGCAGAAACGCACGGCAACATCATCAATCTCGCCTCGGCGGCCGGGCTCATCGGCTGGCCGTTGCTGTCGCTCTACTGCGCCTCCAAGGGTGCGGTGATCCAGATGAGCAAGGCGCTGTCGCAGGAGTTCCGCGAAGCCGGCGTGCGTGTCAACGCACTCTGCCCGATGGTTATTGCCACGGACATGGGCAGCCGCTTCAAGGACACCTACGAGAAGGAATACGGCGTACCGGCCGGCGATATGCTGGATGCGCGGCAGGGTCGGCTCGGGCGGCCCGAGGAAGTCACGGCCGCGGCCGTCTTCCTGGCCTCCGACGGCGCCAGCTTCGTCAACGGTGTGGCCCTTCCCATCGACAACGGCGGCACGGCGGGCTAGCCGGCAGGGTGGCCAGACCGTCGCCCGCTTCCTTTCCAATTTCCAAGAGGTGTCCATGAAAGCCATTCGCCTGCGCAAACCCGGCGGTCTCGACAAGCTGGAGCTGACCGAAGCCGAGACTCCGCAGCCGGGTCCGGGCGAGATCCGCGTCCGTGCCCGCGCCAGCTCCCTGAATTTCCATGACTACCTCGTGGCCGCCGGGGCCGCGCCCACCGAGGACGGTCGCATCCCGATGTCGGATGTTGCCGGCGAAGTCGAGGCCGTCGGCGACGGCGTCACCCTCTTCGCGCCGGGCGACCGGGTGATGAGTACCTTCTTCCCGCTGTGGCACTCCGGTCGCCCTGTCCACGCCAAGTGCTGGGCGAACATTCCGGGAGACACCGCACAAGGCTACGCGGCCGAGCAGGTCTGCAACGCGGAGACCGCTTTCACGCGGATCCCCGAGGGCTACAGCTTCGAAGAAGCCGCCACGCTGCCCTGCGCTGCGGTCACCGCCTGGCGCGCGCTCTTCGTCGAGGGTAGGTTGCAGCCAGGCGAAACCGTGCTGGTGCAGGGCACCGGCGGCGTATCGATCTTCGCGCTGCAGCTGGCCAAGGCCGCTGGTGCCAAGGTCATCGCGACCTCCTCCTCCAACGAGAAACTGGAGCGACTGCGGGCGCTGGGCGCTGATCACCTGATCAACTACCGCGACACACCGGAATGGGGCAAGGCAGCGGCCGCGCTGTGCCCCGCCGGCGGCGTCGACCACGTCGTCGACGTCGGCGGCCCCGGCAACCTGGCGCAGTCCTTCGCGGCCTGCCGTGACGCCGGCCATGTCGCGCTGATCGGCGTGCTCACCGGCATGAGCGGTGACATCCCGACCGCATCGATGATGGTCAAGCAGATCCGCCTCAAGGGCATCACGGTGGGCAGCCGCGAGCAGCAGCTCGACATGGTGGCGGCGCTGGAAGCCACTGGCATCAAGCCGATCATCGACCGCAGCTTCCCGCTGGAGCAGATCGCCGACGCCTTCCGCTATCAGGAATCGCAGAAACACTTCGGCAAGATCTGCCTGAGCTACGGCGACTAAGCCCCGATCACCGGCCCGCCAATAAGGGTGGGCCGGCGCCGTGGACCAGATACCTGCCATCGTTGCTGGTTGATACCGCCAAGCTGACCGGATGCCGATGGCTTCGCGTCACGCTGCGTTCTGCAGGGCAATCTGTTGCGGACCGGCCCCGGCAGCCGACGATACGGCGCGCCGACACGCCGACGCGGCAAGCGGCGACACCGAGTTGATCCGCTCATCACGCGGACCTCTCGAAGTGCGGGCCCTGCGAAAGAATCGGGCTGGCGCATTGCGAGCCCATGCGGCTGCCGTCTTGCAGTGGGGGCAGCACGGCGGCCGGTCGTCAACGCAGATGGCCGAGTCGATACTGATCCGGTGAGACACCGAACCAGCGCTTGAAGGCGCGTCGAAAATTGGCGCTGTCGTGGTAGTTCAATAGTGCCGCTGTGGCATCCACTGACAGCCGGTTGTCCAGTAAGTGATTCTTTGCCTGGCGCGCGAGGATGTCGTCGCGGATCTCGCGAAAGCCTGTGCCCTCGGACTTGAGCCTTCGCGCCAGCGTACGCTTACTGATGAACAAGGCTGCGGCGGCTGCTTCTTCGGTCAGGGAACCGCTCGGGTACGACAGCATCATGGTCTCGATCTTCCGGCGAAGGCTGTGCGGATGCGCGCGAAGCTCGGCCAGCAGCCTTTCGCACTGAGTCTGCGCCAGCGCATAGCTCTCGTGATTGGCCAGGACATTGGGAATCTCGCAGACCGTCATGGGAATGCGCAGGACCATCTGTTCACTGGCGCACAGCACCCGGCCCGGCAGGTAGTGCCGGTAGTCCATATCCGGGCCGGGGTCGGGATGGGTGAAGTGCGTTTCAGCTTCGTCGACGGGCCGCCCGATGATGAATTCGGCGCAGGCGAAAAAAGCGGCCGCACAGGTTTCTGCCAAGAATCGACTGACTTCCGGGCGCATCTCCTGGTCGAAGTGGCATTCGACCACCATGTCTGTGTCGACCGGATGCAATTCCAGTCGGGCAAAGCTCAAGCGAGTCGGCACGAAGGTCTGAAACGCTTGTAGGGCGGCCAGCAGATTGGGGCTGCTGCTGGCCAGATAGCCCATGGGACCATGCGCTGCGGGAGTTAGCCGGCGGCCCACCCGCAGCCCAAGGCCTGGGTCGGGCGAGAGCTGCAGGGCGTTCTCCAGAATCTGGATCTGTTCCTCGCCGCTCAACCGCGTGTGCTCGTCCAGCAGCGTCTCCACGGTCAATGTGGTGGCAAGCAGCAGCCTTGGCAGTTCCCGGGCGTGCATGCCCAGCTCCTGCGCGATCACGCGGGTGTAGGTGGTCGGGATGCTGGCGCAGGTGATGCTGCCGTCGGGGGGCGTAGGCGTGATCAGGGTGAGCAACCGCCGAGAATCTCTTGAGAGTGTCTTGAAATGACTCCCCACTGTCAATTCCCGACCTGTTGCCCTGCGCCCGCTGCGAGCAATCTCTCCGGCATGCACCGGAGGCACCGCCGTGAGCGGTGCCCCGAGATCATCAGACAGAGGAGGAACATGACGTGGCGAAACTCATCTTCATTGAGCACGACGGCACTCAGCACGATATCGAGCTGGAGGCAGGAAAATCCGTGATGCAGCATGCAGCCGAGAACATGGTTCCGGGTATCGATGCCGACTGCGGCGGCGAGTGTGCCTGCGGGACCTGTCACGTGATTGTGGATGCGGCGTGGTTCGACCGGACCGGCGGGATGAGCAGCGAGGAGCGACAGATGCTGGAAATGACGCCCGAAGGGGCCAGCACTTCCCGCTTGGCGTGCCAGATCAAGGTGACGGATGCGCTCGATGGCCTGGTGCTTCGTCTTCCCGAGTTCCAGATGTGACGGGAGTACCGAATATGCGTATCGCAACCACCGTGATGAACCTGAGCGCTTCCGTAGTGCCCATGCATTGGCAGATCAAGGCCGCGCAGCTGGGCCAGCAGATGTTTGAGAAAGCGGGCCTGGCGCCGCCGGCACCCGCCTTTGCAGAAGCCCCCCTGCCCGAGGCATCCAGACTGAAGATCGAGGACATCGACCTCAGCAACCCCTTTCTCTGGCGGCAGGGTTTGTGGCGCTCGTACTACCAGCGACTGCGCGACGAGCAGCCCGTGCATTATCAGAAGAACAGCCCCTTCGGCCCGTTCTGGTCCATCACGCGCTACGAAGACATCCGCTTTGTCGACAAGAGCCACGACCTGTTTTCCGCCGAGCCCATCATCACGCTCGGGGATCGGCCGCCGGGTCTGGCGGTGGAAACCTTTATCGCTATGGATCCGCCCCGGCATACCCAGCAGCGCAACGCGGTGCAGGGGGTGGTGGCGCCACAGAATCTCAAGGAGATGGAAAACCTGATTCGCCAGCGCACCCAGGAAGTGCTGGACGGCCTTCCGCTGAATCAGCCCTTCGATTGGGTGCGCACGGTGTCCATCGAGCTGACCGCGCGCATGCTGGCGACCTTGCTGGATTTCCCCTACGAAGAGCGCCACAAGCTAGTGCAGTGGTCGGATATCGCCGCAGCCAGCCCGGAAACAACCGGGGGCCTGGCAGACCGCGACAAGCTGTTCCCCGCAGTCGCCGAGGTGGCGAAGGCATTCTCGGGCCTGTGGCACGCCAAGCAAGCCCGGCAGCAAGCAGGGGAGGCGCCGGGCTTCGACGTGATCAGCCTCATGCTCAACAACGACGACACCAAGGACTTGATCCATCGGCCGATGGAGTTCCTCGGCAATCTGGCGCTGTTGATCGTCGGCGGCAACGACACCACCCGCAACTCCATGACCGGCGGTGTGCTCGCGCTCAACCAGTTTCCCGAAGAGTTCGACAAGCTCAAGGTCCATCCCGAACTCATTCCCAACATGGTTTCGGAGATCATCCGCTGGCAGACGCCGTTGGCCTACATGCGGCGGGTTGCCAAGCAGGATGTGGAACTGCAGGGTCAGACCATCCGCAAGGGCGACAAGGTGGTGATGTGGTACGCCTCCGGCAACCGCGACGAGCGGATGATCGAGGATCCGGACGCCTTCATCATCGACCGCAAGGGGGCGCGCAATCACCTGTCCTTCGGATTCGGCATCCACCGCTGCATGGGCAATCGCCTGGCCGAGATGCAGCTGCGCATCCTCTGGGAAGAGCTGTTGACGCGTTTCGACCGCATCGAAGTGCTGGGCGAACCCGAATACGTGCAGTCGAACTTCGTACGCGGCTATTCGCGCATGATGGTGCGGTTGCACACCAAGTCCTAAGACGCGCCTGCGCCAGGCCTCCGCCAAGCACGAAGGCATCGATGCATCCGCGCACTGCTCGAGCCGGGAGCGACGCCGCGCAGAAGTAACGACTACTGGGCGGTATAGCCCCCGTCGACGACGATCTCGCTGCCATTGACGTAGCCGGACTCATCGGAAGCCAGGTACACGACCGCATTGGCCACATCCTCGGGCTCGCAGAGGCGCCCCATGGGATGCTTGGCGAGCAGCTCGGCCATGAAGCCGTCGGGGTCGGGCATCGTGCTGGCGGCATCCTTGACCATGTCAGTCATGATGTAGCTGGGGTGCACGCTGTTGACGCGGATGCCGTAGCCGCTGTGCGCGCAGTGCAGCGCAGCGGACTTGGTGAAGTTGCGCACGCCGGCCTTGGAGGCGTCATAGGCGGCAGTGAAGGTGTCGGCGATGATGCCCTTGATCGAGGAGATATTGATGATCGCCCCGCCGCGCTGCTTCATGGCGCGGATGCCAGCACGCGTGCCGAGGAAGACACCGTCGAGATTGACGGCCATGACGCGCCGCCAATCCTCCAGCGTGGTGTCCTCAGCGCTACCGAGAGCGGCTATGCCTGCGTTGTTGACGAGGATATCCAGCGCGCCCAGTTCCTCGGTGGCGAGCTGCATGACGCGCTCCCACTGCGACTCATTGGTGACATCCAGCTCCAGCGCTAGCGCGTGACCGCCCTCGCCGTTGATGCGCGCGGCGAGCGCGTCGCCTGCCGCGACATCGATATCTGCGATGACGACGCGTGCGCCTTCGCGTACCAGCGCTTGGCACTGCGCCTCGCCGAGTCCCCGCGCGCCGCCGGTGACCAGCGCGTTCCTGCCTTGCAGTCGTCCCATAGCTGCCGCCTATCTTTTGGTTGGCGCGGGCCGTTTCGGGCCCGCGCCTGGTCCGCTTCAGTTCGCGGTGTCGGTCCAGGTCAGGTAACCACACTCGACGGTGGCAGCGAGCAGCTCGCGATGACCGAAGGCCTTGCAGGGCGAGGCGAAGCCGGTGGCGCGCAGCTTCCCGATCAGGATGCGGCGCAGCGACTCGGCGGCCCAGACGCCGGCCTGGATGTAGGGCGAGTTGCCGCGCAGCACCACCGTGCGCGAAGCGGTGTTGCCGCGTGCGTGGCAAGTGAGGATGCTGCGGTTCTCCTCGCGCACCTCGCGCGCGGGCTCCTCGCTGACCAGACCGCGGCCCCAATCATTGCTGATCTTCTCGAATTCCTCGCGCGGCATGTCGCGGTGCTTTTCATACCACTCGGTGATGCGGCCGACGACCCAGTTCATGATGTCGCGGTTCTTGAAGGCCACCAGCACCTCGCAGTTGCGCACGCGATCATCGGTGCGGTACCAGACCGGCTCGGCGGCGCCGCTCCACGGCACCGCCTGATAGGTCTGATTCATGCCGGGGACGCTGACGGTGTAATCCTTGGTGTGCGGCCAGACCTCTAACGCATTGTTCTTCAGGTAGTACTGGTCGCGGCAGCACATGCGCAGGAAGGAGGCTGTCGAGGCGACGCTGGTGTTGGAGTCCGCCAGGTAGAGGATGTCGAGGGTGTCGACGCCCGGCGTCTCCAGAGCAATCTCGGCGGCGATCTCGCCGGCCGTCCACATATAGGCATTGGCTGGGCAGAGCAGCAGATCCTTGGCCTTGAAGGCGTCGCCGTACTTATCCTCCAGCATCATGATCCAGTCCTGCTCACCGGTGGTGTCCAGGTAGTGGACGCCGGCAGCCAGGCAGGCCTTCACGACCGGCTCGGAAAGCTGCATGAAGGGGCCGACGATGTTGTAGACCACGGTCGTGCCGCTGAAGAGCTCGGTCATGGCCTTTTCTTCCAGCGGGCAGGCCACGCACTCGTAATGATGGCCCTTCAGCTCGGGCACCTTGGCCATTTCCTCTTCCAGCCGCTTGGCGTCGCGGCCAGCGGCGATGAAAGGGATGTCGCGCTCGGCCAGATGCCAGGCGATCAGCTTGCCGGTGTAGCCACTTGCCCCGTAGATAACGACCTGTGGTTTGCTCATTGTTTTCTCCTCACGCTTGCTTTCTGAGAGTTTCGGTGTCGGTGTGGACGCGCTCCTGATGCTTCTCGAAAGCTTCGAGACAGAAGCGCTCCTGCGGTTTTTCGGAGGCGGTCTTGGGAATCTCATCCATGACCTGGATGTAGCTGGGCACGAAGTTGCGCTCCAGGCTCGCGCGGCAGTGCTTGAATAGCTCCGCGGAATCGAAGGCTGCATCGTCGCGGGGCACGATGGCCGCTACGACATCCTTCTCCCCCGGCACGCCGTTGGCGGCCGGCACGCCGTAGACGAAGACGTCGTCGACGCTGTCGTGCTCCGCCATCGTCTTCTCGACGAAGGCCGGATTGATGAAGTCGCCGTTGTGGCGGATCGCGCTTCCCTTGCGGAAGTGGAAGAAGAACCAGCCGTCTTCGTCGACGCTGCCGATGTCGCCGGAGCGGAACCAGCCGCCGGCCGTCTTCTTCTCGGAAGCCTCGGCATTCTTGTAGTAGGCCACCGGCGCGACGCTGCCGTCGGCGTTGCGGAAGATCAGCTCGCCGGGCACGCCGGGCGGGCAGTCCTTGTCGTCCTCGTCGACCACCCGCGCCGTCATCGTGGGCGGTGGCCGGCCGATGCTGCCCACCGGGCCGGTGCCGGGCGGGTTCATGCACATGCCGCCCTCGGCCGTGGCATAGAACTCGAAGATGTCGACGTCAAAGCGCTCGGCGAAGGACTCCCAGATCTGCGCCGGCATCCCGGCAGCCAGCACGTAGCGCACCGGGTTATCAGCGTCGTCGGGCTTGCGTGGCTCGCTGTAGATGGCGGTGGTCATGCCGCCGAGCAGGTTGAACATCGTGCAACCGTAATGACGTGTTATGTCCCACAGCCGCGACTTCGTGAACTTGCGCGAGATGACGCACGGCGTACCCATCTTCAGCGCATTGCCCAGCGTGATGAGCTGGGCGTTGGCATGCGTCAGCGACAGTCCCGTATAGGGGCGGTCGTCCTCGCGCAGGCCAATGACCGAGCCCAGCGAGGCAATGCCACCACAGCGCGCATAGGGCGCGAGGATGGCTTTCGGGTCCCCGGTGGTACCTGAGGTGTAGAGCATCTGCATGGGCGCATTCGGATCCTGCGCGGCCATGGGCAGATCCGGCACCGGCCTATTCAGCAGATCGTCGACGCGCTGGGCATTTGGCAGCTCGGCGGGCAGCTCGCCGCTGCCCAGCACCCAGACCCAGCGCAGGTGCGGTAGCTTGGGCAGTATCGCCAGCACCTGATCGAGGGCGTAGTCGGCAGTGACCAACCCTTCGCACTCGGCGAAGTCGAGCATATAGCGCAGCTTGTCGCCCTGCGTGCGCGGGTCGATGGGGACGAAGACCGTGTCTGCCACCGAACTCGCCACCATGGCGTCGACGAACTCGGCGTGGTTCTGCAGCATGATGCCGAAACGCTTGCCCGAGCCCATGCCGGCTTCCTGCAGCGCCTGACCCAGTCGCCGGCCGTTGTCCAGCAGCTGCTGGTAGCTGCGCGTGGTCTCGATGAAGCCACCGTCGGCGCCGATCTCGACGAAGGTCAGGATCTGACGGTCGGGGTCGCGTTCGGCCCAGTCTTCGATGATGTGGCCGAGAATCAGCTCGTTGCGTTCTTCCATTTTGGCCTCGTCTCTATCGGGTCAGGATGCTGACGACCAGGGCAGCCGCGTCACGGCCGATGTAGCCACCACCGTTTTCGGCGAGTGCGACGCGCGCGCCTTCGACCTGGCGGTCACCCGCCGTGCCGCGCAGCTGCTCGGTGAGCTCGACGATCTGGGCAATGCCGGTGGCGCCGATGGGGTGCCCCTTGCGCAGCAGGCCGCCGGAGGTATTCACCGGGACGCGGCCGCCCAGGCGTGTGGCGCCGGATTCGATGAGTGCGCCACCATCGCCTTTCTCGCAGAGCCCCAGATGTTCGTAGTAGATGAGTTCGGAGGGCGCCGAGGCGTCGTGCAGCTCGACACAACTCAGATCCTCGGGGCCGACACCGGCTTCTTCGTAGGCCTGGCGGGCGACCACCTCGGGCAGCTCGACGTCGTCCTCGGCGGTGTAGTCCCAGCCGCTGGCGAGCACGCTGGAGGCCACGCGCACCGCCTTGTCGCCCAGGCCCAGCTCACGCGCCTTGCGCTCGCTGACCAGCACCACGGCCGCCGCGCCGTCGCCGACCGGCGAGCACATCGGCAGGGTCAGCGGCCAGGCGATCTCGCGCGCGCCCAGCACGTCCTCCACAGTCAGCTCCTCGCGGTACTGCGCCCGCGCATTCAGGCTGCCGTGAAAGGAATTCTTCGCCGACACCGCCGCGAACTGCTCGCGGGTGGTGCCGTAGCGCTTCATGTGCTCGACGGCCCAGGCCACGTAGATATCCATGAACAGCGAGCGCGTCTTGCCGGCGCCTTCCAGATCGGCCTCGATGCCGGCGGCCTGCACGCGCTCGGTGATATCGGCCAGCACCGCGTCCATGTTCTCGATGTCCACCGCACCGGTGAAGGCCGAGAAGGTGCGCTGCTTGTCCTCGTGGTAAAGCTTCTCGTAGCCGCAGGCGAGCACGATGTCGTAGCGACCCAGCGTGATCATCGAGCAGGCCTGCTCGAAGGCAGTGGAGGCCGTGGCGCAGGCGTTCTCGACATTGACCACCGGGATGCGGCCCACACCCAGCTCGCGCAGCGCCATCTGGCCCGGCACGCAGACCTGGCCGGTGATGACCGAGGCCGCGACATTGCCCATGTAGGCAGCCTGCAGCTGCCGCGCGTCGATGCCGGCGTCGGCGAGGGCGGCCTGGATGGCCTCCCCCGCCAGCGCTTTGAGCCCGGTGTCGCGATGATTGCCGAAGCGGGTCATACCCGCGCCGGCGACAATGGCCTGCTGTTTCATACCGCCCCCGTGTCGGGTCTGCGCCCGTTTGCTCGCTGGCTTCTAGGCGCCCTTCTGGGCGTCGCTGATCAGGTAACCGCCCTTGATGGAAAGCAGCTCGTTGCAGCCGTCCTCGATCATCGAGGAGCGCGCGTCGCGGAACATCTTTTCAACCGGGTACTCGGCCGTGAGACCGTTGCCACCGAAGATCTGGATCGCCTCGCTGGTGACCTCGTGCGCCCATTGCGTACAGCTGACCTTGGCCATCATCGCCGCCTGCAGCGCCGGCACGTCGGCAGACTGGTTGTAGTGCGCCGCGCGGCGGGTCAGCGCACAGCCGGCCTCGACCTTGCGGTACATCTCGAAGATGCGTTGTGCGACACGCTGGTGGCGGATGATCGGCACGCCGCCCTGCTTGCGCTCGTGGGCATACTCGAAGGCCATGTCCGCGGCAGCGCGGGCGGCGCCGGTCCAGGTCGCGCCCATCAGCACATTGGCTTCGGCGTGGATGCAATAGACCGCGCGCTGGAAATCCTCCGGTCCGGCGAGCAGATACTCCATGGGCACTTCGACGTCGTTGAAGAAGATCTCGCCCTGGGGATCGCCGCGCTGTCCGATCTTGTCGAGCGGCTTGCCGCGCGAGATGCCGGGCAGGTCCAGCGGTAGCACGACGACGCAGCCGTGCTCGTAGTCGGCGCCCTTACCGGTATCGGCGGCGGCGTAGAGGATGCATACTTCGGCCACCGTTCCGTTCGAGACCCAGGCCGACTTCTGGCCGTTGATGACCATCTTGTCGCCCTTGAAGCTGACGATGCAGTTGGAGCGACTGACCTTGCCGTCGGCGTGGCGGGCCGCACCGGTCGGGTCGAGGGTGTCGCTGCCGTGGTCCGGCTCGGTGATAGCCCAGCAGCCGAGCATTTCCTGCGGGAAGCGCTCCATCAGGAACTGGTTGCCGAACAGCGCCGACAGATACTGCGGCAGCACGCCGGCGCCTACCGAGATTGCCAGGCCCCCGTCGCCGTAGCCCAGCTCCTCGAAGATCAGGCAGAACATGCGTGAGCGCACTTCCGGCGGCATCTCGAAGAGCTGTGCGAGATCGATGCCCAGCTCGAGGTATTTCTTGCGGAACTCCCAGAAGGGAGAGTCATCAGCGATGATCTCCGCGGGCGTCATGCGGTCCAGCTTGCGACCGATCGGGCGCATGACCTCCAGCGCGAAGCGCCGCAGCGTTTGCTGGAACTCCACCTCGATGTCGGTCATCGGCGGCTCGGCGCCGGAGATGCCCAGTGCGGATTTGGGGGATGCCGGCCACTGATGAATCCGCGACCCGCTGCTCTCGGCGTTGGTGAGGTTCTGAACTTCTTCGGCGCTTGCTGCCATGACTGCCTCCTGTGACGTCATCGACGCGTACGCAGCCGTTCGGCTGCTTACGGGTATCCCGAGAACCCGCCGGAAGGACATCGGAGGTGGCTGTGCGCCGCATCCCTGAGCGGGTACGCGCTACGCTGGCCGGGTTCTCCTCCATCCACGACGCCTTTTTGCATGGCGCTCTGACGAGTCGTTATGAAAGGGATGCTAGGAGGCCCCGGCGGGCCAGGCACTACCCCACCGGGTAGTTTTGGCAGAGCGGGCCGAGAGCCCGCGCCGGCGTGCCTTCCGGGGCTGCGCACCAAGGCGATGACGCGGCCTCAGGGCGCCCGCAAAAGGGCGACGGGAAGCACATTGCGCGGACTGGAGCACTGCCCCCTGCAGCCCAACCGGCGGAGAAGCGCCTCGAAAGGCACGAAACGGTTGGGCATAGCACAAGCGATTGGCCCGTTCGCGATCCATCACTCCGACGACGGCAAGCAGCTCACTTACGGTGCGCCGCTGCAGCCAGTAGCTAACAACGCTGCCTCTTCCGTTCCGCCGGCGGCCTCGCGGCCCTGTTGTGGGCTCCAGCAGCTCTTCCGCCTGCTTGCCGGAGGCATCAATAGGTCAGGGGGTACGGCAGCCCCGAACCAAACTTTCCGTGATGCGGGGAGGCTCAGTTGCTCACGAAAGCGCTTAGCGCGTGGCTATGCGGAAACCCTGGCGGGGGAAGTGCACATGCAGCCGACCGAGCTCGCCGGCGTCGCGCGCGATGGTCCAGCGCTCGGCGGTGGCGGCGACGAGCTCGCCCTCGGTAGGGGTCGTGCCGTAATCCGCCGGCGCGATACGCACGGCATCGCCGATGGCTAGGCCCTGGGGCACCCCACCGTCGAAGACCGGCAGCTCGGCCGGCTCGTTCTCCGCGGCCACGGCCAGCGCCTCGGCGCGCGAGATGTCGCGGTAGCGGCCATGCCCGATGGCGCCCATGCGGGCGTACCATTCCAGCAGGCGCGGGTAGGCATCCAGGAAGCCGGCGCGCAGCGTTGCATGCCCGAAGCCCAGCACATGAAAGAGCGAGAAGTCGGCCAGCGTGGGTACTTCACCAAAGCGATATGCGCCTTCCATCTCCTGCGAGAAGCGATCGAGAAACTCCTTGAGTTCGGCACGCGCCTGCTTGGGCGGAATGCGCGGCACGTCAGCGCCGCGCATCATGCGCACGCGATCGGTGATCACGCGCAGCAGCTCGCCCCAGCCGTAGCCGTGGTCGCGCCGCAGCGCATTGACCGCGGACAGCCCCATGGAGGCGGTGATCACAGTCATGAAAAGCCGCGAGTCAACCCAGTCGGCCAGCTCGGTGATCTCATCGGCGCGCGCTGCCGGAAGCAGCTCGGGCCGTCCGCCGCGACGCATCAACTCGGGCACCATGACGTGCGTATCGCAATAGATATCGGCGCCGATCTGCATCACCGGCATCTTGCGATAACCGCCGGTCAGGGGCGTCAGCTCGGGGCGCGGCAGCCGCGGCGGCTGCTCGACGGAGAGCCAATCCAGTTCGCAATGGCCAAGCAGCAGCCGGATCTTCTCCGAGAAAGGGGAAAGCCAGTAGTGATGCAGGATGATTGCGTTGCCTTCCACGATGCTTCCCTGATGGACTCGAGCGCTCATGATGCCCTGCCGGCGGCAAGGAGGACGGTATGACGCAGAAGACTCCGCCCCGCAAGGGGCGCGGCGCCACGGACAATATCGGCCACCGCTTCAGCGCCTTCGGGCGCGAGGCTGCCGACGACGGCTGGCCGGGCGACGACCCCGAAGCGCCCGCGCCACGGCTGGAGACGGTCCTGCACCCCGTCACGAGCCGCAGCATCGTTAGCCGCAACAGCTCGCCCGATGTTCCCTTCGAGAACTCCATCAACCCCTACATGGGCTGCGAGCACGGCTGCATCTATTGCTACGCCCGTCCCAGCCACGCCTACTGGGACTACTCGCCCGGGCTCGACTTCGAGACACAGCTGCTCTACAAGCCCAACGCCGTCGAGCTGCTACGTCAGCATTGGCGCCGCCGCGGCTACACGGTCAGCCCCATCGCGCTGGGCGCCAACACCGATCCCTACCAGCCGGTCGAAGCCGATCTGCGCATCACCCGCGAGCTGCTGGAATGCTTTCTCGAGCATCGCCATCCGCTGACGATCACGACCAAGGGCGCACTCATCGAGCGCGACCTCGATCTGCTGGCCGAACTCGCCGAGCATAATCTTGTAGGCGTATGGATCAGCCTGACGAGCCTCGACGCCGGCCTCAAGCGCAGCCTGGAGCCGCGTGCGGCCGGGCCCGGCACGCGGCTACGCATGATCCGCAAACTGCGCGACGCCGGCGTCTCCGTGGGCACGTTGCTGGCGCCGATCATTCCCGCGATCAACGATCACGAGATCGAAGCCCTGGTCGCAGCTGCCGCCGATGCCGGCGCCGCGCGCGCCGGCTGGATCCTTCTGCGCCTGCCGCACGAGGTCGCGCCGCTGTTCCGCGACTGGCTCGAAGCCCACTTTCCCGACCGCGCTGCGCACGTCATGAGCCTCGTGCAGCAAAGCCGCGGCGGACGCGATAACGACAGCGACTTCCGCCACCGCATGAGCGGCCAGGGCCATGTTGCCGAGCTCATCGCGCAACGCTTCCGGCTGGCCTGCCGGCGCAACAAGATGGCCGGGCGTGAAGCTTTCGACCTGGACTGCAGCGGCTTCCGCCCGCCTCTGCACCAAGGACAGCTCAGCCTCTTATAGGCGCCGCGGTTCTCGCCCTGGAAGCCGCCAATCCCTTAGCAGGCGGCCCCGGGGAACAAGCAACCGGAAACGACTCAGCGCTCGGCGTCCTTTCGCGCCAGATTCACCAGGCGACGCAACAACTCCGCATCATAGAAGGCCGGATCGTCCGCTTCGCCACCGACCCGTATGTGCTGAAGCTGCTGTTGGTCCAGGGCGTTACCGCTCCGCGTCTTGAGCAGACGGCCCTCCGCATCAAACACGCTGCGCGTGCCGCCGCCCTCGGTTGGCAGGAAGAGAAGGTCATCGTAGGAAACCAGCTCATAACGGTGATCGGCATCACGACGCGCACTATCCGCCACGACCGGCGAACCCCCATCCTTGACGCGGGCGCGTGCCGCAATGCGCGGCACGCGCCCCTCCGACTCGCCGCCATCCCCGGCCAAGACATCCGAATCGGCGGGCACCCAGCGATAGTCTTCACCGGTCGTCGCAATCGTCTCGTGGACAAGCGCCTCACCGTCCGAATCGAGGGTTACCCGCCAAACACGTCCGCGAAGCGAGCCGTCGTCACCTTGCGGCGCGCTGTCACGAAACCACATGACGTAGTTGAACTGCAGCAGCATCTCGTCGCCGATTCGCGTGAAAGTCGGCAGGTAATAGACTGTCGGCTTACCGCTATCCCCTCGCATTTCGCCACCCTTCCAATGGATCCGGCGTGGCCTCTCAGAGGGGGCGTCCGGCGCTATTGCCAGCCTCGGCGCATGATGGACTGCCAGCGCCTTCCACAGATTGCTGGTCATACCGACACGCCCGAGACGGTCGCGGGGAAGCTCGTCGAATTCATCCAGAACGCGCGCGGTATCCTCGTGCGGCGCGGCGCGCCAGAACTCGAACGCGCTCGTGTTCTCGCCACCGGGTTGAGACTCTTCGGCTATGCGCTTGCCCACCAGAATGTCGTCGGCGGCGCTACTGTCAGCTTCATCGGACGGCTTGGCGAGTGTGTCCGAATATTCCAGCGTGCGCGTGAGACGTTGCCAGTTTTCGTCTTCCTGCAACTCCATCGCCGACAGCCAGACGCCACAAAGCCGCATGTCGTCCATCGCATTCGCCCGCTCGCTTACGGACCAGCCAAGATTCCTGAGTTCGATCTCTCTGGCGAAGGCATCGTTGTAGCGCAGCTCCCTCAGCCAAAGATCAATCTCCTCGCGACTCGAAAGCGTTGGCAGCACATCCGCAAGCATCCGATCGGTGCGCAGATAGGGGAAACCCGGAATCTTCTTGTAGGACACCTCGCCGGCTTCGGCTTCTTCCACAGCCGCATCGATCTCTCGATAGCGCGGATAACAGGTCTTCACGAACTCTCCGACCGCTTCACCGAGGTCCGTGACCTCGGGCTCGTCGTCGCTGCCATAAGTCAGCGGCGAAAGTACGGTAAGCATCAGGCCGGTGGCCAACGAGACGGGCAAGGCAAGCTGACTGATCACTTTCGAATCCTATTCATCGACACTAAAGAATCCTCCGAGCTGCCGGCGCCCCAATGACCCGACGAAAGTTCGGGGGCAGGGCGCAGTACGCTGCCGCTCCGCGAGATCGCGTCAGAGATCCAGCAGCAAGCCTTCCCCGGCTGCGCGGGAGACGCAGGTCGTCATGCTCCCGGCCTGCCGCTCCTCAGGGCTGAGCACAGCATCGCGATGCTCCACCTCGCCCTCGAGCACCGTGCAGGCACACGTTCCGCACAAGCCCTGAGTACACACCGAGGGCACTGCGTAGTTATGCGCATGCAGCACTTCCAGGAGGGAACGTTCGGCCGGCACTTCGAGGCGTTTCCCCGAACGCGCGAGCGTCACGGTGAAGGGCTTGTCTGTAGCAGCAGAAGAGGCAGCCGTAATAAAGCTTTCCGTATGGATCGCGTCCGCGGGCCAGCCCCGCGCCGAGGCGAGCTCGGTGACGTGATCCATGAAGCCCTCCGGCCCGCACAGATACATGTGCTGCCCGGCGCTCCACGCGGGAAGATCCGCAGCACCAAGGCGCGGCATGACCGCATCGTCACCGAGGTGAAAACGTACCTGCTCGGCAAAGGGCGCCGCGAGCAGTTCATCGCCGAAAGGCAGCAAACCGCGGCTCCGGGCACAGGCATGCAGTCTGAATGGCGTGCCTTGCGCATGAAGCGCATCAGCCATTGCCAGCAGGGGGGTAATACCGATACCCCCCGCCACGAGAATGACGCTGGCGGCATCTGTCTTCAGAGGGAAGTGGTTGCGCGGCACGCCAATATTGATGACGTTCCCGGGCGCAAACCCCTCGTGAACGGCCAGCGAACCACCTCGCCCGTGGTCTTCCCGCTTCACGCCTATGCGATAACGGCCATCCGCTCGCGGCGTGCTTACCAAGGAGTACTGGCGTATGCGCCCGGGCGCCACCTCTACATCAATATGCGCTCCCGGGGAATAGGACGGAAAGGGCGATCCCTCCGCCGGTTCGAGCAGATAGGCGCGCACCGCCTCCGAGACTTGAACCACCTCGGCGACGCGAGCCCTCAGCGGGAGCTCGGACGAGGGCGAGCGCGGCTCGCCCGGATGACGCAGCGGCCCGACGGGCCAATCCCAGACGATCTCATGCTCGCGAAGCTCCGGTTCCGCGAGCCTCCAGGCAGCGTTGTAGCGATAGTAGGGCACTGCCGGGAACATGTGATGTACGAGGTGCTGCGACTGCGAGAGCGTCATCCAGCGCATCGGCCAGCCCCCGCGGAACATACGCGTCGCCTGGAGCGGGCGCTGGTCCTGGCGCACGCCTTCCGGATGCTGGATCGCAGCGAAGGTATAGGTGAGCAGCATCAAGCCGAGGCGCTGCGGAATCAGCCACAACAGAATGAACTGCAAGGCGAAGGGGGAGGCCAGCCAGAGCCCATGCCATGCGATGAAGAAGGCGGCGCTGGCGGCAGCTCCGGCGACCTCCGGCAGCGGGCGCTCCTTCAACTGGCGCGCATACCAGGCGATCCAGTAGATATCGATGAAGGCCCAGACGAAAAGCTTCCCGGGCATCCGCGCTGAGACCATGACCTCGTCCGGGTCGGAGTGCGCAATGCCGGTATGCCGGTGGTGCTCCAGATGCAGAAAGCGATACAGCTGCGCCGTGAAGCCGGGGAAGAGCGGCAGCGCGGCGATGGTGCCGAGCAGGTCGTTGACGGCTGGATTCCGGGACAGCGAGCCGTGCGCGGCGTCGTGCAGAGGCGTAAAGATGGCGTAGATCGCCAGCGCATTGATCACCAGCGCAGCGCCGTAGGGGAGAGCCCCGGCGAGAAAAAGGTAGCAGCTGCCGATCAATGCACCGTAGCAACCGGCGACCAGGAGAATCTCCTGCCAGGCCAGGACGGGCAGGGCGTGAATCCTGTGGAAAGTCGGCTTGGAGACGATACGCTCCAGCACTTCGCGCTCGGCTCGCGGATAGCTCGTTTGGTTCATGGTCCTTGCAGCTGACCCGCGTCAGCTTGTGAAGCCCAGTTCAACTTAGCCTGCGCATGGCGTGCTGGCGCCTCTCAAAAGAAGGGGTTCCAGGCTGGCCATGCAGGACCATGCAGCTCGTCTTGGCGTTGAAAGGTCATAGCCTGCACCGCCTGCGCGGCGCGGCGATGGCTCTCCAGCGCGGAGGAAGTCAGCTGCCCGCAGCAAGTTGCCACGACGCCAGCGCACCATTGCGCCGACCGCCGGCTGTGCGCAGCGCTTCGACAGTAAAGGCTTCCGCCACAGTGATTCTCCTGGCGGTTTCCACGATAGAGAAATGGCATCAGCAGCCGCGCTACTGGCCCATTTCTATAGCACTGCCGCCCACGGTCTGACCGCCGTCGCTGACCATGAGCGCCCCCGTAACGTTGCGCCCGGCCTCCGAGCACAGATAGACCGCGAGATCGGCGATATCACTGCTCTCGCCGTAACGCCGCAGGGGGATGGTCGCGGTCAGCCGCTCCTGTGCCTCCGGGGTAGGCGTCAATCGCGCCATGCCCTCGGTATCGCCGATCGGCCCCGGCGCGATGGAGTTGACCCGGATGCCCTGCGGCCCCCACTCCAGCGCCAGGCAACGCATCATCTGGTCGATCCCCGCCTTGGCGGCGCAGGCGTGCACCTGCTGGCGCGCCGGCATGAAGGACTGCAGCGCCGAGATGGTCAGAGCCGCTGCACCCGGCCGGCGCAGATGCGGGTAAGCCGCGCGGAGCACGTTGAAACTGCCCACCAGATCGATATCGATGACGGTGCGAAATCCCTTCGACGACAGCTCCGCCGCGGGCGCAAGAAAGTTGCCGGCAGCCCCCGATACGACGATATCAATAGGTCCGTGCGCCGCTTCGCAGGCCGCCACCGCGTTTTCGACCGCCTCGTAGTCGCGCACGTCGGCGACCTGGCCGGCTGCATCGCCGCCCAGCGCTGCCACGGCCGCATCGATCTTGTCCTGCGAGCGGCTAATGATGAAGACCTTTGCGCCCAGCTCCGCGAAACGCCGCGCGATTGCGAGATTGATGCCGCTGGTCGCGCCGGCGAGAAAGGCATTCTTGCCAGCCAGGAGATCTGCGCGGTAGATGCCACTCATCGCGACGGCATCCGGATGCCGCCGTCGACGCGGGCGGTCTCGCAGCAGGCGCGAAGATTGGCGTCATTGCCACAGCCGATGCCGGAGACGCCGCCGACGATAAGGAAAACGCGATTCTGGATCTGCATGAAGTACTCCCTGAACGGCCTGGTGCGCGAAGCGGAAAAACCCGCGTTGTGAAGCGCCCCGAATCATGACCGCGCCCGCACATTGCCCCACAAACTTTCGTCCGGGCTGTGGCAAGTCGAAAGTTTGGCCGCCTGGCGTCCTCGGCGACCTACGCTGTCGCCACTGATTCGGAGAACCGTCATGCCGCAACGCCAAGCCGACCACCTGTCCAGCGACATCTTCCTGCCCGACGAAGCCCTGGCAATACGCCGGGAGGCGCGCGCTTTCGCGGACGAGGTGCTGGCACCAGCGGCACACCGCCTGAACTGCACACCGGAATCCGCTGAGGCCTTCCCCCGTGCCGAGTTCGAAGCGATGGCCCGCGCCGGGCTCTACGAGATCCCCTATCCTGCCGAAGTCGGTGGTCGCGGCCTGGCACATCCGACCTTGGCCACCGTCACGGTGCTGGAAGAGCTGGCTTACTACGCACGCGGCTTCGCCTCAGCGCTGTACGACGGCCAGGCGATTCTGGTCGGCAAGACGCTCGAACATGCCCAGGAGCCGCTGCGCAGCCACTATCTGCCGCGGCTGATGCGCGGCGAGCTGGTTGGCTGCTTCGCCACCAGTGAACCGGAGGCGAGCACCGATCTGTCCGTGGATTCCCTGCAGACCGTTGCCGAGAGAGTCGACGGCGGCTGGCGCATCAACGGCACCAAGCGCTGGATCACCAACTCCCCGGCCGGCGACATCATCCTGGTGCTCTGTCGCACCGGCGACAGCCTCAGCATGCTGCTCGTCGACATGCACGACCCCGGCGTCCGTGTCTCGGCGCCCGATTTGAAGATGGGCAATCACGCGCAGCTGACCGCCGACGTGCGCTTCGAGAATGTCTTCGTACCCGACGATCACCTCGTCGGCAGCGAGGGCGGCGGCATGCGCGCGGCTGTCGGCGCGCTGGTGCTGGGGCGCATCGGCATCGGTGCCGTCGGCGTCGCCATGGCGCAGGCGGCCTTCGACTACGCCACCGATTACATGAGCCGAAGAAAGGTCTTCGGCCGCGAACTGGCGCGCTTTCAGCACTGGCAGTACCGCTTCGCCGAGCACGCTCTGCAGATCGAAAGTGCGCGCAATCTCTACCAGAAGGCGGCCCTGCGCTTCGACCGGGAAGGCTCTGCCGAGCCAGAAGCCCCCATGGCCAAGATCGCCGGTTCGCGGCTGGCCGTCGACGTGGCGCGCGACGCCATCCAGGTCTGTGGCGCCTACGGCTTCGTGCGGCATCTTTCGGGGCCGGACGAGGACTATCCGCTGGAGTCGATCTACCGTGACGCCAAGATTGGCGAGATCTACGAGGGCGCCAATGAAATCCAGAGCTGGGTGATTGCGCGCCGGATCTTCGGGCGCGCGATGACCGGCTGATCACCTCGGAACGCACGCAAGAGAACCGGGGAAGCGCCCGCCTCGCGCAGCCGGCAGATCACCACGGAGCCTGCGTCTGAGACGAAGGGAGCGACCGCCAAGACTTTGGTCGGGGTCGCTCTGGGGTCTGCGCGTCCACACTTCAGCGTCGACAAGCTCGGAGGATGACCATGAATACGCTCAGCGACTCTGCCACGCGCCCGCGCCTTCCCGAAGGCAGGAACTTCATTGCCGGAGAGTGGCGCGACGAAAGCGGGGCAGAACGCATCACCGTCACCGACCCGGCGAGTGAGACCGTGCTGGGAGATATCCCCTGCAGCAGCGCGGCCACCGTGGACAAAGCCGTGCGTGCGGCGCGCAAGGCCTTCAACGATCCAGCCTGGAGCAATCTGGCGCCGATGGAACGCGAAGCGCTTCTGCATCGCCTCGCGGCGCTCGTCGAGCAGCATGCCGACGATCTGGCCACCATCGAATCCCTCGACAATGGCAAACCCATCGCCTTCTCGAGCACGCTGGATGTGCCGCTGTCGGCCCAGTGGCTGCACTATTTCGCGGGCTGGCCGAGCAAGCTGTCCGGCCGCAGCATGCATCCGGCGGTGCAGCCCACCGGCAGCCATCACGCCTACACGCTGCGCCAGCCCGTAGGAGTCGTGGGTGCCATCGTGCCCTGGAACTTCCCGCTGGTACTGGCTATCTGGAAGCTCGCGCCGGCGCTCGCGGCGGGGAACACGGTGGTGATCAAGCCGGCTGAGCAAACGCCCTACTCGCTGCTGAAACTGGCGGAGTTGATCGAAGCCGCCGGCTTCCCGCCAGGGGTTGTCAATGTCGTGCTCGGCGACGGCCGCACAACCGGCCAGGCCATCGTCGATCATCCGGGCGTCGACAAGATCAGCTTCACGGGCTCCACCGCTGTCGGCAAGCATCTGCTGACCAGCGCCGCGAACGACCTCAAGCGCGTAACGCTGGAGCTCGGCGGCAAATCGCCCACCGTCATCCTGCCCGACGCCGACCTGGAGACAGCCATCCCTGGCGCCGCGCAAGCGGTCTTCGTCAATTCCGGGCAGATCTGCTTCGCGGGGACGCGCCTCTTCGCACCGCGCAAACACTTCGACCGGATTCTCGAGGGCGTGGCCGAGGCCGCCAAGAGCTTCCCCGTCGGCGCCGGCCTCGACCCCAACAGCATGCTCGGACCCGTCGTCAGCCAGCAGCAGATGGACAGCATCCTCGGCAAGGTCGAGGCCGGCGTGAAAGCCGGCGCCAGCACCTTCTGCGGCGGCGGGCGCCTCGACCGCGAGGGCTACTTCCTGGAGCCCACGATCCTGGTAACCGACGACGCGCAGAACCCCGCCTACCGCGAAGAGATCTTCGGGCCGGTGCTGACAGCCACGCGCTACGACGAGCTCGACGACATCATCGCCATGGCCAACGATTCCGAGTACGGGCTCTCGGCCAATCTCTACACGTCGCATTTCGGGCTTGCCCACCGTCTCGCCGCGCAGCTGCAGGCCGGCACGGTCTGGATCAACACCCAGCTGTCGCCGGACCCGCACATCCCCTTCGGCGGCTTCAAGCAGTCCGGCTGGGGCCGCGAGAACGGCGAAGACGTCTTCGCTCACTACACCGAAACCAAGTCGGTCATCGCCAGCCTGGCCTGAACACGGGACGGGGCGCGGTCGCGACACCGGCTCAGAGGAGGAGGAAATGGTCATGCAGTTCACTCAGGGTCTCCACCGCGCCCGGCAGCAACAGCCGGAAGCCATCGCCACCATCTGCAACGGGCGCCAGCGCAGCTTCCAGGAGCTCCACGAGCGCGTGGCGCGACTGGCGGGCGCGCTGCGGGCGCGCGGCATCGCGCGCGGCGATACCATCGCCATCCTGGCGCTGAACTCGGATCGGCACCTCGAGTTCTACCTCGCCGGCGCGTGGCTGGGTGCCCGCGTCAATCCGATCAACTTCCGCTGGAGCGCGGCGGAGATCGTCTACGCGCTTCAGGACTCCGGCTCGGTGGCGCTCTTCATCGACGACACCTTTCTCCCCCATCTGGAGACGGTCCAGACCGAGTGCCGCGATCTGCGCTTCTACGTGCACTGCGGTGACGGCGATTGCCCGCCGGATCTGCTCTCGCACGACGCCCTGATCGCAGACGGTGAAGCAGTCGACGACGTCAACGCCGGCGGCGACGAGATCTTCGGTGTCTTCTACACCGGCGGCACCACGGGCAAGCCCAAGGGCGTGCTGCTGTCACACCTCAATATCTGCAGCGCGGCGCTGGATCTGCTCGCCGAAGGCGCGTTCCCGGAAGACGCCGTCGGCCTGCACGCGGCCCCGATGTTCCATCTGGCCGATATGATGCAGGTCACCTGCCTGCTGCTGCGCGGCGGCACGCACATCATGCTGCCGGCCTTCCGGCCCGACGCCGTGCTCGAACTGATCGCTGAGCACCGCATTACCGACCTGCTGCTGGTACCCGCCATGCTGCAGGCGCTGGTCGACAGCCCCGACTGCGCCGGCGCCGATACCTCCAGCGTGCAGCGCATCTACTACGGCGCCTCGCCGGCCGCCGAGGCGCTGCTGAACCGAGTAATGACGACCATACCAACTGCCTCCCTGACGCAGGTCTACGGCATGACCGAAATGTCGGCGATCATTACCGTGCTGCCGCCGACCATGCACCTGCCGGAGCAGCGCCATCTCGGTCGCTTGCGCTCGGGCGGCCGCGGCACCTATCACGTGCAGGTGCGCGTGGTGGACCGAGATGGCCGCGAATGCCCACGCGGCGAAGTCGGCGAGGTCATCGTGACCGGGCCGACCGTCATGCAGGGCTATCTCAACAAGCCCGAAGCCACGGCGGAAGCCGTCCGCGATGGCTGGATGCACACCGGCGATCTCGGCTACATGGACGAAGGCGGCTACGTCTTCATCGTCGATCGCGCCAAGGACATGATCATCTCCGGTGGCGAGAACATCTACTCCGTCGAAGTGGAGAATGCCGTAGCCAGCCATCCCGCCGTGGCAGCCTGCGCCGTCTACGGCGTGCCCAGTGACGAATGGGGCGAGTCGGTACACGTCAGCGTCGTGCTCAAGCCGGATCAAAGCCTCGACGTCGACGCGCTGCAAACGCACTGCCGCGAGTGCATCGCCGGCTACAAGCTGCCGCGCAGCATGGACATCCTCGACGAGCTGCCTGTGTCGGGGGCCGGAAAGGTGCTGAAGAACGAGCTGCGCAAAGCACGCTGGGCGTATCGCGAGCGCGCGGTCCACTGACCGCGGATGCGAAGGCGAAAGGCGCTTGCTGGGCAATGCCCATGGATCGCCGGAAGCTCCGCCCCAGTGCCAGCGACGGTGCGCGTTGCGCCACGCACCAACCCAACCCGCTGCGGAGACGCACGCACCGCGTGCTTCCGATTATTGACATAGGACACCACCATGGATGACGCCCGAGCCCCGACCCAACCACGCATGAGCACCCGCGTCAGCGACATGCTCGGCATCGACTACCCCATCGTTCAGGGCGGCATGATGTGGGTGGGGCGCGCCGATATGGCGGCGGCGGTCTCGAATGCCGGCGGCCTGGGCATCGTCACCGCCCTGACCCAACCCACCCCCGAAGATCTGCGTAACGAGATCGCCCGCTGCCGGGAGATGACCGACAAGCCCTTCGGCGTCAATCTGACGATCCTGCCCTCCCAGAATCCGCCGCCCTACGAAGCCTATCTCGACGTCGTGCTCGATTCCGGGGTCAAGATCCTCGAAACCGCAGGCAACAATCCGAAGGCGTTCATCGCCAAGGCCAAGGCCGCCGGCGTAACGCTCATCCACAAATGCACCTCGGTGCGTCACGCGCTGTCTGCTGAGCGCCACGGCGTCGACATCGTTTCCATCGACGGCTTCGAGTGCGCCGGCCACCCCGGCGAGGACGGGGTCGGCGGGTTGATCCTCTTCGCGGCCGCCGCGCGCCAGGTCAAGATTCCACTCATCGCCTCCGGCGGCGTTGCCGACGGCCGCACCATGGCGGCCGCGCTGGCCCTGGGCGCCGAGGGCGTCAATATGGGCACACGCTTCTGCGCCACCGTCGAGGCCCCCATCCACGAGGCCATCAAGCAGAAGCTGGTCGAGGCCACCGAGCGCGACACCAACCTGATCTTCCGCACCCTGCACAACACCGGCCGGGTGCTGAAGACCGAAGTTTCCGACGAGGTGCTCGCCATCGAGAACCGCCCGGGTGGCTGCGCCTTCGAGGACCTCCGCCATCTCGTCTCCGGGGTCAAGGGGCGCGAGGCGCTCGACACGGGCGATGCCGCCAAGGGCCTGATCTGGGCCGGTCAGACCGTCGGGCTGATCAACGACATACCGAGTTGCGCGGAATTGCTGCAACGCATGGTCGGCGACTGTCGCGCGCATCTAGGCACTGCCGCGCGGCTCGCCGCCTGACAGAACGGTCACAATGGCGGCGATTTCAATGCCGCACGCAATAGACGCGGGCCCACGCCGACCGTTCCGGCGGGCAATGATCTCGCGGCCCTTGGCGCTCGAAGGCCTGCTTGGCGAGTAGAACAGGGGGCGGCACCACCCACCGCGCACATGTTTCTGTCAGTGGCTGCCGTCACCCCAGCGCTCAGCCCGTAGGCAGAAACTTGTCGGCGTGAATGCGATCCGGAACGACGCCGCAATCGATCAGCAACGCCTCGACGGCCTGCACCATGGGCAGCGCCCCGCAGACAAAGGCGGCAGTCTCCGAATAATCGATGGCGAGATCTCCATTCTTCAGCGGCTCGGTAACCAGCCCGCGTGGGCCGTCCCAATCCGAATCGGCCGGCTCGTCGGAAAGGATCGTGATGACACGCACCCGCTCCGGCGCCTGCGCCACCAGCGCCTGCAGCCAGGGTTCGGCGAAGCGGTCGGCTTGCGTGCGTGCTCCGAGGAGGATCGTGAAGCGCGCCTTGTCGGAACGGGCGAGGCGATCGGCGACGATGGACAGCACCGGCGCCAGGCCCGTGCCGCCAGCCACGCAGAGGCCATCGCGGTCGAGATCGTCGTCGTGCACGCCCATGACGCCAAAGGGCCCCTCGACCCAGATCTTGGTGCCGACGCGGTTCTCGTTGAAGAGCCACTCCGAGAAAGCGCCGCCCGGAAGCCGCTTGACCATGAAGCCGAGCTCGGTCGCGCCTTCCTCACCCGGCGGCGGATCGTAGATGGAATAGCTGCGCCGCACGAAGGAGCCGGACTCGGCCAGCGAGCAGTACTGCCCCGCCTCGAAGGAAAGCGGCTCGTCCAGGCGCAGACGCAGATCGACGACTTCGCCGGGGAGTTGCCGCCAGCCGACGACCTGCGAAGCTACGGTCTTGACGGAGGGCGGCTTGTGGTTACCGATCTTGACTTCGATTTCGAGGTCCGAATGCACCTTGGACTGGCAGGCCAGAATGTAGCCCGCTTCCAGTTCCGCATTGGTGAGCGGCGACAGGGCGAAGTCGATCATCGGCCGGATTTTTCCGGAAATCAGCTTCGTCTTGCAGCTGCCACAGACGCCGACGCGGCAATTGTGCGGGTAGTCGATTCCCTGCCCCAGAGCGGAGAGCAGAAGCAACTCGTTCCGGCCGACATTGAAGCTCTGCTGCAGTTCGCCGCGGTGGACGGCGCGAACCCGGCAGCCGCTTGACTGCCGGGCCGTCTTTGCTACCGTCCCGGCTTCGATGGTGCTCACCATCGCGCGGTCCCGTCAGGCCGCTGCCGGCCAACCATGGCCGTAGTCGCCCACACCCTTGCTGGGCTGGTAGTCCGGCGGGTTCAGATCGTGCCAGCCGGCGCGCGCATTCTCTCGCCAGGCGATCTCGCGCTCCTGCTGGGTGGCGTAATGATCGTCCCAGTGCTTGAGCAGCGGCTTGATCGCCATGAACCACAGCGGCGGCACGAAGGCCAGCAGCACGCACATAAGGAACTGCGGCTGCTTGGGCCCGTCGCGATCCGGCTCCAGCTCGTAGAAGGGCTTGTAGCTGTCGTCGTGATGTCCGGCGTGGTTCGTGATCTCCAGCGCCAGGACACGCACGAAGGGCGTCAGATGGTTCCAGGTGTGATGATTCTTGAAGCGTCCCGGTGTGGCCGAGATGAGGCCGTAGTGATTGCAGTAGTTGAAGACCTCGAGGAACATGCGCGGCCCCAGCAGGCAGGTCAGGATGGCCAGGGCCGCGCCGGCAAAGCCGCCGACGAGCCACAGCACCCCAGTGAAGGCCAAGAGCGTTCCCGCCTTCTTGACCCAGCCGTTGCGCGGGTCGTACCACTTGCGACCCCGCTTCCCCCAGAGCTGCTTCTCCAGGTGATAGGACTCGGCCCACTGCTTGGGGAAGGTACGCAGGATATGGCCATAGACCGTATCGCCGCGTCGTGCGTAGTCCGGATCATTGGGCGTCGCGACGTGCAGATGATGCGTCACCACATGCGTGATCTCGCGCCACGGGTCGAAGATCGCGCACTGTGCCGAGCGCCCGAGAAAGCGCAGCAGCCGGTTCTCGCGGTGGAACATCTCGTGGACCGTGGGGGCCGTGACCACGAAGCCCACGATCATCATGCTCACGAAGGCGCCCACGGCAGCGGAGGTCGTGGCGAAGTGCCCCTGTCCGACGAGCCAGGCGTAGAAGACGATCATCAGCACGCCCATCACCATCGTGCTCGCGGTGATGAGGTCGTAGAGCCAGTAGTGGCTCGATGTCCGCATGCGGTAATCATTCTCCAGAAAGGCGTCGAAGAAGAGCACCGCCAGCAGCAGACCCAGCCCCAGCCAGGCGAAGTTGCCGCCGAGCCACATGCCGTAACCGTGAAGGCCGAGGATCGCGGGCGACAGCAGATACTTGATGTGGTCGGTCATGTCTCGCTCCAGGCCCGGTTTCGGCGCGGGCCATTCGGAATGTCGAGACCGAGGGTGCGTGTGCGCACCGGGCGCTTCCCCAACCCTTAGTTTGGTCATCGGGGCGGCCGGTCACGGCGGGCGCTGCCGCGTCGGCCCGCTAGCGCGTCAGCAGATTCAGCGCACGCGCCTTGGCCACCGCCGCCGAGCGGCTGGATACCCCGAGCTTGGCGTAGAGGTTGTAGAGGTGCCACTTGACCGTGGAGACCGACACCGAGAGGCGGTCGGCGAGCTGCTGGTTCGACAGGCCGGCCTCGATCAGCGCCAGCAGTTCCATCTCGCGCGCGGTCGGGCTTTCGAGCAACTGGGTCTCGACATCCAGGGATTCGAGCTGCTCCGCCATCGCGCTGTTGGCGCTGGGCAGGCGCTCGCAGATCCGGGTGAAAAACTGCCACTCCTCGTTCTGGGTGAAGCCCCAGCTCTGCGGCTTGGTCTCGTTGACGAGGCCGGCGACCAGCTCGATGCGGTCGAGGAAGGGACGCATGATGCGGCGCTTGGCCGCCAGATGGATCGCGCGGGTGAAGTGACTGGCCGCGGGCGAGGGATTGTGCGACCAGATCGCGATATGCATCTGGATCAGCTCCAGCTCCACCAGCTGCCCCCAGCGCGCCCCGTCGCGGGCCGACTTGGCGAGTTCGCGGGCCTGCGCTTCGGCCTGCCGCAAGTGGCTTTCGTGGAGCAGCAGCTCGAGCTCGGTCATCGCGTACAGAACGCGCCCGCGCTCGTTGACGAGCAGTGCCTCCGGCGGCTTGCGGCCTTCTCCGTTGGTGCCGAGACCGATCTTCATGGCCTCCAGGCGCGCATCCTCGCTCCGCCCGAGCCGCAACAAGCGCTGCACCAGATAGCAGGAAAGCATGGCCGCCAGGCGCGGCGGGTAGCCGGCGGCAATCTCGCGCAGCTCCGCGATGGAAATGCGCTGCCCGTGATCGCTTCCGCCCCACAGCTTGACGGCGGCTTCGAGTCCAAGAGACGCCGTATCCAGAATGCCGTGACTGTGCGCCCGTGACAGGCCGTCGCGCAGCAGCTGCTCGGCAGCCGCGTCATCGCCGCACTCGATCTCGCAGAGGGCGGTGGCCAGTGCCAGCGTGCCTGCCATGCCCGTGCGCTCGCCGAGCTGCGACCGCGCCCCCTTCAGTACCGCGTTCAGGTCTTGGCCCGCGTCGGCGAACTCGCCCTGCAGGATCCGGGGCAGATTGGCGAGGACACCCGCCCACGCCTTGCCGTAATCGCTGTCCGCCTGCTTGATGCTGGCCTGGGCGGTACGGACATAGCCGTTCGCGGCGGCGAAATCCAGCTCCGCGGAAGCGTGGATGGACGCCACGCAGGCAACCGTGGCGACGTCGAAGGGGTCGTCGGCATCGCGCTGTGCCAGCCAGTCGTCTGCCGCCTTGCGGGCGTCGTCGAGGTGATCGGTGTAGGTGTCGATACTCGTCGTCAGGATCCCGATGCGACGCTGCAGGTCGGCATCGGCCAGCGCCTCGCCGGATCGGGCGGCGATGCGCGCCTTGAAACGCTCCAGCTGCAAGCGCGCGTAGTCGTACCGGTGATGGAAGACCAGCGCCCAGACGTACCAGAACTCCACTTCCGCACCGAGCTCGTGGCCCGCTTCGCGGAGCTGCTCCACCCATTGGATGTACTTGTGCAGATCGCCGTTGTCCCGGACGAAGCGCGAGGCGACACGATCCACAAGCGCGGCCGCCTTCGCGCTTTCCCCGGCTGCGAGCAGATAGGCCATGGCGTCCGACAGAGCGCCCTCCTGCTCGCACCATTGCGCCGCGCGCAGCCAGATGCCCTTGCGGGTTGCATCGGACAAGGTCCGGCGCGCCTCGTCGCCGAGGAACTCGCGGAACAGGCCGTGCAGGCGGTACCAGCGCTGGTTGCGATCGAGCGGGATCACGAAAAGGTTGCGCCGCACCAGCTCCGCGACATGCTGTGCCGCCTTGTCGTCGCCGGTTGCGGCTTCGCAGAGTTCGGCCGAAAAGCTGCGCAAGCCGGCAATCTTGAGCAGGAAGGTGTGCAGCGACTTGTCGAAGACCGTGAGCACCTGCCGGTTCAGCATCGCGGCGAGGTCCTCGTCCGAGCCCGAGAAACGCGCCAGCGTAGCTTCCGGATCGTCGGCATCGGCAAGGATGATCTGCATCAGCCGGACGGCGGCCGGCCAGCCTTCGCTTCGCTGGGCGATCTGATCGACCGCGCCCGGAGCGAGGCGCGCGCAGAGATCCTCCCCGAGGACATTCGCGACATCCCTGGCCTTCATGGAAAGATCGCGATAGGTGAATTGCTTGAGTTTGCCCTCGAGCTTGGCGCGGGTGGTGTTGAGCGGCGGCTCGTGCGTGCCGCCGAGCACCAGCGAGAACCACGACGGCGTCTGGAAGACCAGCGCATCGAGAAGCCGGCCCAGCGTCTCGTCCTCGCAGTAGCTGATGTTGTCGATGAAGAGCACGGCCGAGTCGGACAGCAGCGAGAGGGCTTCGAGCAGTGCCTCCACGCGCCGTTCGACCGGGACGCCGCTCTCGTGCAGCGCCACATTGAGGTCGCGCTGGCCCGCGCCCGCGACCAGCGCCGCCTCCAGAAGCTGTATGACGTCCTCGGTGCTGTGCTTGCGCTCGTCCAGGCTGATCCAGATCGTTTCCAGCCCGACGCCTGCCAAGTGTCGATAGAGTTCGGTGAGGAGCACGGTCTTGCCGTAGCCGGTCGGCGCGGTCACCGACAGCACTCGGGCCGGCAACGCCGATGTCTCGAATAGAGGCACCACTGCGGCGGTTCGAACCACCGCAAAGGCGAATTCCGGCGGCTCTCGCCGCCAGGGCGCTATCGTGCTCACCGTCATCCTCCTTGTGGCCGCGTCTGTCGCATGCGCGCGGCTCTTGGTCCGGCCAGTTTACGCCCCACAGTCCTCTGAGAGCGCATTTCTCCTAAGCTCAACCCGCCGCGTCGAGACCCGCTTTGCCTTGTTGTCGCTGGAGCCACGGTCGGGTGCTTCGCGCTACATCGGCCTGCCGGCCTAGACGATAGATTGGGACCGAATGCGGCCGACCCGTAGGACACTGAAGAACGACTCAATAGAAAACCTTCGGGAGGACGAACATGGACTGGCTGCAGATCTGCTTCTGGGTATTCGCCGCGATTGCGACAGGCGGCGCCGGGCTAACCGCGCTCATGGCGACGGGCGTCACGATTCCGGGATGGCTGGGCACGGCCCACGGCATGGCGGCGCTCGCCGGTCTGGCGCTCCTCTTCGGCGTGAATCTCGGTCTTGGCGACGCGCTCCCGGCGCTGGCCTGGTGGGCACTTGTGGTCTTTATCGGGGGCTTCGTCGGCGGAATGCTCTTCTTCCGCGTTCTGATGCCGGGCCGGGCTCCGGTCTGGTTGGCGCTCGGGCACGGTAGCGTTGGGGTCCTTGGCCTCTGCCTGCTCTATCTGGCGACCTTCACGCGCTAAGGTGTGCTGCAGCCGCCGGCGCGGATTCCTGAATGCGGCGCCGCGCTATCCGCGCCGCCGTAGCGCGGGAATGAAGGCCGGCACCCGGCTTCGATATTCCCGGTAGGAATCGCCAATAGCCGAGCGTAAATCCCGCTCTTCGAGCATCAATGAGGCGGTGACGCTGTAGAAGGTCAGCACACTTGCAAACAGCATATGCCCGGCCGTCATATCCGGTGTGGCCCACAGGGCGACGATCAGGCCGCTCTGGATGGGATGGCGCACGTAGCGGTAGGGGCCACGCATGGCGAACGGCGGATCGTCACGCCGACCGAATGCCTGCTTCAGACCGTGAAAATGCAGGGCATCGATACTGAAAATGGACCAGGCGAGAACCAGGAGGCCAGCCGCGAACAGAAGGCGCAGCGCTCCCCGGGCTAGCTCGTGATCGAGCTGCCAAAGCAGAGTCGGCATCGGCTGCCAGGCGAGGCAGAGCAGCGCCAGAAGCGCTCCGCTGACGAAGATGTAGGCGGAACGCTCGATGGCATCCGGCACCAGAAGACGCCACCGGCGCTTGAAAGCCGGTCGCGCCATCAGACTGTGCGGAAGCGCGAAAAGCGCGAGCAGCGCCACGTTATTGACGATCGCGAGCCACGGCATCGGGGGCTCGCCCCGATTGATCCCCACCGGGGTGAAATCGAGCAGGAAGGCGACCAGCAGCACCTGCGATGCCAGACCTACCAATACGCTGGAAACCGCGAAGATCTGTTTCATGGCTCTGTGTGCTGTCTGCTTAGACGGAGGCCTAAGCGCCCGGAGATATTCCTGCCTAGATCTGACCGAGGCGCATGATGGCCTGTTGCGTTAAATATTCGTCGTAGATCGTGGGATCGTTCACGCGCATTCGGTGGTTTCCAGCAACCTTCTGCACCTGCTCCAGCCGGGTGATGCGCTTGCTCTTGAAGTTGTAGACATGCACGTAGGTCCAGGACCAATAGGGGTGCTTGCCATCCATAACCTTGTTTTCGCCATCGTCATACAGGCTGTAGCAACCGTCGAATGACTTGAACGGCTTGCCCTGGAGGTCATAGGAAACCATCGCGATGGGCATCTGATTGCGTGCGTCGAACCAGACACGCTTCTTGGAGATGGGCGCTCGAGTGAAGGCGGTCGGCTCTGCCTCGGCGATGATCGCCTCGGGAACCAACTCGACGACACTGTCGAAGAAGGACTGCCCCTCTGGGCCGCCGTGCAGACCGTGCTCCCAGTTCGGGTGCTGACTGTTCCAGCCGCCGGAAACGCCGGCCAGCATCGGCTGTCGACCGATGATCTTGTAATTACCCCAAGTATGAAGCGGGTCGCCGGCCGCCCAAGCGTCGGAAAGATACAGCGTCGAACCGGGGATCAGCGGCTCGAAGCGCTGATTGGTCGGATACTGCCGAACGCGCCGGAACTCCGGGATGTAGCCGAACAGTTCCGGGAACTCGTGCTGGTCATAAGGCCAGATATTGACGAAGGAAGTGCCTGACTCCGTTGACGGCGACAGGATGATGACCGAGTTGAAGCGCAGCTTGTCCTTGTGCTCTTCCCAGTAGGGTTTGGGATCGACGACCGTGCGCGCGACGGGCATGAGCTCGGCCCACACCGCGTCGTACTCGTAATCGATATGCCCGCTGCTCGAAACATCTTGCTCCTTGACCGCATAGACGCTCGAATCATGGCGCCCCCAGCTCATGGTCAGGCCGGCGAAGAGCTCGAGCGCCGTAGTGGCATCCGGGAATGGGTTGCCCCCGATCCACGGCTCACCATCCTTGGTGACGACGTTCTTCTTGTCGTCGAAGCGCGCTTTCCCACGATTGCTCAGCGTGGCCTCCAGATACTCCCAGGGCCCAAGCTTCATGTAGTCGGTCGTGGTGGGGATCACCTTCAGGCGGCGCCCCATTTCCTTGACCTGCGCGTACTTGGCCGGCTCCATCAGGTCCTTGACGATATCGACGTTATCCGCCGTTATGTAGTCGCCAGTTTTGATCTTTCCCTTCGTGTAGGCGTCGATGGACAGCAGCTCGTCCGGATAGGCCTTGGTGACATCACCGGCCTTGGCGATCACCGACCATAGCGGCGCCAGCACGCCGGAACCCAGCGCCGCGCCCGCGCTCGACTTCATGAAACGTCGTCTGCTCGTATTGATCGCTGCCATAGTTTCACCGCGGTTAAAGAAAGACTCCGGTCCACGGGAAGCAGACCGGAGCAGGTGCCGCCTTGTGATGCGCCGCCCCAACGGACGCACCACCGCAGCCTAGAAGGAGTAGCTCAACCGCACCGCGACCTCGTCCGCGTAGTCGACATTGCTGAAGACCGACTCGCTGCGCTTGCCCCACACGCCACTGTCGACATAGTTGTAGAAGAAGTCGGCCTTGAAGCCACTGCCGATGTTCCACTTCAGCAGGGGCTGGACCAGGATGCCGCCCCTGGCGTCGAAGAGGCTGGTGAACTCGAAGACGAAGGTACGGCCCGGTGTGGGCTGGAAGCCGGCCAGCACGAAGTAGTTGGCGTTGGGGATGCCTTCCGGAATGGTGTTCTCGTCACCACCATAACCATCCAGATTCAAGCCCACCAGATCGCTTTCACTGCGGAACTGGTACTGGAAGACCAGGTAGGCCGCCGGGTACTTCGCCGACCAGCGCGTCCACTTTTCGGCGACGAATGACGCGATGAACTCATCACTCTTGAGATGATCGTTCGACAGGGTCGGGGCGGTGAAGACCCGCTCCGGCGTGTACTGCATCTCCACGTTTAGGATGATCGCGTTCAGGAGACTGTTGTCGCTGGTGGTGACGAACTTACCGCCGAGACCGAAGACTTCTTCTCGGAAATACTCGCGATTGATGTAGCCGCGATAGCCACCGCCGGCGGCATACATGACCGTATCCAGCTGGTTCCTCAGCTCCTCCATACTGTCGGCTTCGCGCAGATACACATCGAAGGCATCAGGGAACTCGTTGAGCATCACGTTCCAGCCTTCGAGCCCGTTCAGCTTGGCCTCGGCCGCATAGGTGAACCACTCGCGCCCGCTGGTGACGCCGCCTGCTTCCGCCACGACGGGGGTCTTTGAAAGGGCCTCGCCGAGGCTCCCGGAATTGCGGCACAGCGCCTGCGGCAGCGGGCCGTTGCGCGGGTTCTGGGAACCTTCACATCCTGGGCGCTTCACGCCGTATAACGTCGCCGCGAGCCCACCGAAGAGATTGTCGGCAACATCCGTCGTGACACCACTACGGGTCCAGCTGAAGGCGCCCAGCGGGTTGTAGCGCGACGCCACCATGGCCTGCCAGCCCCAATTGTTGTAGTCGGCCTTCAGGCGGACGCCGCCGTTGATCTTCTCGTCGAAGCCGCCTCGGAAGTAATCCTCGCGCACCGTAAACTGCGTGGGGATCACGTTGTAGGGCGTGTTCGGGTTGGACAGGATCGTCGGCTGGAACTTGCCGACAAAGCCGTCGATCACCATCCGGCCCAGCTGATAGGTTCCGCGCAGCGAGAGCGTGGGAACGCGCTTGTCGCTGAACTCCTCCTGGGCCCGGTCCAGAATCGAATGACGGCGGAAATCGAGGCCGTTGGGAATATCGAAGGTCTGGAAGGCGATCGACTGGCCCCAGGCGATCTGCTGATTACCGAGGCGCAGGGTCAAGCCGCGGGTGCGGTATTCGAACAACAAGGCCGGGAAGTCGATGTTGTAGTTCTGACCCGAGAACTCCAGCGGATTGATGTTGCGGCCGTTCGGCGCGATGGCCTCCATGTAGTTCGGCTCACCCGCGTAGAGGTTGGGATCGCCGCCGACGATGCCGCTGCCCTGCGCCCCTGACACGCTGCGCGCATCGAAATCGTCGTAGATTCCGGGATCGTAGACACCGCGGACTCGCGCAACGAAGCGCAGCGAGCGGGAGAAGTTGAGCTCCATCTCGCTCTCGATGCGCGTCTGGAGCAGATTCATGTCCGGATCGTCGATCGGCACCTGATCGCCACGGCGGAACGAATCGTTGAAGCCGGGCACCGGAATGGCCCAGTCGTTGCCCTGAGTTTGCGGCAGCCCCGCCACGCCCGGCGGCACGAATGCCTGTCGGTCAACGGAAACGTCGTTGAAGTAGTTGGTCCCCTGGTTATTGAAGTTCTGCGCGGACGTGGTCCGGGCCGCCGCATCGATGCGGATGGCCGTGCTGACCTTCATGTCCTCCAGGACCCGCGAAAGCGGGTAGAACTCCTGAGCTTGTGCAGGAATGACACAGGCGCTCAGCCCCGCGAAAGCCACTGCCGCTGCAATCACATGTTGCTTCGTCATGAATTACCCCTCCTCCAGTTGCGAGCTGCGTTTGGCGGCCTGGCCCCTGCCATCCCCGCGCTCGATTAATAAGTCTTATTGCAAGCCAATGATGCGTCCGCTGTGCCCGACTGCCAGCATCTGACTGGCGTCTGGCGCCACTTGGATCGCGCTATACCAGTTGATATCAAGATCGAGAGCCTCCAGCGTTTGCCAGTTCTCTCCGTCGTCCTCACTGAATATTGCCGAGCGCATCCCGACCGCAATGACGGCGCCGCTGCCGCGGCTGGCGACGGCGAGCAGGTTGATCTCGGTTAAGGGCGTTGACAGCTTCTTCCAGCTACGACCGGAATCGTTTGTCTTGAATACAACTCCCGACTGCCCGACCGCGAAGCCGGTGCCGTCGGCGCGCACCTGAATGTCATTGATCGTCGGGGCTGCAGAGGCCGTCGCTTCCTCACCTTTAGCAAGCGCCTCCGCGAAATTGGCAAACTCCCAGCTCTTGCCGCCGTCTTCGGAACGCAGCACATAAGCGAGCTCACCGGCGATGAGCATGACGCCGTCATCGAACACCTTGGCGTCGTACATCGAGGGCTCGGCGGTGGCGCCGGTCGTGTCGGCGGGCACATTCGCGGATGCCGCGAGCTCGGCCCATTGCGGCGCGACGTTTGCCCAGTTGCGGCCGCCATCCGAAGACGCCAACAGCGTGCCGAAGGCCCCCACGATGACCGCCTCACCGTCCCGGTTGGCGGCCACATTCAGCAAGCGCTCCCCGGTATCTACGGAGACCTCCTGCCATTCGCCGTCCGGGCTGCGCAGTAGCACCAAGCCCTGCTGCCCCACAGCGATCGCGCCACCCTCGTGAAGCGCTACGGCCAATAGCGCGAGATCGGTGGGCGCTTTTTCCTCGACCCAGGTTTCACCACCATCTTCGGTGATCATCACCTGGCCGAAATTGCCGACGACGATGCCCTGATCGCCAAGAAAATCCATACCGAAAAAGCGTTCCTGACGGACGCCCTCGGCGATCACACGGCCCTTGCCCGATATCTCGTCGAGCGCGCCGGGCCCGGCCTTGGCTTTTTCAGCGGCCGCCGCGTTCTCGGCGCCCTCCTGTGCATAGCCCATCGGCGCTACCGCCAATGACGAGCCAATGAGCAGGGTGGACAACAACTTCAAAGCGTTTTTCGAATGTAGGCAAATCATTTGTCATTCCGAAAGGGAAGGTGCGCACGCTTCGCGCGTGCGCACCTTCTGGACTATCCCGACTTCGGCGCCACCTCAGACTCGGCCGAGGGCCTGCTGTGCAGAAGTCGTGAGGTAGTTGTCGTACATGTAGTCCTCGTCCATCTGAAAATCGCTACGAATGCCAGCGGCCGAACGCGGGTGATCGATCCGGCTCATGCGCTTGTTCTGGAGGTTGTAGCTCATCACATAGGTCCAGGACCACGCCGGATGCTTGCCATCGTGGCCAATCACCATGCGGTCCCCATCCTGGTAGTAGCCAAAGCCGCTTTCGAAATCCACCCAGGGCTTGCCCTGCAGGTCGAAACGGATGCAGCTTGTATAGGTCGAGTTGCGCACGTCGAAATACGCGTGACGCTTACTCACAGGGGCGCGTGGATAACCGGTCGGCTTCGATTCGACGACGGCCACATCCGGAATCATGCTGAGTTCAAGATCGAAGTACTTCTCGTTGTCTTCCTGAACGGGCAGCTCCCAGTTGTCGTTCTTGGACGCGAAGTTGCCGCTGGTAGTACCCAGCATGGGCTTGCGCTCGACGATCTTGTACTCGCCCCATGTCCGCATTGGATCACCGGCGGCCCAGGGGTCGGTCAGGAACCAGGTGGCGCCGGGGATCAGCGGCTCGAAGCGCTGGTTCGCCGGGAACTGGCGCACGCGCCGGAACTGCGGCAGATAGCCGTAGAGATCCGGGATCTCGCGCTGGTCGTACTTCCAGATGCTCAGAAAGGACGTGCCCTTGACCTCGTCGGAGGTCTCGAAGTACACGGTCTGGCGACGGATCTCGTCCTTGTGGCCGCGGTAGGCCTTGCCGTCCATGCGCGCCTGCATCTGCAGCTCGACCCAGGCGAAGTCGTAGGCGTACTGCGGGCTGCCGTCGCCGTCGAAATCGCGCTGCCGAACCGCGTAGAAGTTGGCGTCGGCGCGGCCCCAGCTCAGCGCCGCGTTCGCCTGGATTTCCTCGGCGTTCTTCGGGTTGGGGAAGGGGAAGCCGCCCTGCCAGGGGTTGCCGTCCGGACCGACGACATTGCCGGTGCTATCGAACTTCGCCTCGTATCCCGATGACTTGTTCTCCAGCGTCTTCTGCAGGTTCTGGTGGGTGAACATCCGCGTGATGTCGGTTTCCGGCTTACCGATGCGAATGCGCCTACCGTCTTCGCGAATCTGTTGGATGAACGTCGGGCTGAGCAGATGCTCGACATGCTCGAGGTTATTGGCGTCGATGACATCGCCGACCTTGATCTTGCCCTTGGTTTGCGCCTCGATCGAGAAGGCCTCGTCGGGATAAGCCTTGGTGAGATCCTGCAAGCCGGTCTCGCTCGCCCACAGCTTGTCCAGGGGCATCAGCACACCGGCGCCGAGGCCCATTGCCATGTTGTGCATCAGGCGGCGACGCGTGTAGTCGACATCGTATTTACGTATCCTCATTTTCACTCCTCCTAACGCTTTGTGCGCTTATAACGGATGTTCCAACGGGGGGATTTCCCGAAGGACTGCCTTTACATCGGGGGTCACGCAGGTCGATGCGCGTCACCGACTTGATCTGTGAATAGCGACAGATCAACGCTTTCCCCGACCATGAGATCCTCACGGGCGGCGAACTTGGGTTTCAGGAACCACATCAATAGCGGAAGCACGATCAATGCGAGCACCATATTGATGAGCATGATCACGGAAAGCAGAAGCCCCATATCCGCAGTGAATTTGAGGTCTGACAGGAAATACCACGGCAGGATGCCGATAACCATGATTGCCGCGGTGAACTGAATCGCCTTGCCGGTCGTTTGTATGGCGTGCTTGATGGCTTTCCCCCAGTCCTTACCCTGGGCGGAATACTCCTCGCAAATGCGCGACAGAAGATAAAAGCCGTAGTCGATACCGACACCGACGCCGAGCACAGCGACCATCACCGAATTGATGTCGAGGCCGATGCCCATGAGATGCATTGCCGACGTCAGGAAGAAGTTGGCCAGCATCACCGGGACCAGAACGACCAGGGCCGCGACCGCCGATTTATAAGCAAAGCTGGCAATCACGAAGATCGCACCGGCCAGCAGCGCGAGAATCAGCCAGTGGTAGCGGTCGACCACCGTATTCATCGCATGCTGCAGAGGGATGGTGCCGGTCATCCTGTCAGCGCTGACGCGCAGCGACTCACCGTCATACACCGCACCCTCCTCGTTACTCACGGCCTCGATCGCCTTCCTTGCCGTGGTGAGCGCGCCATCAACGGTTTCCTGCTTGTTGTCGCGATAGAACAGGGAGATGGTCGAGTTCTGGAACTCGAAGTCGCTGACCTGTGAGAAGTTCAAGGGGTTCTGCCCGAAGGAGATCGCCATTGCTGCGGCGCCCGTCGAGTCGTCGTCGGGATCGAGCGGCAGCCATTTCGGATGCCCACCGGCGTAGAGCCGGTTGCCCTCTTCCATGAAATCCGCGAAGGAGCGCGTATTGCGAGCGGCAAGGCCACCTTCACCAACCCCCTCCTCGGCAAGGCGCTGGACTTGCTTGGAGATCATGTAGGCCTCGGCCGTACGGGCGGTTCTCGGATCGCTTCGTTCTTCCTTGGATTCGAGAATCACCTCCAGTGAGTTCACTCCGGGGAAGTGGTTGTTCACCGTGCGCACACCGGTATTGAACTCCGAGTCTTCCCAGAGCAGGTTGCTGCCCTCCACCGGGTTCCCGACCTCAATCTGCAAGGCCGTGTAGATGGCACCGGCGGAGAGGACGATCATTACCACTGCTGTGGCAGGTGCCTTCTTGCCGGTAACGAGGCCGGCGATTCCGGCGAGTGCGCTCTGCTGCCATTTATGCACCCCCTTGAGCTTGCTCTTGCCGGTAATCTCGTCGACGTTGCGCGGGGTAGGCAGATACGACAACAGGATCGATATCAGGAAGACGCCGGTCGGAATCAGGAAGAGCGCCCAGAAGCCCGCGAACAGCGCAAAGCGCTGCATCGCAGGAATGGGGGCGAGACCGATGAAGAGAATGCCGAGCGCGTCCGTGATGATGCCGAGGACGCTGGGGGCGAGCATGACTCCCATCGTGATCTCGGCGGACTTCTTCTTGTCACCGATTTCGCTCAGGATCTCGTAGTAGCGATCCGAGAACTGCACGCAATGCGAGAACGACCGGGCCACGAGCAGGAGGGGCACGATCATCAGCAGCGGCTCGATGGGCGCATTGAGCCAACCCACCAGGCCGAAGCCCCATATTCCGGAGGTCAGACTCACGACAACCGGCACCACGACGCCGGCCGTGTTCTTCACATAGAGCGCGAGCGCAATGATGAGCAGGAAGACGGTGATCGCGAAGATCAGGTAGGTCTGCTGCTGTAGCTCGTAGACCCAGCCGGTGAGGGCGGGCTGCCCGACCACATGGACTTCGTGATTCTCGTCGGAGGCCTCCTCTGCCAGATCGCGGAGATGCTTGAGGACGACATCGTATTCGAGCTGATCCTCGTAGAAGCCCGCACTCATAAGTGTGGCGGTACCATCCTCTGAAACGAGGTATGTGCGCGATACCGGGGATCGATCGACGCGAACGTGGAAGTCGTCGAGCTCCTCTGGATCTTCTGGCACCTTGTCGCCCATGAGAGGACGCATATTGATGCCGTAAGGCGTCGCCTCCGCGTAGCGCGCCTTCTCCGTGGTGATGGAGAGAATGGTGTCCGGATTCACCCCGGGGATGAGATGGAAGCTCCGCGTGAAATCCCAGACCTTCTGCAGCGTCTCCGGGTTGTACAGCGTCTCCCCGTCGGTACGCTTGATCATCACGACCGCAGTCAGCGGATCACCGAAATTCGGGTGATCCAGAAAGGTCTGCACGAAGGGATCATCCGCCGGCAACAGGTCGGAAAAGATGGTGCGAACTTCAACACGCGCAAGCCCTGCCGCGAATATGATCGTAATAATCACGAACAGAACACTGACCACGGCGCGGTGCGCCATGATCCACTGAGCAATTTTGAAACGGGCTGCGTTCATTATCGGTTCTTTCTAAATTTCAATGGCAATGAATTGCGAGCGGAGACCCCTTCCGCCCTGCTGGGAAAGGCGACTCAATGGCAAGTCGCGGCAGGCAGATTGCTGCCATTGCTTGCGAAGCGAGCCCGTACTGGAGGGGCGCCTGACCACCCCGCTGCCCGGAAGGCGCGCAGCAAGCCGGCCGTCTGCACCTGGCAGAAGCGACGCTCCAGAATTGCTGTTGCTCTGGGGACGCATGGGCCAATGCGCGTGCGACCTTGACCCCATCCGAAAGTCGGGGATCGCGTAGCGCGGCTCCAGAGCTTCGCCACGGACGCCACCTGGCTGCGGCCTGCCCGCTTGCGCCATCCGGTCAGGACGTGGCGAGAAGCACCCGCTTGCCGGGCGCCTTCCACACACCGCAACGAAACCGCGCGCTGGGTGCAGGCTGCCTCCTTGGGGGGATCGCACGGGGGGCGATCCAGCGAGCGCTTTAACGCCGCAGTCACCATGTCTCCTCCCTCATTGATGGCGTAGCGCTCTTGAGGCCACGCTCGTGCTTTTGTCACTGCTGACAGTAGGCACCGCCCTGGGGACGCGGTACTACACAAACGGGTAGTTTTGGCTACCCCGAAGGGGGCAGGCACCGCGACAGGCGCGCCGATAGACCTGAACGCACCGTATCGCCCGGGCGGCTGGAACGGCAGGCATGGCTGCCTGACGGGCCGGCTCATGCCGGCTCCGTGGCACGGGTCGCCCGCCGCTTCGGCGCAGACCGGGCGGCCGACTTCGTGACGGCCGCGCTTCTGCTACTGGCGACGTCCGGAAAGCGGATCATCTCGGCAGCCTTCTCGCCGATCATGATGGTCGGCGCATTGGTGTTGCCGCGCACCACGGTCGGCATGATCGAGGCATCAACCACGCGCAACCCCGCAACACCGTGAACCCGGAGCTGCTCGTCTACGACCGCGTCGCTGTCCCGCCCCATGCGGCAGGTGCCGACGGGGTGATAAACCGTGTCGGCACGCTGCCGGATGGCCGACCGGATCTGCTCGTCGGTTCGGACATGGGCGGTATAGATATCCCTGCCGCGATGCCTGGCCATGGCGGGGGCATTCAGGATCTCCTGCATCCTGCGAAAGCCCTTCACCAATCGCTCGAGATCCTCGTCCTCGGAGAGGAAGGCCGGGTCGATACGCGGGGCAGCCATGGGGTTGGCGCTGTGCAGGCCGACCCGACCCCGACTCTTGGGAGTCAGCAGGCAGACGTGACAGGAGTAGCCATGACCCGAGTGCAGTTTGCGACCGTGATCATCGAGGATGGCAACCGCAAAATGCAGCTGCAGGTCCGGGGCCGCCAGACTCGGATCGCTGCGCAGAAAGCCACCCGCTTCAGCCACATTGCTGGTGAGCTTCCCGGTCCGGAAGCGTCGGTAGGTGCGCAGGGCCTGAAGCATCTGCCAGCCACCCGACAGGGAGATTCCCAAGGGCTCCTTGGAGGGCGACTTCACGGCCGTGACGTAGTCGAGGTGGTCCTGCAGGTTGGCCCCGACACCGGCCAGTTCATGGCAGATCGGGATGCCGTGCTGATCGAGTTCCTCGCGCGGCCCGATGCCCGAGAGCATGAGCAGCTGCGGAGACTGCAACGCACCAGCGCTGACGAGGACTTCTTTGCGTGCACCGACGTGGTGGCTGGCGTCGTCCTTGCGATAACGAACACCGACCGCGCGCTTGCCTTCCATGTCGATGCGCGTGGCGTAGGCCTCCGTGATGATCGTCAGATTCGGGCGATCGGCAACCGGTTCGAGGTAGGCCTTGGCCGTGCTGCAGCGATCGCCCGCCTGCTGTGTCACCTGGAAATAGCCGACGCCCTCCATGTCGGGGCCGTTGAAGTCGCTGACGCGCTTGTGGCCCTGCTCTTCAGCCGCCGCGATGAAGTCATCGCAGATCGCGTGCGGCGAGCGCAAGTCAGCGACATTCAGCGGTCCGCCGACGCCGTGAAACGCGTCAGCGCCGCGCTCCTGGTTCTCCGCGCGCTTGAAGTAGGGCAGCACCTCGTCGAAGGACCAGCCGCTATTGCCAGCCTCCGCCCAGCCGTCGTAGTCGCTGCGGTGGCCACGGATATAGACCATGGCGTTGATCGAGCTGCTTCCGCCCAGAACCTTGCCGCGCGGCTGATAGCCGCGCCGGCCGCCGAGGCCGGCCTGCGGCTCCGTTCTGAAAGCCCAGTTCAGGCTGGGCGAACGCAGAAGGGCAGCCATGCCCAACGGAATCCTCACGAAGGGACTCTTGTCAGCCGGTCCGGCCTCGAGCAGGCAGACGGTGGTCTCGGGGTCCTCGGAAAGCCGGTTCGCCAACACGCAACCGGCCGATCCTCCACCAATAATGATGTAGTCGTACATATATGCCTCCTCTGGCTGGTCGATACGTGCTTATGCCGCGCTAGATGCGCGATCTCGTCCTGACAGCACGATCGTCACGATTGATTCGATGCACGAACGGGCAGGCGTCGCCCGCCGCTCTCCCTCTCAGAAGCGTTTCAACTCAACGCGCAACCTCCACCATGTCGAAATCGGACTTGGGCGCCGAGCAATCCGGACACATCCAGTCGTCGGGAACATCGTCCCAAGCCGTGCCTGGCGGTATCCCGTCCTCGGGCAAACCGACGGCCTCGTCGTAGATGAAGCCGCATACAGCGCATTGCCATTTCCGGCTCGCCGTCATCTAGCGCACCAGCGGGCGGCGCCGAGCAGGGAAGATCCGTCGATCATGAGGCGGACCGGGCCTCCCCCTTCGCCTCGCCTTGCGTGAGCGCGACGAAATCGGGCTTGTCGCGCACCGCGCAGTCGGGACAGAACCAGTCCTGGGGAATCGCGCTCCATGGCGTCCCCGGCGGGAAGCCCTCCCGCTCATCGCCTTCGGCTTCATCATAGATGTACCCGCAGCCGGGGCATTGATACTGCATTGCGGACATCAGGACCTCCTGGACGGGACCGGGCACAACATCGCCGATGTTTCAGCGCGGCTGATCTGCGCCACCGACACCGCAGGTTCTTCGCTGCAGGCTCCCGGTGGCGGGGTGAGGTCGCGCTATTGAGTAATACGCAAGCTATGAAGCAGGTGGCTATTAAACGTCAGACGCTGCGTCTGGGACGCCCCACTAAAGGAGGGGATCGAAGCTCAGGAGCGAACGTCGGCTCAAAGAGCTACACCAAGCCAGGGCACACGAGCGGCGCCTCGGCGCCATCAAGCGGACCTAAGGAAACTCTGATCAATCGCCCCGATCTGGGATGATGCCGGGGCACGGAGACGATGGTGAGCCAGTCGATGAAGCAGCGGACGTTCGCGGATCTTGAGCAGGCGCACAAGAAGAAGGTGACGCGCCGCGAGAAGTTTCTGGCGGAGATGGATGCGGTTATTCCGTGGTCGCGCCTGGAGGCATTGATTGCGCCGCACTACCCGAAGCCCAAGGCGGGCAAGCCGGGGCGCCGGCCGCTGTCGCTGGCCACCAAGCTGCGCATCTACTGCCTGCAGCAGTTCTACGGGCTGTCGGATCCAGGCGCCGAAGAGGCGCTTTACGACTCCGATGCCATGCGCCGCTTTGCCGGCATCACGCTGACGGATGAGGCGGTGCCTGACGAGAGCACGATCCTGCAGTTCCGGCGGCTGTTGGAGCGGCACGGGCTGGCCGAGCAGATCTTTGCCGAGGTCAATGCCCACCTGCGCGAGCGGGGCCTGATGCTGCGCGAAGGCACGCTGGTGGACGCCACGCTGATCCACGCGCCCAGCTCGACGAAGAACCAGAGCGGTACGCGGGATCCCGACATGAGTCAGACGCGCAAGGGCAACCAGTGGTACTTCGGCTGCAAGGCGCATATCGGCGCCGATGCCCACAGTGGCCTCGTGCACACCGTTATCGGCACAACGGCCAAAGTCGCCGACATCACCCAGACCGAAGCCCTGCTGCACGGCGAAGAACGCATCGTGCTGGGCGATGCCGGCTATCGACGCACGGGCCGCAGCCTGGATGCCCCGGCGCCCGATAGTGGACCGCGCATCGTCACGCCTTACGTGCGTAGTGCCGGCAAGGCGCTGCTGGAATGGCAGCGCGCCGCCAACCGACGTCTGGCGTCTCTGAGAGCCCGGGTCGAGCATCCGTTTCGGATTGTCAAATGCCAGTTCGGCTACACCAAGGTCCGCTATCGCGGCCTGACCAAGAACACCGCGCACCTGCACAGCCTGTTTGCCATGGCCAACCTCGTGGCGGCCCGAAGACAGCTGCTGGCGGCAGGATAGGTGCGTCCAATGACAACGAAATCGGGCTTCTGCAGAGGCTGAAGCCCCCGAAACAGCCTTCATTTCACCCGGTGTGCAGCCTGCAATGTCTTCGCGGTCACTCATCCGACTTTGATCAGACATTCCCTAAGGCTGCCGATGTAAGCTCAAGCCTGCGCAAGCCTTCGTTAATCGGCCACGATTGACGCAAGGCGAGGAGGTGGCGCTGAACCGCAAACGTGAAGCTGCGCCACCCCACAGTCTGCGATGCTCGGCGCTCGAGCCAAGCCACAGCTGGAGCTTTTGTAGGGCATGACGACCGACTCGAAGGCGGCGAAAGTGGAAGCAGGAACGACATTCCCCTCCTGGGAACTGGCGCGCCCGCGGCTGCAACTTCCCGCAGAGGTCTGGGAAGCCTCCCAGCCTGTGGTTGCGCTTGGCGCCGGCGCAGGCTTCGGGAAGTCGACGCTCCTGAGCCAGTGGAGCAAGCAAGGACGAGACAGCGGGCACCGGATCATCCATTTGACTGCCGAGCCCTATGACGACGACGGCGACAACCTTCTCATGGAGCTCGCCGCTGCCGTTGGCCTGCAGGATGTGCAAAGCGGCGAAACCGTTCTGGACAGTTATGGCGGCGAGGGACGACTCGCGCTTGTCAAGGCATTGCTCGCCGAGCTGGACGCGCAACCCTTTCGGACCGCACTGTTCATCGACGATGCACACCATCTAAAGGGCCGTTCGACGACCTCGGCCCTGGGATTGATGCTTCGCTATCAGCCGGAGCGGCTGCTGCTTGTCGTCAGCGGCCGCTCCCACCCCGCCGCGGCTCTGAGCAAGCCTCTGCTCGAGGGGCGCCTGTACCAGTTCGGGGTGCAGGAACTGGCATTTACCGAGGCGGAAACCAAGGAGCTGTTGCAGCAACACAAGATTCAACCGCGCAAAGAGCTGGTTACCCAGCTGCTGCAGCGGACCGATGGCTGGCCCGCAGTCGTGCGCTTGGTAGCACTGTCGCTTCAAGAGGATGAAGCGTCGCAGGACGCCTTCTTCACCGGACTCGCCGAGGGCCCGCGGTCCTTAACGGATTACCTGAACGAAGCCCTTCTCGCTCAGCTGCCGAATCGTGTTCATCAGCTGCTTCTTCGCCTGTCGTTGCTCCGCCAGTTTTCGCTCGAGCTCGCGACGTACGTGGCAGACATGGAGGATGCCGGCAAGCTCCTGGAGGAACTCGAGCACCGGGCGCTTCCGATCAGTCGTGACAACGCCGAAGAGCCCATCTACGTTCTGCACCCCTTGGTGCGAGACTTCCTGCTCCAGCAGTTCAAGCAATCCGCTAGCGGGGAAGTGGCCCGGGCGCGCGAAAGGGCTGTCGAATGGCTGGTGAGCCGGGGAAGGATCGAGGGCGCTATCGAAGTCTGCCTGGATGCGGATGCCCTGGACGCTGCCACGAAGCTGATCAACGAGCACGCGGCAGAAACCACCCGCATCTTCGGGCGCCACACCACCTATCTGCGCTGGGTCAACAAGCTACCGGCTGAGACCATCAAGCGATTTCCCGAGATTCGCCTGCAGCAGGCTTGGTCCCTGGATTTCGTGCGACGCCACGACGAAGCCGAGCGCATCCGCCGTGAGCTGGAGCAATACCCGCTCACCAGCAAGCAACATCGTGAGCAGGACGCCGAGAGCGCGATCACTGCGGGGCAGCTCGAGGAAGCCATTGAGCTTCAGCGCTGCATCGAGCCAGCGCTGCGCGATCACGCCGAGGAGAGCACGTCGCGCACGCAACGCTGGCTGACAAGGTGGCCAGACGCCAACAGTTTCGATAAGGCTGCCGCGCACTGCGTTCTGGCTTTTTCCACCAAGGCACTGGGCAACTTCAACGACGGCGTTGGACACGCACGCACGGCTCAAGCGCTTGGACGGGAATGCGGCGGCTACTACGCCCTTGCATGGGCCCATATGCTGACCGTCGCGAACCTGATCAAGTGCGGGGACTACCGGCAAGCGCTGCACGAATGTGACCAATACCTGGCGGAGCTGGATCCGGTACTGGGCAAATGGTCTCGATCGGTAATGATGCTGCACGCCATGCGCGCCGGCCTGCTCTACGAGTTCGACCGCATGTCCGACGCCGCCCATGCCATCGATCGCGGCTTAACCACCCTGATCGAGGAAAGCTCGACCGACCCTATGATCGTCGGGTACGTCACGCTGGCCCGATTGCAGACCGTACAGCTTGCGCATCTGGATGCGCTGGAGACCCTGGCCGAGGGCGAAGCCATGGGTACGGCGCAAGGGCTCCCCCGCTTGACGATCTCGCTTCGCGCCGAGCGCGTGGTGCTGCTCCTGCGCCAAGGCGAGCTGACTCAGGCGCAAGCGCTCTGGGAGGAAATGGAAAGCGGGGCCCCGGCCAGGAGTTCCGTGCATGGCTTCGACCGGTCGCTGGCGGATAAGTCCGGGCGCATTCACGCAAGGATCGCGCTACTGAAAGGGCATGCCAACGTCGCCTGTGAGCTGCTGATGCCCGTTCTGCAACGCGCCCAACGTACCGGCCAGAAAAAGAAGCAGGTCGAACTCTTGCTCATTCAGGCCATGGCACTGCAGGAATCCGGAGAGACCGACAACGCACTCACCGTGTTTCATGACGCCCTGGACATCGCCCTGCCCGAGGGATACGTACGTACCTTTGTCGACGAGGGGCCGCCACTGCGGACGCTACTAAGCAACTATCTTCAGAGGCATGGCCAGAAGGATGATGACAAGCGACCGGTCCGTCGCGCCTATCTCGACAAGCTGGCGGCAGCAGTCGGACTGACCGGACGGGATCAAGCGGAGCCGCGGGCCGAAAGCTCGGCGACAGACGGGCAGCCGCTTATCGAGCCGCTCACGACACGAGAAGCGCACATCCTGAACAGGCTGCAGTCGGGGCTTTCCAATCGCCAGCTTGCCGATTCGCTGTTCATCAGCGAGGGCACGCTCAAGTGGCACCTTCGCAACGTCTACGGGAAGCTGGGCGTGAGCAATCGCGTTGCGGCCATTGCGCAGGCCCGCCATCTCCAGCTGATTGACAGCTGATGCGCGCCCCTGCCGGCACTTCGGGCGCGATCTAGCGCGCACCGGAGCCCACTGAACTGCGGCGACAACGAAGCCCCCGCAGTCAGTGTGGCCTGTGCACCCCTCAGGCGCTCATTGATGCGCCGTCGTAATCCGAATAACGGCGCAGGTAACGCTCGCGCTTGGCCGGGTCGATGTTGGCCTTGGTCACATCGCGGTCATAGGTCTCCAGAACCCGCGGGTCCATGACCGCCCGCCACAGGGGCGGGACCAGTGCCAGGCCATACATCCCGGGATAGCCCGAGGGCAGCGTAGGAATATCGTCGAAATCCCTCAGCGACTGATACCGCCGAGTCGGCCAGGCGTGATGATCCGAATGCCGCTGCAAATGGAAGAGCACGAGATTGGACATGAGATGGTTGCTGTTCCAGGAATGCGCCGGCTGGCAGCGTTCGTAGCGGCCATCCGGCTGCTTCTGACGAAGCAATCCGTAGTGCTCGATGTAGTTGGCGTTGGTCAGGAACCAGTAGCCATAGGCCATGCTGATCAACAGGAAGGGCACCACGATGGGCCCGAATACGGCTATCAGACCGCCATAAACGAATACCGTGATGGCGAGCGGTTGCAACACCTCATTATCCGGGCTCCAGGTTCCCTTGCCCTGGCGCTGCAAGCGCAGCTTCTCGGTGTTCCAGGCGCGGCGCCATGCCCCCGGAATCTCGCGCAGCGCAAAGCGATAGATGCTTTCGCCCATGCGCGCAGAGGCAGGATCCTCGGGAGTGGCCACGTCTTTGTGATGCCCCTTGTTGTGCTCAGTCAGGAAGTGGCCGTAGCCGGTCACGGCCAGGCACACCTTCGCCAGGTTCTTTTCCAAGCGGCTCTTCTTGTGGCCCAGCTCATGACCAGTGTTGATCGCCAGACCGTTGATGATCCCCACCGACAATGCGGCGCCCAAGTAGGCCGACCAGTGAAACCCGAGCGTGGCAACCGCCCAAGCTCCCACCACAAGCGTGACGTAGTGCAGCGGCACGGTCATGTAGGTCAGAAAGCGGTAATAGCGATCCGACTCCAGCGCCTGAATAGCCCCTTCCGGTGGGTTGCTGCCATCTTCTCCGAGGAGCCAATCCAGCAACGGCAGCACCAGGAACCAGACCCCGACAGTCAACCAGGTAAGGCTCTGGACACCAGTGACTTGGGCCAGGTAGATGCCGATAACCGGCGTCATGACCCACACGGCCGCCAGGGGCCAGAAATAGCGCTTTCCGTCCCGATATCCGGCCAGAGGGTCTGCGGTGTCAGTCTGCGTCATCGTATTGCTCATAATTCCACCCATTCACCATGTTGCGGTCACCACGAGCCGCCGCGAATCGGCATGCAATGCATGGAAGCATCACACCGGCCACGGGCAGCTGTTTGTTGACGCTATTGGAACGCTATGGCCGGCAATGCTCGCCTTTCTAAAGGAAGGTTTTGCCCCCAAGGCCGACGCCTCGGCAATCCGCAACCTCGTTCTGGGCCCTTAAACCTGCGGGCGATCGCGGTGACGCCGCCCGAAACCGACCGAAGGTAGCGCCCAGCCGACACACCCCATCCCCGCCCTTCAGCCGGCGCCCTATTCTGTTGCCGTGCATCAGCGAACTGGCTGCGCACTGCTCATCATCGCGACAAGGGAAAGCGCAGCATCATGCATACCAAGATCATCGTGGCGCTCGGCGCAGCTGCGCTACTGGCGGCCTGTGACGGGGTCGCCACGCGCGGCCAGGGCGGGGAATCCAGCGTCGACGCTGCACTGCACGCGGAGATCCAAGCGCGCGGACTCAGCGGCGATCCCGGCGCCGGTCGTCAGCTTCCGGGCATTGACGATCCGCTGGCACAGCTCGGCATGCAGCTCTTCTTCAGCAAGGCGCTCGGCGGTGACAGCGACGCCGCCTGCGTGAGCTGCCACCACCCCATGCTAGGCGGCGGCGACGATCTTTCGCTCTCGATCGGGGTCGGCGCCGTGGATCCCGATCTGCTCGGCCCGGGACGGCGCCACCCCGGCGCCCAGCCCACCGTGCCGCGCAACGCGCCCACCACCTTCAACACCGCCCTCTGGGACCAGTACCTCTTCCTCGACGGCCGCGTCGAGAGCCTGGGCAAGGAAGCCGGCATGGCGGGGCGCGGCAGCGGCATCCGCACCCCGGACGTCGCGCTGGGCAGCGCCGACCCGGCGGCCGGCATCGATCTGCTGGCCGCGCAGGCGCGCTTCCCGGTGACCTCCATGGAGGAGATGCGCGGCGAGCATTTCGAGGCGAGCGGAAACAACGCCGACGTGCGCCGGCATCTCGCGGAGCGGCTGGGCGGCTACGGCAACGCACAGGCGGAGCTGCCCGGCAGCCAGTGGCTGACCGCTTTCCGCGCCGCCTTCGGCAGCGATGAGCCCGCCGAAAGCCTGATCACCTACGCCAACATCGCCGAGGCGCTGGCCGCCTATCAGCGCTCGCAGACCTTCGTCGCAACACCCTGGCGCGATTACGTACAGGGCGATACGAGCGCGCTCGACGATCAACAGAAGCGCGGCGCCCTCGTCTTCTTCCGCGCGCCGGAGGCCGGCGGCGCGGGCTGCGCGAGCTGCCACAGCGGCGATTTCTTCACCGACGAGGATTTTCACAACATCGCCATGCCCCAGATCGGGCCCGGCAAGGGCGACGACGTCGACGGCGACTTCGGCCGCTACCGCGAGACCGGCATTGCCGCCGAGCGCTTCGCCTTCCGCACGCCGACGCTGCTGAACGTCGCCGTCACCGGCCCCTTCGGTCACGCCGGTGCCTACGACAGCCTGCGCGAGACGGTGCTGCACCACCTGGACGCACACAGCGCCGTGGCCGCCTTCCACTTCGGCCTGGGGCAGCTCGACCAGTTCGACGGCAACGGCGAGCAGATTTATCCGCGCGCCCGCGCCCACACCGAGGCGGCGCTGGACCATCTGCAGGCCGCACGCGGCAGCGGCGACTCGAGGCTGCCGGTCGTAACACTGGCCACGCGCGACGTGGACGCCCTCGTCGCATTTCTCGAAGCACTCACCGATCCCTGTGTGCTCGATCGGCAGTGCATGACAGCGTGGATACCGGGCGATGCATCGCCGGATCCCGATGGCCAGCGTTTGAACGCCGTGAACCGCTTCGGCGACCGCCTCTGAACGATCCCGCGTCCACAGCACTCGGCGCGAAGCCGGTTTAACCTGACTCCCGGAGCCGCCGGTCCCGCGGCAACCCTTCGGGAGGAGATCAGGGAATGAATACGGAAAAGGTCGTCTTCGGCTTCTTCGTGCTGCTGGCGCTGACGCTGAACTTCGGCTTCGTGCTCGGCGAGATCGGCAACCCGGAACACCACCACGCCTATGAGCTCTTCGCCGCACTGGTGGTAAGCCTGATCGCGACCGTGCTCAAGCTCGGTGACCGCTCGCACATCGGCGCGCTGCTGCTGGCGGCGAGTCTGGTGGCGGATCTGCAACTCATCGCCGCGGCGCTGGTCTGGGGCATCGCGACGCAGGTGCTTGATGTGGGAACAACCCCGGAGGTAATTGCCAGCGTGGTGTCGCTTGCAGCCGGCGCACTGCTGGCCAATATCGCTTCGGTCACGATCCTGATCATCGAGAGCTTCACACTGCGCCGGTAGACGGCCGTGGACACCATCTTCTGGCTGGTCCTGCGGCGTCTGCGCACGCCGCTGCTGGTGCTGATCGGCGCCTATGCCGTATCGGTGGGCGGGCTGGTGCTCATTCCGGGCGTGGATGGCGACGGCCAACCCTGGCGATTCGATTTCCTGCACGCCTTCTACTTCGTCTCCTACATGGGCTCGACGATCGGCTTCGGCGAAATCCCGCATCCCTTCACGCCGGCGCAGCGGCTCTGGGTCACGCTCTGCATCTTCCTGACGGTGACGGCCTGGCTCTACGCCATCGGCCGCATCTTCGCGCTGGTGCAGGAGGACAGCTTCCGCAACGCCGTGGCCGAGGCCCGCTTCGTGCGCGCCGTCCGGCGTATCAATCAACCGTTCTGGATCATCTGCGGCTACGGGGAGACCGGTAAGTTGCTTCTCAACGCGCTGGTGCGCCGCGATGTACAGGTGGTACTGCTCGACCGGCGCGAGTCGGCCATCAGCCAGCTACGGGTCGAGAGCTTCGGCCCGCGTATCCCGGCGCTGTGCGGCAATGCCAGCGAAACACTGCACCTGCTCGAATCCGGCATGCGCCGCCGCCTGTGCCAGGGCGTCGTGGCGATGACCGACGACAACGACGACAACATCCGCATCTCGGTCACTGCCAAGCTGATGCGCCCCGAACTGCGCGTCATCGCTCGCGCCGGCACCAACGAAGCTGCCGACAACCTCAGCTCCTTCGACACTGACTACGTCATCCACGCCTATTCGGTGTTCGGCGAGCATCTGCTGATGACGCAGACACGGCCAAGCCTGCACCTGCTGCACGCTTGGCTGATCAGCCTTCCGGGCTACGAGCGCGAAGCACCACCGCCGCCACCGCGCGGCCACTGGATCGTCTGCGGCTACGGTCGCTTCGGTCAGGCCACCGCCAGCGCGCTGGAGGAAGCCGGCAATCGCGTCACCGTCATCGACAGCAATCCCGCCAAGGTGCCGACAGGGGGCGTCGTTGGACGTGGCACAGTCGCCGGGCCGCTGCGCGAGGCCGGCATTGAGACGGCCGACGGCATTGCCTGTGGGCTCGATTCCGACCCCAACACGCTGTCTGCGGTAATGACCGCGCGCGCGCTCAATCCCGACATCTACGTCATCGCCCGCCAGGATTTTCGCGCCGACGGCACCATCTACAAGGCCGCGCATATCGACCTGATTATGGAGGTCAACCGCATGACGGTGTGGCGCATGCTGCCGCTGATCCACGAGCCGCTGCTGGCCGACTTCCTCGCACGCATGCGCAGCGAGGACGAGCCGCGCGCCGCAGCCACGCTGGAGCAGGTACGCGCGCGCTGCGGCGAGCGCACGCCCGTTACCTGGTCACTGCGCATCAATGCCAGCGAGGCGCCGATGCTGCACCGGCGCCTGCTGGCCGGCCAGCGCATCACGCTGGATACGCTGCTGCGCGATCCTCGCGACCGCACACATCTCTTGCCCGCCCTGACGCTGATGCTGCGGCGCGGTGAGGAAGAACCCGTCCTCCTGCCCGACGTGGAAACCACCCTGGCCGTCGGCGATGAGCTGCTGATCAGCATCGAGGAAGGCCATCAGCGTCTACTGGAGACCACGCTGCACGACCCCAGCGACAGCGCCTATGTGCTCGACGGCGTGGAGCAAGCTTCGGGCTGGCTGTGGCAGCAGCTCGCGCGATGGCGCCGCTAGCGCGGCAGGCGAACTTCGACGACCAAGCCGTGTGGCTCGGCGTTGCGGGCGGTGACGCTGCCGCCGTGCCGCGCCACCGCGCGCCGGGCGATGGCCAGCCCGACGCCGTGTCCGCCGCTTTCGGCCTCGCGGGCCGCGGACACGCGCACGAAGGGCTCGAAGATGCGCTCCAGCAACGCGGTTTCGACACCCGGCCCGCTGTCGCGGATGGTCACGATCTCGTCCATGCTTGTGAGCTGCTGCGTCACGACGATGGTCCCGCCGGCGGGCGAGTGGCGCAGTGCATTGCGCAGGATGTTCTCGAAGGCTGCGCGCAACCAGTCCGGATCACCGTCGCGCGCGACCTCCTGCCACTCGGGAAGGTGCAGCGCGACGCCGGCGGCCTGCGCCTCGAAGGCAACGTCCTCGCACAGCGGCGCGACGATTCCGGCCACGCTGATGCGCTGCGCGGAAGCGGCATGCTCCGGGCTTTCGAGGCGCTGCAGCAGCAGAATGCGACCGATGAGCGCGTCGAGGCGCTCGGTCTCGCGCGCGATGCGGTCGAAATGCACCGGCTTCGGCGCATCGCGCGCCAACTCGCTTGCCAGGCGCAGCCGGGCCAACGGCGAGCGCAGCTCGTGCGAGACGTCGCGCAACAGTTGGCGCTGGGTCTGCAGCAGCTCACCCTGGCGCTGCGTCATGGCACGCTGCGCACGCGCCAGATCGCCCAGCTCGTCACGACGAGACAATAGGCGCGGCGGGAAATCCGGCGCGGCGCCACCGCCCGAGGTCGCACCACTGGCGCGCTGCAACTGGCGGATCGGGCGACTGATCGAGCGCGCCAGCCAGTAAGCCGCAGCCACGATGATGAAGGCGCCGATCAGAATCTGGATGAACGCGCCAAGCAGCGGCGACTGCAGCGGACTCGGCGGCGGCACCACCGCCACCCAGCGATACGCTTCTGCACCGGCGCCTCGAATCGTGACGCTGCGCACGCGCTCACCGACCAACCGCGCCATCCAACCGTCGCCGTGGGATCCCGGCAGCTCACGCAGCGCCGGCGGCAATGGCGGTCCGCGCCGGCCACCCAGCAGACTGCCCCCGTCGGCATCGAGCAGCATGGCGAAAACGCCGGCCTCGCGACGGTGCTGCCGCAGCCAGAGACGTAGCGCCTGCGGGCCTTCGCGCTCCAGAATCTGCGCCGCCTGCTCGCCGTCGCACCGCGCGTCCCCTGCGGAATAGGACAGCGCCCACCAAGCGGTGCTCAGCAACAACACCGCCAGAACCGTCAACAGATTGGCGGCGAGAAAGCCCAGCAGCAGGCGCGGGAAGAGCTTCACGCCGGCACCGTGTAGCAGTAGCCGCGATTGCGCAGGGCGCGGATGCGCGTGCTGCCGTCCGGGTGCTCGCCCAGCTTGGCGCGCAGTCGACTGACGTGCATATCGATGCTGCGATCGCTGTAGCCCAACCGGCGCGACAGCGCCCCTTCGCAGAGCGCCTCGCGGCTGATGACCTGACCGGCTTGCCTCAGTAGCTCGGTCAGCACCGCGAGTTCGGCGCCGGTCAGCGACAACGTCGTGCCAGCCTGGGTGGCCTGCATCGCTGCCGTATCGACACGCAGATCGCCCAGCTCAAGCCGGGCAGGCGCGTCGCTGGTGCCCTGCGTGCGCCGCAGGATGGCGCGCAGCCGTGCCACCAGCTCGCGCGGGTTTGCTGGCTTGGCGAGATAGTCGTCGGCGCCCATTTCCAGGCCGACGATGCGGTCGATGTCCTCACCGCAGGCCGTGAGCATGAGCACGGGCACGGCGTGCTCCGGACGCAGCGCCTGCAACACCGCAAAGCCATCACGCTTGGGCATCATCACGTCCAGCACCATCGCCGCCGGCGGCTCGGCCCGGACGGCGGCCAACGCCGCCTCGCCGTCGTGCACCATGTCCACGGCAAAGCCCTGCTGCTCGAGATACTCGCGCAGCAGGGCGCAGAACTCGCGGTCGTCGTCGGCGAGCAGAATGCGCGGTACGGGCGGAGCTGCGGACATACCGCCATTGTGGCGCGCGACAGCCAGCCAGCGCGCGGGTGTGACAAATGTTTACGCTGCTGCCGGATAACAGCGAGAACGCGGAGACAAAGCCATGACGGGAAGAGGGCGGCAGGCGGTACGCGCGGTGGCAATACTCGATCTGGCGATGACGCTGCCGCTGGCCGTGCCGGTGCTAGGCGAGCGCTGGCTGGCACTGCTGCTCAGCGGCTTCGGGCTGCTGGGCGATGCCAGCGCGCTGCTACCGCTTTCGATGGCGGCCGTCGTTGGCTGTCATCTCAGCGGCGTACTGGGTGCGCTCTGGAACGGTATCCGCGTCTGGCGGCCGGAGCCGTGGCTTGCCGCGACAGATGCGGTGGGCCGCATCGTCGTGGCGGTGCTGCTGCTCTATCTGCTGCTCGGCCGCGGCGCGCCGCCGGCGCTGGCCATCTTCGTGGCGACAGAGCTTGTCGGCGCGGCCATTGCCGGCGCGGCACTGCGCCGGCGCTGACGCTGACGCTCACGCTGACGCCGGACACACTGCCGCGATTTCGTGACGAATCCTTACGCGGCGCTACCCAATGTGACCGCGCGACGGCGCAGGATGGCGACACCGAAAGGGCATCCCGCCCCAATGCGACAAGGAGCATCCTCATGAAACGAATCGTCCCTGCCCTCCTGCTCGCCGGCCTGCTCGCCGGACCCAGCACCGCCGCGCTGGCCGGCGACGGCCCGAAGCACGGCGCCATGCACGGCGAACGCGCCGAGAAGATGGCCGCCTGGCTGGAGCTGAGCGACACCCAGCGCGCCGAGCTGCAGCAGCTGCGCGAAGCGCACGCCCCGCAGATGAAAGCACAACGCGAGAAGCTGGCCGAGCTGCGCAGCGCCGAGCACGCCCTCGACCCGACTGCCGACGGCTACGTCGCAGAAGTGCAGAAGATCGCCGAGGAGCGCGCAAGCCTGCGGGTGGAGCACGCCACTGCGCGCGCCGAGCAGCGCCAGTTGATGGCCGGCATCCTCACCGAGGAACAGCGCGCCAAGCTTGCCAAGGCCCGCGACAAGCACAAGATGCGCGACGGCAAACCGCGCAGGCACGGGCACGGCGAATAGATGAATGAGCGGCGGCGCCAGATCGGCGCCGCCGCCTCATATGCCCTGCAGCAACAGGTAGACGGCCATCGCGACGCCCAGTGCCGCGACAACCAGACTGGTCACCGGCGCCAGCCAGACGCCGTAGCCGCGCGGAATCTCGTCGGGGTTGAGGGTCTTCAGCACGCCGCGATACTGCAACGCCGAGAGCGCGGTAGCGATCGCGCCGGCAAAGAGAAAACCGAGGCCCAGCCAGAACAGCGCCGGCGACTGATCGCTGGCATTGCCAGCCGGTGCCAGCAGCGCCAGCAGCAGGCCGGCACGCTCGACGATGAAGCCGAAGGCGATCAGGGCCAGGCCGGTACGGCTCCAGGCCAGCAGCGTGCGCTCCGCCGCGAAGAAGACGCGCGGATCCTTCAGATCGGACATTCCCGATGCTCCAGCAGGACTGTGACCGCTAAGCTAAGCACAGCGCGGCCCGACCGCGCCTTTCTTTTCCACATCGAGACACTGCATGGACCCGGACTTCTGGCTCGAGCGCTGGTCGCGCGACGAGATCGGCTTTCACCAGCCCGAGGGCAATCCGCTACTCGCCGCGCACTGGCCCGCGCTTGCACTGCCACGACAAGCGCAGGTGCTGGTGCCACTTTGCGGCAAGACGCCGGACATGGCCTGGCTGGCCGCGGGAGGGCACAGCGTCATCGGCGTCGAGCTCAGTGAGAAGGCAGCTCGCGACTTCTTTTCCGAGCAGCAGTTGCAGCCGGAGATCCGCCAGCGCGACAGCTTCACCGTCTACAGCGCAGGTGGGGTCGCCATCTGGGTGGGCGACTTCTTCGCCATGCCGGCCACCCAGCTGGCCGCCTGCGACGCGCTCTATGATCGCGCCTCGCTGATCGCGCTCCCGCCGGAAACGCGCCGGCGCTTTGCGGCCTCGCTGACGCAAAAGCTGCCCGCGGGTTGTTGCGGCCTGCTGATTGCGTTGGACTATGACCAGAGCGCGATGGCCGGGCCACCCTTCAGCGTGCCGGAAAGCGAGATCCACCAGCTCTTCGAGCCGGCCTTCGCGGTTGAACGCCTGGCGCGCAAGGACACGCTGGCCGACAACGAGCGCTTCCGGCAGAAGGGACTGAGCGCGCTGCAGGAAAGCGTCTACCGGCTGGACAAGCGGGACTGAAGCGGCCGCCCCCGCACACAATCGACGGGGGCGCCACATCGCCCGCGGCCTCAGGCCGGGCGGAAGGCGAGCTGCTGCACGAAATCGACGTCATCGCGCGCGTAGGGGCGCTGCAGATCGCCGTAGCGCTCGACATTCACGAAGCCGGCGTCCTCCAGCAGGTGACTGAGATAATCCTGGCGCAGCGGATACATATTGAGCTGGAAGCGCGCGCCGTCGGCGAAAACGTACTCGAACTTGGCGAGCTTGCGGGTCAGCTCCACCGGTCCGACGTCAACGCCGTCACCCGTGTAGCAGTAGGCGTGCTTCGAGCTATAGCCCTGATCGAGCATGCTGTCGTAGTTGCGCTGATCGATGATCAGCATGCCACCAGGACGCAGCACGCGGTAGATCGCGCGCAGGGCGGTGCGCCGATCCTCATGGTCGAAGAGGTGGGTAAAGGAGTTGCCCAGGCAGACGACCGCGTCGAAGCGCTCGCTGCCCAGCAGCTTGTCCAGCGATAGCCAGTCCGCGACCTTCGTGTCGGCAAGCTGCACGCCATAGCGCTTCGCATTCTCTCGGGTCTTGGCGACCATATTCTCCGAGCCGTCGGCGGCAGTGACGCGGAAGCCGGCTTTCGCCAGGGACACCGCGTTGACGCCGGTGCCGGCGGCAATGTCCAGAACATCCTGCGCGCCGTGTGCCTTCAGAAGGCGGTTGTAGAAGGCGCCCTCGCGCGCCAGACGCGTCTCCCAACCCACAAGATCGTCCCAGTAGTCGGCGAAATCGGGGGTGTACTGACGGTACTGATTGCCGGTATCGGCGTTGAGAACCTCGGACATGGATGCTCCTTGTCATGAATGGTCTGGAGTACGGCGCCACACCGCTCACCGGCGCGGCGGAGACGAAGACCGGCGCGGGAGATTCATGCCCCGCGCCGGTATCGCCACACGACCGAAGCGCATGGTGCGCTGCCGACGGAAATCGGTACAGATGCAGTTGCTGTAATTTTTGACCGGTACAGATTAGGCTCGTCGCATGGCCGAACACCTATACGAGCGCATCGCCACGGAGCTGGCGCAGCAGATCGAGCAGGGCACCTATGCGCCCGGCGACCGCCTCCCCGGCGTGCGGCGGCTGCGCCGCCAGTTCGGCGTCAGCATCGCCACGGTCGTCGCCGCCTGCGAACTGTTGGAGCAACGCGAGATCCTGGAGGCGCGACCACGCTCGGGCTTCTTCGTGCGCGATGGCGCGCGCGGCCTGCCGGAGCCCGAGGACAACGACGAGTCGCTCGCCGGCCCGAGCCTGGTATCCGGCCAGGAGAGGGTTCTGGAACTGGTGCAGTCGCACAACGACCCGGCCGTGATCTCCTTCGGTGCCGCCGCGCCGGGGGGCGCGCTGCTGCCCTCCGCCGCGCTGGACCGAAGCTTCGCCCGCGTTCGGCGCCGCCAGCGCGAACGTGTAGCCGCCTACGACTTCCCGCCCGGCAACGCCGAGCTGCGCGTGCAGATCGCCCGGCGCATGGCGCAGGCCGGTTGCACCCTCGGTCCGGACGACATCGTGCTGACCACGGGTTGCCAGGACGCCATGCTGCTGGCTCTGCGCGCAGTGGCCGAGCCGGGCGATGTCATCGCCATCGAGTCGCCAGCCTTCTACGGCATCCTGCAGGCGATCGAATCGCAAGGCATGCGCGCGCTGGAGATCGCCACCGATCCGACCGAAGGCATGGCACCTGCAGCCCTGGCGCGCGCGCTGGACAGCTGGCCGATCCGCGCCTGCGTGATGATGCCGAGCTTCGGCAACCCGCTAGGCCACCTGGCACCCGAGGCGCGCAAGACCGAGCTGGTGGCGCTGTTGCAGGCGCGCGACATCCCGCTCATCGAGGACGACGTCTTCGGCGAGCTGGGCTTTCACGGCCCCCGCCCCTGGGCGGCCAAGGCCTACGACCACACCGGCAACGTGCTCTATTGCAGCTCCTTCTCCAAGACGCTTGGCGCCGGCCTGCGCGTGGGCTGGATCGCTCCCGGCCGCTACCGCGAGCGCGTGACCTATCTCAAGTACGCAACCGGCCAGGCCACGCCCAGCATGGAAACGCTCGCCGTCGCCGACTATCTGGAACAGGGAGGCTACGACCGCTTTCTCCGCGGCCTGCGCCGGCGGCTGGAACAGCAAGTGCAGCGCGTCATCAACCATGTGCGCCGCCACTTCCCGGCGGGAACGCGGGTCGCCCGACCACGCGGCGGCTTCGTCGTGTGGGTTGCGCTGCCGACGGGCCTCGACAGCCTGACCCTGCAACAGCGCGCGCTCGCCGCCGGCATCACTTTTGCGCCAGGGCCCTTCTTCTCGCCAACCGAGCGCTATCGCAACTGCATGCGCCTGAGCTGCGCGCAGCCCTGGACGCCCGAGATCAACGAAGCGCTGGCCCGCCTCGGCAAGCTGGCCGCGGAAACGGTTTAGTCGGCGCAAGCGTCAGAACGGTTCCCCGGCTGCGGCTCCCGGCAGCCAGATGAGATCGGTGACGCCGGGGTCGCGCCCCAGCTGCATCAGCAGCGTGGTGAGCTGGCCGCGATGGTGCGTCTGATGGTTGAAGAAGTGCGAGACCGTCAGCGCGTAGGGATAGCGCCTGGGCTCGGGATTGACCATGCTGGTGTAACGCAGCTCGCCGTCGAGCGTCTCGGGCATGAGGCTCTGGACCCAGGCGATGATGCGCGCGTCCTCGTACTCGCGCTCGGCGCGTAGCGTCGCGAAGTCGGCGTAGAGCTCCTGATCAAGGGATGCCGGGGCAAAGGGTTCGCCCAGGAAACGCCCCATCCAGACGCGGTCGGCCAACAGGATGTGGTTGAGGGTTCCGTGTACGGAGCGGAAGAAGGCGCCCATGTCGCGTCGGCGCTCCTCTTCGGACAGCGTCTCGCAAATCGCATAGAGCCGCTCGTTCATCCAGCAGTTGTAGGCCGCCATGCGGCGCGCGTACTGCAGCAGGCTCATGCTCCTCTCCTCGAACGGACACGCCGATGTGTCCGAGCGGACGGCATCATGCCGCTCTGCCAACGCGGCCGACAAGTGGGGATCGCAGCCTGTCGGGGGCCTCGGGCTGCTGCGCACGGCCTTGACCATTTTCGGCCCACTGCGCAGCCTTATGGTCAGTGTACTTAAGAGGCAGCCATGCGCTTCATCTACAGCTTGCTGGTTGTGGTGCTCGCGGCCATCGTCGCGATCTTCGCCTTCCAGAACCTGAAGCTGGTGACGATCAGCTTTCTCGCCATGCGCATCGAGCTCCCTGTCGCGCTGCTGGTGGTGGGCGTCTATTTTCTCGGACTGCTGACCGGTGGCGCGCTACTGGCGCTGGTACGCAGCGTGTTGCGCGGAGCGCGCCAGCGACACTGACCCACCGCTCGCGGAGGGTTCGAAGCAGCCCCGACCGCATCCCGCTGCATGTCGGCATGCGATATAGTTTTGATTCTCATTCGCGCAACAGGAAATGCCATGCGTCCCTCACTGCTGATTCCCGCTCTCGGTCTGCTCTGCGCCGCCACCGCTGCTCAGGCCGATGACGATCGGCCCGAGCACTTCGAGGGCGAGCGCTCGGAAACGCTCGAGGAAGCCTTCGAGAACCTGCGCGAATACAACGCCAAGCTGCACGCGATCATCGAGCGCGACCAGCTGACGGCCGCCGAGATGTCTGAGATCCACCAGCTGTCCTACACCCTCGAGAACGCGCTGGAGCGCATCGAGGACGAGGTCGAGGATCTGGCCGAGGTACTCGAGGAAGTCCACGTCGCCTCCGAGGAGATGGACCGCGAGACGGTGCGCAAGCAGGCGCCGGCCTATCTGACGGGCAGCGAGTCGCTGTACAGCCGCTAGCCGGCCATCAGTCGGCGAGCCGGCGCAGCGCCCCGGCCGGCACCACCGGAGACAGGCGCTGGGTCAGCACGCCATCGGCGTCGAACAGCAGCAGCATGCCGGGCCGGGCGTCGTGTTGCGCGATGAAGCGCGCGGCGTCGGGCCGGCCGGTATTGGCCACGAGCACTTCCATGCCGGGCTGCAGCGCGTCGCGCGCGGCGTCCAGCTCGGTCGCCTGGTCCCCACTGACCACGAGATCGCCGTCGTAGACTAGCACCAGCGCCGGCCGCCCCTGGCCGATGCGCGACAGATCGGCCGGATAGGGTTGCGGCAGCAGCCACCAGACGGCGGCGGCCAGCGCACCCAGAATCACCACGGTGATCGCCGCGCGCCGCACGCGCGCGCCCGCTGAAGCTTGCCCCTGCGCCACGACTTTCTCCCCACCGAAAGAACAAAGACCATGTTAGCCGCGACGGGCTCCGGCGGCCGACAAAGCAGCTAAGCTGCGCGCACAACCAGTGGGGAGAGGACAATGGGTACCGGACGAATCATTGGCATCGCGCTACTCGTGGTGGGCGTCATCCTGCTCTACTTCGGCTACAACGCCACGCAGTCGGGCGCCGAGCAGATCGGCGAGGCGATTACCGGCAACTACAGCGACGAAACGATCTTCTATCTCGCCGCGGGCGCGGGTTCGGCCATTGTCGGGCTGTTGCTGGCCATCTTCGGCGGCAGCCGCGGCTGAGGGACCGCCGGCCTCCGGCCTGCGCGCGCTCAGGGCTGCGCGCAGGAGGAGCCGGGCGAGGGCAGCTTCCAGCGCGGGGCATCCACCGCGAAGCTGCGCGACTGCATGAAATCCTGCGGATCGCGCAGATAGTCCAGCTCGGGCGGATGCGCCAGCGTCGCAAGCTCGTCGCGCCAGGGCTGTTCCAACGCCGCCGCACCGGGTCCGATCACCGGCGCCCAGGCGTCGTGGTGATTGGGCAGGCTCAGCTTGGGATGCGCGTGCTCGACGTAGAGGCGCGCGTCGCGCATGGCGCTGGTCAGCATGCCGAAGCCGACGATGGCGCCCACCTGCACATCCACGCAGCCCGGGAAGCTGTCGAGCGCCTGCCGAATCTCGGCCGCGAAGGGCTCGCCCTCGTCGATGGGGCCCGAGGAGTCGTGCCAGAGCAGGCCGAAATCGCCGTCGCGAAAGTGATAGGCCCAAGTGCCGCCGTTCGGATCGCCGAAGCCGCCATCGTCGGTCAGCGTCAGCGCGAAGCGCGTGACTTCCTGCGGATCGGTATTGAGGTTGAGCAGATAGGTCAGCAGATCCGGCACGAAGAGCTGCGGCGTACCGCCTTCGAGCAGATCCATCGGATCGGCCGCCGAGTGCACATGCTGCAGTACGTGCACCGCGGGCAGATCGGCGAAGATGCGGATCGGCTGAACCGTGCCCGGCTCGGGCTCGCCGTCGCTGCCCAGCACCAGGCAGGGGAAGGGTTGATCCGGCCCGTCGGCGGCGCGCTTGCGCGCCAGCGCACACACCGTGTCGCCGGCGATCAGCGCCGCGCCGGTGCGACCGGCGATGTAGCCGGCATCGGCTGCGTGATCGAAATGGCCGTGGCCGATGAAGATGGCTTCCGGCTGCAGCGCCACCAGCTCCTCGCGGCCGATGGGCACCGTATCCGCGTGCAGGCCGACACTCTCCCAGGCGTCGAGCAGCACCAGGTGGCCGCCGATGCTCATGACGAAGCTGGATACGCCGTACCACCACAGCCGCACCGCGTCGGGATCGGTTGCGTCCGGCCCCAGGATCGCCTCGCGCGCGGCGCGCGTTTCGGCGTCCAGCGACGGAGCCGGCGGCAGCGGCTGCCACTGTGCGGCCGGAACGTCACCGCGATCGGCCGGCACATCGCCTTCATCCGAAACGCTGCCGCTCCCGCCACAGGCCGTGAGCATCGCTGCGGCCAGCAACGCAGCGGCGCAGGCCCCCTTATCCAGGCAAACCGATATTGTCCCCATGGCCCATTCTAGCCATCACGCTGAGCTGACTACCCGCGCGTCCCTCGCTCCGGAGAAGCGGGCATTGCAAACAGCCAGCAAGGCGCGCCAAGCTGCGGAACAAGCGGCGGCGGCGCGCGTGCCGGGCGCGGCATGGCACAGCAAGGGATCGCAGACATTGCCCGACAACATCACCAGCGTGCTCGACCGCCTGGAAGAGCAGACCCGGGACGCGACGATCGTCCGCGTCGCGGACATCCTGGAGGCCTTCTCGGGGCGCCTCTTCGGCCCGCTGCTGCTGCTGCCGGCGCTGATCGTGATTTCGCCACTGGGCATGATCCCGCTGGTGCCAACGGCGATGGCGGTGCTGCTGGCGCTGATTGCCGGGCAGGGGCTGCTGGGGCGTGGCCAGCCCTGGGTGCCACGCCAGCTGCGTGAGCGCAGCGTCGAGCGCGAACGCCTGCAGCACGCTTTTTCCCGACTGCGGCCGTGGACGCAGCGAATCGATCGTCTGACGCGACCGCGGCTCGAGATTCTCGTCACGGGACCGATGCAGCCGGTGCTGATCATGATCGTGCTGCTGCTGGCCGGCGTCATGGTGCCCCTGGAGGTGCTGCCCTTCGCCGCGGCCCTGCCGGCGCTGAGCATCGCCCTGCTCGCGATTGCCATGCTCGGCCAGGATGGCCTGCTCGGGGCGCTGGGCTTCGCTGTGGGCGGCGGCTCATTGGTGACGCTGCTCTATCTGTTGACCCGCGGCTGAGCGACGAGCACCACGGGCAATGGGAAGCGGCACGATGGGCTGCACAATGGGCGCCCGCTTCAGCCTGCAGCCCCGATGACGCCACCAACGAGCCAACCGCCCTCCCTCCAACCGCCGCGCCCCGAGCAGCGACCGCGGGAGGTCGCGGCACCGGGCGGCAGGCGTGTCGATCCCTACTACTGGCTGCGCGACGACAGCCGCGAGGACGCGCAGGTCATCGCGCACCTCGAAGCTGAGAATCGCTACTTCGAGCAGACCACGGCCGCGCAACAACCGCTGCGCGAGCAGCTCTTCGCCGAAATGAAGGCGCGGATCAAGGAGGACGATGCCGGTCCGCCCGAATTCGACAACGGTTACTGGTACTACAGCCGTTACGAGGCCGGCCGCGACTATGCCGTGCACTGCCGCCGCCAGGGCACGATGGACGCGCCCGAGGAGATTCTGCTCGACGCCAACCTCGAGGCCGAAGGCAATGCCTACTACCGCCTGGGCGCGATGGAAGTCAGCCCCGACAACCGCTGGCTGGCCTGGACCGAGGACTGCGTCGGCCGGCGCCAGTACCGGCTGCGCATCCGCGAGCTCGCCACCGGCGCGACCACCGCACCGCGCGTCGACAACATTCAGCCCGATCTCGCCTGGGCCTCGGACAGTCGAAGGCTGCTTTTCGTGCAGCAGGACGAGACCACGCTGCTCGGCAACCGGGTTCTCCTGCTATCTCGTGAAGCCGGCGCCGAACCCGAGTTGATCTATGAGGAGAAGGACGACGCCTTCTTCATGGGTGTGCACCGTGCCCGCTCGGGGCGGTACGTCTTCATCACGCTGCAGGCCACCGAAACCTCCGAATGGCGCTTCGCCCCGGCCGATGCGCCCGAGGCCGGCTTCGCACCGGTCATCCCGCGCACCAGCGGCCACGAATACGACGTCGAGGACCACGGCACCGACGTCGTCATCCGCAGCAATGAGAACGCCCCCAACTTCCGCCTGCTGCGCGCACCGCCCAACGAGGCAGCCGAGCGCACACGCTGGCAGGAGATCGTCCCCCATCGCGAGGATGCCCTCGTTGAAGGCTTCGAGTGCTACGACGAGTGGCTGGCGATCGAGGAGCGCGTCGACGGTCTGCTGCGCATGCGCCTGCGGCGCTGGGACGGCAGCGATGAACGTCTCATTGCCGGCGACGACACGCCCTCGGCCATACATCTGATCGGTACGCCGGAACCTTCCAGCCCCACCGTGCGTTATGCCCAGTCCACGCTGACCACGCCGGAGACCATCTACGACCACGAGCTGGCCTCGGGCAGCCGCACGCTGGTCAAGCAGCAGCCGGTGGTGGGCGACTTCGATGCCGCCGACTACGCCTCGGAATATCGCTGGATCACCGTGCGCGACGGCGCGCGCGTGCCGGTGTCGCTGCTGCACCGCCGTGACACCCCATTGGACGGCAGCGCACCAATACTGCTCACCGGCTACGGCGCCTACGGCATCTGCCTGGATCCGGGCTTTTCCAGCCATCGCCTGTCATTGCTCGACCGCGGCTGGGTGATCGGCATCGCCCACGTGCGCGGCGGCGAGGACCTCGGCCGCGCCTGGTACGACGCCGGTAGGCTGGCGCAGAAGCCCAATACCTTCCGCGACTTCATGGATGTCTCGGACACGCTGGTGACCGAAGGCGTCTGCGCCCCGGATCAGCTGCACGCCACGGGGGGCTCCGCCGGCGGGCTGCTGATGGGGGTCATCGCCAATGAGTATCCCGGTCGCTACCGCAGCATCTCGGCGCATGTGCCCTTCGTGGACATCCTCACCACCATGCTCGACCCCAGCATCCCGCTGACCACCAACGAGTACGACGAGTGGGGCAACCCCGAGCGGCCCGAGGACTACGCCACCATCGCCGCCTACTCGCCCTACGACAACATCCGCGCGCAGGCTTACCCGCCCATGCTGGTGAGCAGCGGACTGTGGGACTCGCAGGTGCAGTACTGGGAGCCGACCAAATGGGTCGCGAAGCTGCGCGACCACCAGACCGACGAGGCGCCGATCTTCCTGGCCACCGAGATGGAGGCCGGCCACGGCGGCCGTTCCGGCCGCTTCCAGCGCCTGCACGAGCAGGCGCGCGACTACGCCTTCGTGCTCGCCGAGGCCAACGGCGGGGGCTGAACAGCGCCCGGCGCTGGATGTCATAGTGGCCGCAACGGACACAGGGAGCCTTCCATGCCATCGATTCGCCTACCGAAACTACTGGCCATCCTCCTGTCGCTGAGCGTCGTCGGCGCCGCCCAGGCCGAGGACGACGCCAAGGGGCTTGCCGTGGAGATCACCGAGTGGGAAGTGCCCTGGGCCGATTCACGGCCGCGCGACCCCTGGTACGGTCCCGGCGATGTCGTCTGGTTCGTCGGACAGAAGGCCGACTACGTGGCGCGCTTCGACCCCGACAGCGAGGACTTCGAGCGCTTCGATCTGCCCGAGGGCGCAGGACCGCATACCATTATCGCCGACGAGGCCGGTGCCTGGTACGCCGGCAACCGCGACACCCACATCGGGCGCCTCGACCCGGAGACCGGCGCCATCGAGCAATTCCCGATGCCCGGTGACAACGGCCCGCGCGACCCGCACACCATGGCCTTCCGCAGCGATGGCGACATCTGGTTCACGGCCCAGCTCGCCAGTCAGGTCGGCTTGCTCGATCGCGATAAAGGCGAGATCACGCTCTTCGACACCGAGACGCCGCGTGCGCGGCCCTACGGGCTGGTGGTGGACGATTCCGACCAGCCCTGGTTCACCCTCTTCGGGACGAATGCGCTGGGCACGGTGGAGAACGGCAGCGTCCGCGAGATCCCGCTGCCACGCGATAATGCGCGCCCGCGTCGCCTGGCCTTCACACCCGACGGCATGCTCTGGTACGTCGACTACGCGCAGGGCTACCTCGGCCGCTATAACCCGGAGGACGGCGCGATCGACGAATGGCGCCTGCCCGGCGGCGGCGCGGCCGCGCCCTACGCCATGGGCACCGACGACCGCGGCCACGTCTGGGCCGTGGAAACCGGCGACCGCAGCAACAACCGCTTCGTGGGTTTCGACCCCGACACCGAATCCTTCGGCGAGCCGGTGCCCGTGCCCAGCGGCGGCGGCACGGTTCGGCACATGTTCTTCGACGCCGGCACGCAGAGCTTCTGGTTCGGCACCGACGCCAACACCCTCGGCCGGGCACGGCTGCGCTGAACGCGACACCCTGAGCGCTAAGAAGCAACGCCGTCTGACCGCAGCGATCACAAGGACGTGACGAGGTGAAACGCTTCATTCGGCGTCATCCGCGCGCGCTGCTGGCGGCGAATCTGTCGCTGGTGGCCGCGCTGCTGGCCTATCAGCTCTGGCTCTATGTCACCGAGCCGCGGGTGGAGTCGCTGCACGTCGATCAGGTCGAGGCTATCGGCGATCGGCTGGCAGGAGGCGAGCGCTTCCGCTTCGCGGTGGTGGGCAATGTCAACAACTCCATCCGCGTCTTCCGCGACCAGATCATCCCCAAGCTCAATGCCGCCGATGTCGATTTTCTGGTGTCAGCCGGCAACGCCGTCGCGGGCGGCCAGCCAGAGAACTACCGCGCGGTCTTCGAGATCTTCGGCCGGCTGGAGATGCCCTGGCTGCTGACCTATGGCGCCAACGAGCACAGCGATTTCGGCAGCTTCCGCTTCTACGAGCGCTTCGGGCCACACTTCTATTCCTTCGTCGCCGGTGACGCGCACTTCCTCTTCCTGGACAGCACCGGCAAGACGCCCAAGCGCTGGCAGCTGCGCTGGCTGGAGCGCGAGCTGTCGGCCTCACCGGCCGAACGGCGCTTCGTCTTCATCGCCCACCCGGTGCGCGAGCCGGTGGGCGAGCTGCCGCTGCTCACCGACGAGGAAGCGCTGGCGCCGGCGGACTTCCGCGAAGCGCTCATCGAACGCTTCGAGCGGCTGGGCGTCGACGCCGTCTTCTCCAGCCATGTCGCGGTGTTCTCGGACGAGACCGTGGAGGGGGTGCGCTACGTCACCACCGGCGGCGCCGGCGGCCTGATCGTCGACCGCGAGGCCAGCTTTCACCACTACGTTGTGGCGGAAGTCACGCCGGAGGGCCTGCGCATCGAGCCAGTGCCACTGGAGATCCGCGACACACCCGTGCTGAGCACGCTGGACAGCCTGTGGTCGGCGATCTACGCGCTGGTCTACGTCAGCTTCGCGCGCTTTCTGCTGATCATCCTGCTGCTGAGCACGGCCGCGATCTGGCTCTATCGCCTGATTGCCACTGAACGCGACTACTACCCGGACTTCGACATCGACGCCGCGCCCTATCGCGAGCGTGCGCTGCGCGTCGGCATGTTCACGAACAATTTCTATCCCTTCGTCGGTGGCGTGGGCGTATCCATCGACAGGCTGATCCGCGGCCTGCACGGCCTCGGCGACGAGACATTGCTGGTGGCGCCGCACTATGCCCGCGAGCAGCAAGCACGCGAGGATGTGCTGCGCGTACGCGGCATCTTCGGGCTAGGCGAGGCGCGTGATTTCCCGCTGCCGAATCCGGCTTCGCGCGCGGCCACGCGGCGCATGCGCGCCTTCGCCCCGGACATCATTCACGTGCACCACCCCTTCTGGCTCGGCTCGCTGGGGCTTTGGCTGGGGCGGCACCTGGACGTGCCCGTGGTGCTGACCTACCACACGCGGCTGGAGCACTACGCGCACTTCGTGCCGCTGCCCGGCCTGCTGTTCCGCAACCTGATCTCGCACGCACTTATCCGCCGCTTCGCCAACAAGTGCCAGGGCGTGGTGGTACCTACCGAATCGGCCGAGGAATACCTGCGCATCATCGGCGTCAGAAGCCACACCCTCGTGCAGCCCACCGGCATCGATTTCGACGCCGCGCAACAGGTGGACGAGGACGCGCTCGCGGCGCTGCGCGCCGAGCATCAACTGGACAACGCCAGCCACGTGCTGGTCTGCGCCTGCCGGCTCAGCCGCGAGAAGAACATCGACTTCATGCTGGAAGCCCTGGCCGAGCTGCCGGAGCCGACGCGCGCCGGTACCCGACTGCTGCTCATCGGCGACGGGCCCGACCGCGAGCGCATCGGCGAGCGCATCGAAGCCCTGGGGCTGGCATCGATGGTGCAGCTGGTGGGCGCCGTCCCGCCGGAGCGCATGGCCCTCTACTACCGCCTGGGCGATGTCTTCGTCTTCGCCTCGCGCTCGGAAACGCAGGGCATGGTGATCCTGGAGGCCATGGCCACGGGCCTGCCGGTGGTGGCGGTGCGCTCCAGCGGCATCGACGACGTCGTGCAGCACGATATCAACGGCTACAAGACCACCGGTGAGCGCCGGCAATGGCGCGAGCATCTGCAGGCGCTCCTCGACGACGAAGATCTGCGCGCCCGCCTCGGCGAGCAGGCGCTGCAAACCGCCCGCGCACACGACATCAGTGGCTTCGCCCACGCCGTGCACGACTTCTACGCCTACCTGATCGCCGAGCGCGCGCACCAAGCCGAAGCCGCGGCAGAGCCGGGCAGCGCTAAGATCTCTCGCGGCCGTTAAGGCGACGTGCCAGCCTCCGCAGCAAGACCAGTCCGAGCAGCGCCGTGACCACACCCGCCGCCCCCCACGCCAGCTCGGAACGATCAGCGGCGGTAAGCAGCGTCAGCAGCTGGCTACCCAGTAGCGTCACCGCGACCAGCCCCGGCAGGATGCCGAGCGCCGATCCCAGCATGTAGCCCCAGAAGCGCAGCCGGAAGGCCCCAGCGAGCATGTTGGTGAGCGTGAAGGGCGCGATGGGGAGCAGATTGATCAGCACCATCGTCCACACGCCGCGCTCCGCCAGATAGCCGGACAGCGCCTCGGCGCGCGTGCCGCCCAGGCGCATCAGCGCGTCACGACCCACCGCGGCACCAGCGACATAGCCCAGCGCCGAGCCCGCCAGCGTGCCGACCGTGGCGCAGGCCAGTCCCCACACCGGGCCGAAGACAAGGCCGGCCGCCCCAACCAATACCGTCAGCGGGAACATCAGCTGCAGCAGCAGCGGGAAGGCGAGCACGGTCACTAGCATCGCCAGCGGCGCGTTCCGCAGCACGCCGAGCTGCGCGACGGCGGCCTCCAGCGAAGCCGCGTCCAGGTGCCCGCGCGCAGCCAGCCACTGCCAGAACAGCCCGGCTCCGGCCAAAACGAGAATCACAGTCAACAGCAGGACAAGGGAGCGCGGCATGGCCCGAGGATAGCGGCCGCGTGCGCCCCCGGCCTACAGCAGAGCCACCGGAATCAGCTGATCAAGTAGCAGCAGCACCACCGCCATCGCGAGGAACTGGAGCGCGAAGCGCAGCACCGCACGGCCCGCGCCGCGCCAGCCGCGCGTGCGCACGAGATAGACGGGCAACATGATCTCGGTGAGCAGCATCGTCATACCCGCCGCCAGGCCCAGCTCATGTTCCGACATGCCGCGGCTCCGACCGTCGGCCAGCACCCAGAGGCCGACCAGCATATTGACCGTGACCTTGACCCCGATGGCGTAGCCGCCGCTGTCGACAATCGCCGCCGGCAGCAGGGCATCGGCCAGCACCATGGCGATGATCCCCAGCCAGAAGAGCGCCGCCGCCCACCACGGCGAGCCGGCTACCTTGGCTTTCGGCGCCTCTTCCGTGGTCGCGGCCTGCGCGGCCGCGGCGTCGTCGGTTTTATGCACGCGCGCGATTTTCCGGAACCCGCGGGCGAGCCTATCCGGCGCGCAAGCGGGCCGCAATCAGCGCAGGCGCTCCTTCCAATTGATGCGCTTGGTGGCCGGCTCGTGGCAGACGCTGGTGGGCTGCGCGATGGGTGCAGCCGCACCCGGCTCGACGTGGCTATCGAAGAGATCGCCGACGGTATCGAGAATGTTGTCGAGCAGACTCACGACCAAGTGGCACACGACGTTGAGAAGACCGCAGCTCCCGCCGCCGAAGACGACGCTGACCACGTTCTGCAGAGATCCGAGAAGATCGCTGATGAGGCCGCCGTTCAAGAGGTTGTCCAGATCGGAAAGCGCGCCGCTGTTCAGCGAAGCGCGGATGTGGTGCCCACCCTCGACGTCGTAGCTGTCGTTTCCGCCGATATCCAGGAGCACCGGCATCTGAACGAAGCCGTCGCCGGTAGCGCGCAAGCGGTAGCTGTCGTCGCCGCCGAGATCGGCAGTGACGAAGGCGGAGGTCGTGGTATCGCTGTAGATCTCGTAGCGGTCGTTGCCGCCAGCATCGGCGATCACCGAGGCGCCGAGCGGAATCAACGGAAGGGCGCCGCTGGCCCCGATCAGCTCGTTGCCCACGCCCGCGACCTGGCCGAGGATCTGATCCAGCGGCGTGGCTGGCAGCAGGCTGCCGACGACGCCACCTATGAGTCGATCGAGCACGCCATCGTCGGTTTCGCCACTCGGGGTGTTGATGCAGTAGCTGTTGTCGGTAGTGAAGCGGCCGGAAGCATCGAGGGTAGTGATGGCCACAGCGGTGGTGCCGGGATTCTCGACCTCGATGCGCCGAATACGGTAATCGGACAGGGCACGATCCAGCCCCGTGATGTCGGAAGTGACATCGAGCAGGCCGTCCACCCCCGGCAGATAGCCGAGGCCCAGGATGTCGGCGACGACGAAAACATCGGCACCACCGCTGCCCTCGTAGGCCAGTGTTACCGGCGCGCCATCGTCGTCACAGCCCTGCGGGTTCCAGCCACCGAGATCGATATCCAGGTCCGGGTTCGTGCCGAGATGCGCACGCGCGGTGATGATGCCGTCGCCGATGGCGACGACGTTGACATCCGCATTGCCGCGAATGTGGATGCGGCGCTCGAAGCGGCGCCGGACGGTGCTCTCCACCACGGCATGGCCGCCGCCGGCGGCACGCGCAGCGGCGGTGATGCGGAAGATCGCGCTTTCGGTGTCGGGCTCCACATCCTCGACGGCGACGGTAAAGCGCGGCGCCTCGGAAACGCTGTTGAGCTCGCGGTCATAGGCCGTGGCCTGGGCCCAGCTCTGGGCATCCCAGGGGTCGGGCAGGCTGTCGGCATCCGCATCCCAGACGCGCAGCGATCCGCCGCCACTCACGGAAAGCTGGTGGCTACCGCCGTCGGGTGGGACCACATCGTCGACGCCGCAGCCGAACTGCATGCGCGCCACGCGACGCTCACCTTCGCGCAGCGCGGATTCGGCCGCCTGGAAGGCAAGGTTGCGATTCTTGGTCGCGCCGGCCATGCCGAGCTGCAGCGTACTGCCGGATGCAGCGGCCAGCGCGGTGACGGTGACCACCAGCAGCAGCGTCAGGCTGACGATGAGCGCGGCGCCGCCCTGATGGCGTTTAGCAAAGGAGTGTCCGGGGTTTCGCATCACTACAACCCTCCGCCGCCGGCGCGATTACGCAGGGCGACCGTGGTGGTGAAGACACGCAGGACCCGCCGATCTTCGGCGGTGACCTGCGCATTGCCGAAGATCACCGAGGACGGTGAATCGGCGAGATAGTTGTCGGGGGTTTCCAGCAGCAGACTCACGCGCACCGCGACTACGCCGCGCCAATCGGCAACGTCAGTGCCGGCCTGGTAGCGGTCGACGCTGCCGTCGCCGTCGTCGTCCACCCCGTAGCGAAGGCGCATGTCGCGCACGCCTTCGACGATGGCCTCCGGGCCTTCGCCGATATCGCGATGCAGTGCCGTTGCCGCCTTGCCGTCGGCATACTGCACGCCGGTCTCGGCCACGAACCAGCCGTGCTGCCGGATGCGGAGCAGGCGGTCGCCCTCGGCGTAGCTGCCATTCAGCTTGGGCGAAGTGTTGGCGTTGGCGGCGTGGGCCAGCGTCACGGTCTCGGTGGGGTCGCTGGTTTCCTTCGGCTTGTTGGTGATGCGGAAGGTGTCGCCCTCGCGACAGTTGGTGACCGTGACCACATCGTCCTGCTCAAGGCCGAGCGCGTTGCCCGCGACCTTCAGATTGGCGTTGTTCGGTCCGCCCTTCTTGCCGCCCTTGCCCGGATTCTCGGCACCGGCGACTTGCATGCTGCGCTCGTCAGCACGCTGCAGGCGCAGGGCATCGCTGTTCGCCAGCGCGCCCTCCGGCGTGTAGTCGCTGAGGCTGTCGCCGGCATCGAAGTCGAAGGCCGGGTCGGCACCGCCGCTGTCGCCCTTCACATTGTTGTGAATGGCGATATCTTCCATCGCGCCGCACTGCGAGAAACCCGCCATGCGCAGATCGCGGGCGAGCATCTCGATGGCGAAGCGGCCATTTTCCTGCAGCCGGCTCATGTTCTCCTGCAGGCGGTAGCTTTGCTTGGTGCTCTGCAGCACTTGCAACGCCCCGCCAATGAGTACCAGCCCGAGCACGAGCGCGATCATCAGCTCGACCAGGGTCAGGCCAGCCTGACGATGGCGGCTCACAGCTGCACCTCGGTAGTTTCGGTGGCGAAGGCGTCCTCGCCATCCTCGCGAGTACGCCAGCGCACGGTGACGCGCATGACACCATCGTTGCGACGAACGACGGTGCCGTCGCCCGCAGGCAAGGCGCAGGCCAGCCGCTGCGTCCACAACGCCAGATCCTGATCCGCGACGTCACCGTCGAGCCCCACCGGCGCGCAACGCGGCGCCTTCTTTTCCTCGGCGAAGCTGTCGCGCAGGTAGGCGCCGCTCGCGGCCGCTGCGGGGTTCGCTCGCATGCGGTCGATGATGTCCTGGGCCAGCACGGCGGCCTGCGAGTGGAAGTAGGCTTCCTGGGTCATGCGCAGACCGCTGAGCTGCAGATTGGCGACGCCGAGCAACCCGATCGACAGCACCACCAGCGCCACCATGACCTCGACCAGACCAACACCACGGACGCGGCTCGGTACCCGCCGAGGCTGCGAAGTCGATGCAATCGAATTGTGGGTTGCCACTGTGCAGGTCATGGCGCCCTCCCGCGTCTGACTCGAGAGCCATTGGAACGCGTGCCATGAACAAGCTGTCAGGTCGGCCGTATCTGCGGCAGCGGTCAGCCGACAAGCGGCCTAAAGTCGCGTGTCAGAGCCGATCAGCCCTGCGTCAACTGGCTCCGGAAGATGAAAAAGACGGCACCGAAGACGCACAGACCGGCCCACAGATAATCCAGCTTCAGCGGCTCGCGCATGTAGTACACGGCGAAGGGCACGAAGACGCTGAGGGTGATGACCTCCTGCAGGATCTTGAGCTGGCCCAGCGACAGCACCGTGTAACCGATGCGATTCGCGGGCACCTGCAGCAGGTACTCGAAGAGCGCGATGCCCCAGCTGATCAGCGCCGCGGCGATCCAGGGCTTGTGGTTGAGGGTCTTGAGATGCGCATACCAGGCAAAGGTCATGAAGACATTGCTCAGGGTCAGCAACACGATCGTCAGTGCCACGCTCTTCATCACGGCCACCAGTGTTCAGGTGTAGCTCATGCCGACCCGACGAGGATGCTTTCAGGCATTCCCGTCACCGGAGAACAACCATGCAGAAGATTCGCAGCTTTTCCCTGGCCCTGCTGCTCGCCGCCGCCACGCTGCCGGCAGCAGCCGACGACCGCACCGATGCCGCCATCGGCGCGGGCCTGGGCGGCGCGCTGGGTGCGGTTATCGGCTACGAGACCGGCGGCCGCAACGGCGCCATTCTGGGCGGCGCCCTCGGCGGAGCCGGTGGCGCAGCCGTGGCGACCGACCGCGACCGCCGTCACGACCGTCACGACCGTCACGACCGTCACGACCGCAGCTACGATGATCGCCGTTACCGCGCGCGCGATGACCATCGGCACCCGCATGGGCGCGGCTTCTGCCCACCGGGGCAGGCCAAGAAGGGGCGCTGCTAGCCTGCAGCGCTACGGTGCTTCGCAGGCCTCGGTGATGGCATCCAGCACCTCGCGGACATCCGCGACCACCGCGAAGAGCGCCCGATGCACCGGCTGCATGAAGTCATCATCGATGGCGCGCTCGAACTGAGCCAGCAGCGGATCGTAGTAGCCCCGCTGGTTCACCACGACGATGGGATTGCTGTGCAGGCCGAGGCGCTTGAGCGTGATGGCCTCCAGCAGTTCCTCGAAGGTGCCGCAGCCGCCGGGCAGGGCGACGACGGCATCGCTGTCCTTCAGCAGCAGCGCCTTGCGCTCGGCCATGTCGCGCGTCCAGGTAAAGCGCACCACCTTGGGATGCGCCAGCTCCAGCGCCTGCATGAAGTCGGGCATGACGCCGACCGTATCGCCGCCGGCGGCATGCGCACCGTCGGCGAGCCGGCCCATGGAACCGGTCGCGCCACCGCCGAACACCACGGTGTGGCCGGCCTCGGCCAGCAGTCGCCCGAAAGCCTCGGCCGCATCACCGTATTCAGCGGGCGCCCGGGAGCTGGAAGCACAGTAAACGCAGATTCGCATGGCTAGCGGCCGAAGCGTGGAGCCGCAAATTATAGATGGCGTGCGCTGCTCAGCCCCCGAAGAGCCAGCCGTGCAGCAAGCGTCCGGGCATGAGTGCAAAGCTGCCCGCGATCAGAATGCCTCCGCAGTAGACCGAGATCAGATTGTTCCTGTGCGTGACGCGGTCGCCGCGACGAATGGCGAGGATGGCCGCGGGCACGCTCCAGAGCACGACCAGGCTCAAGGCGTGAAGAAAGCCGAAATGCCCCCAGAGCGCCGGCCCGACGGCCGATGGCATGAAAAGGGTAATCGCCGCTGTCAGCACCATGAGGGCTGCGAATACACGGCCCAGGTACCGGTGACGCCGCGTTCCCTTGCGCGTCAGCAGCACCAGAGTGCCGATAAGGAAAGCCGGCAGGACCGTCAGCAAATGCAAGTACGCCAGATGCAGATAACTCATGGGTCGGCTTTCTTCTCGTGTACGGCAGAAGAGTGGAGACGCTGCCCCACAGGGGCAAGCATTCAGTCGACTTGCTCAAGTCGGCGACTCAGCCAACACTACGCAATCACGGCCCTCCTGCTTGGCGCGATAGAGCGCGGTATCGGCCCGCTGAACCAGCGCCGCGGCATCGGGCTCGCCCTCGCACAGAGCGATTCCCAGGCTGATGGTGATCGATAAAGCACCGGCGCTTGTCATAAAGGGGGCTTCGGCTACGCTGGCGCGCAGCTTCTCGGCCACCTCACGGGCACCCGTAGCGCCAATCTCCGGCAGCAGCACGAGGAATTCCTCACCCCCCCAACGCGCGACGTGATCGCCCGTGCGCACCGCGGCGCGCAGACGCTCGGCCACCGCAGTGAGGATCTCGTCTCCAACGTCGTGCCCGTGGGTATCGTTGACGCGCTTGAAGTGATCGAGATCCGCCATGATCGCCGCGTAACCCGTGCCACTGCGCAGCGAGCGGGCATGTTCGACGGCCAGCAACGCATCGGCCGCGCGCCGGTTGGGCAGCTCGGTCAGCGCATCCGTGGTGGCGCTGTGCTCCAGCTTCTGCCGCGCAGCAAAGGCCTGTCGGTTGGCGCGGTGGAGCATATCCGCGAGCACGGCGCCCACCACCATCGACAGCAGGGGATAGATCAGCACATTCATTTCGCCCGACCGCCACAAACCCAGCCACCACCACAGCAGCACGACGCCGAGCAAGGGCAACACATAGATCAGTAGCAGATCGCGCAGACCCCGCGTCGCCAGTAGCGCCACGGCGGGAAAAGCCATCGTCAGCGAGTGGACGATGTAGTGGATATCCGGGCAACCCGCGGCTACGTGCAGCACCAGTATCGCCATCCCGCCCATAACAAGCGCGGCGCCGAAGAGCAGGGCGAACGGCCGCGGCCATCGGCCTTCCGGGCGCCACGCGTATAAGGCCAGCGCCGCGGTCGCCATGAGCAAGAGTGGAGCGCGAATCATCAGCCGCTGCCACCACAGCTCCGTGAGCGTGTTCATTGTTGCCTGCTCCAGCACCTGCAACAGCGGCAGCATCAGCAGGGTCAGCGCTGCGGCGGCCATCAAGATACGGCGCGCGATCTGGCGCTGGTCCTGCGCGAAGGCGGACCGCGCCTCATCGGGCAGCGGCGGGAACAACCACGCCTTCAAACGATGGGGAACGCTCTGCGGCAACGCTTGGCTCCGGAGGCTGGTGACGACGCGACACTCATGCTGCGCGGTGCCGACACCACCCGCTAGCGCCACGGGACGAACGGCGGCCGACAAGGACTCAATCGGCAGGATATATCAGGCCAAGGCGATCACGCCGACTCAGATCCCGTGTTGAAGCGACGCAAGGCGGCAGCCAATCCCAGGGGCACGAGCAGTAGCCAGGCGAAGCCACCACCCGAGCTGCCACCCGACTCGCCAGCGGCCGCGCCGTCGCCGGGATCTTCCGCATCGCCCGCATCACTCGCCGGCTCCGGGGAGGCGCTGGCCTCGAGCAGGTAATTGCCGGTGGCACGGTCGTCAAAGCCACCGATCTCGAGCGTGTAGCTGCCAGCCGGCAGGCCCCGGGCGATGCGGAAGTTTTCGTCGGTCTCGCCGTCGCGAAGCACGTCGTCACTCTCCGCAAGGACCTCGCCCCCGGCATCGTGCAGCGTGCCGACGGTGTCGGTGTCCCCGGTCGTGCGCAGCAGCACATCGGCCGGATCACCCAGGCTGAAGACGAAGTAGTCACGGTCGCCGCGCGTGTTGATCGCGCCGTCGATCTGCCGAAGGGCCTCGTCCAGAACGATTCGCGTGGCGGATTCGGGGTCGTCACCGTGGCGGTCGGTGCCGGGGTCGCCGGTCACGACGAAATTGACCGCATCAGTGCCGAAACCGCCACGATCGTCCGTAATCGTGTAGTCAACCGCCTCGGCAGCCTGCCGGCTGGGCTGCAGCTCGGCCAGCTCGCCACCCGGCGTGTAGCGAAAGCCGCCGTCGGCATCGATGCGCAGCTCGGCACCACCCTCGGTGGTGAATGCCACGCCCACCTTGTCGGCCGAACCATCGACGGCCGACACGCGCAAGACGTCACCGTCCGGATCGCTATCGGCACCGTTGCCGTTGTCTGCAAGCACGTTGCCGGTCACCGTTTGCGTCGACAGCGTTTTCAGCACGTCGGTGCGCGCCACCGGCGGCCGATTGCCGCCATCCGCGGTTACGGCCACCGCAAAGCGCTCGCGCGCGGTGAAGGTGCCATCGGAAACGATCACGGTCACCGTGGCGTTACCGACCTCCGAGCCGGCCTCGAGTGTGAGTTCGCGTTGTCCGCCACTGCCACTGAATCCGATGCCGCTGTCGGGCACCGCGGCCTGATTGTCGGAGAAGGCCTGCAGCGCGAGACTGGCATCGGGTGTGACGCGACTGTTGTCGGTCACCTGCAGCAGGATCGGGTCGCTCGTGCCGCCGGTCTTGAGCGTCTGATCGGGAATCGGGGCGATCTCGGGTGGCGTGTCGGCGGCGTGCCAATCCGGGCAGCCGACCCCGCCCTGCAGCTGCCAGCCCAGGTCCTGCAGCAGACAACTCGTCATGTCGACGCCGGTCTTGGCACGGACATCGGCCGTGGCGAAGGGCTCCATCAACAGACTGGGCTCAGCCTCGGTGTCCCAGTGCGCGATGGATGAGCCGACGTCGAAGGAGTTCGGCGAGTAGATCAGCGGGCGGCCGGCGGCATCGGCGCCGTTGCCGCTGTCGAGCCCCTGCGACACGGCGCCGCCCCGCACGAAGTCGCCGACGTTGACGACATTGCGCTCGTTGGTCACCGAAGCCGCGCGCTGCGTATCGCTCATGGCTTCCCAGAAGCGGCCCTGGCTGTTGTCGAAGATCAGCCGGTCCAGCACATAGAAGTCGGGCGTCGCAGAGTTCTCGCCATTGTCGGCAATGAGGGTCGAGAAGCCGAGGCCGTGCGCCAACTCGTGCATGACGACGTTGTAGAAGTCGATGGTGCCTCTGCCACCGGCATGATCGAAACCGTAATAGAAGCGCAGGCCGCGCAGGCAATCCGGATCGGTGTCGACGGCGCCGTTGAAGCTGGCGCCGATGTCGGGAACGACCGGGTCGAGATCCTGACCGGCGAGGGCATTGGCCAGCGCCACGGGATAGAAGGTATCCGTGCGCGGCGCGCCGCGAAAGCGCGCGAAGAACTTCGCCGGACCGGCAGCGCCGAGCGTGCCTTCGTTCACCGAGCATTGATCGTCCGGCGCAGGCGCGAAGCTCGCGTCCACCACGATCTCGACGCTGCTGTCGAGGATGGCGCCCCACTGCTCGGCCGCTGCCCGGAAGACGTTGCGACGCGCCTCGCCGATCGTTTTGGCGTTGTTACCACCCTCCGGTGTGAACGCGGTGGGGTCGTTGAAGCCTTCACCCGGTGGATCGTTGGACTGCACTGTGATGACCGCCGCTTGCGCAGCCGGTAGCACGCACAGAGCAGCGAGGACGGCCCAGCTACTGCGCATGCCGGTCCCGCTCCTTCACTGTTACCTCGCCGTCGTCGTCGGTCTCGGCCTCGATGATGTGCCGCTCCGGCTGCTTGGGGCGCAGCACCACCGTTCCGTCCGGGCGCTCTTCGCGCTGGTATGCCGGCGCGCCAGCGACGCCATCATTGTCGCTGCGCGACTTCGCCCGATCCGCGGGCGGCACGCCCATCTCACCGGTTTCCGGATCAATGTAGACGCGCTGCGCATCGGAAGCAGCCGCCTGCCCACCGACTTCGTTCTCCGCGCGCTCGGCCACACCGTCCTGGCCCGAACAGGCGCCCAGCAAGGCCAATACGGGAACCATTGTTGTCGTCCATCGCAGCATGTTTGTCTCCTCTCGCGGAAACGGCGGCTCGTGTCTTTACACGCGCAGCCGCCGTCATTGGTTCCAAAGCTGCCACAAACGGCCTGTCGACCAAAGTAGTGAAGGTCGGGGCGGCGCCGATCCACGGACCGGCGGCCTGGCACCGCACCGGCCCATCAGCGCCTGAGACGATAGGGAACGTGCCGGTAGTACTTGGGCCGACTGTCCAGGCGAATATGCAGCCACGGCACGCCGTCGCCGGCCGTGCTCAGCCACAACGGCGCCACCCCCAGGCAGTCGTCCACGGCGGCGGCAACGGCCTGCCACAGCGCGTCGCGCTGCGCCGCCGGCGCCTGGCGCAGGAAGGCGCCGAGGTGCGGATAGGCGGCAGGCTCGGCCATCGGTCGCGGCACCACTAGCTCTGCATCTCCGCCCAGATTGGCGAAGCGCAGCACCGGGGCGCTCGCCTCGAAATGCTCGGTGAAATCACTACCGTCAGCCTTACGCAGCAGCTCCGGGGCATCGATGAGCACGCACTCGAAAGGCTGCTCGATGCTATCAGCGGTCACCGGCAGACATTCCCAGCGGAAAGCCTCGAAAGGCGCATCGGCCAGCGCCTGCCCGAAGCGCTCGCGGAAGCCCGCATCGTTCCGCCAGCCACGCAGACAATCCGCCCAGGACAGGGGCCCGGTGTCGCCATCGAAACGCAGCCGCTGACCGCGGCCGGCCTCTATCGTCTCGCGCTGCAGCTCGGTCATGCCGGCATTGTGGCGCAGTCAACGCTCGCGTGAACCACCCACGCGTCCGTCGACTGTCCGCCCATTGGCCGCCAGCGACTGGCGCCGACGGATGGACGGATAGGTAGCGGCAGGCGCTGGAGCCAGGCGGCTATCGCGCGCCGCGCCGGCCCGGACCATGCCGACTGCGTCCGTAACACTTGCACGCTCATAATGGATGCTCGGAAGACGCAGTTCCGCTTCTTCCCCATCGCATTACGGAGCACCGCGCATGGAATGGCTCATTGTTCTCGGACTGATCCTGCTCATTGTTGGCTGGGCAGTCGTCACCTACAACGGCCTCATCGGAGCGCGCAACGCCTTCCGTAATGCCTTCGCCCAGATCGATGTGCAGCTGCAGCGGCGCCACGAGCTCATCCCGAATCTCGTCGAGACCGCCAAGGGCTACATGGCGCACGAGCGCGAGACGCTGGAGGCAGTCATCCAGGCGCGCAACCAGGCGGCCTCCGGCCTGCAGGATGCCGCCGGCGACCCCGGCAACGGCGACAAGATGCAGAAGCTGGCGGGCGCCGAGAACATGCTCACGCAGAGCCTGGGCAAGCTCTTCGCGCTGTCCGAGTCCTACCCGGACCTCAAAGCCAACCAGAACATGATGCAGCTCTCCGAGGAACTCACCTCCACCGAGAACCGCGTCGCCTTCGCACGCCAGGCCTTCAACGACGCGGTCATGAGTTACAACAACCGCCGCGAGATGTTCCCGGGCAGCATCATCGCCAACCAGTTCAACTTCGCGCCGGCCGAGCCACTGGAGATCGAGTCGGTCGAGATGCGCGCCGCGCCAGAAGTGTCCTTCTAGGTGGTCTAGGTAGTGGCCACCTTCTTCGAACAACAGGCAGCGGCACGCCGCAGCACCCGCGTCCTCGTCGGCATGTTCCTGCTCGCCGTGCTGGCCATCCTGGCCGCGGTCAACGCCGTCGTGGCCTTCGGCCTACTGGGCGCCGGCGAGGTCCCGGCAGAGCAGCTGACCGGCCCGCTGATCACGACCACGGTGATCGTGCTGACCATCGTAGGCGGCGCCGTGCTGATCCGCATGTCGCAGCTTCGCGCCGGCGGCACGAAGGTGGCGGAATCGCTGGGCGGCACACGCGTAAGCGAGGACACCCGTGACCTGCAGCTCCTGCGCTTGCGCAACGTGGTGGAGGAAATGTCCATCGCCTCCGGCGTGCCGGTGCCGGCCATCTACGTCCTGGAGAACGAGGACGCCATCAACGCCTTCGCCGCCGGCTACACGCCCTCGGACGCGGCCATCGCCGTTACGCGCGGCACGCTGGACCGGCTCAACCGCGAAGAGCTGCAGGGCGTCATCGCCCACGAGTACAGCCACATCCTCAACGGCGACATGCGCCTGAACATCAATCTCATGGGCTGGCTGTTCGGCATTCTGGTGATCGCCATCGCCGGACAGCGGCTGATGCTGTCGGGCGCGATCTCGCGCAACCGCAACGCTGCCGGTGCCGCCGCCCTGGGGCTGGCGCTGGTCGCCATCGGTTACATCGGCGTGCTCTTCGGCCACATGATCAAGGCTGCGGTGTCGCGCTCACGCGAGTATCTTGCCGACGCCTCGGCCGTGCAGTTCACGCGCCAGAACAGCGGTCTCGCCGGCGCCCTCAAGAAGATCGCCGGCGTGCCTCAGGGCTCCAGGCTGACCACCGCCGAAGCCGAGGACGTCAGCCACATGCTCTTCGCCCACGGGCTGAAGAGCCGGCTCTTCGCCACGCATCCGCCGATCACCAAGCGCATCCGCGCTCTGGAGCCCGGTTTCGATCCCAAGGCCTTCAAGGCCGAGGCCCGCCGTCTCGGCGAACGTTACGATGGCCGCCAGCCGGATAGGAGCGAGCGCAGCGGCCCATCCAGCGCGGCCATCGCCGGGCTGAGCGCCGGCATGGCCGCTCAGAGCAGCGATACGCCGACACAAGGCGTTGATGCCGCCAGCGAAGTGCAACAGGTGGACGAACTGCTGGAGGCAGCCGGCAGCATGGCGCTCGACCATGTGCAGCTCGCACGTACCCTGCGCGCCACGATGCCGGAGCGACTAACCGAAACGGCACACACGCCGGGCGGCGCGATGGCCGTGCTGCTGGCGCTGCTGCTCGACGAGGATGAGGGCATCCGCAAGCAGCAACGCCAAGCCATCATCGAACACCTCGGTGAACCGGCCGCCGACGCCGCCAGGGGACTGCGCGAGGCCATGATCGCACTGCACCCGCTGCAGCGAGTACCTCTGGCAGCCATCGGCATGCCCGCCCTGCGCCGCCTGCCGCAGGCACGGCTGCAGCGGCTGCGCCGCGTCTTGCCGGCACTGATCCACGCCGACGGCCACATCGCCATGCACGAGTACGCCCTCGCGATGATGCTGGAAAGCCAGCTCAGCGACATCCTCACGCCGAGCCGGCGCGAGGCCGGCAAGCGAGGCCCGGAGCAGCGTGCCGAGGACATCGCGCTGCTCTTCGGCGTCATGGCGCGTATTGGCCACGCCGACGAGGGGCAGGCGCGCACTGCCTATGAAAGCGGCATGGCGCAGGTGCTCAGCGAGGTGCCGACCTACAGCGAGGCCCCCGACTGGCATCAGAAGCTGGACGACGCGCTGCAACGGCTGGACCGTCTGGCCCCGCAGCACAAGGAGAAGCTGCTACGCGGCCTGAGTCGGACGATGCGCCACAACCATCAGGTCACCGCCGAGGAGTACGAGCTGCTGCGCGCGGTGGTAGCCACCCTGCACTGTCCGCTGCCGCCCACGAATGGCCAGACCGGGCATCCGGCTTCCGCTTCGGTGTAATAAGGCTTAGCGCTGCCTCAGCCGGCCCGAAGCCAGCAGCCATCCGACGACAGCGCAACGGGCCCGCGCGCGATCTGCCGCTGGCGCGCGGGCCCGAAGGCTGGCCGATTCCCTAGAGCGAAAGCGATCCCTCGAAGCTCTGCAGGCTGCGGCGCGCCATGGCCAGATTGGCCTGCTTGCGATTGAGCACGAGATAGACGAAGACGTCCTGCGACTTCGCCAGCGGCCGGATCAGGTGGTACTGCTCAGTCAGCGTGATAAGAATGTCCTCGATGCCGCCGGGGATGCCCAGCTTCTCGGCGACGCGGCGCTTGGCCTTGACGACCTCGGAGTTGCCGGCCGCGGCCACCTCCAGATCGATGGTGCCGCCCTCGGTGGCGGCCATCAGCATGCCGCTCTCGCCGTCCACCAGCCCGGCGCTCATGAAGCCCTCAATTTCCTTCAGCGGGGTGAGATCGATCGATGCCATCGTGTGTGCTCCTTTGCCAAAAATGCGTTGTAGAAAACGAAATCCGCTCATTGCGGTGCGAGAAGGGCATCTGCCAGCGCGGCGGCCGTTCTGCGAACGGCGACCAGGGCATTGCCCATGGAAGTCTTGGTATCGGTGAGCGCGAGCAGCACGACACGCGGCTGCAGCCGCGGCACCGACATGATGAGAATCCGGCCCTGCTGGCCGCTGATGTAGATGTCCTCGCAGGCACCGATATGCCCCGACTGGGTCAGCGCCCCGGCCAGACCCATCGCCGAAGCGCTGAGCGCAGCCAGACTGCTGTCCGCGCGCTGGCTGCGCGCGCCCTGGGCCAGCTCGAAACCGTCCTCGGTGGCAAGCACCGCAGCAGTGATGCCGTGCTCGCGCGCCAGCAGCGCATCGATCGCCTCCCGCGCGTGACCGCGCAGCGTCTCGGCCGTGATGCTCATGTCAGGCGACCCGGAAGATCATTGCTTCCTGACGCTGCAGGCGATCCAGCACTTCGCTGCCTTCGCTGTCGACCTGCGCCAGCAGGGCCTCGACGGTCAGCACGGCCGAATCGGTCTGCCGGGGATCGATGGGCAGAACCGGAATCGTGGGGTAGCACGCGCCCGCCGAGGCCGACAGCCTGTCGAAGGCCTCCGGCGCCAGATCGACGCGCGTCACGGCGATGACGGTGGGCACTCCGCCCAGCAGCTCTTCGTAGGTCGCCAGGAAACGGTCCAGTTCCTCCTCGGCGTCCGCGGCATCGGCCGAGACCATCATGATCACGCCGAAGGCGTTGCGCGCGAGGATGCGCCACATGAAATCGAAGCGGTCCTGTCCCGGCGTGCCGTAGAAGGCGACTTCCAGGCCTTCCTGGATGCAGCGGCGCCCGTAGTCCATGGCCACGGTAGTGGTGTCCTTGCCGGGCATGGCTTCCGAGCTGGCCGCCTCGGTGCGCACGACTTCGGTATCGCTCAGCGCGCCCACCAGCGTCGTCTTTCCCGCCCCCATGGGGCCGGCGACAACGATCTTCAGCTCCGCCAGCGCGGGATCGTTCGCCATAGCCGCTGGCTCAGTGCGCGCGCGCAGTCAGCCCGAAGGCAGAACGCAGCGCCTGAATCAGGCCACCGTAGCGACTGCCGGGAGGAACCACCGCCTCGGGTTCCGCAGCAGGCGTCGTCGCGGGTACCGCCTCGGCGGTGACGAAGCCGAGCAGCACGCCGGCGTTGATCAACGCGATGGCGTCCGCGGTGGCGTGCTGCTCGCTGCGCTCCAGGGTGCGCAGATCCACATTCCCCGGCGCGAGGCGCGTACAGATGCGCATGGCGTCGCTTCTACCGATGAAAGGCTCCGGCGGCAACGGCCAGCGCCGCAGCTTCAGCCGCGCATCGACCGCCACCAGCGGGTATCCGTACTGCGCCAGTTCACGCGCCAGGGCCCACACGAAGAACTGGCCCTGCTGCAGGCTGCCGCTGCTCGTCACCGGCTCTTCAGACAGGAGATGCGTCGTCTGCAGAAATCCCGGCTCGCGCATGCGCGCGGCCACGCGCTCGTCCGAACCCACATGCACACGCGGCGCGCCGTAGACCGCGGTGAGGCCGAAACGCAGACCATCACCGCTCTCCAGCGTCAGGCCTTCGCGCCGGCCGGCAATCAACGCCTGCGTGGCATCCGCCAGCGATTGCAGATCGGCGGGCAGCGAGTTTGTCGTGACGCGCAGCGTGCGCGCGGCACCTTCCAGAAAGGCGCAGAACTCTGCCGTCGTCGCCGGAAAGCACAAGCCGGGCCCTTCGCCCGCCACGTAATCCGCGCGCTCCACCACGGGCAGCGCCCGCGCCGTCGTCTCGGGCTCGCCGACGACCGGATCAAAGAGCAACACATCGGCCTCATCCGGCGCCGTCACCAACTCCCAGCGCGGCGACAGACGCCCGCCCGCGCGCTCGACCAGGCTCTGCAGCAGCAGGCGACGGCGGGTGGACATCTCGCCCAGGGCGAGCTTGAGGGTGACGGACATGGCGTTCTCGGCGCAGGATTCTTCTTGCTGAAAACCCTAGCCCGGCGCAGTGCCTCGCGGTATGCCGCCGATCGCGTTGCGCGCGCCGCCCGTCGCAACCCCTTGAGGCCCACCGAATCAGGCCTTTGTGCACCCGACCGCAGCAGGGGTATCGCCTTCGCAATCGGAGCGGGTGGCGTAGCCTGCGGCTACACAGACTCACTCCTATCGACGACCGCCATGGACGACCACCGCGCCATCGAGAATCTGCTCTACCGCTACGCCGAGCGCATCGACGCCGGCGACTTCGAGGGCGTGGCCGAGCTGTTCCGCCACGCCACCATCATTGCCGCCAGTGGGCAGCACCGCATCGAAGGTTATGAGGCGGTGCTCGCCATGTACCGCGGCTTTACACGCCTCTACGACGACGGCACGCCGCGCACCCAGCACATCGTCAGCAACGCGCGCATCGAGGTCGACGGCGACAACGCGCTGGCGCACTCGCGCTTCACGGTGCTGCAGGCCACCGATGCGCTAGCCCTGCAGCCCATCATCGCCGGCCGCTACGAGGATCGCTTCCACCGCGTCGATGGCGCCTGGCGCTTCGCCGAACGCGCCATGATCCCGACACTCTACGGCGACGTCAGCCAGCACCTCCTGCAGCGTCCCGAAGCTGGCTGAAGACCACCGCGCTCAGGGCCGTCTCAGTCCGGGAGGCTGTCGGCCTGCACCTTTACGACCTTCAGCGTGCGCTCGACGCGCTGCGGCACGTGCCAGTCGATCGTCTGTCCCACGGAAAGGCCAATGAGCGCCGCGCCTAACGGGCTGACCACCGATATCCGGGAATGCGAAGCGTCGGCCTGCTTGGGATAGACCAGCTGCACGCGTCGCTCCTCGCCGGAGGCTTCGTCCTGATAGGTCACCCAGGCGCCGAAGCGCACCACGTCCGCCGGCATCTCGGCGCTGGGCACCAGCCGCGCACGGGAAATCTCTTCCAGCAGGTAATCGCCCACATCGGGCGTCTCCTCGGCCGCTTCCTCCGCCAGCCGGTAGAGATAGTCGTAATCGGCCTCGTCGATGATCAACGGCGGGGCGCCTTCGCTGGAATTGTTGTTGTCACGCATGACCTGCTCCTGGGGCGTGCTGCGCCGCGGACCATCGTCCAGCCACGCAAGCCGCGAAATCGGGAAGTACCACCGGCACACCGCGCGAGCCGAGTCGACGGGCAATGCCGAAGAATAAGAACGGGGGTCTAGAGCGGCCCCGGACCGGGGCGCGCAGCCACAGCCCGGGGCTCAGCCTCCGGAGGCGAGAAAACCTGCGCGCTGGCGCAGGGTCGAAATGGGCGGGATGCGGCGCATCAAACGATATTCGGCCTTTGCCGTCGAAGTGTCAATCGAGCCCGTCAGCGGCGCTACGAAAGGCGCGAAAAGAAAACGAACACGGCGCATAGACGCCGAAGCCCGCTTCCGGGACCTGATACTGCCGATACGCGCGCTCAGGCGCGCGGACTCTCCTGGCTGACGTCGTCCTCAGTGATCTCGTAAGCCTCGGCGGCCTGCATTTCCATGGCGATGGGCGTGGTGCGCACCTGGGGCACGAAGCGCGCAGCGTGATCGCGTGCGTCCCGGCGGTGCCGGTGCAGGCTGCGCACGGTGTAGGCCGCGAGCAGAAGATGCATGAGCGCGAAATAGACCGGCAACGCCTGCGCATGCGTCAGGCTCATGATCTGCCCCGCCAACGCCGGGCCGAGAGCCGCCCCGACGCCATGCAGCAGCAGCAGGCTCGAGCCACCGGACAGCACGTCGGCCGGCTCCAGATGATCCACCAGGTGAGCGATGGCAACCGGATAGACGGCAAATGCCAGCCCGCCATAGACCGCTACCGCGGGTATCACCCAGGTCCCCGCGTAGCTCAGCACGAGGAGACCAAGCGCGCCGAGGGCCGCCGCTGCGGCGAGGACACCAAGCACCCATCGCCGGTCGTAGCTATCCGATATCCGCCCCAACGGCACCTGCAAGAGCGCGCCGCCGAGGATGGCGCAGGTCATGAAGGTCGCAATACCGCTCGCCTCGAGGCCGATCCGCCCCGCGTACAAGGGACCAAGGCCCCAGAAGGCGCCCATCGCGAGTCCCGACAGAAAGGAAGCCGCGACCGCCAGCGGTGCCACCGCCCACATGCGGCGGACGCCGAGCCGCTGAGCGTCCTCCACCTTCGGCTGCGCGATACGCGTCCAGGCGACCGGCACCAAGCTGACGGCGGTCAGAATGCCCGCCAGCACAAAAAGCGTGTGCGAAGTCGGCGCGTCCAGACGCAGCAACTGCTGAGCAGCGGCAAGCGACCCCAGATTCACCGCCATATAGGCAGCGAAGACGCGGCCGCGCTGCGCCGGCGGCGTCTGCCCGTTCAGCCAGCTCTCGATGATCGTGTAGAGGATCACCAACACCACGCCGGTAACGATGCGCAACAGCCCCCAGATCAGCGGCTCCACCACCAGCACGTGAAAAAGCGCAGAGGCCGATGCAAGCGCCGCGCAGAGCGCGAAGGCGCGGATGTGGCCGACGCGGCGAATCAGCGGCAGCGCCAGAAAGGTGCCGATGAAGAATCCGACGAAATAGCCGGACATGATCACGCCGATCAAGCCGTCGCTGTACCCCTCCAGCCCCGCACGCACCGCGACGAGCGTGTTCAGCAGCCCGGTGCCGAGCAGCAGGAAGGCGACGGCGAGCAGAAGAGCAGCGATGGGAAGGACAAGGGAGACCATAGGCCAGATACCTGCACCGGGTTTGCGTTACCACCATGGAAGAAGCGTGCCACCGGCGTGGCGACCAGCCGACGCGCGGGGCGAGCGGCGTGAATACCACGTTCGTGCATTGCCAGCCGCCCCGCCGTCTGCAAGGCTGCCGATCCCGGCCTCTGGCGGACGCCACTCCATGGAAAAGCTCTTCTACGCGCTCTGGGCACCGGACGGTGTCGACAGCGCCACCTTCGGCGCACAGCTGCTTGACTCCATCGGTGCACGGCTGCGCGAACGCGGCGCCGAGCGCGTCAAGATCAACATCGTCGACGCCGCCGTCGCGCCCGGTGCGCACCTGCGCCAGGAGAACATGCAGCCACCGGTAAGTGCCGTGGTCAGCTTCTGGCTGAACTCGGCGCACTTTCGGGCGCCCTTTGAGGCCGAGCTGCAGGCAGTGGCCGCGCGCATCGCTGGCTACGTCGTCAGCGAATCCGTGCCCATTCCGAACGTCGACGCCGTACCGCCTGACGGCCAGCGCACGGCCGGCTTCAACCAGATTGCCTTCCTGCAGAAGCCACCGCGGCTGACCCACGGCGGATGGCTGACGCACTGGATGGGCCACCACACGATGGTCGCGGTGGAAACGCAGTCCAACTTCTACTACTGCCAGAACATCGTGCAGCGCCCGCTGACCCACGGCGCGCCGGACTGGCACGGCTTCGTGGAGGAATGCTTTCCCGCCGAGGCCATGACCGATCCGCAGGTCTTCTTCAACGCCGCCGGCGACCCGGCCGCCTTCGACACCAACCTGCAGCGCATGATGGACAGCTGCCACGCCTTCATCGATTTCGACCGCATCGACGTCATCCTCGCCAGCGAATACCGCCTGGGCGGCTGGCGCGATCTAGCGCACCCCGACATGCCGAGCCCCTGGTCGCGGCAATAGCTGCCTTTCTATTCGCGTTCCAGCTCGGCCAGGACACTCCGGAAACTTGCTAGCCCGGATTCCAGGTTCTCCACGATCTCCTGGGCGATGTCATCCGGCTCCGGAAGATTGTCCAGATCGCCCAGGGATTGATCGCGCAGCCAGAAGATGTCGAGGCTGGCCTTGTCACGCTTGCAGATTTCCTCGCGGCTGTAGCGGCGCCAGCGCCCCTCGGGGTTCGCTTCGCTCCAGGTTTCCTGACGCTCGTGACGTCGACCGGGCTTGTAGCACTCGACGAACTCTCGCAGATGCTCGTCGCGAAGCGGCTTCTTCTTGAGGGTGTGATGGATGTTGGTCCGGTAGTCGTAAAACCAGACTTCATCCGTCCAAGGCTCGGCACGCCCCGCGCGACCGTCGAAGAACAGGACATTCGCCTTCACACCGTGCGCGTAGAAGATGCCGGTCGGTAGGCGCAGGACGGTGTGCAAGTCGGTGGTTTCCATCAACTTGCGGCGGACGGTCTCGCCCGCACCGCCTTCGAAGAGCACGTTATCCGGCACCACTACGGCGGCCTGCCCGTTTTCCTTGAGCAACGTACGAATGTGCTGAACGAAGTTGAGCTGCTTGTTCGAGGTAGTCGCCCAGAAGTCCTGCCGGTTGTAGACGAAGTCTTCCTTTTCCTGTTCGCCAGCGTCGTTGGTGACAGTCAGCGTGCTCTTCCTGCCGAAGGGCGGATTGGCCAGCACATAGTCGTGCCGTCGCGGCGCCTCGTTCAGCAGCGCATCGGTCGACGAGATGGTGGGTTCATCCTTGATATCGCCGATGTTGTGCAGGAACAGATTCATCAGGCACATGCGTCGGGCATCAGCCACGATCTCGTTGCCATAGAAGGTCCAGCGCTTGAGCGCATGCTTTTCGTCGGCGCTCATCGTGGCCAGATGGTGCTCCTTGATGTAGTCGTAGGCGGCCAGGAAGAAACCACCCGTGCCACAAGCGGGATCAGCGATGGTCTGGCCCGGTTTGGGCTGGACGCACTCGACCATGGCGCGAATCAACGGACGCGGCGTGAAGTACTGCCCGGCACCGGACTTGGTGTCCTGCGCGTTGCGCTCCAACAGGCCCTCGTACATGTCGCCCTTGACCTCTGCGTCCAGCATCACCCAGCTTTCCTGGTCGATCATCTGAACCAGCCGGGCCAGCTTCGCCGGGTCCTGGATCTTGTTCTGCGCCTTGGTGAAGATCTGGCCGAGCATGCCCTTGTGCTGTCCCAGCGCCCGCAGCAGTTTGATGTAGTGGGCTTCCAGCTCGGCGCCCTTCCGCGCCTTGAGACTGTTCCAGTCGTACTGTTCCGGAATGCCGACGTCCCGCTCCCACGGCTTGCGTCGGAATTCGTCCGCCATCTTGAGGAAGATCAGGTAGGTGAGCTGCTCCAGGTAGTCGCCATAGCTCACGCCGTCGTCGCGGAGCATGTGGCAGAAGTTCCAAACCTTGGAGATCAGGTTTTCAGCGTTCACTCTTGCTCCTCGGTTGCGACATAGGCTTGATCCGGTCGATTACGCTCGTCGGGGTAACGAAGGCGCAGCAGCCCCTCCCGAACCATGGGCGTTAGATATACCTGCTGGAGATAAGCGCTGTTCCGGCGTGTGATCTCGGCGAGCTCACGAGCAGAGTAGGGGCGCTGCCGACACAGCTTCAACACGACTTGTTTCAACCGCTCAGTATCCCGGCTACGCTTCCCCAGCTTTTCGAGTTCCCTGTGCAGGTCGTTCGGCAGCGCCTCGATTAGAGACTCCCCGGATAAGCCGCCAGACTCCCCAGATAAGCCCTCGGAGTTCCCAGATAAGCCCGATGACTCCCCAGACAAGCCCGAAAACAGGTCGTCGCGCGACGGCTGACCGGTTTCCGTCGCGGCATTTCCTAATTGCGCTCCTGGAACATAGTAGGTAGCCGGCCCCATGGGCACTTGGTCGACGAGACCCAGATCGCGAAGCCGAACCAGACGCTGGCTCGCCGTCAGCGTGTCAACGCGGTTGAGGTTCCGATAGTCCGAGTTGGTGATTCGCCGGTTCTCCCGTACAAAAATCAGCGCCCGCTGCTGGTCCTCTGTCAGCTCCAGCGATCGGTGCGCTAAGGTCGCGAAGACAAGGCAAGGCGCGCCGCTGCTTCGATGCTGGCTTTCTGAACGTGAATGGGCGCGTCGCCAGCAATCGCGCGCTGGAGGCAAGAACATCACGCCGGCGCTGATACTCGCCGGCCGAAGCTACGAGGGAGGGCGACTGATGCCGGTACGCAACGCCATCTGGAAGGTCGGCGCGGAACCACAGCCGCTCACCGAAGGCCGGCTGCCCAGCGAGCGGACGCTGGAGGAGATGATTGTCGCCGCACCCAGCATCCTGTCGGACGAGTGGATGCTGATTGGCCGCCAGGAGCAGACCGGCACCGGCGGCATCATCGACCTGCTCGCCATTGCGCCCGACGGCACGCTGGTGCTGATCGAGCTCAAGCGCGCCCGCACGCCGCGCGAGGTCGTCGCCCAGGCGCTGGACTACGCCTGCTGGGTGGAGACGCTGAAGGCCGAGGATATCGCCGCCGCCTATGCCCGCTTCCGGCCCGGCGGCAACCTCAGCGACGACTTCGAGGCACGCTTCGGCTATCCGCTGGACGAGGACACGCTCAACGACAGTCACCAGATCGTGGTGGTGGCGGCCTCGCTGGACAGCAGCACCGAGCGCATCGTGCAGTACCTCAACGCGCGCGACATCCCGATCAACGTGCTCTTCTTCCAGGTCTTCGACAACGCGGGCGAGCAGCTGCTGTGCCGCACCTGGATGATCGACCCCGGCGAAACGCAAGTGAACGTCGCCGCCGCCGGACGCGGCGACAAGGAGCCCTGGAACGGCGAGTTCTACGCCAGCTTCGGTCACGGCCAGGGCCGCGACTGGGAGGAAGCCCGGCAGTATGGCTTCATCAGCGGGGGCGGCGGCACTTGGTACAGCAACACCCTCAGCCTGCTGGGCACCGGCGACCGCGTCTGGGTGAAGGCGCCCGGCTTTGGCTTCGTCGGCGTCGGCGAAGTCACCGGCCCGCGCCAGTCGATCAACGAATTCCAGATCGACGGCCGTCCGGCCATCGAAGTGCTCAGCGGCGCCCATTACCATCGGGAGCACGCCGATGATACGGACCGCTGCGAGTACTTCGTACCGGTGAAATGGCTACAGACCGTCCCGCTGGATCAGGCCGTCGACGAGATCGGGCTCTTCGGCAACCAGAACACCGTCTGCAAACCGCGCACACCGAAGTGGCGCACCACCGTCGAACGACTGAAGGCCGCTTTTCCACGGCACAACGGGTCGTAAGCGTGAGTTGAGAGACCGACGAATGACAACCCTGCGCTGCACTTCAAAGCTGTTGAAGGCAATGAAGGCTAAGCCCGCGGAGACGTTGCCCGAACCGTCCAACCGGCTTGGCGAGTGGACGGCCAATCTGATCCGCGTCGGGCGTATTCAGCTCGTGCTCGGCGTCAACGAACGCACGCGGCTGGGAGTGGTGACGGAGGCCGCACCCTACAAGACGGTTCCGACCCGGTTGGTGGAAGAGATCTCCCGCTCGTTGCTCATGATCGGAGTTCCTGAACCGGAGGCGACGGCCGAGGCTGAAGCCACAACGCCTTCGGCAATCGCCGCCAGCAACTCACGTTCGGTGCTGGCGACGATCAATCAGTACAGCCACAGCGTGGATGCGCGGCTACGCGCACCGCTGCCGCCCGCAACCCTGAACGAGCTCAATGGGCTACTTGCCGACCAGATCGTGCTGAAGCCGGAGCACATCGGCTTCCCTGCCGACCGAGTGCGCGAGCTCTTCGGGCTTCCATTGATGGCTTCTGCGCCACGGGTCGTGTCCCACGACGTGGTGTAAGTGATTGGGTGTCACCGGTGGCAACTGGTTTAGGTTTGGATTGCGACGACCAACCTTCACCGAGGAACCACCGATGACCGATGAGATGATGAACCTGCGAGCGCTGCTGGAGAAGAGCCCGGACGCTGATTTGCTGCGTGAGATGATTGGTTTTGCCAGTCAGCGCCTGATGGAGCTGGAGATTGGCGCCCGCACGGGTGCGGGTTACGGCGAGAAGAGCGCCGAGCGTCTGGTGCAGCGCAATGGCTACCGCGAGCGTGACTGGCAGACGCGGGCCGGGACCGTGGAGCTGCGCATTCCCAAGCTGCGCAAGGGCAGCTACTTCCCGGGCTTTCTGGAGCCCCGACGGATGTCGGAGAAGGCACTGACGGCGGTGATTCAGGAGGCCTACATCCAGGGGATCTCGACCCGCTCGGTCGATGATCTGGTGCAGGCCATGGGCGGCACCGGCGTCTCGAAGAGCCAGGTCTCGCGGCTGTGCGAGGAGATCGACGAGCGCGTCCACGCGTTTCTGGAGCGACCGATCGAGGGGGACTGGCCCTACCTGTGGATCGATGCCACCTACGTCAAAGTCCGACAAGCCGGCCGGATCATCTCGGTGGCGGTGATTGTCGCGGTCGGCGTCAACGACGATGGCCGCCGCGAGGTGCTTGGCATGGATATCGGCCCGTCGGAGGCCGAGACCTTCTGGAAGGACTTTCTGCGCAAGCTCGCGCGGCGAGGACTGCGGGGCGTCAAGCTGGTGATCTCCGATAGCCACGAAGGCATCAAGGCGGCTGTCTCCAAGGTCTTCACCGCCACCTGGCAGCGCTGCCGTGTCCATTTCATGCGCAACGCTCTGGCACATGCCGGCAAGAGTGGCCGGCGCGTGGTCTCCGCCTTCATCGCCACCGCCTTCGCCCAGAATGACGCCGAGGCAGCGCGCCAGCAGTGGCGCCACGTCGCCGACCAACTCCGCAGCAGCGTGCCCAAGCTCGCCACGCTCATGGACGACGCCGAAACCGACGTACTGGCCTACATGGACTTCCCCGCCGCCCACCGCGTGAAGCTGCACAGCACCAACCCGCTGGAACGTCTCAACGGCGAGATCAAGCGACGCACCGAGGTTGTCGGCATCTTCCCCAACGAAGCGGCAATCCGGCGCCTCGTCGGCGCCATCCTCCTGGAACAGAACGACGAGTGGGCCGTGCAACGTGCCCGCTACATGACCCGGGAAACCATCACCGAGGTCATCCATCCACCCGCCATGCAACTGCCGGCTGTGGCAGCCTAAGCAACGCAGCCAGCCGAACCGGTAGCCACCGTCATACCCAAGGAGCTACACCACGGCTAGGGACACGACCGCGCCACGCGGCCAGCGCGAAATCTCGGGGAGCACTTCGATCCATGAGAGGTAGCCCCACCAGCCACGCGCCGACGCCCTCTCAGCCCGGCGTCGCCAGCTTGAGGCCAACGAGGCCCGCGACGATCAGCCCGATGCTGATCAGCCGGCCGGCGCTTGCCGAATCCCCGAAGAGCACGATGCCCAGAATCGCCGTTCCCACAGCGCCCACGCCCACCCATATCGCGTATGCGGTCCCCACCGGCAGCGACTTCATGGCGAGCCCGAGCAGCCACAGGCTGACGACCATCGCCAGCACGGTGCCGACGGTCGGCCACGGGCGCGTGAACCCTTCGGTGTACTTCAGCCCGATCGCCCAGGCGATCTCGAACAGACCGGCGACAACAAGAATGACCCAAGCCATCTGTCTTCCTGCCTCAATTGCCGGGGTCGTCCCCGTTGCATGATGGAGCGGTGAGGCCGTCCCCACGTCCTTCTGGTGCCCGGATCATAGCGGAGCGCAACTGGCCGAGAGCGCCATTCGGTAACGATCGCAACTGCTGTAACAACTGCCCGAAGCGCGATTCTGAGGCGATGGAAGACGCCCCAGCCGCGGATCGGTCAGCCGGCAGGCGCCTCCGAGCCAGCCGCGATCGCCGCGGCCCGTTGGTAGGCCGGCCGCTCTCTGACGCGCGCGACGTAGGCCTGCGTGTTGGGCAGGTCTTCGATGGCGCGGCCGCCGAAATGCGGCAGCACGGTCAGGTTGTGCAGCACCATGATGTCGGCGCAGCTGAAGCGCTCGCCGGCCGCATAGGGCTGGGCGCTCAGGCGCTCCTCCAGATAGCGGAAGTAGCCGTCTTCGCGCCGCCGGCAGGCGCGCACGATGACCGGCTCCGACGCCTCGTCCGAGTTTTCCCCGGCGCCACCGGCGTAAGCCATACGCACGAAGAGCGCAGTCTGGATGGCATCGCTCAGCTGCATGCCCTGCAGATAATCCGCGTAGCCCGGCTCGTCAGGGCCGACGCTCAGTCGGCCACCGCCATGTACCCGGCTAATGTACTCGACGATGGCGGCGGACTCGGCCATCACCTGATCGCCGTCGCGGATAATCGGCGCCGTGCCGAAAGGATGCAGCGCCCGGTAGGCCGGCGGCGCGGAACCGTCGGCCTCGCGCTCGAAGCGCTCCAGCCGATAGGGCAACTCCAACTCCTCCATCAGCCAGATCACGCGCTCGGACTGCGATGCAGCCAGATGGTAGATCGTGATCATTTCGTCGCTGATTCGCTCAGAACCTACCGGAACGCGCTTGAATCAGGGCACGACATCACTTGCCGGCCCGTTCCTCGCAAGCCTCTGGCGTCTGGCTGGTGATCATGGCGCCGTCCGCCGTACGGCCGAACCAAGCGCCATCACGCTCGGTGCAGCCGCTCTTCGCCTGGGCTGACGCCCCCTCATCGGCGGCCTCCGAACCCGGATCCCCTCCACAACCGATAAGCAGCATGGCGGACAGAGCGAGCACATCACTCGCGGGGGCGTTCATCGACATAAGGAACTCCTTGGGTAGATGGCAAGCACGGGACGTATCGATACCGCTCGTACCCGCGCGGGCATCAAGAAAAGGGCACGACGATCTAAGTCAGGGCCGTGTACCGGCCGACAGTAGAGCAAGTCCGTCCGAAGGTCGAACCGGCGAACCCAACAGCTACGCACGCTGGGCAGCCAAGCATTCGGCTCGCTGCCTCATCGCACATGACGCGTTCGCGACGCCGCCGCCTCGCTACACAAGGCTCAAGGCAGCGAGCGGCACAAGATTGAACAACAGCACCCCGATCTTGTAGACCGCCATGCCACCGTAGTGGATGCCGTCGAAGACCTCACGCGAGAGATTGAACCACCGCGTGTGAAGCGCGAACACCCAATCATGCGCCGTGACAAGAGCGCCGAACCAGATCAGCAAGACGGCGTAATTGAGGAGCGTGCACCAGACCAGAAAAGAAACCAAAGACTCAGCTGCCATGACTACCTCCGAGGTAGTGAACCCTCATTCGGAAACCGCGACGGCACCTCCACTCACCTAGGCGCGCTCATCGCACGGCCACTAGGTATGGGCCCAGCCAGCCGCTTTGTGCCAATAGTGGACTTCTGTCTAACAGTGATTAGGTCGCACGCATCATCATTCAATCATAATGCGCGCTTCATAACTCCACGAGAATCTGGGTGACCGATGGCCCATAGGCTCTTGTCGAAATTGAAATAAGTGAGAGTAGAGCAACAGGGGCGCGCTGGGAGCAGCGGCACAAGAAGCAGTCTTGGCGTTGGGTAACGCACGTCTGCGTGTAGAGGACGGTTACACGGCGCGGGATCGTCGCCGCGCAATCGTATGCGGTCGTCGCTTGGCATTTTCTGGAGTTCTCCTTGCCAATCGCGTTGCGCTTCGGCACGGCGGCTCCCCCATTGCCCATGCTCTTAGGCCGAGCCTAACGGAGGGGACCGCCACTGCCTAGTAGGACCTATGGCGCTCTGGCTCGCGGCAGAAGGCTTAGTGATCGTCGGCGCGGACGAGTCTCTTGCGGACGGTGCGGTACCGTCGCCGCTGCGCAAGCTGCCACAGCAGCAAGCGGCCGCGGAGGCGGCGCCACAGGCCATGCTCCCAGCGGTAGCCGCCGCTCAGATAGCGCACGCCGCTGTCGGTCAGGGCGTAGCAGCGCGGGCGGTCGTGGACGGGCTCGAGCAGGCCACGCCGGAGCATGACGGCGATCGCCGACTCCAGGTCGCTCACACGTAGACCACTTTCCCGGCGGCCGTCCTCGCACAAGTCCTCAGCGAAGAAGCGACGCCCGGCCTCAAGCCTGTCGCACGGAAAGGCACGCACCAGGGCGAGCATGCGAAGCGAAGGTGTTACCGCGACCCGCATAGGCGGTCTCCTGGCTGGCCGGTCGTCCTCCCGCCTTTGGCGGGCAGGGACCCCCCAGTCTCAGGGCTAGCGGATGGCCGTGACGGCCAGCCGCCGATCGGCGGTGCGGACGAACCGCTTAACGCAGCTGCGACCTGGATACATCACCGTGCTCTTCGAGCGGCTTTCTCCATTCAACGGAGCGCCGGGGCCGCCTTCAAATCTTGCTGCCACCCGAATCCTTGCCCTGGATCTTGTCCATGGTTCGCAATTCGAAATCGCTGGCGTCGTGGCGCTCGGGGAGCTGCTCGTGGGGCTCGCCCCAGAAGCGGTTGACCATGCGGCCGCGCTGCACGGCCGGGCGGGCGTCTATCTCGCTGGCCCAGCGCTGGACATGCTCGTAGCTCTGCACTTGCAGGAACTCGCCGGCTTCGTAGAGCTTGCCCTGCGCCAGCACGCCGTACCACGGCCAGTTGGCGATGTCGGCTAGGGTGTATTCGTCGCCGGCCAGGAAGCGGTTGTCGGCCAGCCGCCGGTTCAGCACGTCGAGCTGGCGCTTGACCTCCATGGCGAAGCGGTCGATGGGGTATTTCAGTTTCTCCGGGGCGTAGGCGTAGAAGTGGCCGAAGCCGCCGCCCAGGAAGGGCGCGCTGCCCATCTGCCAGAAGAGCCAGCTCAGGGTTTCGGCGCGCGCCGCCGTGTCGGTGGGCAGGAAGGCGCCGAACTTCTCTGCCAGGTGCACGAGGATGGCGCCGGATTCGAAGACGCGGATGGGCTGCTTTCCGCTTCGGTCCAGCAGCGCCGGGATCTTGGAGTTCGGATTGACGTCGACGAAGCCGCTGCCGAATTGCTCGCCTTCCATGATGTTGATCGGCCAGGCGTCGTACTCGGCGCCGTTGTGACCGAGCGCGAGCAGTTCCTCCAGCATCACCGTGACTTTCACGCCGTTGGGTGTGGCCAGCGAATAGAGCTGGAAAGGGTGCTCGCCGACCGGCAGTTCCTTGTCCTGCGTAGGGCCGGCGACGGGGCGGTTGATGCTGGCGAAGCGGCCTCCGCTGGCCTCTTCCTGGGTCCAGACGCGCGGGGGTGTGTAGCCGGCTTGGTCGCTCATTGTTGTGCTCCGGATGCGCGGCCGATGCTGTCGGCCGCTCGAATGAATGTCGTGCGGCAGCCTAAGGCCTGGGCATTGGCCGCCACAAGAAGCGGCTGTCTTGCATTCATGCTCGGTGGTGCGCTTGACGCGGGCGTTCCTGCACCGCGGCCGTCATAGCCGCTCGTAGCCGGTAGTGGCGTCGGGATTCAGAAACTGCCTGCCCCAGAGCAGCTTGCGATCCACGGGCGAAAGGGCCGCTTCGTCACAGACCTGCTCCCAATGTTGGTGGACTCCGGCGATCTGCCGCTCGATGAGTGCCCGCGCCTCGGCTTCTGACAGCAGGAACTGCGGTGCAGCCTGCTGGCATACGGTGAGCCGACTCAGGCGGTTCTCGCCGTGAACCAGCATGGCCTGACTCGCCTCGTTGCCGACGCGCCCCTGCGGGCAGATGTCATAGGCCGGCGTCAGGCTGAGCTGCGCGCCATCCCAGAAGGCGGCGTGATTGCGGGCGTGATCGTCGGTATTGCCGCAGAGCACGTTGAAGACCAACCTTTCGAAGAGTTCACGCAGGGTGGCCTTGGGCTGGGTGAAGCGGTGGCGGATGATTTCCGCCAGCTGCTCGTAACTCGCATAGCGCGCCATCAGCTCGTCCAGCTCCAGGAGAGTCAGCGCCGACACCACGGCTTTGCGCTGCCAGCCCTCCGGGGTCTTCCGGCGGTCGAAGCGCTCAACCAGCAGGACATCCTTGCCGGCGGCCTGCACCAGCTTGACCGGCGCCGCAGTCATGCCCAGCAGGCTGGCGAGACGCATGGCGATGTATTCGGCCTTGACCACGGGATAGAGATCCGTGCTGCTGGCGAACTTGGCGATGTGCTTGCGCTCGCCGTCGTCGATCATGGCCTTCGGGCGGGCGCCGCCGAGGGAAGTACCGTGCAACAGCGCACGCTCCAGCTCGGGCGGTATGGGCAGGCCTTCCTCCACGCATCGGGCTGCGTCGAGCAGTGCTTCCAGAGGCGCCCGCTCGGCGGTGCGAGGCACGTACTCGCTGGCGGAGGCCTGGAAATCCAGGGCACCGATCCGGTCCGAACCGGATGCCAGCAGATAGCTCAGCTCGTCGAGCGCCGCCGTGTCGCTATCGCGTCCCTTGGCGCCCAGGAACCGATTGATGATGACGCGGCGCCCCCAGGCGTCCGGCGCGGCATCACGCAGGCAGCCGGGCATGGTCAGGCCGGGCGGCAGTGGAAGCCGCCCGGGGTGGAGCGGGAGCTCCGGGAGATAGAGCGGGATCGCGTTTTCGCGCGCCAGATAGCTGCGCCCGTAGTTGAACTGGAAGCCGCCGGCGGTCGCAGCCACGCGTCCGGCAACGACGGGCTCTGTGGTACCCGGCAGCCAGACCCAGACATAGGCCTCGCTCGGCGCGTTCGCGCTAGAAGTCGTCATCAGCGGGCGCGGCCTGCGGCTTGCGCACGGCGGATGGCAGCAGGCTCAGCCTGTCCTCCGTGCGGCGGATGTGTGCGTCGAGCACGCCGGGGTCGGGGTCGAATAGCGGCACGCCGACGATGGCGGCCAGCTCGAAGGCAAGCCCGAGGGCAACCCGTGGGTCGCCGCGTTCGACGCGATAGAGCAGATCCCGCGAAACCCCGGCCCGCTCGGCCAGCGCGGCGGCCGTCATGCCGCGCTCTAGTCGACGCGTGTGAAGCTGCAGGCCCAGCAGGCGAACAGCCTGCCGGGTGTATCGGGAATAGGTGCGGGTGCCGGTCTTCGGCATGAGCGATACTTTCGTCTTATATATAAGACCTATGATGCCCTATGTCTTATAAATCAGACAATATCCGGATCATCGGTTGCGCCCGTACTGCTCGTGGCTGCTCACCCATTCGTCGGCCAGCACGGCCGCGCCCAGCGACAGCTCGCCGCAGAGCACGGTGGCGCCGATAATCTCGGCCAGCTTGCGGGCCTTGCCCTTGCCGAAGCAGTCCATCATCTCCAGGCATTCGCGCTGGGTGGGCAGACCGGTGCCGCCGCCGTGCGTGGCGACGATGAGGCTGGGCAGGGTGATGCTGTAGTAGAGGTCGCCGGCCTCGGTCAGTTCGCTGTGCACGATGGCGCTCTGCGATTCGGCGACGTTGGCCTCATCCTGGCCGGTGGCGATGAAGACCGAGGCAATGCCGTTGGCGGCGTGGCTGCCATTGTTGCTGGAGCCGGCCAGCATGGCGCCGATATTGGAGATGCCGCGTTGGACGGAGAACTGCTTCGTGCTGACGTGCATGACCTGCTGCAGCACTGCGTCCGGGATCACGCATTCGGCGACCACGCGCTTGCCGCGGCTGTAGAGGGTGTTGAGCTGGCTGTGCTTCTTGTCGGTATCCATGTTGCCGGAGAGCACCCAGCGCTCCATCGGACCGGGATAGTTGTCGGCAATCCATCGGCAGGCTTCGCGCGTGGCGCGGCCACACATGTTCTGGCCGGCGGCGTCGCCGGTGGTGTAGTTGAATCGCAGGTAGCGGAAACGTGCAGCGGCGAACTGCTGTACGAATTCCAGCTTGCCGATGCTCGTGGTGGCTTCGGCGGTGGCGCGGATGGCGTCCATGTTGGCCTCCACCCAGTCGCCGAAGTCGCGCGCCTCGCGGGCGTTGGCGAAGATGAAGACGGGCGCGCGCTGCATGACGTCGTCGACAACAGAAACGGTGATGCCGCCGGCCTCGCGCGTCAGGCGCATGCCGCGGTTGTAGCTGCCCACCAGCGTGCCTTCGGTGGTGGTCATGGGCACGTAGAAGTCACCCTGGGCGTGTTCGCCGTTGACCTTCAGCGGCCCGGCGAGGCCCAGCGGAATCTGGCAGACGCCGGTGAAGTGCTCGATGTTGCCGCGGGTGTCCGCGGCATCGAAGCTGTGGCTGCCGGTGTGCTTGAGCTCGACGCCGGTCTGCTCGCGCACGAAGTCGCGACGCTGCTGCGCCATGTCGTTGCTGTAATCGTCGTCCTTGTCGCGGGGAATACGGCTCATGCCCGGCTCCTCTCTGGTTGTCCGGTCGATTGTGCCGTGCGCGGGCTCAGCCGCGCGAATCGCCCGAATGCAGCGCCGTCGCTTGCGCCGCGGGCTGCTCGTTGCGCAGCTCGCGCAGCCGCGCTTCCTTGGCGCGCCAGAAATCGGCCACCCACTGCTGGAAGCGGGCGCGGAACTCGGGGTCGTTCTGGTAGTCGCCGGCCAGCATGTCCTCGGGGATCTCGTGCAGCCTTGCCTCGACGATGAGATCAGCCTGCTCGCCACTGGCAAAGCTCCATACGAGGCTGTAGCCCGTCGGTCGGTAGACGATGGTGACGTCGATCAGCCCGGCGACCTGGCGACCCATGGCGCTGATGGCAAAGGCCAGCCCGCCGGATTTGGGCGGCAGCAGATTGTCGTAGGGCGACTGCTTGGTAGCGTGCTTTTCGGGCGTGAAGCGCGTGCCTTCGGCAAAGTTGACGATGGTCACCGGCATGTTGCGAAAGCGCTCGCAGGCGCGGCGGGTGGTTTCCAGATCCTCCTTGGCCAACTCGGGGTTCTTCGCGATGGCATCGCGCGAATGGCGTGCCATGAAGGGGTAGTCCAGCGCCCAGCAGACGAAGCCGATGACCGGCACGTAGATCAGCTGCTTCTTGAGAAAGAAGCGCAGCCAGGGCACCTGACCGCGCAGCGCCTCAAAGAGGACGACGATGTCCGCCCAACTCTGATGATTGCTGATCAGCAGGTAGTGCTTCTGCGGATCCAGCGCTCCCTCAATGCGGATGTCCCAGCGCACCGGGGTCAGCAGACGCAGCAGCAGGGCATTGCTGCGGATGAACTGCCAGGCGATGGTCACCATCAGGCGCGTCCAGAAGTCACGCCCGGTCTGCCAGGGCGTGAGCAGCTTGAGCAGAGAGAAGGGTAGAAAGACCAGGAAATGCAGCAGCAGTGAGAGGCTGAGGGCGGTGATGGTCAGCACCCCGATGATCACCCGCGGCAGCAGCAGTGACAGCATTCCCAAAACCCTCCCGTCAGGCCCCTCGCACAATCGCCAATGATAGGACCGCCGGCCAGCGCCGGGAAGCCGCGACTGCCTCAGGTATCGCCTTGTGCGGTGCGCAGCACCGTCTCCACCTCCAGCTCGCGCATGGCTTGAATGGCGATCTCCCAGCGGCCTTCCGCGCAGAGGCCGCTGATGCCGGCGTCCTCCCAGGCTGCCAGCGCGGCATCGATGCAGGCACGGCGCACAGCCTCGGCCTGCTTGCGCTGGGCGCTATCGGGTTCGTCTTCGCTCATGGGGCCTCCGTGGCGGATTCGCGCCCTCAGTCTGCCTCTTGTACCGGCTTCGCCGACAACAGGGCATCGGCGGCTTCGACCACCCCGCGTCGCGCAGCAGGATCCAGAACGACGCCGGCGTGGCCGATACCCGGAAGCACGCGCACCGGGATGTCCATCGCATCCTGCCGCGCGAAGACTTCGGCGAAGGCTTGCGGGTGGAAGACAGCGTCGTCGCCGCCGACCAGCACACGCGTGGGGCGCGCAACGGCGGCAACCTCCGCGCGCCAATCCGTGCGCGGCCGGAAGTTGATGGCCAGGCGAAATCCGTAGCTCGGCGTCAGCCCGCTGTTCGCGTCAACGGCGAAGCGCATGACGGGCAGATGGTGAAAGGCACGGATGCCGAAGCCATCGAGCAGATGCAGGGCGATCAGGCGCGGCACGCCGACGCGCACCCAGCCACCAGCGTCGGGGCGGTAGGTTGGCGCTTCGTGACTGACGAAGGGCGCGAGCAGCAGATAGCCGTCGAAGGCATCGGCGTCGGGCCCGGCCGCCACGCGCAGCGCGAAACCGCCACCGGAGGAGAAGCCGGCGAGCAGACGTGGCGCCGGCGGCTGCACGGCAGCGAGGAAGTCGGCGAGGTCGTCCTCGAGCTGGCCGACATAGGCGATGCGCCCGCGTGGGCCCGAGTCACCGTGACCGCGGATGTCCAGCGCGTAGGCGTTGAGGCCCGCCGCGGCCAGGCTTTTCGCCAGCGGCTGCATGGCGCGGCTGTCGCCCGCAGAGCCGTGCACCAGTACGACGCTTCCCCGCTCCGGCGACTCCGCGGGAGTGTTCCGGTAGGCCAGCTCGGTGCCGTCGCGTGCCTTGAAGCTCTGCAAGGCCGGCGGATCGATCGCCGCGCGCTGGAAGGTACCGACGATAGCCGAGCGCCCCTCGGGCGCTGCCGGGCCGCCCCAGACCAGACAGGCACCGAGCATGCTTGCCGTAAGGGCCAGAAACCCACCGACGGCGAGGAGAAATGCCTTCATGCGTTGGGTGCTTCTTTGGTTTGTGGGTGGAGCTCAGCACGAGACTGATGCGAATCATCGCAGGATCGCGCTGAAGATCCGGCCGCCTTCGCCATCCATGCAGATCGCAGCGAGCGTGGCCCGGAACAGGCTTGACGCGCCTGCATCGAAAGGCGAATGGCATGAGGTACAAGCGCATCTATGATGGGAGCCATCGCCTAGCCGTGCATCGCCATGAGCCGCTCCGAAAGCTCCGACAAGCCTTTGCCGATCTGCGCCGACTGCCGCGTCCTGGACTGGCGCGCGCCCTTCGGCTGGCTCCGGCGCGGTTGGGCCGACCTGCAGCGCGCGCCGAGAACGAGCCTGAGCTATGGGCTGATAATGGTGGCGCTGAGCTACGCGATCACCGCCGCGGCCTGGTATTTCGGCAATCTCGGCCTCTATCTCGGCGTACTCAGCGGCTTCGTCTTTATCGGGCCGGTACTGGTCATGACGCTCTACGCCGTCAGCGCGCGGCTGGCCGCCGGCGCCGAGGTATCGATCCGCCGCAGCTTGCAGGACGCCGGCCGCACGCTGAGCGACGCGGCGATCTTCGCGCTGATCCTGCTCGTGGTGTTCCTGGTCTGGGCGCGCGCCGCGACGATGATCCACGTCTTCTTTCCCATGGGCGGCGAGGCGGACTGGCGCGCATGGGCGACCTTCCTCGGCATCGGCAGCGCCGTCGGGGCGATGTTCTGCGCCTTCATCTTCATGGCCAGCGCTTTCTCGCTTCCCATGATGCTGGACCGCAGAGCCGACACCGTCACGGCGGTGATCACCAGCGTCAACGCCACACTGCGCAACAAGCCCACCATGGCCGTGTGGGCGCTGTGCATCGGCGCCTTCGTCACCGTCGGCGTGCTTACCGGCTACATCGCCTTTGCCGTTCTGCTGCCCTGGATCGGCCACGCGACATGGCATGCCTATCAGGAGACGATCGATGCCAGTGCCTGGCCGCGGCGGCACCTGACTAGCGGTTGAAGAGATTCAGTATCACGCTCAGCACGAGGCTGACGATGACCATCGAGGTGATCGGGATAAAAACATTGCCCTTGTCGCCTTCGATGCGGATATCGCCGGGTAGGCGCCCGAACCAGCTCAGCAGCCAGGGCGCATGATGCAGCACGAGGCCGACAACAACGAGGGCAAGGCCGGCCAGGATCAGCCAGCGCGCCATCTCAGCTCCGGTGGTAGGCGGGCGATAGCTCGTGAACGGCTTCGACCATGGCCGCGGCGCGCTCGGGGTCCACGCCCGGCGTGATGCCATGGCCAAGGTTGAAGATGTGGCCGGGGCCCGCGCCGTAGGATTCGAGGACTTCGCCAACGGCCTCGCGGATGCGCGCCGGGCTGGCGAAGAGCATGCTCGGGTCCAGATTGCCCTGCAGCGCGACGCGGTTCCCTACGCGGGCGCGGGCATCGCCGAGATCGGTGGTCCAGTCCAGCCCGAGGCCGTCGCAGCCGGTCTCGGCCATGATCTCCAAATGCTGGCCGCCGTTCTTGGTGAAGAGCGTCACCGGCACACCCGGATGATCGCGCCGGATGCGCTCGACGATGTGGCGCATCGGTTCCAGCGAGAAGCGGCGATAGGCCGCTGGCGGCAGCGCACCACCCCAGGTGTCGAAGACCATGACGGCCTGGGCGCCGGCCTCGACCTGCGCCGACAGATACTGCGCGCTGGCCTCGGCCAGCGTCGACAGCAGCGCGTCGCCCAGCTCCGGGCGGTCGTAGATCAGCGCCTTGATGTGCGCGAAATCCTTGCTGGAGCCGCCTTCCACCATGTAGGTGGCCAGCGTCCAGGGACTGCCGCCGAAGCCGATCAGCGGCACGCTGCCGGCCAGGGCGTCGCGGATGGTGCGCACGGCATCCATGACGTAGCCGAGGCTGTCGTTCGGGTCCGGCACCGCCAGCGCACGGATGGCGCGCTCGTCGCGCACCGGATTGGCGAAGCGCGGACCCTCACCCTCGGCGAAGGACAGGCCCAGGCCCATGGCATCCGGCACGGTGAGGATGTCCGAGAACAGAATGGCCGCGTCCAGATCGAAGCGACGCAGCGGCTGCATGGTGACCTCGCAGGCCAGCTCCGGCGTGCGGCACAGCGTCATGAAATCGCCGGCCTTCGCCCGCACCTCGCGGTACTCAGGCAGATAGCGCCCGGCCTGTCGCATGATCCAGACCGGCGTGCGGTCGACGGGCTGGCGCGCCAGGGCGCGGAGGTAGCGGTCATTCTGCAGGGGCGCGCTCAATTCAGACTCCAGTCGGCGAGAAGAACTGCGCTGCCGGCAGCGGCAGTGCGGTCGAGATAACGGCGATCAGCGGTAAGCAGCCGCCCCGCGCGGTGCAGGGCCATGGCGTGATAGATGGCATCGTAGAAGGTCACGCCATGCGCGCGCACCAGCGCCAAGCCGGCTTCGACTTCTGCGGGCTGGGGAGGGCAGAGGCTCAGCGGCAAACGCTGCAACGCCGTCATGGCCAGCGGCGCATCCTCGGGGATGCGCCGGCCGAGCGTATTGCCGACTTCGTAGAGCGCCAGATCCGGGGCCACCGCCGTGACGTGCTCGCGGGCAATGGCGTCGCGCAGCTGCACGGCGCTTTCGCGATCCCCTTCGTCGTCGACGATGAACCACTTGATGAGGACCGAGGCGTCAACGACGAGTGGATTCATTGCCGCTCGCGATCTGAGCGCAGCCAATCGACAGCGCTTCCGGGCTGCGCCGTATGGCGAGCGCTGATCTCATCCATCAGCCGACAGGCCGCATCCGCATCGCGGCGCTTCAACCACTCGGCCACGGCCTGATTCACCACACGCGAGCGCTCGCCACGCGGCGTTTGCTGCAGGGCTTCCCAGACGTCGTCGTCAAAGACGATATTGCTGCGTACGCTCATGGCCTATACACACAATTCATGTGTATGAACATGGTATCGGATCACGGTGCCGGCTGCGAGGCGTCTCAGGCAGCGGCCGCCTTGATCTCGGCGACGATGGCCTCGGCCGTCGCACGCGGATCGGCCGCGTCGCGTACCGGGCGACCGACCACCAGATAGTCGGCGCCGGCGCGGATGGCGTCGGTGGGCGTCATGATGCGTTTCTGGTCAGCTTCTTCGCGGTTCTCCACGGGGCGAATGCCGGGCGTGACGCAGACCAGGCTGCCGCCGGCCTCGGCCTTGAGGCGCGCGACTTCCAGGCCGGACGACACTACGCCGTCGCAGCCGGCTTCCAGCGCGCGGCGGGCGCGCGACAGCACCAGATCGGCGATATCCACCTGGAAGCCGAGATCATCCATGTCGCCCTGATCGAGGCTGGTCAACGCCGTGACGGCCAACACGCGCGTGTGCCCGGTCTTGGCGGCCGCGGCCGCTTCCATGATCGACTGGTTGCCGTGCACGGTGCAGAAATCGGCGCCGCGCTCGGAGAGGTTGCGCACCGCGCGCGCCACGGTCTCCGGGATGTCGAAGAACTTGAGGTCGACGAAGACCTGCTTGCGCCGCGCCTTCAGCTCGGCGAGCAGCTCGAAGAAGCCGGGCGCCATCGCCAGCTCCATGCCGATCTTGTAGAAAACCACCGTATCGCCGAGCTGGTCGACCAGCGTACGGGCGGCGTCAGCGGTGGGGAGGTCGAGGGCGACGATGAGGCGGTCGCGGGCAGCAATATCGGTTTGGGGCATCAGTAGCCGAGCAGGAGGAAGTCGAGGGCCATCATGATGACCGATCGCCCCGCATGAAGGTCAGCGACCGGCCGGCGCAACTCCTGTGCATCAATGGCTGCGAGATCGGAGGTTGCCATGACCACCTCCGTGTCAGAGATGGTGAAGACCGGATTCAGCCGCGAATAGAGGGGGCCATAGCGCAAACGACGAACCAGTGGCACGACAACGCGCGAGCCGGTTTCGACCCAGTCCGACTGCACATCGAGCAGATAGGGAATCGCATCCTCGCCGCCACGCTCGTTGTAGTAGGCCGTGAACTGGGCCAAAGCTACAACCTAGAAGCGGACAAGGTGCTGGTTCCACATCCCTTCGCGGCGAATGCGCTCCTTGTGATGCGCAATCGCCTCGCGGTTTTCTTCCTTCCAGCGACGACCGCGGTCTTCACGCAACTGCGCGACCAACGCCGCTTCGAAAGTTGCCGACAGGTTCATGCCGTGGGCGCGCGCCTCATTCAGCAGATCCTCGCGGACCGAGAGATTCACGGACTTCTTGGCGGGGGCGGCGTCGTCCGGGGCCATGGCAAGCTCCTGCAGGTGCGCTTTATGCGCATGATACATGCGCATGATGGCCGCACCAGCCTTATCCGGACGCCTCGCTCCCGTCCGCGACAGCGGCCAAGCCCTGCTCGCGGCCGGCGAAGTGCAGCTTCACCAGTTCCTCGTGCGCGCGGCGGCCACGGCGCGCCAGGCGCTCGCGACCACCCGGCAGCAGGCGGTGCGCCAGGTGCCAGCCGAAGGTGGCCGGCGCAGAGACGAGCGGATACCAGGGCGGCATCCACGCCGGCAGCCCGAGGTGGCGCATGCCCTTGCCGCCCACGAACATCCGCGTCACCGACAGATGCCGCGCCTGCTCGAAGCGCGCGCGCAGCTGCCGCGGGAAGGGATAGGGCACACCCAGCGTCTCCTCCATCAAGGCGCGACCGAGCTGGCGCGTGCTGTCGTCCGGCGGCGTCTGGGCCAGAGTGATGTGATAGAGCAGCCTGCGGCCTTCCTGCTCGTCGTCGGTCAGCCAGGCTTCGTCGACGCCGATCAGCCAGGCGATGGCTTTCCACAAATGCATGACGGCGTGCGCATCGCGCTTGGTTACAGGCACGCCGAGCAGCCGCGCGGCCAGCAGTTGCACGACGCTGAAGCCGAGGAAGGTGGCGGCCATGTCGGTCTGATTGATGGGGAGGCCCATTTCTTCCACGGACCAGTCCGCGCGATCGAGCAGGCGCCTGCGGATCATGGCGTGCAGCACCCGCACGTGCAGCGTGCCGCGGTAGCCCTCGGCGAAGCGCTGCAGGCCGTTGTCGGCCGTCACCGCGACGACCCATTTCATGGTCTCGGCGATGCGCCTTGGGGTGCCACCGTCCAGCGCACCGGTGAGGATCAGCGGCTTGTTGAGCGCCGAGGCCTGATAACCGCCCATCAGCGCCACATCGCGCAGGGCGTAGTGCGAACTCATGCCCAGCTCCTGGATGACGCGCGCGCCGCGGGCACAGAGCGCGGGGTCCACCCAGTCCGGCAGCGGCTCGACGGTGGCGAAGAAGGCGCGCATGGGTTCCGGCGCTTCGGGCACGGCTTCGATACCCTGTGCCAGCGCGCGCTGCAGCAGCGGCCATGCCTTGCCCATGCCCTGCGCCTGCATCCATTCGACGAGGGCGTCGGCAGCCGGGTCGCCGTGCATCAGCGCCTCGCCGATGGCCTGCCAGCGCTCGGGCGCAGGCTCGGCGTCACCGCGGATGGACCAGCGCAGACCCGCGGTCAGCTTGCGCTGGCCAGCCGTGTCGGCACCGTGCCGGCGCGGAATGAAGCCGGATCGGGTTTCGGGAGCCGCCGGCGCCGTGCTGCTGTCCATCGCGTCCTCCTTGGTGGCATCGCCGCGCTTGCGCGCGGCCACCAATGTAGGCGCCAAGCAACGACACGACAAGTGTCAGTTTCTCCCGCCTTCCCCTTCCTTCTGCCCGGCCAGGCCAGCCGCGGCCTCAGGATTCCAGCCGCCGCCAAGCGTCTTGAACAGGGTCGCCGAGGCGGTCAGTCGCCGCTGCAGCGCCTCGCTCAGGGCCAATTCCGCGTCCAGCAGGGCCCGGCGCGCGTCGAGCACGGTGAGCAAGTCGGTGGCGCCGGCCTCGTAACGCATCTCGGCCAGCTCGGCGGTTTCGGTGATAGCCGCCACCTGCTCGCGCAAGGCATGCACGCGGTCGTGGGCGGCTTCGAAGCTGAACAGCGCGTCGCGCACCTCGCGGAAGGCGGTCTGCACGGTGGACTGGTACTGCAGGGCCGCCTGATCGCGCAGCGCCTCGGCCTCTTCGACATTGGCACCGCCGCGGCCAAAGTCCAGCACCGGGCCGAGCACCGAGGCACCAATGCTCCAGGCCTCGGCGGCACCGGTGAATAGGTCGCCCGAGTCGGCAGCCGTGCTGCCGATCAGCCCGGACAGGTTGAGGCTGGGCAGGCGGGCAGCCTGCGCGGCGCCGATACCGGCATTGGCCGCGCGCAGCGCCGCCTCGGCCGCCCGGATATCGGGTCGGCGCTCCAGCAGCTCCGAGGGCAGGACTTCGGGATAGCGATTCAGCACCTCGATATCGGCGAGGCGCCGGTCTTCCAGCGTCATGCCCTCGAACAGCTCGCGCGGCGAGGCGCCGACGAGGATCGCCAGCGCGCTTTCGAGCTGGTCGAGGCGCTCGCGCTGGTCGGGCAGCCGCGAGCGCGCCGTGGCCAGCTCGCTCTTCGCCTGCAGCAGCACCAGCCGATTGACGGCACCTGCGTCGTAGCGCAGCTGCTGCAGCCCCAGCGACTCCTCGCGCGTGGCGACGGCATCCTGGGTGATACCCAACTGGCGCTGCGCCGAGCGGTACTCGAAGTAGGTGGTGACCAGATCCGCGATCAGGCTCAGGCGCACGGCCTCGCGCGCGAAGACATTCTCGGCGAGTTGCGCGGCTGCGGCTTCGCGCTCACGTGCCAGCCGGCCCCAGAGGTCGAGTTCGTAGCCGAGCACGCCGGAGACCGAGAACAGCGAGCGCGTAGAACTGGAGGCGCCGGGGATGCCGAAGGCCGCGCCGGGTTGCTGCTGGCGGCTGGCCTCGGCCTGCAGGTCGACGCTGGGCAGCTGATCAGCCTCGGCGAAGCCGAGCCGCGCGCGCGCCGCACGGATGCGCGCGGCCTGCTCGCGCAGCTCGAGGTTGTCGGCCATGGCGCGCTCGATGAGGCGGTTCAGGGCGGGGTCGTTGAAAGCCCGCCACCACGCCTGCCAGTCGGCGCCGTCGCGCTCCACCGTCTCGGGCAGGGTCAGCAGCTCCGGCAATTCGGAGGCCGGAACGCTGTGCTGCGGGCCGAGCAGGCAGCCCGAAAGCAGCGCCGCAACGGGCAGCAGAATCAGCGCTCTCATGCCGAGGTCTCCTCGTGCCCGCGACGCGCCCGTATCCAGTCGCTCAGCTCTTCCAGCAGGCAGTAGATCAGCGGTACGAAGAGCAGCGCCAGCGAGCTGGCGAGCACCATGCCGCCGACGACGACGGTGCCGATCTCCTGCCGGCTGGCGGCGCCTGCGCCGGTCGCAAAGACCAGCGGCAGCGTGCCGATGATGAAGGTTAGCGCCGTCATCATGATGGCGCGGAAGCGCTGGCGCGCCGCGGCGATGGCGGCTTCCACGGCGGTGTGACCCTCGCGCTTGTTCTGCGCGGCGAACTCGACGATAAGGATGGCGTTCTTCGCCGACAGGCCGATGAGCACGAGCAGACCGACCTGGAAGTAGATGTCGTTCGGAAAGCCGCGCAGCCACATCGCCACCGCCGCACCCAGCACAGCAAAGGGTACCGCGCTGGCCACCGCGAAGGGCAGCAGCCAGCGCTCGTACTGGGCAGCGAGAATCAGCAGCACCATGATCAGGCCAAGGCCGAAGGCAATGCCGCCGGCACTGCCCGCCGCGTCGAGCTGGAAGGCCTCGCCAGTCCAGCCGATACCGTCGCCAGCCTGCAGCTGCTGGGCGGCGACCGCCTCCATCGCGGCCTTGGCGTCACCGGTGGTGTAGCCCTCGACCGGCTCAGCCAGCACCTTGGCGCCCGGATTGACGTTGAAACGCGCCAGGATGTCGGCACCGCTTTCGCGCTCCAGCGTCACCAGGCTGGACAGCGGCAGCATCTGGCCGCCGTCACCGCGCACGAAGACCTTGTCGATGTCCTTCGCCTGGTCGCGGAAGGTGGCCTCGGAGGACACGCGCACCTGCCAGATGCGGCCAGCCAACGAGAAGTCGTTGATGTAGAGCGAGCCGAAGGTCGACTGCATGGCCTCGAAGATGCTGTCGATGGGTACGCCGGCCGCCTTGGCTTTCTCGCGATCAACATCGGCACGATAGCGGGGATAAGTGGCATCGAGCGTGGTGCGCACCTTGGTCAACTCCGGACGCTGCTTGGCCGCTGCGACGAAGCGATCGGCGCGCGCGGCCAGCTCCTTCGGCGAGAGGTCGCCCGCAATCTGCAGATAACCTTCGACACCGCCGGTCAAGGACAGGCCGCGGATCGGGGGCGGCACGAAGCTGACCACCTCGACCTCGGGTAGCGAATCGCCGAGTTCCGCGACGCGCTTGGCGACCGAAGCGGCGTCCTGATTCGACCCGCCACGCTCATCCCAGTCGGTGAGCTGGATGAAGCCCACCCCGGAGTTGCTGCGCAGCGCACCGGCGACGATATCGAAGCCGGCGAACATCACCGCGCCCTCGATTTCCTCCATGGCGAGAATCTTCTCGGTCAGGGCGTCGCGCGCTGCCTCGGTCCGGTTCAGGGCTGCAACCGGTGGCAGTTGCGGCGCCACCAGCACCAGCCCCTGATCCTCCTGCGGGACCAAGCCGGTAGGCAACGCGCTGAGCGCCAGCAGCATGGCGCCGATGGCGCCGGCGAAGCCGACGCTGCCGATGATGCGGTGGTGAAGCAGATAGCTGACCACGTGCGTGAAGCCGCGAGTCAGCGCATCGAAACCGCGATTGAAGATGCGGAAGGGGGCAGCAACGGTCTGCTTTTGACCACCCAGCAGCAGCGCGCACATCGCCGGTGTCAGGGTCAGCGCAACCACGCCCGAAACGATGACGGCGATGGCGATGGTGACCGCGAACTGGCGGTAGAGCTCGCCCGTCAGCCCGCCCAGGAAGCTCACCGGCGCGAAGACCGCCGCCAGCACCAGGGTCGAGGCCACCACCGCGCCAGCGACCTGCTCCATGGTGCGCACGGTGGCGTCGCGTGCCGACAGCTTCTGCTCGTGCATCAGGCGGTCGACGTTCTCCAGCACGATGATGGCGTTGTCGACGACGATGCCGATAGCCAGCACCAGGCCGAATAGCGTGAGCAGGTTCACCGAGAAGCCCAGCGCCTGCATGCCGGCGAAAGTGCCGATCAGCGACACCGGAATCGCCAGCACGGGAATCAAGGTCGCACGCAGATGCTGCAGGAATGCGAAGGTCACCAGCACCACCAGCGCGATGGCGATGAGCAGCGTGATGATGACCTCCTTGATGGAGATCTCGACGAACTCGGTGGTGTCGTAGGGAATGTCGTAGGCCATTCCCTCGGGCAGCTCGGCGCCGATCCCGGCGAGGGTCTCGCGCACGGCCGTGGCCGTCTCCAGCGCGTTGGCGCCCGGCTGCAGATAGACCCCCATGGGCACCGCCGATTCGCCGCGATAAGTCGCCGAAAAGGCGTAGTCCTGCGCGCCCAGCTCTACGCGCGCCACATCGTCTAGGCGCAGCGTGCCGCCCTCGTCATCGGCGCGCAGGATGATGCGCTCGAAGTCCTCGACCTCGCTGAGCTGGCCGCGCGTGGCCACCGTGAAGCTGAAGGCCTGCCCGGCGGGCGCCGGCTCGGCGCCGATGCGGCCGGCTGCGAACTGGGCGTTCTGCTCGCGCAGCGCGGCGGCGACGTCGGAGGGCGTCAGGCCGAAGTCGGCGAGCTTGTCGGGCCGCAGCCAGATGCGCATCGAGTAGTCCTGCGCGCCGAAGAGCCGCGCATCGCCGACGCCCGGGATGCGCACCAGCTCGTCGAGGATGTTGATGAGCGCGTAGTTGCTGATCTCCAGGCTGCTGAAACTCTCGTTGGGAGAGGCCAGCGTGGCGACCATCAGGATGTTGTTGGAGCGCGCCTGCACGCGCACGCCCTGGTTGCGCACCGCCTGCGGCAGCCGCGAGCTGGCGGCCTGGACGCGATTGTTGACGTTGATCGCGGCCTGGTCCGGGTCGGTGCCGATATCGAAGGACACGGTCAACTGCAGGCTGCCGGAATCGGTGCTGTTCGACTCCATGTAGATCATGTTGTCGACGCCGTTGATCTCCTGCTCCAGCGGCGCGGCCACGGATTCGGCGATCACCTCGGCGCTGGCACCCGGATAGCTCGCCTGCACCGAGATCTGCGGCGGCGTGACGTCCGGGTACTGCTCCACCGGCAGCACACCCAGCGTGGCGCTGCCCGCCAGGGTGATGATGATGGAGATAACCGCCGCAAAAATGGGTCGGTCAATGAAGAAGCGCAGCATCAGCGGCTCCCGTCGCCGGATTCCTCATCCGCGTCGAGCAGGCGCACCGTGTCGCCGTCGGCCAGGCCCGCGAGACCACTGACGATGAGGCGGTCACCCGCCTCGGGTCCGGAGTGCAATACCTGCTTGCCGTCGATGACCGGGCCCAGTTCCACATCCACCGCTTCGGCCTTGTCGTCGCTGAGGACGAAGATCTGTGGGCCATCGTCGCCCTGCGCGACAGCCTTCTCGGGAATGAGGAAGACGTCCTCCAGTTCCTCGAGCAACACCCGAATGCGCAGGAACTGGCCCGGCTGCAGCACATCTTCGGGGTTCGGGAAGATGGCGCGGGCGCGCACAGTGCCGGTATCGGGATCGATGCTCGCGGCGGTGAAGTCGACGCTGCCGTCACGCTCGTAGATCGCGCCGTCGGGCAGCAGCAGCTTGGCGCGCGCGCGTGCAGCACCGTTGTCAGCTGCGGCTTCGCGCACGCGGCGCGCCAAGGCATCGGCTTCCGGCAGAGAGAAACGCAGATGCAGCGGGTCGAGCTGCACGATGGTGGTGAGCAGGGTGCCGCGCTCCACCAACGTGCCTTCGGGAACGGTTTCCAGTCCAGTGACCCCGGCCACCGGCGCGCGCACCTCGGTGTAGCTGAGCTGCAAACGTGCGTCGTTACGGCCGGCCTCTGCCATGGCCCGCTGGGCGCTCGCCAGATCCAGCGCCGAGCGCGCCTGATCACGCTCACGCGTGCTGACCGCATCACGCTCGTAGAGCCCCTCGATGCGCTCCCACTCGCGACGAGCCTCGTCGACGATGGCGCGCGCGTTGGCGACCTCGGCCTCCGCGCGCTGCAGCGCGATCTCATAGGGCCGGGGGTCGATGCGGAAGAGCTGCTCGTCGGCTTCGACGCGCGCGCCCTCATCGTGCGTGCGGGCTTCCAGGATGCCCTCGACGCGCGCGCGCACCTCCACCTCGCGCGCACCGCGCAGACGGCCCGGATAGACGCCGTGGCGCGAGACATCTTCGGTGCGGAGTTCCGTCACGCGCACGGGGGCCGGCACATCCGGCTCCTCCTTGGCCTCGTCATTACCGCAGGCAGCGAGCAGACCGATCAACACCAGCGGAAACAGAAGACCCGGCGCACGCAACGCACGCCGGGAAAGGGGGGAAGACAGGGTCATGGCGGGGTCCTGACGAACTCTGGCGCTGAGCGCCATTTACATACATTTATGTATGTATACTAGCGAAAGTTCCGCAACTGTCAAACTCCGTCCATGCGCCGCACCAAGGAACAGACCGCCGAAACCCGCGAGGCGCTGCTCGACGCCGCCGAGCAAGTCTTCTTCGATCGCGGGGTGGCACGCGCCACGCTGGAGGAAATCGCACGCGAAGCCGGCATGACGCGCGGCGCGCTCTACTGGCACTTCACCGACAAGGAAGCGCTCTACGCGGCCATGCTCGAGCGCGTGCGCCTGCCTTTGCTGGAAACCGAGCTGGCGGCGTCGGACCTCAGCGACCCCTTTGCCGCGCTGGAGCGATTCGCGGACAAGGCGCTGGAACGCATCGCGCACAACGAACAGATCTGGCGCATCCACGTCATCATCATGCTCCGCCGCGAGCGGCTGCCGGGCAACCCCGGCATGATCGACATCGAGCGCCAGCTGCGCGGCCACATCGCCGCCGCGCTGGGCGACTGCTTCCGCCGCGCCAAGGTACTGGGCATGCTGCGCGAGAGCATTCCGCCCGAGCGCGCCGCGCGCGGGTTCCAGAGTCAGCTCATCGGTCTGATCTACGTCGGCATCCAGGACCCCGACGCCTTTCGGCTGCACGCCGACGGCGTGGAGATGATCCGCGACCTGCTGGCGGGGTACCGGGCGGCCTGAGCATTCCCGGCAGCCCGCCGCGACTCACTCCAGGACGTAGTCGTTGAAGAGCACGCCGATGCGGTGGCCGGAGGACGGCCAATTGGGCAGCCGGATTTCCTGCGGTCGGCTGGCGTCGCCGCGCGGCAGGTTGCGGACAATGATGGTGCCGTCCGGCTGCTCGGCGCCCGGCATGAAGACATCGATGCCGCTCTGGAAGGGCTCGTCCGGGAAGTAGGGCAGCGGCTCGCCGGTGGTTTCTCCCGGTGTGGCTTCGGCATCGTGGATGTGCAGGCCGAGCACATCGTTGCCCACGAAATCCGCGATGACATTGAAGGCTGGTTGGTCCTCGCGCGTCGGGCTGGTGGTGCTGATCTCGAGCACGTCGATGTTGCCGCTTTCGTGCGTGGCGAACCATTCGCGGTGGCGCAGCACGAGCAGCGCGGTGTGGTTGTCGCTGGTGTGCGTGTTTTCCGGCGTGTCGGCATCCGGCGGGCCGGAAAGCAACCGCACGTGGCGGGTGCTGCGCGGATAGCGCTGATAGTAGAAATGGTGCGGATTCTCGCCCTCGACCAGCAGCACCTTCTCGTAATGCTGCTGTGGGTCCACTGTCACCGGCCCCCAGCTGCCGTCGTCGGCAACGATCACGCGCGTGTGCGGCTCGGTGCTGGCGCGATGTCCGGTCTGCGGGTCGATGGGCCAGATTTCCAGCGTCGCCCCGGCGCGGCCGGTGTTCTCCGGGAAGTTGACCGCGCGGCCGGCGATCTCGACCGGCCCGCGCTGCGGCGCGATCTTCACGACCTGTGGCGCTTGTTCCAGCAGGAATTCGTACTGCGCGATGAAGGATTCCTCCGAGGTCGCAACCTCGACGTGCGCCTGATTCTCGATTTCCTCGCGCTCCGGACCGGAGATGTCGGTGCGCTCGCCGTCGTAAACACCCAGGCAGGGCACCAATCCCGGGCAGACGGGCGTCAGCAAGCCATCAATGGCGACGTACTTGGCCACCACGTCGGAAGGTCCGTCGACACCCGGAATCAGGCCGGTGATCGTGCCCAGAGTCAGGAACTCGGTGGAGATGATCGTGCCCAGCGAATGCCCGACCAGATAGACCGCCTCGACGTCGTGCTCGGCGCGCACCTCGTTGATGAAATCCAGCAGCTCCAGCGCAAATCCGGCCGCGGCCGCCTGCACGACGCCCGGCAGGCCGCCGTTGTACTCGAAGGCGTGGATACGGTCTGCCGGATAGCCGTTGGCCTCGAAGCGCATGACCTGCGTCTGGTACTGCTGCGCCGAGCCGGCCACGCCGTGCACGAAGACGATGGGCAGCATGCGCTCGCTCACCTCTTCGGGGGGCACCACCGAATCCGGGCCGCGCGCGCTGCCGTCCCCGCTGTCGCCGCCGCAGGCCGCTAGGCCGGCAAGCGCGAGCGCAACGACGAGGAAGCGGCCCGAAAGCCGGCGTACTTCTCTATAGCTCATGGTTGTTCTCCTCCCTTTCTTCTTTGTCTCGGCTGAACAGCCGGCGTGTCATTGAGCGCCGCGCAGTCCCGCCTCCATGTAATCGATGAACAGTCGGCGCAGGCGTTCGCCCTGCGCCGGATCAGCCAGCGACAGCGCGCCGAAAGGCGAGCGCTTCATATAGCTGCGATAGGCCAGGCCGTAGTAGACGTTGTTCATGTTCAGGATCAGCCGGAACTGCAGCGTTTCCCCGTCGACCTCCGGCATCAGCGTCTGCAGCCGCGCCACGGCCGCCAGCATCATGCGGCGGTGCAGGGCAGCCGACAGCTCCTGGCCGTCGGTTCCGTAGTCCCAGCCCAGGCGTGCCAGAAACTGCACCGCGTCCCGGCCATAGGCGGGATCCTCGCGTAGGGCCATGACCGGGCCAAAGACCGCTTCGACAACATCGCGCGCGCGGTAATCCGGCTGTCGCTCGAGATCGGCCAGCGCGCGCAGTGCCGGCGGCTCGATCTGCTCGCGCAACATGTCGGTAATGGAAGAGATCAGATGCGATCGCGTGCCGAAGTGGTAGTGCAGCGCCGAGGGGTTTCGCGCACCGGCGGCCAGCACGATGCGTCGCAGCGACACCGCCTTGAAGCCCTCCTGGGCAAGCAAGCGCATGGCCTCCTGCATCAGGCGCTCGCGCGTCGCCCCCGATTCGGGCGTAGTTCCGATATTTGCCTCCCCCATTGAGGCGATAATACAGATGAATCAATACATCCGCATTAGGCCCTCGTGCCGCCCTCCATCCGAGCTCGCAGCCGCTCTGCACTCGGGCCTCCCTGGGCTTTCAGCTCCTGCGCGAACAGCGCCACGCGCCACTCTTCCTCGACCCAGCGCGCCGGGTACGTCAATGGCAGCGGCATCTTGCCGCGCGCCGCGACGATATCCGCCAGGAGCTGCGCATCGCGCGCCGGCTTGTTGGCCAGTCGTTCCAGGCGTTTTTCCAGCGCCTGCAGATAGACCCCCACGCGCGGCCAGTGGGCCTCGGGAATCGCCGTGATGGCCTCCGGCGCCAGCAGGCTGTCGAGCTGCGCACGGGCGTCGGCGACAGCTTCCGGGAAGGGCTTCTCCAGATCCTTGAGCCGGCCGCGCAGCGCGGCGGCCCGCGTCAGCCAGGCCTCTAGATCGTTCAGGCTGTTCTGGGCACGCTGGCTGAATTCGGCGCGCCGGGCGAGAGCCGCTTCGAAGGCGGCGCGGTCGCGCACCGCGGCGGGCTGGAAGATGGCGTCGGCGCAGCGCGCGATCAGCGAGGCCGCCAGCGCCCTGGGCGTATGCGCGCTGGTGGCCAGCTGCAGACCGAAGCGGCGCTGGACCTCCTTCTCGATATCGCGCGCACGGCTGCCGATCGCCGCCAGAATCAGCGCACGCGCGCCGTCGGCGTGCGCCACCTCGGCGGCCGCGCGCGATTCAAAGGGACGCAGATGCACCGCATTTTCCTCGACCGTCAGCGCCGGATAGGCCGGAATATCGCCGGGCAGCGTCACGCGCTCGGGCAGCGCGCCGAAATCCCAGTCGCGCAGATGATCGCGCACCCATTCGGAGCCTTTAGCGGCATTGGTAACGACTTTTCTCGCGCGTTCGCCGAATTTCTCGCGCAAAGCCTCGATCGACTCATCCTCACCGAGTGCCTTGCCGACCTCGTCGAGCAGCCGTAGCCGCGGGCGCAAATGCGGCGGCAGGCGTTCGCATTCGAAATCCTCGGGGGCCAGATCGGCGCCGCTCATCTCGCGTAGCGCAGCGCATATCGCTTCCAGCAGTGGTCCCTCATCCGGGCCGAGGCGCTCGGTGAGCGCGTCGGCAAAATGCGCGGCCGGTGTGACGGCGCGGCGCTTGCGACCGGGGAGGCTGCGCAGCAACGCCTCGAAGAGCGCCGGGCGCAGGCCGCGCACCAGCCAGTCGAAACGGTTCGCGGGCAGAGCGAAGAGCGCCGTGAGATCGAGCACGAAGGTGACGCCGTCGGCCTCGGCGCCCGGATCGTGGCGGTATTCCAGCGCCACCTCGTGGCCGTCGATGGAAAGGCGCTCCGGAAACAGCGCCTCGACATCGGCGTCGGCACCCGGGCGCAGGACGTCCGGCTCGCGCATATGCAGCGGGCCGGTGGTGGGCATCTGCTGCTTGAGCTGCGCCATCGGTCGGTCATCGCGGGGACGCGTCTCGGTCTGGCCGCTGCGCTTGAGCCATTTCTCCAGCGCGGCCTGCGTGCAGGCATTGTCGGGCAGGCGCGCCTCATAGAAGGCGCAGAGCTGATCCTCGTCGGCGAGCAAGTCCGGGCGGCGCAGGCGCTGCTCCTTATCGCGCACCGATTCGACCAGCGCCAGGTTGTCGCGCAGAAAGCGCGGCGGCCGCTTGAGCTGACCGCGCACCAGCGCCTCGTGGATGAAGATTCGCCGCGCCTCGACCGGCTCGGCGCTGCCGTAGTGGCGCGCGCGGCGCGTCAGTTCCAGTCCGTGGAAACGCACCACTTCGGTGGCCGATACCTGCCCGCGCTCGGCGTCGAAATGCGGATCCTCCAGCGTGCGGCGCAGCAGATGCGGCGCCACTTCCTCCAGCCAGGCGGGCTCGATGGCGGCGCAGGTTCGCGCATAAAGCTGACGCGTTTGCGACAGTTCGGCACACATCACCCACGGCGGCTGCTTCTTCGCCAGCCCGGAACCGGGGAAGACCTGGAACTGCCGGCCACGCGGACCCTGGTAGCCGGCCTTCTCGGGCAGGCGCAGGCCGATGTGATCGACCAGCCCGGCCAGCAGCGCCTGATGCAGCGGCGCGTAGAGGCTCTTCAGCGCCTGCGCGCGCCCGGCGTCGTCCAGCGGCCGGTCGGCGGCAGCGCGCACGCCCAGCGCCTGGCGCAGCTGGCTCACCACCAGACCCCATTCGCGCAGCCGGTTGAAGGAGACGAAATGCTTCTCGCACCAGCGGCGCAGCGCGCTGCTGCCCTCGTCGCGGCGGATGGCACGTGTGCGATCCCAGAGATTCAGCAATGTCAGGAAATCCGAGCGCGGATGCCGCCACTGGCCGTGCGCGGACTTGGCGGCCTCGCGCTGGTCGGCCGGCTGCTCGTGCGGATCGGCCACGGCCAGCGCCGCAGCCAGGATCAGCGCCGGGTCCTGCGCGGTGGTGCCACGCGCCGCCAGCGCGATGCGCGCCATGCGCGGGTCCAGCGGCAGGCGCGCCAGCTCGCGGCCGGTAGGCGTCAGGCTGCCGTCCTCGCCCAGCGCGTTCAGCTCGCGCAGCAGGCGCTCGCCCTCGCGCACGTGCCGACTGTCCGGCGGGTCGACCCAGGGGAAATCCTCGACGCGACCGAGCTTGAGCGCAGCCATCTGCAGAATGACGCCGGCAAGATTGCTGCGCCGAATTTCCGGATCGGTAAAGGCCGGGCGCTTGGCAAAGTCTTCTTCTTCGTAGAGACGCAGGCAGTGGCCGGGACCGACGCGCCCGCAGCGGCCGGCGCGCTGATCGGCTGCGGCCTGGCTGATGGGCTCGACCTTCAGCGACTGCACGCCTGAGCGCGGCTGGAAACGCGCCACGCGCGCCGTGCCGGTGTCGACGACATAGCGAATGCCGGGCACGGTCAGCGAGGTTTCCGCGACATTGGTCGCCAGCACGATGCGCGGCTTGCTGGCCTTGCTGAAGACGGCATCCTGCGCCCGTGCGCCCAGCCGGGCGTAGAGCGGCAGCACCTCGGCATCCTTGCGCCGGCCGCGCAGCACGCGCGCGGCCTCGCGGATCTCGCGCTCGCCGGGCAGGAAGACCAGCGCGTCCCCGTCCGGGCGGCGCGACCAGAGGCGGTCGATGGCGTCGGCGACTGCCACGGCCGTATCGTCGTGGGCCGGCGGGGCATAGTCGATGCGGATGGGGTAGCTGCGACCTTCCACCCGCAGGATGGGCGCCTCGTCGAAGTGCTGGCTGAGACGCTCCGGGTCGAGCGTCGCCGAGGTGATGATCAGCTTGAGATCGGGCCGCTTGGCAAGCAGGCGCTTGAGATAGCCGAGCAGGAAGTCGATGTTGAGGCTGCGCTCATGCGCCTCGTCGATGATCAGTGTGTCGTAGGCGGTGAGGTCGCGGTCGCGGCTCAGCTCGTTGAGCAGGATGCCGTCGGTCATCAGCTTGATCAGGCCACCGTCGTCAGCCAGCTGTTTCTCGAAGCGGGTCTCGAAGCCGATGGCCTCGCCGGGCCGGCTGTCCAGCTCGGCGGCGACGCGATTGGCCAGCGCCCGCGCCGCTACACGCCGCGGCTGGGTGTGGCCGATCAGCCCGCGCCGGCCGCGGCCGGCCTCCAGGCAGAGCTTGGGCAGCTGCGTGGATTTGCCCGAGCCGGTATCACCGCAGACGACGATGACCTGATGCTCGCGAATTGCCGTCAGCAGCTCCTCGCGCGCAGCCACCACCGGCAGCTCCGGCGGATAGTTGAGATTGGCCGGGAGGCGCCGCAGGCGCTGCTCCGTGCGCTGCCTGGCGGCGTTGAGCTCCTTGATGAGCGGCTGGCTGTCGCCGCCGCGCAGCTTGCGCGCCTTGCCATGCAGGCGACGCGCGTCGCGCACGGACAGGCTCTCCTCGGCCTCGCGCAGGAGCTGGTGGAATTGGCTGCGGGTGGAGCGGGTCATGCGGGGGCTGGCTCGTGCGCGGTCTGCGGGCTTGTTAATCGGCGCCCGCTGCGCCTATTCTGTGTATGGGAATGGCGTATCGTACACATCATGCGTACCAATATCGTGATTGATGACGAGCTGATGGCGCAGGTGATGCAGCGCACGGGCCTGCGCACCAAGCGCGAGGCCGTCGAAGCCGGCCTGCGCGCGCTGCTCAAGCTGCGCGAGCAGGAGCAGCTGCGCGCACTGCGCGGCAGGCTGCAGTGGGAGGGTGATCTTGAGGCCATGCGGCGCGACGCGTGATGCTCGTCGATTCCAGCGTCTGGATCGACTACTTCACCGGCCGCAGCAATTCGCCCAGCGACTTCCTGCACGCGCAGCTGGGACAGCGGCCGGTGATGATCGGCGATCTGATACTGACCGAGGTGCTGCAGGGCTTCCGGCATGAGCACGACTTCCGCGCTGCAGTCCGGCATCTGCAGCGGCTCGATATCGTGACCATCGGCGGCGCCGAGATCGCCATGCGGGCTGCCGATCATTTCCGCTTGCTTCGCAGCCGCGGCGTCACCGTGCGCAAGACCATCGACACGCTCATCGCCACCTGGTGCCTGACGCACGACGTGCCCCTGCTCCACAATGACCGAGATTTTCAGCCCTTTCACGAGCATCTCGGTCTGCGGGATGCCTTAGACGAGTAGCGTTTCCCATGCAGCTGACACTACGAGGCCTCGACGGGAAGTTGGAGCACAGCCTTCGCCAGCTGGCAGCGCGCGAGGGGCTCTCGCTCAACAAGGCGGCGCTCAAGTTGATGCGCCGCGGCGCGCAATTGGAACTGGGCTCCAAACCAACACAACCCCTGGTCGGCGATCGCCTCCGGCGCTTCAGCGGCCACATGCGCGAAGAAGAGGCGCTTGCCATTGAGCAGGCCATCGCAGATGCGCGGTCTGCGGACCATTGAATCCGACTGACCACGTACCACGCGACTCGGAGACATCATGACCCGCCTCTCCATCCTCGACCTCGCCCGCATCCGCGAAGGCCTCGACGCACGCGATGCGCTGGACAATGCACGCCGGCTGGCGCGGCATGCCGAGGGCTGGGGCTATCAACGCATCTGGTTCGCCGAGCATCACAACATGCCGGGCATCGCCAGCGCGGCAACTTCGCTCGTGATCCAGCACGTTGCCGCCGGTACGCAGCACATTCGCGTCGGCGCCGGCGGCATCATGCTGCCCAACCACGCGCCGCTGGTGGTGGCCGAGCAGTTCGGCACGCTGGCGCATCTGTTCCCTGGCCGCATCGAGCTCGGCCTGGGGCGCGCACCCGGAACCGGGCCGGAGACACTGCGCGCGCTGCGCCGCTCACCCAGCTCGGCGCACGACTTCCCGCGCGATGTCGCCGAGCTGCAGCGCTATTTCGCCTCGGATGCCGCACAGGATCCGGTGCAGGCCGTGCCGGCGGCTGGCACGCAGGTGCCGATCTGGATCCTCGGCTCCAGCACCTTCGGCGCCCAACTCGCCGCCGAGCTGGGCCTGCCCTACGCCTTCGCCTCGCATTTCGCCCCCGACGCGCTGCTGCGCGCGCTGGAGATCTACCGCGCCCGCTTCAAGCCCTCCGCGCAGCTGGCCGAGCCCTACGCCGTGGTCGGGGTCAACATCGTCGCCGCCGACAGCGACGCCGAAGCCCGGAAGCTGGCGACCACCCAGCAGATGAGCTTCGCCGACCTGCTGCGCGGCGCGCGCAGCCGCAGCCGCCCGCCCATCGACGATATCGACAGCTACTGGACGCAGGGCGAGAAAGAGCACGCCCAGCACATGCTGGCGCGCAGCATCATCGGCTCGCCCGAGACCGTGCGCGCAGGCATCGACGCGCTGGCGAAGGAGACCGGCGCCGACGAACTGATGGTGGTCTCCGACATCTATGACCCCGACGCGCGGCTGCGTTCCTTCGAGCTGATTGCCGGCTGTGTCGCCGCGAAGAGCTAGAAGCCGATGCGCCCACCCAAAGAGATGCCGTCCACGTCGCTGGAGCGCAAATAGGTAGCGCCGAGCTGGAAGCGCGGCACGATCTCGACGAGCGCGCCGAGCGCGAAAGTCGTGGAGGTGTCGTCGAATATCTCGCTACGGCCGACACTCGCTTCGATTTCCAGCCACGGCTGCGGCAGAGCGCGCAGGCCGGCAATCAGGACATGGCCGCTGTCGGAATCGCTTTCGCGCATCGCGCCCTGTGCGGCCTCGACACGCGACCGGCGGTAAGCGACGCCGAGATTCAGATCCAGACGCTCAGCCAGCCGCTGGCGCAGACCCAGCCCCAGCGTCAGGCTTTCCAGCTCGATCTCCACGCTGCCGCCGCCGTTGGGGATCGGGTCGGTAAGAATCTCGCCAAAGGACGCTACCGCGAAAAGGCGCTCGCTCAGTAGCGCCGAACCCTCCACCGAATAGCCCTCGGCGTCGATCTCCCTGCCATCGTCGAGCGTCTCGTCCTGCATCCGATAGCGAGCGTCGAGATAGTTGTAGCTGAGTTCCGGCTGCGCCTGAACCACCATGGATGCCAACAGCATCACCAGGGCCACGACCGAAAAGTACTTGCCCCCCATTACTGCCCCCTTGCATCCATGCAGGATTCGGTACGGCTCGTTCCATTGGCGGCTTGGTCTTTCCACCACCAAGCAGCTATCGAACCGTCGCCAGCGATTCTGCCTTGATCCGATCAGCGTTGCAGACGATCGAGCCCTTGAGCGCTATCGAAGAACAGCGCCCTGCGCTGCCAGCAGCTCGCGCAGGATCGAACGGTGGCAGAGGCTCTCGTCGGCGCAGTAACAGCCGACCGACAGGTGCGTCTGCTGCGACAGCACCGCGAGCAGCGCGATGGCGTGACGCGCGTCGGACGCTTTCATCTCCTTGCGGTAGCGCCGGCTGAATGTCTTCCAGTCCTTCGGGTCGATGGGCGCGAAAGCCTTCAGCAGTTCTTCGCTGGGGGCAAGCGTAGGGAACCAAGCGTCGTAGATATCGCGCGCGCTGTACTCGGCCTTGGGCACGCCGCGCGGCGGGCGACGTACCGCGCCGATTCGCAGCCCTTCGTCGGCGAGACGCTCGCTGCCCAGTCTGACGATGCGGATGGCCATGAATGCTCCGGTGCCCTGAGCCTGCCCATTTCCGCGCATGATGCCGGCCGGGCCGCGCCCCTTCCAGCAGTGGTTTAACGGCTAAGACGCGCGCAGCCGTCAGGACAAAAACCGACACACGCAACCGCCCTCTCCCCACCACCCGCTGCCGCGGGTGGTCCTCCCCTCTCCCGCTTGCGCGGGCGAGGGGCGCAAGCGTCGCCTTCGGCAACGTTCTCTTTAGGCGCCGCGGTGGGGCGTGACGTCGACCGAAACCGGGCTGCCATCCCATTCGCTGCGCTCGCCGTCGAGGCGCCGCACGCTGACGGACTGCATCGTCGTCTCGGCCACGCCCCAGATGGTGGCGAAGGCGATGTCGGCGGCATCGCGGCCAGTGCCAATGCGCACCAGGCCATCCAGCGGCACCAGTCGCGTGGGATCGAAGAGCCACCAGCGGCCGCCCAGATAGGCCTCGAAGACAGCGTGAAAATCCTGCGGCTGCAGCTCCAGCGCATAGGCCGATACGAAGCGCGCCGGGATGTTCAGGGCACGGCAGAAGGCGATACCCAGATGCGCGAAATCGCGGCAGACGCCCTGGCGCTCGGTCGCCGTCTCAAAGGCCGAGGTGTGTGCATTGGTGGTGCCCGACAGATAGTCCACGCGCCGGTAGATCCAGTCGCAGATGGCGAGCACACGAGTGAATCCGGGCTCCATCCGGCCGAACTCGCTCTGCGCCATGCGCATGAGGCGATCGCTTTGGCAATAGCGACTGGGGTAGGTGTAGGGCAGGATCGACAGCGGCAGTCGTCCGGGCGGCACTTCCTCGATGTCCGCGACGATGCCACTGCTATGCGTAACGGAGACGACGGCCTCGTACTGCACCGACAGGCTGCCGCCGTCGGCGAGCTGGCAGCGCGTCAGACGATTGCCGAGGCTGTCCGTCTCGTAGTGATCGCGCGAGACATCGGGGTCGACAAGCAGAGATTCATCTTCGACCTGCTGCGCATTGATATTCGCGGCCGCCAGATTGAAGACATAGGTGCAGGGATAGCCGCGATCGCTGCGGTAGGCGACCTCGGAGCGCACGGCGAGCTTCATGGGGGGCTCCGCATCAAAGGTCCCCGTATCATGCACCTCCGCTATCGGAGACACCGTTATCCGAGACACCAAGGGCGCTGCGCAGCTCGGCAACCTGACGCTCCAGGATCTCCACTCGCTCCGTCAACTCGGCAAGCGCCTGCTGCTGGCCGCCGCTGCGCGCCGGGGCCGGCGCCGCCTCCGGAATCTCGGGCTCGCCGCAGAGGAGATGCGCCCAGCGCGTGGCGGACTGGCCGGCCGCGCGTGGCAGCTCCATGACAAAGGGATCGGCACGGTCGGCCATGCGCTCCAGGGCTGCCTGCACGCCGTCGTTGTCGGCTGGCCCGCCCAGCGGCTCGGCGCGGGTCTTGAGCTCGGCGATGGTCTGCGGACCGCGCAGCATCAGGGCCACAAGCACGGCGAGGACAGGTTTCGGTAGCAGCGTCTCGTGCTCGAAGCGCTGGCGCCACTTCGGCACGCGGCCGCTGTCATCGTCGCGACTGACGAGCTTCATTGTTTCCAGATCCGCCAGCGCACCGCCGACCTCGGCCTCACGCAGACTCATGACCGGGTAACGATTGGATTTCTGGTTGGCCGCCGCCATGACCCCGTTGACCGTCATCGGGTAGTAGGCCGGCGTGGTCACGGCCTTCTCGGCGAGACAGGCGAGTACGCGGGCCTGGGTGGGGGTGAGCTGGATCTCGGGCATTCGGAGCGCCTATCGGTTGGCGGCGACGGTGGGGCCGCGGGCGGCGATGATGGCACCACTGCTGGCAAGTAGCACGCCGGCGCCGGCGAGCAGCGTCAATGGCTCGCCCAGCACGGGCACGGCGAGCAGCGCGCCGGCCGCTGGCACCAGCGCCATCAGAACCCCCATCCGCGTGGCACCGATACCCACCACAGCGCGGGCGAAGAGCACCATGGCCACAATGACAGCGAGAAAGCCCTGATAGCCGCCCTGCAGCGCGATCTCGCGCCACGGCGCCTCAGCAATCGCGCTGGGCAGCACGAGCAGCCACAGCGGCAGGTAGATCAACGCGGACACGCAGGCAGTGATCGCGACGGCATCCCAGGGCTGGATCTGCCAGCGCCGCAGCAGCACGGTGAAGATCGACCAGCTCAGTGAGGCCGCGACGAAAAGCAGATCACCCTGCCAGGTCGCCCCGGTCCCGAGCGAGGGGGCGATGCCTTCGATACCGACGCAGACCATGCCGGCGCCGATGATGGCGAGACCAACGGCGCGCATCGGCCCGGGCTTCTCTCCCAGCACCACGATGGCGACCAGCGCCACCAGGAAGGGCATCATGCCGGGCAGCAGCACGGCGGCGTGCGCGGCCGGCGCGAGCTGGAAGGCGTGATAGGCGAAGAGTGCGTAACCGAGCCCGCCGCAGAGCGCCAGCAGCAGCATCTTCGGCCAGGCCGGCATGCGCGCGCGGTACTTCCACAGCCAGGGCGCCATGACGATGGCGGCGCCGAAGAATCGCAGCGCCGCAAGATCGGTGGGCAGCAGCGTGCCGCGCTCCGAATAACGCGTGACCAGAATGAAGCCGGTCCAGATGGCAACGGCGGCCAGCGCCGCCCCCCATCCGGCCGGATCGCGCTGCACGCCGGCGCTCAGACCCCGAGCGTCTCGAGGATGCCCTCGGCAGCGCCGCGGCCCTCGAAGACGGCGGTCACGACGAGATCGGAGCCGCGCACCATGTCGCCGCCGGCGAAGATCTTCGGATTCGTCGTCTGATAGGCGACGCTGCCGTTCTTGCCGGTGCCGACGAAGATGCGGCCGTCCTCGTGCTGGGCGATGTTGTGCTCGGCCAGCCAGTCGCCGGGGCTCGGCCGGAACCCGAAGGCGATGATGACGTTGTCGCACTCGATCACCGACTCCGAGCCGGGCACCGGCTCCGGCCGGCGGCGGCCGCGGTTGTCCGGCGCGCCGAGGCGCGTCTCGACTACGCGCACACCCTCGACGCGGTCGTCGCCGACAATCTCGATGGGCTGACGGTTGAAGAGGAACTCCACGCCCTCTTCCTTGGCGTTGGCCACCTCGCGCCGCGAGCCGGGCATGTTCTGCTCGTCGCGGCGATAGACGCAGTAGACCTCGTCGGCGCCCTGGCGAATGGAACTGCGTGTGCAGTCCATGGCCGTATCACCGCCGCCGAGCACGGCGACGCGCCGGCCTTCCATGCTGATCCAGTCGGAAGGCGACTTCTCGAAGCCGAGCTGGCGGTTGATGTTGGAGACCAAAAAGGGCAGCGCGTCATAGACGCCGGGCAGATCCTCGCCCGGGAAGCCGCCCTTCATGTAGGTGTAGGTGCCGGTGCCGAGGAAGACCGAGTCGTACTGGTCGAGCAGCTCCTGCATCGAGATGTCGGTACCGACATCCACGCCCAGGCGGAACTCCACGCCCATGTACTCCAGGATCTCGCGCCGCTTGTGCACGACCTCCTTCTCCAGCTTGAAGGGCGGGATGCCGAAGGTCAGCAGGCCGCCGATCTCCGGGTAGCGGTCGTAGACCACGGCCTGTACCCCGTTGCGGGCGAGCACGTCGGCGCAGCCGAGACCGGCCGGACCGGCGCCGACGACGGCGACGCGCTTGCCGGTGGGCTTGACCTTGGACATGTCCGGCCGCCAGCCCTGCTTGTAGGCCTCGTCGGTGATGTACTTCTCCACCGAGCCGATGGTCACCGCGCCGAAGCCGTCGTTCAGCGTGCAGGCGCCCTCGCAGAGCCGGTCCTGCGGGCAGACGCGGCCGCAGATCTCGGGCAGCGAGTTGGTGGCATGCGACAGCTCGGCAGCCGCGAAGAGATTGCCCTCCTCGACCAGCTTGAGCCACTGCGGGATGTAGTTGTGCACCGGGCACTTCCACTCGCAGTAGGGATTGCCGCAGTCCAGGCAGCGCCCGGCCTGCGACTTGGCGTGCTCCTCGTCGTAGCCACCATAGATCTCGCGATAGTCTTCCACGCGCACTTCGACCGGCAGCTTGTCCGGATCGGTCCGCGGGACGTCGAGGAATTGCAGCGTGTTCTTCGTACTCATAGGGGGTCCGTCAGGCGGCGGCCTTGACCGTGTTGAAGAGCTCGGTCAATTCCAGCGCCTTGGGCTTGACCAGCCAGAAGCGGCCGAGGAAGTCGCGCCAGTCGTCCAGCACCGTCTGGCCCCAGCTGGAGCCGGTGGCCGCGACGAACTCCTCGATCAGCGCCTTCAGATAGTGCTGATGCGCTTCCATGTGCTCGGCAACGATGCGATGGATATCGATCAGCTCGTGGTTGTACTGATCGACGAAGGTGCGCTCCTCGTCGAGGATGTAGGCGAAGCCGCCCGTCATGCCGGCACCGAAGTTGACGCCGACGCCGCCGAGCACGGCGACGACGCCGCCGGTCATGTACTCGCAGCCGTGGTCGCCCAAAGACTCGACAACAGCGGTCGCCCCGGAGTTGCGCACGGCGAAGCGCTCGCCGGCCATGCCGGCCGCGAAGAGCTTGCCGCCGGTGGCGCCGTAGAGGCAGGTGTTGCCGACGATGGCGGTCTTGCGGGTGTCGAAGCTCGAACCCGCCGGCGGCCGGATGACGATGCGGCCGCCGGTCATGCCCTTGCCGACGTAGTCATTGGCGTCGCCGTCCAGCTCCAGATGCAGGCCGCCGGCGTTCCAGACGCCGAAGCTCTGCCCGGCCGTGCCGGTCAGGCGTAGCGTGATGGGGTTCTCGGCCATGCCCTGGTTGCCCCAGTGCCGGGCGATCTCGCCCGAGACGCGGGCACCGATGGAGCGGTTGTTGTTCTTCACCTCGAAGCTGAACTCGCCACCGGTGCCGGCCTCGATGGCCGGCTTGGTCGCGCGCACCATTTCCTCGGCCAGCTCGCCGCGGTCGAAGGGCGGGTTCGGGCCCGTGCAGTAGTGACCGCTCTCCGCAACCATGCCGGCCGCGTCCAGAATCGGCTGCAGGTTGAGATGACGCTGCTTGTCGGTCTCGCCGGGCAGGATCTCGAGCAGATCGGTGCGACCGATCAGCGCCTCGATGGTCGGCACACCCAGCTTGGCGAGCCACTCGCGCGTTTCCTCGGCGACGAAGCGGAAGTAGTTCTCCACCATCTCCGGCAGGCCGATGAAGTGCTGCAGGCGCAATACCTTGTTCTGCGTGGCGACGCCGGTGGCGCAGTTGTTGAGGTGGCAGATGCGCAGATACTTGCAGCCCAGCGCCACCATGGGTGCGGTGCCGAAGCCGAAGCTCTCCGCGCCCAGGATTGCGGCCTTGACCACGTCCAGGCCGGTCTTCAGTCCGCCGTCGGTCTGCACGCGCACTTTCTCGCGCAGATTGTTCATGCGCAGCGTCTGGTGCGTCTCGGCCAGGCCGAGCTCCCAGGGCGTACCGGCGTACTTGACCGAGGTCAACGGCGACGCGCCGGTGCCGCCGTCGTAGCCGGAGATCGTGATGAAGTCGGCGTAGGCCTTGGCCACACCGGCCGCGATGGTGCCCACGCCCGGACCCGACACCAGCTTCACCGAGACCATGGCCTCGGGATTGACCTGCTTGAGGTCGAAGATGAGCTGGGCCAGATCCTCGATGGAATAGATGTCGTGGTGCGGCGGCGGGCTGATCAGTGCGACGCCCGGCATGGAGAAGCGCAGCTTGGCGATGCGCGCGTCCACCTTGTCGCCGGGCAGCTGGCCGCCCTCGCCGGGCTTGGCGCCCTGCGCGACCTTGATCTGGATAACCTCGGCGTTGACCAGATAGTGCGGCGTCACGCCGAAGCGGCCGGAGGCCACCTGCTTGATCTTGGAGGTCTTCTCGGTGCCGTAGCGCTCCGGATCCTCGCCACCCTCGCCCGAGTTGCTGCGGCCACCGATGCGGTTCATCGCCACCGCCAGCGCCTCGTGCGCCTCGGGCGACAATGCGCCCAGGCTCATGCCGGCGGAGTCGAAGCGCGTGAAGATGCGCTCCACCGATTCGATCTCCGTCATCGGCAGCGGCTCATCGGCCAGCTTCAGCTTGAGCAGGTCGCGCACCGTCGCCACCGGGCGATGGTTCACCAGATCGGCGAACTCGCGGTACTTCTCGACATCGCTGTTCTGCACGGCCTGGTGCAGCACCGAGACCACGTCCGGGTTGTAGGCGTGGTACTCCTTGTCGTGCACGAACTTGTACTGGCCGCCCTGGTCAATGCGCTTGCGCGGGTTCCAGGCGCGCCAGGCCAGGTGCTGCTGGTCCTTCTCGAGGTCGGAGAAGCGCGCACCCTCGATGCGCGAGATGGAATCCGTGAAGCACAGATCCACCACCTCGCTGCCCAGGCCCACGATCTCGAAAAGCTGGGCGCCGCGGTAGCTCGCTACCGTCGAGATGCCCATCTTCGACATGATCTTGTAGAGGCCCTTGTTGATGCCCTTGCGATAGGCGCGCGCCAGATCGACGTCCTCGCGCCCGGGGATCTGACCGCGGCCGCGCAGATCGTAGAGCGTGGCGTAGGCCAGATAGGGATAGACGCAGGACGCGCCGTAGCCGATGAGGCAGGCGAAGTGGTGCGGGTCGCGCGCGGTGGCCGTCTCGATGATGAGATTGCAGTCCGTGCGCAGGCCCTCGTTGATCAGGCGGTTCTGCACCGCGCCGGTGGCCAGCAGCGCGTGGATGGGCAGCTTGTCACGCGCCACACCGCGATCCGACAGCACCAGGATGACCTTGCCGGCGCGCACGGCGGAGACGGCGCGCTCGCAGACCGCCTCGACGGCGGCCTGGAGCTTCGTCTCGGCCGGATCGTAGTTCAGGTCGATGACCTGATGTGCGTAGTCGGGGTTCTCGGCACCCAGCGCCAGCATCTGCTTGAACTTGCCTTCGGACAGCACCGGCGAGTCGACGAGCAGGCGCGAAGCCCCCTCGGCGGTCTCGTCGAAGACCCCGCTTTCGGCGCCCAGCTGGCACTCCAGGGACATGACGATCTGCTCGCGCAGCGGGTCGATGGCCGGGTTGGTGACCTGGGCGAAGACCTGCCGGAAGTAGTCGTAGAGCGAGCGCTGCTGCTGCGACAGCACGGCCATGGGCGTGTCATCGCCCATCGAACCGATGGCTTCGGCGCCGGCCTCGGCCAGCACGCGCAGCACCTGCTCGCGCTCCTCGTAGCTGAGGTTGAAGAGCTTCTGGTAGATCGCCACCGAATCGGCACCGATGCGGTCCAGCATCTCGGGGCTCTCGGTCAGCCGCGCCTGCAGCCGCTGCACGCTGTTCTTCAGCCAGCTCTTGTAGGGCGCACGCTCGGCCAGCTTCGCGTCGATGTCAGCCGGCTGCAGGATCTCGCCGTTGCTGGTATCGACGGCGATCATCTGGCCCGGACGCAGGCGGCCCTTCTCCAGCACATCCTCGGGCTTGTAGTCCCAGACCCCGACCTCCGAGGCCAGCGTGATGTGGCGGTCCTTGGTCAGTACATAGCGCGCCGGGCGGAGACCGTTCCGGTCCAGGCAGCAGGCCGCGTAGCGACCATCGGTCAGCACAACACCGGCCGGCCCGTCCCAGGGCTCGAGATTCATCGAGCTGTACTCGAAGAAGGCGCGCACATCCGGGTCGAGATGCTCGACGTTCTGCCAGGCCGGCGGGATCAGTGCGCGCATGGCGGCAAAGATGTCCTTGCCGCCGGCGAGCAGCACTTCCAGCATGTGGTCCAGCGACTCGGAGTCCGAGCCGTGCTGGCCGACCAGCGGCGTGATCTCCTCGATGTCGCCCAGCGCCTCGCAGGCGAACTTCTTGGCGCGCGCCACCGCCCACTTGCGGTTGCCCTGGATGGTGTTGATCTCGCCGTTGTGGGCGAGGAAGCGGAAGGGCTGCGCCAGATTCCAGCGCGGCATGGTGTTGGTCGAGAAGCGCTGATGGAAAACGCAGATGGCCGAGGCCAGCTCCGGATTCGACAGATCCTGGTAGAAGGCCGGCAGATGCTCCGGCATCACCAGCCCCTTGTAGACCAGCGAATGCGACGACAGATGCGTGATGTAGAAATCTTCGTTGCCGTTCTCGCTGATGCGCTTCTCGGCATTGCGCCGCGCCTTGAACAGGCGGATCTCGAAAGCGCGCGCATCCAGCGCGGCGCCCTCGGGCACGACGAAGACCTGCTCGATGGCGGGCAGCGTCGACAGCGCCTCCTCGCCGCAGACACTGGAATCGGTAGGCACCGTGCGCCAGCCGGCGACGCGCAGGCCGTGACGCACGCAGCCGGCCTCGATGGCCTCGCGCTGGGCGCTCTGTTCGGCGGTGTCGTTGGACAGGAAGACGTTGCCGGCGGCATACAGCTCGCCGAGGGCGAAGCCGAGCCTGTCGGCTTCCGCGCGCAGGAAGGCGTCCGGCTTCTTCATGAGCAGGCCGCAGCCGTCGCCGGTCTTGCCGTCGGCGGCAATGGCGCCGCGGTGCGTCATGCGCGCCAGGGCGGTAACGGCGGTCTGAACCAGCCAATGGCTGGCCTTGCCATCCATATTGGCAATCAGGCCGAAGCCGCAGTTGTCATGCTCGAAGGCCGGGCGGTACAGGCCGGAAGCGGGGAGCTGCATCGACATAAGCAATCCATGGTGGAGGCGCATGGAGGCTGCGGCGACACTCCCCCGTGACGCGCCACCTGTTCCAGATGGGCGCCTGTTCTCGGGGTCAGACGTCGGAATTCGCCGCAGCGCGACCGGCGACTATCGATCAGCAAGCCTTTTGTGTCAAGGAAAAGCGGCCCTTTGATCGCTAGCGCAAGTCGCTATTATCGCGCTTTTTCAATCCACCTGCCGGAGGTTGAACAAGCTGCCGTGGACATGCAGCGCGTAACGGTCGGTCATGCCGGCGATATAGTCGGCTACGGCCCGCGCCACGCCGGCCTCGCCCTCGGCCTCGCGGCCGGCCGCAGCCACGGCCTGGAACTCGGGCGGCAGCAGCAGCGGATCGTCCACCAGCGCCTCGAAGAGCTCGCGGATGACGCGCTGGGCCTTGCGCGTCATGCGGTAAACGCGGTGGTGGCGATAGACGCGGGTGTAGAGGAAGCGCTTGAGTTCGGTGGCCTGCGTGCGCATGGCGTCGGAGAAGGCCACCATCGGGCGCGACTGAGCGCGCACGGCTTCCGGCGAGTCCGGCGCAGCCGTGGCCAGGCGCGCCTCGGTGGTGGCGCGCAGGTCGTCGACAAGAATCGTGATCAGGCGCCGGATGACTTCGTGCCGCCGCTGGCGGTCGCTGGCCTGCGGATGCAGGCGGCGCACCTCGCGTAGCGGCTCCGCCACCAACGGCAGCGCCTCCAACTCGTCCAGGCTGATCAAGCCGGCGCGGATGCCGTCGTCGATGTCGTGGTTGTTGTAGGCGATCTCGTCCGCCAGATTGGCGAGCTGCGCCTCCATGCCCGGCTGCGTACCGTTCAGGAAGCGCTCGCCGAGCGCACCCAGCTCGGCGGCGCGCGCGCGCGAGCAATGCTTGAGGATGCCCTCGCGCGTCTCGAAGGTGAGATTCAGGCCACGGAAGTCGGCGTACTTGTCTTCCAGCTCGTCGACCACGCGCAGCGATTGCAGGTTGTGCTCGAAGCCGCCGAGGTCCTTCATGCAGGCATTGAGCGCGTCCTGACCGGCGTGGCCGAAGGGGGTATGGCCGAGGTCGTGCGCCAGGCAGATCGCCTCCACCAGATCCTCGTCCAGCGTCAGCGAGCGCGCGAGCGAGCGCGCGATCTGCGCGACTTCCAGCGAATGCGTCAGCCGCGTCCGGAACCAGTCGCCTTCGTGGTTGAGAAATACCTGGGTCTTGTACTCCAGCCGGCGGAAGGCGCCACTGTGCACGATGCGGTCGCGGTCGCGCTGGTACTCGCTGCGCCCCGACGGCGCCGGCTCGGCGTAATGCCGGCCACGGCTGCGCGCCGGGTCGGCCGCCCAGGCCACGACGGCCATCAGGCCGAATCCGTCGCCGTGCAGTACTCGGCCAGCAGCCGCGAAAGCTGCTCCGCCGGCACATCGCCGGTGACCAGCGCCTCGCCCAGCCGCCGCAGCAGCACGAAGCGAAGCCGGCCGGAAACCACCTTCTTGTCGTGTGCCATGTGGCGCATGAAATCCGCCGGTGTCATGTCCTCCGGGACGGTGCTGGGCAAACCGGCGGCTGCCACCAATGCCTGCACGCGCTCGACCTCGCTCGCGCTCAGCCAGCCCAGCCGGCGCGACAGCCCTGCAGCCATGACCAGGCCGATACCCACCGCCTCGCCATGCAAATAGCGCGCGTATTCAGTGTGGGTCTCGATGGCGTGGGCGAAAGTGTGGCCCAGGTTGAGCAGGGCGCGACGCCCGGATTCTCGTTCATCGGCAACCACGACCTGAGCCTTCATCGTGCAGCAGCGCTCGATGACGTCCATGACACGCTGCGCATCCAGGGCGCGCAGCTTGGCCATGTTGTCCTCCAACCAGGCAAAGAAGTCCGCGTCGCCCAGCATGCCGTACTTGATGACTTCGGCAAGACCCGCGCTGAGCTCGCGGGCGGGCAAGGTGGAAAGTGTCTCGCAGTCGGCCAGCACCAGCCGCGGCTGGTGAAAGGCACCGATGAGATTCTTGCCAAGCGCATGATTGACGCCGGTCTTGCCGCCGACGCTGGAGTCGACCTGCGCCAGCAGCGTCGTCGGCACCTGCACGAAATCGATGCCGCGCTGATAGATCGCCGCCACGAAACCGGCAAGATCGCCGATAACACCGCCGCCGAGGGCAATCAGCACGCCGTCGCGCGGCATCCGCGTCTCCAGCAGCCAGTCGAGGCAGGCCTCCACCTGCTGCATGGTCTTGGTGCCCTCGCCCGACGGCACGATGCGCGTGTGCTCCGGGGCGATGTCGCGCTGCGCGACCACCGACTTCAGCCAATGCCGCGCCACTTCCTCGTCGCTGAGCAGGCGCACGGGGCGGTCGTGCAGCTCGCGCCAGGCACCCGCGTCGGCGATCAGCCCGCTACCAATGCGGATGGGATAAGTGCGCGCGCCCAGCTCGACCTGCAGCTGACGAGGGGGCAGACGTCGGGCGGTTGCGGTCACGGCGCGGACTTCTCCTGCATAAGGCTGCGATGGATCTCGTGGGCGAGCGCGCGCGTGTTGCGCCCGTCCGTGGCAACGATACGGTGAGCCGTCTCGCGGTAGAGCGGATCGCGCTCGGCGAGCAGCCGCGCGAGGATGGCGCGACGGTCGCCGGAGCGCAACAGCGGGCGGTGGCGGCTGCGCGCGGTACGGCGCAGCTGCTGGTCGACGCTGGCGTGCAGATAGATGACGTGGCCGGCCTTCTGCAATCGAGCGCGCGTCGCGGCGTCCAGCACCGCGCCGCCGCCAGTGGCGACCACGACGCCATCGCGGCCGGCAAGTTCCTGGAGGATGTCGTGCTCGCGCCGCCGGAAGCCGGCCTCCCCCTCCTTCTCGAAGATGAAGGGGATATCGACACCGGTACGACGCTCGATCTCGTGGTCGCTGTCGACGAAATCCATACCCAGCAGCGAAGCGAGTCGACGGCCCAGCGTCGTCTTGCCGGACCCCATGGGCCCGACGAGGAAGATGCGGCCACTGCACGCGGGAGCGGCGGGCCGCTCGCTGCGCGGCCGGCGTCGCTGCAGGAGCCTGAAGGGCGGGCGAACGCTCACGGTAGGCGGGAAGCAAGCTTCCCCGATACAAGGGGGGCGCAGTATATCGGCCCGGCCGGTCGCCAGTCGGCGACCGGCCCCGGAATCACTCGCCGCCGATATCGAGGCCTTCCTTGAGGATCTTCGGCGTCACGAAGACCAGCAGCTCGCGCTGACTGTTCATGCTCGAGTCGCTGCGGAACAGCCGACCGATGATCGGTATATCGCCGAGCAACGGCACCTTGGTCACCGTCTCGGTGGTTTCCGACTCATAGGCACCGCCGAGCACAAGGGTTTCACCGGTGCGCACCAGAACGCGCGTGCCGACTTCGCGCGTGGCGATGGCCGGATTGCCGTCGGCGTTCACCTGCGTGAAATCGGGCTCATTGCGCGTCACCAGCAAATTCAGGAAAACGCCGTCGTCCGGAGTGATCTCGGGCGTGACGCGCAGCTCAAGCAGCGCGTCGACGAACTCCGTAGTGGTCGACTCGGCGTCCTGCTGGCTGCGCGTGGTGATCGGAATCTGCAGGCCCTGCTTGATGACCGCCTCGCTGCGGTCGGCCGTCACGACACGCGGCGTCGAGACCAGCTCACCGCGACCTTCGGACTGCATGGCCGACAGCTCCAGATCGACGAGGAAGTCGCTACCCAGCACGGCAACGCCAAACTGGCCGGCGGGGCTGGCGATGGGCAGGCGCACGCCCAGACGATCGGCGAAGCCGGGAACACCGCCGTTGACTACGGTGTTGGCGGCGTTGCCCGAGCCGCTGAAGCCGACCGTGGCGTCTCCCGTCGTGCCAATGCTCGTGAAGCCGGCCTGCACGCCGAGGTTCTTCTCGAAATCGTCGTTGACGATAGCGATGCGCGATTCGATGAGCACCTGGCGCACCGGCACGTCCAGGCGCTGGACAAGGCGGCGAATCGCGGCGAGATTGTCGCGCGCCTCCTGCACGATCAGCGAGTTGGTACGCTCGTCGACGGTAATCTTGCCGCGCCGGCTGAGCAGCTCGGATTCGCGCACATCGTTCTCGGAGTTACCGCCACCCTCGCGCTGCTCGGAGGCCTCGCGGATGATTCCGGCGAGATCGCCGGCGCGCGAGTAGTTGACCTGGATGACCTCGGTACGCAGCGGCGACAGCTCTTCACGGGCGCGCCGGGCGGCGCGCTCCTGCGAGGCGCGCTCGGTGATCTCGCTGTTAGGCGCGATCATCATGACGTTGCCGCGCTCCTGCATACCAAGCCCGCGCTGACGCAGAACGATGTCCAGCGCCTGATCCCAGGGCACATTCTCCAGGCGCAGCGTCATACTGCCGTCGACGCTGTCGGAGACGACCAGATTGGTTTCAGCGACATCCGCAATGATCTGCAGCAGCGAGCGGACCTCGACATCCTGAAAACTCAGCGAGATGCGCTCGCCTTCGTAGACCGGCTCGGCAACGTCGCGCTCACGTTCCTCCGCCTCGCTGAGCGGCTTCAGCTCGATGGTGTAGCGACGACCGGCCTGATAGGCGATCTGCTCATAGCGCGCGTCGGCGATGGGCGTGACGACCAGCTCACTGTCGCTGCCATCCGGACGCAGTGCGATGCTCTTGACGGGGGTGGCGAAATCCAGCACGTCGAGGCGCTCGTAGCGCTCGGACGAGGCGCGGGCATCCCGGAAGCGCGCAATGATGCGGCCTTCCGATTCACTGCTGTCGATGCGGACATCTGCGCGGGTGAGGTCAACGATGACCCGTCCAGCACCGTCTTCGCCGCGGCGGAAATCGATGTTGCGGATCGCCGGACCTGCGGGAGCGTCTTTCTGCTTCGCCGCCTCGCGGGTCGGCTCGGCGCCACCGGCGCCGGCTGTCTGTTCTCCCGCCGGCTTCGTTACGGCCTGCCGATTCTCTCCGGCATTGACGAGAATATTGAGCTGATTGGCATCGCGTGTGATCTGATAGGGCAACGCGGCGGTCAACTCAAGCACCGCACGCGTCCGGTCGCTGGCCTCGGCCAGCGCCAGCGAGCGCGTGTCACCGACATTGATGCGGTGCACGCGGCCCAGATCGCCAAGACGAGTATTCGGCAGATCGATGGACAGCCGCGCCGGTTCCTCGACGAAGAAGCTCTTCGGCTCGGGCGCCGGGCCGTCGAAGGTAAGGGTGATGCGCACGCTATTGGTGTCGAGGGCGACGTGATCGATCGCCTCGATGCTGCGCTCGGACTGAGCGGGCGCGGCGGTGGCGAGCACGGCCAGCAGCAGGCCGCCTGCCCCCCGGCGCAAGTGCCGCATGATGAGTTGTCCGGACATGGAATCGGTCTCCTGCATGATTCTCTACTCGGCGAGCGGGATCGTGGCCGGGCGCTCGGTCCAGCCGCCGAAGCCATCGGGAACGATCTCGACGAGCTGCGTTTCGGTGGGCGTCACGGCCGTGATGCGGCCATAGTTCTGGCCGGCGTGCATGCCGACGGATACGCGGTGAATCTTATTCTCTGGGTCGCGGAGCAGCGCGAAACGGGTACCCGCGCGCTCGATCAAGCCGACCATCGTCAGGCTGTCCAGCGGATAGGCTTCCAGCGGCTCGCGCGGCCGGTCCTGATCCGGGCGCAGCCCGCCACGCCTCTCCTCGCGCTGGGGGCGAATCGGTGCGAAGGGGTCGCGGCGGTCAGCCTCGCGATAGACGAAGCTTTCGTAAGGCTTCGGCTCGGGCAGCGGTTCCAGCTCGCGCCCGGGCCGATCGTTGATGCGGTCGATATAGGCGCGCAGATCCTCACGCCCGTCGTCGCAGGCCACCAGAAACAGCGCGGCGAGCGGCAGAAGCAGTCGGGCCGTCTTCATCGCCGCCCCCTGCGCGCGCCGCTGCTGCGCTGCGCGGCGAGTTCGTCGTCATCAAGGTAGCGGTAGGTCTTGGCTGTAGCCGACATGCGCAACTCGGTGGGCGCATCGCTGTCGTTGCCACCGCCACCACCGGTGCGCGAGATCTCCACCTGTTCGATGGTCACGATGCGCGACAGCTCAGCGATATCCGAGACGAAGCGCGCCATGTCGTGGAAGGTGCCGACGACGACGATGCGATTCGGCAGCTCGGCGTAGAAGTCACGCACGATCTCCGACTGCGGCTCGAAGATCTCCTCGTCCAGATTGTTGGCGCTGCGCGTGCGCGAAATGTCATTGAGCAGGTTCGCGACCTCGGCCTTGCCGGGCAGCTGACGCAGCATGGCGCCGAAGTCGCGTTCCATTTGCTCAAGGCGGGCGCGGTAGGCGTCGAGGGCGGCAGCGCGGCGCTGCTTGGTCTCGAATTCGCTACGCAGCTCCTGCTCGGTACGCGCGGCGCGCTCGGCCTCGACGTAGCGATCCTTGATGAGGTACCAGTAGCTACCGGCGATCAGCACCGTGGCCAGCAGCACGGCGGCGGCTGTCCGCACCCAATCCGGCCAGCTGCCCGGATTCTGCAGATCCAGGCCCTGCAGCTCCTCGAAACGGCGGCGCAGATCAATCTGCATCGTCGCCCTCCTCATTCGCGCTCTGCGGATCGCGCAGTACCTGCACCCGCAGCGTGAACTGGGACTGGCGCACTCGATCGTTCTCGCGCTGGTTGCTGCGGATGACCACCAGGCGCGGGTTGTCGAACCAGCGTGACGTGTCCAGATTCTTCATGTAGCTCGATACGCGCGCGTTCGACTCGGCGATGCCCTCGATCGTGACTTCCTGATCGTTCTGCTGAAGTCTCTGCAAATGCACGCCGTCGGGGAGGGTCTCCACGAGCTGATCGAAGAAATGCACGGTCGCCGAACGCGAAGCCTGCAGCGAATCGATGACCTCCATGCGCGCCAACAGATTCTGCTGGACCTGTTCGAGCTGCGAGATCTCCTTGATTTCCTGGTCGAGCCGCTGGATCTCGCTACGCAGCAGATTGTTGCGCGCCTGCTGATCGGAGAGCACCGAGCCGGCGTGCATCCACCACAGCAAGGCGACGGCGCCACCGAGGACGGCTGCACCGATCATCTGCTTCTTGAATTCCTGGAGCCGGCGCTCGCGACGCGCGGTGCGCCAATCCAGAAGATTGATGTGCGTGGCCATAGGCTAGCGCACCGGGTCAAAGGTTCGGGAGGCCAGACCGAGGGCGAGCAGCAGCGCGCTCTCGTTGCGTTCCAGATTCGCGGAGCGGCTGCGCAGGGCCACCTTCATGCCGGTCAGCGGGCGTGCGCGCTCGGCGGGGATCTGCAGGCGCTGGCCGAGATGCTCGACGATGCCTTCCAGATAAGCCGAGCCACCGGCGATCAGCAGCTGGTCGATGTGCTGGCTGACACGCCCCGAGGCAAAGAACATCTGGAAGCTGCGATCCACGAGCTGAGCGACTTCGTCGAAGAAGGGAATCAGGATCGATTCGCGATAGTCCTCGGGCAGCGCGTTCTCCTTCTTCGCCTGCGCCGCCTCCGCCAGGTCCATGCCGTAGGCGCGCATGATCTCCTCGGTCAGGTTGCGGCCACCGACGCTGTGTTCGCGCGAGAAGACGCTGTCGCCATCGTGCAGCACGTTGACATGCGTGGCGCTGTTGCCGATGTCGATCACCGCCACGGTATGGCCGCTGCCTTCCGCCGGCATCTGGCGACGCAGATAGTCGCAGGCGTTCTCCAGCACGAAGGGTTCGGCGTCGACGACGGCGGGCTCGAGTTCGGCCAGCTCCAGAACCTGGGTCAGCGCCTCGACGTGCTCGCGACGGCAGGCGGCCAGCAATACGTCCACTGCGTCAGGGTCATTCTCCGAAGGGCCGATGACCTCGAAGTCCAGGCTGACCTCGGCGACCGGATAGGGAATGTACTGATCAGCCTCGACGGCGATCTGCTCTTCCATATCGTTCTCGGAGAGCGAGGCCGGCATGGTGATGACCTTGGAAATCACCGAGGCGCCCGGTACGGCCAGGGCGACGCGCCGCGTCTTCGTACCGGCGCGCGACAGCGTGCGCTTGAGGGCGCTGGCCAAGGCATCGGGATCACTGATCTGTCGATCAATGATGGCGCCCTCAGGTAAAGGCTCCACCGCGAAGGCGACGACCTGCGGGTCGTCTTCGTCACCGGACAGCTCCACCAGCTTGATGGCGGACGCGGAAATATCCACGCCAACCAGTGGCTGGCTCCTGCGCCCGAACAGCCTCGGCATCACTCCCATCTAGGCACCGCTCGCGTGGCGACCGCGCAGCTCCTCCCCCCGGCTGCATCGGCCTGTGTCCGCTAATATAACGCGGTGAAGCTCGGATGCAACACTAGATTCTTCACCCAAGCCCCTGATATGTAAGCGCCATGCGGCAGCGCATAGCGCCACTGCTACGCTCTCTGTCGCTTTCGGTCCGCCTGCCTTTCTCATGTCTCTCGCCTCCAGAATCGCCCTGCGCACGGGCTTTGTGCTGATCGTCGTCCTCGCGGCGGGGGCCGCGCTGGCCACTGCGGGCTTCTTCGTCGCCAAGAAAATCTACGAAGGCGATCTGCCCTCGGTCGAGGCCGTGCAGGAGCTCCCTTTGCAGGTGCCGCTGCGCATCTATACGCGCGATGGGAAGCTTATCGGCGAGTTCGGCGCCGAGCGGCGTGATCCGCTGGACTATGCGGAGCTTCCGAAGCCGCTTATTGAAGCCTTCATCGCTGCCGAGGACGCGCGCTTCTTCGAGCATCCGGGCGTCGACTGGCAGGGAATCCTGCGCGCCGGCATCAATCTGATGCTGACCGGTGAGCGCAGCCAGGGCGGAAGCACGATCACGATGCAGCTCGCGCGCAACTTCTTCCTTACGCGCGAGCGCACCTACGAGCGCAAGATCCGCGAGATCTTCCTGGCGCTGCGTATGGAAGAGGTGCTGTCCAAGGAACAGATCCTGGAGAGCTATCTCAACAAGATCTACCTCGGTGAGCGCGCCTACGGCGTCGGCGCCGCCGCCAAGGTCTACTTCGGCCAGCCGGTGGCGGAGCTCAGCGTCTCCCAGATGGCAGTGCTGGCCGGGCTGCCCAAGGCCCCCTCGCGCGACAATCCGGTCAACGATCCGGAGCGCGCACTCGAGCGGCGCGACTACGTGCTGGGGCGCATGCACGATCTCGGCTACATCGACGATGCGGCGCTGCAGCGCGCGCGTGCCGAGCCGGTGATCGCCAACCCCGAGCGCGCCGATGTCGACGTCGATGCGCATTTCGTCGCCGAGATGGTGCGCCAGGAGATGATCGACCGCTACGGCGATGCCGCGTACACCGACGGCTACCGTGTCACCACGACCATCGACAGCCGCCAGCAGAAGGCCGCCACCAACGCGCTGCGCCGGCATCTGCGCGAGCACAGCGCACGCCAGGGCTACCGGACGAATCGCCCGATGATCGCCGAGACAGTACGCGATGAGCTGGGCGGCGAGCCGCTCGCGGAGGCCGTGATCACCGGCATCAACGAGCTGCCGCGCCTGGCCGGGCTGACCCGCGCCGTCGTGCTTTCACACGATGCAGAAGGCATGCAGCTGACACTGGCTACCGGCGATCGCGCACGCCTCACGCCCGAGGACTACGACTGGGCCGAGCTGGGCGACACCCGACTGACTCGCGGCGCCCTCGTCTATCTCGAAAACCGGGATGGCGAGGGAGATGAAGCCGAAGTCGACCCCGAGCAAGCCGACTGGCGACTCGCGGCCGAGCCCATCGCTCAGGGTGCAGTCGTAGCCATGCGGCCCGACAGCGGCGCCATCACCGCACTGGTCGGCGGCTACGACTTCTTCGATGGCCGCTTCAATCGCGCCATCCAGGCCGAACGACAGCCGGGCAGCGCCATCAAGCCGATCATCTACGCTGCGGCCCTCGATCAGGGATTTACCCCGGCCTCGGTGCTCATCGACGCCCCTATCGTCATGGAGGACTACGCGCTGGAGGCGAAGTGGCGCCCTCGCAACTACAGCGGCCGCTTCCACGGGCCGACACGCCTGCGCGAGGCGCTGGTGCACTCGCGCAACATCATTTCCATCAAGCTGTTGCGCAGCATCGGGGTAGAGGTCGGGCGCAACTACGCCACACGATTCGGCCTACCGCTGGAACGCATGCCGAACAATCTATCGCTGGCGCTGGGCAGCCCAGTCTTCACGCCGCTGGAAATGTCCCGCGCCTTCGCCACTTTCGCCAACGGCGGCCACCTGGTGGACCCCTACTTCATCGCGCGCATCGACCGCGCCGAGGAGAACGCCCGCCCCATCGTTACGCCGATTCCGCCACTGTGCGACAACCCGCTGCCGGCGACTTTCGAGTACGAGGCCACGCGCGCGCAGGACGCCACCGAAGACGAAGCGGAAGGCGAGGCGGAGGATCTCGTCCCTGCCACCATCAGCATGCCGGTGCCCACCAGTGCGGCGCTGCCCAGCGAACGGCGCAAGGCCGAGGGGGCGCTACCTCCCGCACCACTGGAAGTGCCGGGTTGCCTACCGCGCACCGTCAACGAACGCGTCGCCTGGATGACGGCCGACATGATGCGCGACGTCACGCGCCGGGGCACCGGCGCCCGCGCCACACGGCTGGGGCGCAGCGACATCGCGGGCAAGACGGGAACGACCAACGACGAGGCCGACGCCTGGTTCGTCGGCATCCAGCGCGAACTCGCGGCGGCGGTCTGGATCGGCCACGATCAACCGCGCCGGCTAGGACGCGGCGAAGGCGGCTCACGCGCGGCACTGCCGGTATGGATCGATTTCATGAACGTCGCTCTGGAAGGCGTTCCGCAAGGCTTCATGCCGCGACCTGAGGGCCTGATCGACGTGCGCATCGACGCGGACAGCGGTCTCATCGCACACCCGGATGCCGAGTCGGTAGTCTTCGAGACGCTGCCCGAAGAGCGGTTGCCGGACATGGAACATGCCACCAGCAGCGAACCTGGCGGTTCCGCGCTGGACGCGCTCTACTAACTCTCGATAGCAACTCTCTATATCGGCGCGCGACAACGTTGACGCCATCGCTACACCTGCATAAGTTATTCGCAGGTTCCGGTGGGGCAGCAATCATGGGCAAGCGATCGGCAAGCCTTGCCGGTGTGGATCTGGTCCGCGAGACAGCGCGCATCCTCGTCGAGGAACGGCTCACCGACTACCGGCTGGCCAAGCAGAAGGCTTCGCAGCGGCTCGGGCTCAGCCTGCGCACGGCAATGCCGGCCAATTCCGACATCCAGGCTGCGGTGCTGGAGTACCAGCAGCTATTCGGCGGCGACGCGTATCACACCCAGCTGCGTCGCATGCGCAAGACCGCTCTGGAAGTCATGACACTGCTCGCCGACTTCTCGCCACGCATGGTGGGAGCCGCCGCCACGGGGGCAGCGCACGGCGGACATCGCTTGCAGCTGCACTGCTTCGCGGATATGGCCGAGGCGCTGGATCTTTTCTTTCTGGAGCGCGGCATCACCTTCGAGACCGGCGAGCGCCGCTACCGCTTCGGCGACGGCCGCACGCAGGACATTCCGCTGCTGCACTTCAACGCCGGCGACGTCGGCGTCGACATCGCCATCTTCGATGAACTTGGCCGCCGCCAGAAACCGCTGTCACCGGCCGACGGCCAACCCGTGCAGCGCCTCGACCGCGCCCGGGTTGAAGCTCTGTTGCGCGAAGACGGCGACGACGACCCGCGCGCGGTCGCCTGAGGGCGCCTCAGGCGCGGCGCTGCAGCGTGATCTGCATGAGGTCGATGGAACCGGTGAGGAAGCCGCACTCGCAGTAGGCGAGGTAGTAGCGCCACATGCGCAGGAAGCGCGCATCGAATTGCTCGGTGACGCGATCGGCGCAGGCCATCACGTTGCGATGCCAGATTGCCAGCGTGCGCGCGTAATCGTCGGCGAAGAAGCGAGCGTCACTGCTTTCCAGGCCGGCTTCCGCTGCAAGCGCCCGGAAGTGCTCAGGCGGGCAGAGCATGCCGCCCGGAAAGATGTACTTCTGAATGAAATCGCGCTTGCGCCGATAGCTGTCGAATATCTCCGGCGCGAGGGTGATGCCCTGTATGGCGGCGCGACCGCCCGGCACCAGTGCGTCGTGCACGGCCTGGAAGTATCCCGGCCAGTGCCGCTCGCCGACGGCCTCGTACATCTCGATGCTGGCGATACGGTCGTAGACGCCGTCGTGATCGCGATAATCCTCGAGCCGGAAGCTGACGCGGTCGGCCACGCCAGCGGCCTCTGCGCGCGCCTGCGCCTCTTCCAGCTGCTCGGTGGACAGCGTCAGGCCGGTGACGCGACAGCCGTAGCGCTGCGCGCACCAGATCGCGAAGCCTCCCCAGCCGCAGCCGATCTCCAGCATGTGATGTTCCGGGCGAAGCTCGAGTCGCTCGGCAAGCCGGCGGAACTTCTCGATCTGGGCAGCTTCCAGCGACTGCTCCGACGTGGCAAAGACGGCGCTGGAATAGGCCATCGTTCCGTCCAGCCACTGGCGATAGAAGCTATTGCCGAGATCGTAGTGATGGGCGATGTTGTCGCGTGCCCGAGACTTGCTCAGGCGCAACCGATGCTGCAGGGCGCCCACCATGCGGCCGAGCAGATTCTTGTCATAGGGTCCACGGAAATGCGGCTCGTTGCGATAGAGCACGCGGAGCAGGGTGGTCAGATCGGGAGAATCCCAGCAGCCGGCCATATAGGCCTCGCCGAAGCCGACCTCACCGCCACGCATGACGTGACCGACCAGATCGGCACGGCGCACCTGCATCACGCCATGCGGGCCGGTGATGCTGCCCTCGAACTCGCGCCGGCTGCCATCGGGAAGCTCGACGCTCAGGCTGCCGACGCGCAGGCCGCGCAGCATGTAGAGCAGCAGCCGCAGGCCCAGGCTCAGGCCCTTGCCCGAGACGCGATCGCCTTGCATGGGCTCGGTGAGAGCGTGCATCAGGGGTTCTTGTCCCTGCGCGTCGTCGTAGCGGGGGGAGGGATCTCGTGCCATCAGCTGGTCTCCTGAGGGGGCGTTTCGGGTTTGCGATGAAAGGCGGCGCCGCGCAGCCAGATCTTCAACGCCTGCCAGTGAATGGCAGCAACGACCTTGACGGTCATCCAGGGCATGGCGGCAACAGTGCGGAGAATGCGGGGCGCGTCGAAGCTGCGTGCTTCGCCGCTGAGCACGGTATCGAGCAGCGGGCCGTCGGGGCCGTACGCGGAGATCGCGACACGCAGACGCGCGTCGGGCTCATGCAGCCTGAAGCGATAGCCACCTTCGACATCGAAGAAGGGGGAGACGTGGAAGCGCTTGGACTTTTCCAGTGACGCTTCCCAGGCCAGCGGAGCGCCATCGGCATCGAGCACATAGCAATGACGCTCACCAAAAGTATTGCGCACCTCGGCGATGACCGCGCGCAGCTCTCCGGAAGCATCCTCGCAATAGAAGATACTGATCGGATTGAAGACGAAGCCCAGCACGCGCGGCATGCAGAGCAGGCGCACACGCCCGCCGTGCAGACGGATGCCGCGCTCAGCCAGGGTGCGATCAACCCAGGCGCGCAAGCCGCCCGGTGGCACGGCGTGATCGGCGTCGTAAAAACTGATCAGGTTGAAGCGGTTGTAGGAGAACAGGCGGTGCCGGCGCGCCGTATCGGCGATGCGGTCGACATCCAGCAGCAGATAGAAGACGCGGTAGACGAAGCGATAGAAGGGCGCCACACGCCGGCGGTGCATGACCCGCGCGCTGTAGAGCACGGCCTCGTCTCTAGCCAGAATACTGCTCACAGTCCCTCCACCCATTCCGGAAGACAGTCGCGATCGATGCCCGCGACGGCGCGCAGCCCCGAGCGCAGACCGTCCTCATGGAAACCGTAGGCCGTCCAGGCGCCGGCCCACCAGACGCGATTGCCGCCCTGGATCGAAGGCAGCCGCTGCTGCGCGGCGATGGTGGCCGGCGTGTATTGCGGGTGTGTGTAGGTGGTCTCGTAGACCACGCTCTCGCGCGCTGGCGGCCGCGGCGGATTGAGGCTGACGAACCATTGTTGATCCGTGCGCAGCGGCTGCAGCCGATTCATCCAATAGGTCACACCGATGGGGCTATCGCTGAGTCCGTCCTCGGCGAGCAGCGCATTCCAGCTCGACCAGACGCGGCGGCGGCGCGGCATCAGGCCGGGATCGCGGTGCAGCACGGCGTGGTTGCTGGCAAAGGGCACCGCATCGAGCACGGCGCGCTCCTCGGCGCTGGCGTCCTCAAGCAGGGCCAGCGCCTGATCGGAGTGCGCCGCACAGAGAACAACATCGAATTCGGCTTCGCCGGCGTCCGTGCGCAGGCGCGCGCCCTCGGCGTGGCGGCTGAGCCCGCGTACCGGCATACCGGTATGGATGGTGGCGCGGCTCTTCGCGCGCAGGCGCTCGACGTAGCTGCGCGAGCCACCGTCAACCGTCATCCACTGGGGGCGATCGGCGACGCTGAGCAAGCCGTGGCTTTCGAAGAAACGCGCGAAGGCCGGAAAGGGGAATTCCATCACACCGCGCGTGGAGCAACTCCAGATCGGACCTGCCATGGCCGCAACGTAGCGCACGCGTAGCGCCATCGGGTAACCGTGCTGCTCAAGAAATTCGCCGAGCGTGATCTCGGGCAAGCGATCCTCGGCGAGCAGCTTCTTGACGTGCCGATTGAAGCGCAGCACGGAAGTCAGCATGCGCAGATGGGTCGGCGAAGCCAACAGCGACGGCTGCGCGAAGATCTTCAGCAGGTTGTCGTCGCCGGCCCATTCCACGCGCCCCTGCGCTACCGAAACGCCCAGGGACATATCGCTGGGCACCAGCGCGACGCCCAGCTCGGCCATCAGCTTGTAGAAGTTCGGATAGTTCACAGCGTTGCAGACGATGAAGCCGGTATCGATGGCGAGCTGCCCCGTCCCGGCTTCGACCTGGACGGTGTTGCTGTGGCCGCCCAGACGCTGGCCGGCCTCGAAGAGCGTGACTTCGTGGCGGCGGCTGAGCAGATAGGCGGCGCTCAGACCGGAGATCCCGGAACCGATGACGGCAATACGCATGAGATATTCGTGAGTGGCTTGTTGTCAGTTACGGTCGCTGCCGCTTTTGGATGCGCCGAGCATCGGCAGTAGATGCGGCCAAACAGCCTTGAGAATGACCGGCTGCGTCTGCGCCGAAGGATGGATGCCGTCGTCGAGGAAGGCGCTAGGGTCGCCGGCGATGTCGGCCAGGAGGAAGGGGACCAGTACAGCACCCTCGGCCTCGGCGACCTGCGAGAAAGCGGCGCGGAAACGCTGGGTATAGGTGGCGCCGTAGTTGCTGGGGATGCGCATCTCGAAGAGCGCCGCCTCGGCCCCGGCCGCCTGCACGCTGTCGAGCATCGCGCGCAGGTTCTCCTCCATGCGCGGAATCGGCAGCCCGCGCAGGCCGTCGTTGCCGCCCAGCGCGATCAGCACAAGCTCGGGCTCGTGCTTGTCCAGCAGATCGGGCAGCCTTTCCAGCCCGCCGCTGGTGGTTTCGCCGCTGACACTGGCGTTGATCACCTGGTGCGGCAGACCGCGGCTGCGTATACGCTCCTGGAAGAGATGCACCCAGCCCGCCTCCAGCGCGATGCCGTAGGCAGCCGACAGCGAATCGCCCAGCACCAGCACTTTGGGCGCAGCCGCGGCCGGCAGCGGCAGGACCGCCACCACCAGCAGAAGAGTCAGCAGCCGCATGCGATCCATCATTCGTGCCGAAAAGTTGTGCAAGAGCGTGTCAAGTGGTTTGCAGAAGTTGGACATTCTGCGCGGTGTCGAGCTTGACGTCGCCCCTGGGGAGTCCGTGTCCATCCTCGGTACAAGTGGATCGGGCAAGACCACACTGCTCGCATTGCTCGCTGGCCTGGATACACCCACCAGCGGTCGCGTGCTACTCAACGGTCGCGATACCAGCGCCATGGACGAGGAGGCGCGCGCGGCAGCGCGCGCCGACACTGTTGGTTTCGTCTTCCAGTCCTTTCATCTGCTCGCCGGCTTCACGGCCCTGGAGAACGTCATGCTGCCCGCTGAGCTGGCGGGGCGCCACGATGCCGCAGCCCGCGCCGCCGATGCGCTAGCCCGCGTCGGGCTGGCACAGCGACACGGCCACTATCCGCATCAACTCTCGGGCGGCGAGCAGCAGCGCGTGGCGCTGGCGCGCGCGTGGGTAACCCGGCCCGCAATACTCTTCGCCGATGAGCCCACCGGCTCGCTGGACGCGGCAACCGGCGCTCAGATCATTGAGCTGCTCTTCGCCCTCAATCAGGAATCCGGTACAACACTGGTGCTGGTGACGCACGATCATCAGCTCGCTGGCCGTTGCGGCCGGCGTCTGCATCTCGCCGACGGCTTGCTCGAGCAGATCGCCACCCCGCGCGGCAGCACCGCATGACGACTGCCTCGCCGCTGCGCTACGCGCTGCGCCGTGCGCGTCACGGCTGGCAACAGCGCAGCGCCCTTCTGCTGGTGGCGGCACTGGCCGTAGCAGTGGGCGCAGCCGGCGCCGTGGGACTGTTCTCGGAACGCGTGCGCGCCGCGCTGGTGGCGCAGAGTGGCGAGAGCATCGGTGCTGACGCCGTGCTGCGCAGCCGCCAGCCCATCCCTGAGGCTCTGCGCAGCGCCGCCGAAGACGCTGGTCTGCGCACAGCCGCTTTCGCCACCATGCCGAGCGTGGTCTTCGGCTCCGAAGAAGCGAGCGCACTGGCCTCGCTGAAGGCTGTGGCAGCCGGCTACCCATTGCGTAGCGAACTACGCGTGTCGGACGCCCCCTTCGGCGAAGCCCGATCCGCACCGCCGCCGCGAGCCGGAGAGATCTACGTCGACAACCGGCTTTGGGCCGAACTGGGCCTGACGCCTGGCGCCGAGGTGCAGGTGGGCACTATCACGCTGCGCGTCGCCAGCGCACTGGCTTTCGAGCCCGACCGCGGCGGCGGCTTCGGTGACCTGGCGCCGCGGCTGATGCTGCACGCCGACGATCTCGTCGATGCCGGGCTGACCGGGGAAGGCGCACGTGTGCGCTACGCCCTGCAGCTCGCCGGCGACCAGCAAGCGCTGGCCGCGCTGCGTGAGCAGGCAGAGGCGGCGGGCGTCACCTTCGAGACCCCCGCCGAGGCACGTCGCGAGCTCGCCGCCGCACTGGATCGAGCCGGCGTCTTTCTGGATCTCACTGTCGTCTGCGCGCTAATCCTCGCCGCGGCAGCAGCCATGATCGCCGCGGACAGCTTCGGCCGCGGGCTGCGCGACGAGGCCGCGCTGCTGCGCGTGCTGGGCGCGACGCGCGCCTTCATCGGGCGAGCACTACTCGGCCTGCTGCTCACCCTCGGCGGCGTCGGCATCGCGCTGGGTCTGCTTATTGCCCTGGCCGGCCAGGGCGTGATTGCACTGCTGGCCGGCACCCTCTTCGACGCCGGCCTGCCGGCACCTGCCTCCTGGATGCCCGCGGGCCGTGCCGCGCTCCTCGGTGCGCTGCTGCTGGTGGGCTTCGCGATGCCGGCCGTGCTGGCAGTACGCGACGTCTCGCCCATGCGTGTTTTCCAGCGCGCGGCGGACTCTGCCCGCGGCAGTGCCTGGAGCCTGCGCCTGGGTGCGTTGATCGGACTGGTGCTACTGGTAGGCATGCAGGCGCGCAGCCTGACGCTGACCGCGGCAGTAATCGGCGGAGCAGCGGCCGTCGCGCTGCTGCTCTATTTCATCGCGCGCAGCCTGCTGGCGGTCTTCGAGGGCTTGCGCCGCAGCGGCGCGGCCGGTGCCGCCTGGCGGCTGGGCCTGGCCAATCTGGCGCGGCGCCGGCGCAGCGCCGGCGGCCTGGCGGCCGCGCTCGGCCTGGTGCTGCTGGCGCTGCTGTTGATGGCCATCGTGCGCGTCGAGATGCTGACGCAGTGGCAGGCGAGCCTGCCGCCGGGCACGCCGAACGTCTTCCTGATCAACGTCCAGGCCGATCAGCGCCAGCCGCTGCGCGACTTTCTCGCCGAGCGCGAGCTGACCGATGTGCGCCTCTGGCCCATGGCGCGCGGGCGGCTAGTGGCACTCAACGGCGAGGCGGTGTCGGCCTCGGATTTCGAGGACGAGGAAACCCGGCGCTGGATCAACCGCGATTTCAATCTCTCCTGGAGCGCCGAGCTACCTGGGGACAACCAGCTGCTCGAAGGCCAATGGTGGTCGCCCGCCGAGCAGGACGAGGCGCTGCTGTCGGCCGACGAGTACGCCGTTGAGCGCCTGGATCTGGCCATCGGCGACACGCTGACGCTGCGCTTCGCCGGCGAGGATCGGCAGTTCGAAGTGCACAACCTGCGCAGCGTGCAGTGGGACAGCTTCCGGCCCAATTTCTTCCTGATGGCCACGCCGGGGGCGCTGGAAGGCCAGGTGCCGACAAGCTGGCTGACCAGCTTCCATCTCGACGCCGCGCGCGGACCGCTACTGCGCGATCTGGTCGCAGCCTTTCCGAATATCACGCCCATCGATATCGGCGCGCTGCTCGAGCAGGTGCGTGCGGTGATGGACCGCGTCGTCGCCGCGCTGGCCTTCCTGCTCGCCTTCGCGCTGGCCGCCGGCCTAATCGTGCTGCTCGCCGCCATCGAGACCTCGCGCGCCGAGCGCGAGCGGGAGGTTGCCCTGCTGCGCACCCTGGGCGCGCGGCGCGCCTTCATCAGGCGCGCACTATTGGTGGAGTACGGCGCGCTGGGCACGGCCGCCGGCGCGCTGGCGGCGGGCATCGCGCAGGGGGTGGCCGTGGCGCTGGCGGCGCGCGTCTTCGAGATCCCCTTCGCCATGCCCTGGTGGCCCTGGCTGCTCGGGCCGGTGGCGGGCGGGATTCTGGTCGGCGGCCTCGGCTGGCTGGCACTGCGCGGCATCACGCGCGTGCCACCGGACCGCGTGCTGCGCCTGCAGGCCGGCTGATCGCACCACCGGCGGGGCAATGCCCCCGCATTCCTGCATAATTGCGACCCGCCACGCGGCATCAATTTGCCATCCACCGGATTCTGGAGTTCACACTATGGCCGACCCCGTACGCATCGCGATCACCGGCGCCGCCGGTCAGATCGCCTACTCGCTGATCTTCCGCATCGCCTCGGGCGACATGCTGGGCAAGGACCAGCCGGTCATCCTGCAGCTGCTGGATATCCCGGATTCCATGGAAAAGCTGCGCGGCACGGTCATGGAGATCGAGGACTGTGCCTTCCCGCTGGTCCACGGCATCACGGCCAGCGATGACCCCAACGTCGCCTTCAAGGACATCGAGTACGGTCTGCTGGTCGGCGCGCGCCCCCGCGGCCCGGGCATGGAGCGCAAGGATCTGTTGCAGGCCAACGCCAAGATCTTCTCGGCACAGGGCAAGGCGCTGTCGGACAACGCCAAGTCGAACGTGCGCATTCTGGTGGTCGGCAACCCGGCCAACACCAACGCGCTGATCACCGCCACCAACGCGCCCAAGATCGATCCACGCCAGATCACCGCCATGACGCGCCTGGATCACAATCGCGCCGCCGCGCAGCTGGCCAATAAGACGGACAGCCACGTCAACGACATCGACAAGCTCGTCATCTGGGGCAACCACAGTTCGACGCAGTATCCGGACCTGTCGCACTGCACGGTCAAGAGCAAGCCGGCCAAGGATCTGGTCGACCAGACCTGGATCGAGTCGGACTTCATTCCCACCGTGCAGCAGCGCGGCGCGGCCATCATCAAGGCGCGCGGCGCCAGCTCCGCCGCCTCGGCCGCCTCGGCCGCCATCGATCACATGCGCAACTGGGCGCTGGGCTCGAACGGCGCCTGGGTGAGCATGGGCATCCCCTCGGACGGCTCCTACGGCATCGCCCCCGGCGTGGTCTATTCCTACCCGGTGATCTGCGAGAACGGCGACTACCGCATCGTGCAGGATCTGTCCGTGGATGATTTCTCGCGCGCGCGCATGACCGAGACCGAGACCGAGCTGCGCGAGGAGCGCGGCGCCATCGAGGATCTGCTGGGCTGAGACCCGCCTGCCGCGGCCGGCTCTTGCCGGCCGCCTTTCCATGACCCGCACGCCGCCCTATCGCCTGTCCACCGAAGCGGAGCCGGCGGTCGATGCCGGCCGCGTCCTGCTCTGCGTGACGCATGGTGAAGCCGAGGGCGAGCCGGCTATGTGGGAATTGCGCACCGGTCTGCCGCATCTGGCAGGGCCGCAGCGCGAGTGGTGGCTTTCCGAGACGCCCCTAACCGACCACAGCACGGGCGAGCTGGGGCTGCGCACTAACGCTGATATCGGCTTCGGGCAGCTCCGGATTCCCGAGTCGGCGCTGCGGGCCGACTGCGCCGCCTCCTGTGAAGAGGCCTTCGCGCGCATCCTGGCACTGCTGCCGACCACCGGCCTGCCGCATTTGCTACGTAGCTGGATCTATCTCGGCCACATCCACGCCGGCGAGGGTGACGACGAGCGCTATCGCCAGTTCTGCATCGGCCGGGGTCGCGCACTGACGGCCGCCGGCCTCGACGCCAATGCCTTTCCGGCCGCGACCGTCATCGGCCGGCCCGGCGACGGCGCCTGCATCCACTTCATGGCCGGGCGCGAGCCTGCCGAGGCTATCGAGAACCCGCGCCAGACCAGTGCCTTCGACTATCCGCGCCGCTACGGCCCGCAGCCGCCGAGCTTCGTGCGTGCCCAGCGCACGAGCTGGGGCGAACTCATTGTCTCAGGCACGGCCGCCGTGGTCGGCCACGAAAGCCGCCACCCCGACGACACTGCCGCGCAGCTGCTCGAGACCGAGCGCAATCTCGCCGCCTTGCGCGAGGCCGCCGGCGGCGATTGGCAGCCACTGCGAACGGTGGTCTATCTACGCGACCCGGCCGAGTTGGCGCTTGTCGACCGCGAGCGGCTGGGCGGCGCCGTCAGCGTGCTGCAGGGCGATGTCTGCCGGCCGGAGTTGATGGTGGAATGCGAGGCGCTCTACCGGCGCGCTGGTCGGAACTGAATCCGTCTCAGGCCGGTTCGCTGCGCACACGCGCCACCGCACGCCGCCAGCCTTCGTAGAGGCGATCGGCCTCTTCGCGGGGCATGCCTGGGCCGGTCTTGCGATCGATCCGCCAATGCGCACCGATGGCGTCGAGATCGGCGTATACCCCAGTCTGCAGGCCGGCCAGGAAGGCCGCGCCCAGGGCCGTGGTCTCGATGTTCTGCGGGCGCACCACCGGCAGTCCCAGCACGTCTGCCAGAAACTGCACGACCCAGTCGTTGACCACCATGCCGCCGTCGACGCGCAGCTCGCTGGGCGCATAGGCGTCCTCGCGCATGGCACCGATGAGATCGCGCGTCTGATAGCAGACCGATTCCAGCGCCGCGCGCACGATGTGCGCCAGCCCGGTATCGCGCGTCAGACCGAGCACCGCACCGCGCGCCTCCGGATCCCAGTAGGGCGCGCCCAGGCCAGTGAAGGCAGGCACCATGTAGACGCCCTTGGTATCGGGGATCGAGCGCGCGATGTCCTCGGTCTCGGCGGCGTGCTTGATGAGATGCGCGGCGTCGCGCAGCCATTGCACGGCCGCACCGGCGATGAAGATGCTGCCTTCGAGCCCGTAAGTCACCTTGCCGTCGAGACGATATGCCGTGGTCGTGAGCAGGCGATTGTTCGAATGCACGAACTTCTCGCCGAGGTTCAGCACCATGAAGCAGCCGGTGCCGTAGGTGGACTTGATCATGCCGGGCTCGAAGCAGGCCTGGCCGACGGTGGCCGCCTGCTGATCGCCGGCGACGCCGGCGACGGTGATGGCGCCACCGAAGAGCGCCGAGTCGGTCTGTGCGAAGGCGTGGGCGCAGTCGTGGACCTCGGGCAGCATCGCGCGCGGGACGTTGAAGAACTCGAGAAGCTCGTCGTCCCAGCGCTGCAGGCGGATGTTGAAGAGCAGGGTGCGCGAGGCGTTGGTGGCGTCGGTGGCATGCACGCGCCCGCCGCTAAGCTTGTAGATCAGCCAGCTGTCGATGGTGCCGAAGGCGAGCTCGCCGGCCTCGGCACGGGCGCGCGCACCCTCGACGTTGTCGAGGATCCAGGCCACCTTGGTGGCCGAGAAGTAGGGGTCCAGCAGCAGGCCGGTCTTCTGCTGCAGCCAGGCGTCGCGCGCGTCGCTGTGGTGCTGCTTGCAGAAGTCGGTGGTGCGCCGGTCCTGCCAGACGATCGCCGGGTGGATGGGCTCGCCGGTGGCGCGGTCCCAGACGACGACGGTCTCGCGCTGGTTGGTGATGCCCAGGCCCGCGATCTCCTTCGCCTCCAGCCCGGCCTTGGCCATGGCTTCGCGCACGCAGTCGCGCGTGTTGCGCCAGAGCAGGCCGGCGTCGTGCTCGACCCAGCCGGGTTGCGGGTAGTGCTGCTCGTGCTCGCGCGTCGCCGAGGCCACCGCGGTGGCTTCCGCGTTGAAGACGATGGCGCGCGTGCTGGTGGTGCCCTGATCGACAGCGAGCAGGTAGGTCATGGTGTTGGCATCTCCCCGGTTCCGGACGATGCTAGCGCAGGCGACCGCCCTCGTGCGCGGCTGGCAGCCGTTCCGGGTGCGGCGCACTCGCAGCATGGATTCCGCTGCCGGTACACCCGCTCCCCACCGTCCGCATCCGCGGACGGTTCCCCCCTCTCCCGCTGCGCGGGTGAGGGGAAGCGGCGTCGCCCGCGGCGACGCTCACGTCAGAGCGGGAAGACCTTCAGCACTTCGCTCGGCGTACCCTCGGGCGCGCCGCCCTCGGGCTCGCGCGAGATGGCCAACGCACCGCTGTCGAGGCCGGCGCCGGCCTCGGGCACGCTGACGGGGCGCTCGCCCCGGCGCGGCAGCACGCCCAGTGAATGCGGCGTGCCCTCCGGGTCCACCCACCACAGCTCGTAGTCGGCGCCTTCGGGCGGCGTCACGCCGTCCGCCGAAGCGGCGATGACCGGCGCGTCACCGCGCAGGCCGACCGTCCACTGCGCACCGGCCTCGGCGACTTCCAGCTGCATCAAGGGTTGCAGCTCGGGCTGGACGATCTGCGGGCCTTCCGGCTGTTCGAGGCTTTCCGGCAGCAGCAAGGCCACCACGGCCAGGGTCGCGGCCACCGAGGCGGCGGCCCAGACGCGCCGGCGGCGGTAGGCGCGGCGCGGTTGCCGCACGCTAATACTGGCGCCAGCATCGGCACCGATGCGTTGCATGATGCGCTCGCGCAGCGCCTCGGGCGGCGTCACCGGATCGAGCTGGCGGGTCATCACGGCGTGCAGATGCGCCTCCCAGCGATCAGCCTCGCGCTGTAGCTCCGGATCGGCAGTGGCGAGGCTTTCGAAGCGCCGGCGCGCGCGCCCCTGCAAGGTGCCCAGCGCGTACTCGGCTGCCAGCAGCGAACGGATGTCGGGGTTGCGAATCTTCATTGCTCCAGGCACTCCCGCAGCCGTTGCAGACCGCGTCGCACCCAGCTCTTGACCGTGCCCAGCGGGGCGGTCATGCGCTCGGCCAGCTCGGGATGCGTGAAACCCTCGTAGTAGGCGAGCATCACGGCGCTGCGCTGCTCGCCGCCGAGCTCAGCAAGACAATCGTGCAGGCGCTCCAGCTCGTGCTGATCCTCGGCCTGCCGCTGCACGTCGATGCCTTCATCGACATGCGTGGCGGGCGGTTCCCCCGACTCGTTCTGCTGCTCGGAAACCTCCGGCCGCCGCGCGCGCAGCATGTCCAGCGCGCGGTAGCGGGCGATGCTGGCGAGCCAGGCCACCGGCGCGCCGCGCTCGGCGCTGTAGCTGCCCGATTTTTGCCAGATGCGCACATAACAGTCCTGGAGAGCCTCCTCGGCAAGATCCCTTCTGCGCAAAATACGTAGCAGCAGCGCAAAGAGATGCGCGCTGGTCGCGGCATAAAGCTCTGAGAAGGCGGCGCGGTCGCCACGCGCGGTTGCGGCGAGCAGTTCCTGCAGGCGCGGATCGTCGTGGCTCAAGGGGCGGGCATGGATCGCGAAGAAGGGAAGAGCATCCTAGCGTTGCGGCGCGCGGCGTGCAGAGGTGCGCGCCACGATCCCTATAATGCCGCCATGATCGAGCAACGCTTTCCCGCGACGCGCATGCGCCGCAACCGCATGCAGGATTTCGCCCGGCGCATGACGCGTGAACATCGCCTGGCGCCCGCCGACCTGATCCAGCCGCTCTTCGTCGCCGAGGGCGATCTGGTCGGCCCGGTCGCGAGCATGCCCGGCATCCAGCGACGCGCCATCGACGCGCTCTGCACCGAATGCGCGCGTGTTCACGCGCTGGGCATCCCCGCGGTGGCGATCTTTCCGGTCCTCCCCGCCGCCGAGAAGAACGCCCGCGGCGATTCGGCGCTGGACCCGGAAGGTCTCGTGCCGCGCGCCATCAAGGCCGTCAAGCAGGCCGTGCCTGAGCTGGGCGTGATTGTCGATATTGCCCTGGATCCCTTCACCGACCACGGCCACGACGGCCTGCTGCGTGCCGATGGCAGCATCGACAACGATGCGACGGTCGAGGTGCTGACGCGCCAGGCCATCCTCTACGCCCGCGCCGGCGCCGATGTGCTGGCGCCCTCGGACATGATGGATGGCCGCGTCGGCGCACTGCGCACCGCGCTCGAGCGCGACGGCCGCTTCGACACCCTCATCCTGTCCTACGCGGCCAAGTACGCCTCGGGCTTCTACGGCCCCTTCCGCGACGCGGTGGGCAGCCGCACGGCGCTGATCGGCGACAAGCGCAGCTACCAGATGGACCCGGCCAACGGCGACGAGGCGCTGCGCGAGATCGCGCTGGATCTGCGCGAGGGGGCGGACTGGGTCATGGTCAAGCCGGGCATGCCCTATCTGGACATCGTCGCGCGCGCCAAGGCTGAGTTCGGCGTACCGGTTGCGGCCTATCAGGTCTCCGGCGAATACGCCATGCTGGAGGCCGCCGCAGCTGCGGGGGCGCTGGACCGCCGGCGCGCCATCATGGAATCGCTGCTCTGCTTCCGGCGAGCCGGCGCCGACATGATCCTGAGCTATTTCGCAGCCGAGGCAGCCGAATGGCTGGCGGAGCCCGGCGCATGAGCCGTTTCGCTGTCATCGGCCAGCCCATCGCGCATTCCGCCTCACCCCGCATCCACACCGCCTTCGGCGAGCAGCTGGGCATCGCGCTGGACTATGAGCGCATCGAAGTGGAGCCGGAGGCGCTGAGCGAGCGACTCACGGAGTTGCACGCGGCCGGCTACGCCGGCCTGAACGTGACGCTGCCGCACAAACAGGCCGTTGCGACCGAATGCGCGCGCGTCAGCGAACGAGCACGGCTGGCCGAGGCGGTTAACACGCTGAGTCGCATCGACGCCGGCTGGACCGGCGACAACACCGATGGCGAGGGCCTGCTGCGCGACCTGCAGGACAATCTCGGCGTAGCGGTGGCGGGCAAGCGCGTGCTGGTGCTGGGCGCCGGCGGCGCGGCGCGCGGCATCCTGCCGCCGCTGCTGGAAACCGGCCCGGCAGAGCTGGTGCTGTCCAACCGCTCGCCCTGGAAGCCCGAGACCATCGCCGAGGCGCTGGCCGCGCATGGTCCGATCCGACCCGCAACGCACATGGCACTGAAGGGCGACCACTTCGAGATCGTCATCAACGCCATGTCGGTCGGCCATCAGGGCGCTTTCCCGCGCATGCCCGACGGGCTGCTGGCGCAGGGAGCAGTAGCCTATGACCTTAGCTACGGCGCCGCGCACACCCCCTTCGCGGAATGGGCGCGCGCCGCCGGTGCAGTGGCCGTGCACGACGGCCTGGGCATGCTCGTGGAGCAGGCTGCGGCCAGCTTCGCGCTCTGGCACGGGCAGCGGCCGGAGACCGCGCCGATCATCGCCATGCTGCGGGCAGGCTAAGCGCCGCATCCGAGCGCGCCAGCCACCCGCCGCTGCACAGCGGCTTGCCCGCCACCGCACCGTTATAGACCCACAGCCAGGCCGGACCGCCGGTGGCACGGCAGGGCCAGGCGATACGCCGATACTCGCCGCGCACCGGGTCAGCGTGCTCGACGCCCTCGAAGGCATCCAGCTCGGCGAGCAACTCGGGATCCCGGGGCAGCAGACAGTCGGCCGGTACATAGCCCCAGCCGGGGCGAAAACCGGGATAGGCGCCCAGATCGTAGAGCCAGCCGCGCAAGACCTGGCGGCCGAGAAAACGCGTACGCCGCGCCAATCCGAAGGGCGCATGCGCTTCACCGCACCGCCGCAGCGTGCCGTAGACCAGTATCGGCAGGCGCGCGCCTCTGGTCACGATCTCAGGCGTCGTCGGCGTCGCGCTGGGCGTCGACATCGGCGCTGCCCGGCACGAACCAGCGCGCAGCAAGGATGCCGATCTCGAAGAGCAGATAGGCGGGCACCGCCAGCATGGTCTGCGACACGATATCGGGCGGGGTCAGGAATGCGCCCAGCACGAAGAGGCCGACCAGCACATAGGGCCGCTTCTTGGCGAGACTTGCCGGCGTCGTGAAACCGCTCCAGACCATCAGCACGATGGCGACGGGCGTTTCGAAGGCGATGCCAAAGGCCAGAAACATGCCCAGAGCGAAGCTCAGATAACGCGAGATGTCCGTCATCACGGCTACGCCTTCGGGTGCCACCGAGATGAAAAAGCCGAAGACCACTGGAAAGACGGCGAAATAGGCGAAGGCCATGCCGCAGTAGAACAGCGCAGTGCTGGTCGCCAGCAGCGGCAGCACCAGGCGCTGCTCCTGCATGTAGAGGCCCGGCGCGATGAAGGACCAGATCTGGTACAGAACCCAGGGCAGGGCGATCACAAGCGCCGCCAGCGCAGCCAGCTTGAAGGGCGCGAAGAAGGGCGAAGCCACATCGGTGGCGATCATGCTCGCGCCCTCCGGTAGCAGCGCCATCAGCGGCGCGGCCGTGAAGGTGTAGATGTCCTGGGCGAAGAAGGCCAGCGGCACGAAGACGATGGCTATGCCGATGAGCGCGCGCAGCACGCGGTCGCGCAGCTCGATCAGATGCGCGACCAGCGGCTGCTCGCTATCCGGTTGGGCCGCGTGGGCGCGACCTTGCTGTTTCTCCTGCTCGCTCACCAGCGGCTACCGTCGTCGCTGTCGGCCTCTGGCGGCAGCTCGGGAGCGGGCGAGACGTCGCTCTCGCTCGGAGTCAGGGTTCGCTCGCTGTCGGCCGGCGACGCCTCTGCAGCGCCGGCGTCTGATGGCGGCTTCTTTGCCTCTTCACGCGCGGTGTCCTCGGCCAGCTCGCGCACCGAGCGGTCGACGCCGGAGACTTCCGAGCGGAACTTGCTTTCAGCCGAGCGCATATTCGCGCGCAGCTCGCGGATCTGGACCTCGCGGTCGAGCTCGTTGGAGAGGCTGCGCGTGTAGGCGCGCGCACGGCCCACCCAGCGCCCGAGCGTGCGCGCCGCGACGGGCAGGCGCTCGGGGCCGAGAACGACCAGCGCGATCACGCCGACAAAGAGCAGCTCCCAGAAGCCCAGGTCGAACACGGAGTTCTAGCTGCCGGACTTGTCGTGCTGCTTCTGTTGCGTCTGCTGCTCGCTGTCGGCGGCTTCGCGTTCCTCGGTAGTCAGATGGGCGACGTGCTCCTCGCCCTCCTTCTCGCCGCCCTTCATGGAATCCTTGAAACCGCGGATCGCCGAGCCGAGATCACTGCCCATGCCCCGCAGCCGCTTGGTGCCGAAAACGACGATGACGATGCCCAGCACGATCAGCAATTGCCAGAGACTCGGTGCCATATCACGCTCCGTTGGAGGAAGTTCCCCGGGATGCCTTCTCGGCGATACCGGAGGTTCCGGCGCGTCGGGCGATCTCCCCATAAAGCTGCTCGGGGGCGATGTCCGCATGCGCCATGAGAACTGCACAATGAAACCACAGGTCGGCCAGCTCGTGGACCAGATTCACTGAATCGTCATTCTTCGCGGCGATCAGCACCTCGGCCGCTTCCTCGCCCACCTTCTTGAGAATGGCGTCGAGGCCCTTGCCGTGAAGCCTGGCGACGTAGGAGCTGTCCGGATCGCCGCTGGCCAGGCGCTGGCGAATGGTTTCAGCCAACGCATCGAGTGCGGCGCTATCGGTCATGGGCTCAGGCCGCCTGCGGCGGCAGCCGCACATTGATGCCGCGCTCGGCGAGGAAGGCCTTGGCCTCACCGACACTGTGCGTACCTTGATGAAAGATGCTGGCCGCGAGCACGGCGTCGGCCTCGCCCTCGGCGAGGCCTTCGTAGAGATGCTGCAGGTTGCCGACGCCGCCGGAGGCGATCAGCGGCACCGGGACGTGCGACGAGATCGCGCGCAGCAGCTCGGTGTCATAGCCAGACTTGGTGCCGTCCTTGTCCATGCTTGTCAGCAGCAACTCGCCGGCGCCCTTCTCGACCATAGTCTGGCACCACTCCACGGCGTCCAGACCGGTGGCCTTGCGGCCGCCGTGGGTGAAGACCTCCCAGCGCGGCGGTTCCTTGCGCTTGTTGACGCGCTTGGCGTCGACAGCGACGACGATACACTGCACACCGTAGCGGCCAGCCGCCTCGGTGACGAAATCCGGGTCGATGACCGCGGCGGTGTTGATGGCAACCTTGTCGGCACCGGCGGAGAGCAGCGCGCGCACGTCGGCGCAGGTGCGCACGCCGCCGCCCACCGTGAAGGGGATGTAGATCTGCCGCGCGACCTGCTCGACGGTGGCGAAAAGGGTGGGACGATCCTCGTGGCTGGCGGTGATGTCGAGGAAGACAAGCTCATCGGCGCCCTGGGCGTCGTAGCGACCCGCCACTTCCACCGGGTCGCCGGCGTCAACGATGTCGCGGAACTTCACGCCCTTGACCACGCGACCGCGGTCGATATCGAGGCAGGGAATTATGCGCTTCGCCAACATAGGGTCAGCTCCCGGCCATCTCCTCGATAGCCTGCTTGAAGTCGATGGTGCCTTCGTAGAGGGCGCGACCAATGATGGCGCCGACGACGCCATCCTCTTCGACAGCGTGCAGCGCGCGAAGGTCATCCATTGTCGAAACACCGCCGGAGGCGATGACCGGCGTGCGAATCTGCGCGGCGAGCTCGCGCGTCGCCTCGACATTGACCCCTTTCATCATGCCGTCGCGGCCGATGTCGGTGTAGACGATGGCCTCGACGCCGTCCTCCTCGAACTGCTGCGCCAACTCCAGCACCGTGTGATGCGACAGCTTGCTCCAGCCGTCGACGGCGACGCGCCCGTCGCGGGCGTCGAGGCCGACGACGATGTGGCGCGGATACTCCACGCAGAGATCGCGCAGGAAGTGCGGTGCGGTCACCGCGCGCGTGCCGATGATGACCCACTGCGCGCCGGCGTCGAGATAGCCCTGCACGGCTTCCTCGTCGCGGATGCCGCCGCCGACCTGCACGGCGAGATTCGGATTCGCTTCGCAGATGCGCTGGATAAGCTCGGCGTGTACGGGCCGGCCGGTGGCGGCACCGTCGAGGTCGACGATGTGCAGCCGCTCGGCACCGGCCTCGGCCCAGCGCCGGGCGACCGCGACCGGGTCCTCGGAGAAGACGGTGACGTCGTCCATCTTGCCCTGGCGCAGGCGCACGCACTGCCCGTTCTTGATATCGATTGCGGGGATGAGAAACATGATGTGTCGGTGAGCCGACTGGGCCTTCCAGCGCGACCGTCACCCTAGGGCAATCGGCTGCTCGCACCCCGCTGGATCTAGGCGCCCGTCGTGCGGCTCAGGGCTCCCATTGGATGAAGTTGTTGAGCAGCATCATACCTGCCTGCTGCGACTTTTCCGGGTGGAACTGAAAGGCTGCCACATTGTCGCGCCCGAGGGCAGCCGCGAAGGCGTGCGTATAGGTCGCCTCGCCCAGCACATGCTCGGCCAGCGCTGGCTCAGCGTAATAGCTGTGCACGAAGTAGAACCAGGATTCGTCCGGAATGCCCTCCCAGAGCGCGTGCGCTTGCGTCTGGCGCACGCGGTTCCAACCCATGTGCGGCACTTTCAGGCGCTGCTCGCCGGGCTTAGGGGCGGGTGGATCGGGAAAGCGTTTGACCTTGCCGGGAATCAGACCGAGGGCGTCGACGCCCTCGTTCTCCTCGGAGTGGTCGAGCAGCACCTGCATGCCCAGACAGATGCCGAGCAGCGGCTTGGTCTGCGCCTGCTCGCGCACGAAGGCATCCAGCTCCAGGCGCTGCAGCTCGGCCATGCAGGCACGTACCCCTCCGACGCCGGGCAGCACCAGCCGCTCGCACTTGGCAAGCTTGTCGGGGTCGTAGGTGACCAGCACACGCTGCGAGCCGGCCGAGCGCTCCAGCGCCTTGGCCAGCGAGTGCAGGTTGCCCATGCCGTAGTCGATGACGCCAATGGCAGACATGGCGGATGGCCCTAGAGGCTGCCCTTGGTGGAGGGAATGGCGTCCGAGCGCGGGTCGCGCTCCACCGCCGCGCGCAGCGCGCGGCCGAAGGCCTTGAAGATGGTCTCGGCGACGTGGTGCGCATTGCGGCCGCGCAGGGCGTCGACGTGCAGCGTCAGCTGGGCGTGGTTGACCAGGCCCTGGAAGAACTCGCTGAACAGATCCACGTCGAAGTCGGCGATGCGCGCGCGCGGGAAATCGACGTGCCAGTGCAGGCTCGGCCGTCCGGAGAAGTCGATCACGACGCGCGACAGCGCCTCGTCCAGCGGCACATAGGCGTGGCCGTAGCGCATCAGCCCCTTCTTGTCGCCGACGGCCTTGGCCAGCGCCTGACCGAGGGTGATGCCGATGTCCTCGACGGTGTGATGCAGATCGATCTCGGTGTCGCCGCGGGCGGTGATATCAAGATCGATCAGCCCGTGACGGGCGATCTGATCGAGCATGTGATCGAGAAAGGGCGCCGGGGTCTCCAGACGTGCCTGTCCGCTGCCGTCGAGATTGATGGCGACGGCGATCTGCGTTTCCTTGGTATCCCGCTGCACGCGGGCGCTGCGCGCGTCCATTGTTGACCGGTCGGTCGCTGAAGGGCGCGTAGGATACTCCGCTTGCCCGCAGGCGCAACTCCGCCTATCGGGTAGTCCACCTCAGACCTCCAGCCAGAAGGTCACCGGACCATCGTTGAGCAGCGCCACCTGCATGTCGGCACCGAAGCGGCCGACGGCCACCCGGCCCGGATGCAAGGTCTCGGCTTCTGCGTGCACCGACTCGAAGAGGGCGACCGCCTGTTCGGGCGGCGCCGCTGCTTCGAATCCCGGTCGCAGCCCGCGGCGCGTGTCAGCGCAGAGGGTGAATTGAGGCACCAGCAGCAAGCCGCCGTCGATATCGTGCAGGCTACGGTTCATGCGACCGTGCGCATCTGCGAAAACGCGATAGTCCAGCAGACGTTGCGCGAGCCGTGCCGCCTGAGCGGCCGTGTCCTCGCGCTTGATGCCCACCAGCACCAGCAGGCCGGCGTCGATGCGCGCGATGCGCTCGCCGTCCACCGCGACCGAGGCCTCGCGCACCCGTTGAAGCAATCCGATCATCGCTTTATCTGCAATTTCCTACAAAGGCCTCGTGGGCCGCCTACAGGTAGCAGACCCCGGATACGGCAGCATTCCTATCGACCGCCATGGATGTGTCGCGTGCAAGGATGCCTCGGCCGGCAGTCACGCCACGGACGGCCGTATCCGCACGCTGCTTCAGCACGGAAGCTCTTCGCGTGCGGCCTTTATGATACCGGCCCATGAAGGCGCAGCTTCTCCGCGCGCTGATGCGCGCCGTCGGCCACTTGCCGCTTCCTCTACTCCGTGCGCTCGGTCGAGCCGGCGGTCTCGTACTGTGGTGGCTATCGACGCGCGAGCGCAGTATCGCTTCGCACCATCTCGATCGTCTCTTTCCAGAGGCGTCGCCCTGCACCCGGCGGCGTCTGGCGCGGCGCAGTCTGCAGCATCTCGGCTGCGGGCTTATGGAATCGCTGGCGATCTGGTACGGCCCGCGCCGAAGGCTGCTGCGCTGGATCGACGCGCCGGCGGCCGCCGCGCGCCTACATGCGCTGGCAGATGACACCCCCGGCGGTGCCATCGTGCTCTGTCCCCACATCGGCTGCTGGGAACTGGCCGGCATGTTCTGTGCCCGCCACGGGGGCATCACCTCGCTCTACAAGCCGCAAAAGGGGGCGGTTGACGCCCTCATGCTGGTCGGTCGGCAACGCCTGGGAGCAAAGCTGGTCTCCAGCGACGGCGGCGGAGTGCGCGCGCTGCTCGCCGCGCTGAAGCGTGGCGAGCGGGTCGGCATTCTTCCCGATCAGGATCCCCCTCCGGGGGCGGGCGACTTCGCTCCGCTCTTTGGCGTACCGGCACACACGCCGACGCTCATGCACCGCCTGGCGGAGCGCACGGGTGCGCGCGTGCTCTACTGCTACGCCGAGCGCGTCGGCGCGAGCGGTTTCCGCTTCCACATCCGGCCGGCGCCGGCCGCCGGCGGGGGGCTGGCGGCACTGAACGCCAGTGTGGAAGCCTGCATCATGCACCTGCCGGATCAGTACTGGTGGGCCTATCGCCGCTATCGTCGACGGCCCGCCGGCAGCCCCGATTTCTACAACGATTGAGCGGCCAGAACCGTTCAAAACAAGAGGACACAGCCCATGCTTCGACGCGACATGCTCGCCACACTGATGGCCGCCGCCGGACTGGGTGCCGTCGGCTGCGCCAAGGAGTCGGACCAGAGCGGGTCCCGCAACAGCGAACGCTTCCACTGGAAGATGTACACCACCTGGCCGCGCAATTTCCCGGGACTGGGCAGCGGCGCCGCGCGGCTCGCAGAGACCATCTCCACGATGTCCGGCGGCCGGCTGACCGTGGAAGTCTTCGGCGCCGGTGAACGCGTGCCGGCGATGGAGGTCTTCGATGCCGTGTCGCGCGGAAGCGCGGAGATGGGCCACGGCGCGGCCTATTACTGGAAGGGGAAATCGCCGGCCATGCCTTTCTTCACGGCACTGCCCTTCGGCATGAACGCCAACGAGACGAATGCCTGGCTGCACTGGGGCGGCGGCATGGAGCTCTGGCGCGAGCTCTACGCCGACTTCAATCTCGTGCCCTTCGACGCCGGCAACACCGGCGCGCAAATGGGCGGCTGGTTCCGCAAGCGCATAGACTCGGTCGCCGATCTCGACGGCCTGCGCATGCGCATTCCCGGCCTGGGCGGCGACGTCATGGCCAGGCTAGGCGTGGCCACCGTCAACATCCCCGGCGGCGAGCTCTATCAGGCGCTGTCCTCCGGCGCCATCGACGCCGCGGAATGGGTTGGCCCCTACAACGATCTCGCCTTCGGCTTCCACAAGATCGCGCCCTACTACTACTACCCCGGCTGGCAGGAGCCGGGCGCGACCCTGGAGGCCATCGTCAATAAGGAGGCCTGGGAGGCACTGCCGGAGGATCTGCAGAAGATCGTCGAAACTGCCTGCCTCGCCGCATCGCACACCATGCTGGCTGAGATCAATGCCCGCAACGCCGAGGCGCTGCGAGAGCTGCAGGAGGAGCACGGCGTCGAAGTGCTGCCTTTTCCCGAGGATGTGCTCTCGGAGCTGCGCGCGGCAGCCGACGCCGTCATCACGGAACTCGCTGATCGCGATGAATTTGCCGCGCGCGTCTGGGAATCCTACCGGCCCTTCCGTGACACCATGGCAGCGAACACCCGCATCGGCGACGCCGCCCAGCTTGGGGCACGCGGCATTCTTCCCGCCTCGGGCACTTGAAGCCGCCAGCGCTGTCCCTATGAAGCCGTCGGGTGACACCCGCAGAACGAACAGGGAAGCAAGCTCACAATGGAAGCAGCACCACTGATACGGGCGCAGGGTCTGACCCGCGCCTTCGGGCCCACCGTTGCCGTCGAGGGCGTGGATCTGCAGCTGCGCCAGGGCGAGATCCTCGGTCTGCTCGGCCCCAACGGGGCCGGCAAGTCCACCACCATGAAGATGCTTACCGGCTGCCTGGCACCCAGCGCCGGCAGCGTCGCGATCGGTGACTTTGATCTGCGCACGGCGCCGGTGGCGGCCAAGCGCAAGCTCGGCTATCTGCCGGAACAGCCGCCGTTGTATCCGGAGCTCTGTGTCGACGAGTACCTGGGCTTCGCCGCACGCCTGCACGGCGTGCCGCGCGGCGAGCGTGAGGCGGCGCTGGAACGCGCCAAGAACTCCTGCGGCCTGCAGGCCATGGGACGACGGCTGGTGGGCAATCTCTCCAAGGGCTACCAGCAGCGCGTTGGCCTGGCGCAGGCGATCATCCACAGCCCCGAGGTCATCGTGCTCGACGAGCCCACCGTCGGCCTCGATCCGATCCAGATCCGCGAGATTCGCGCCTTGATCACAGAGCTGGGCCGCAAGCACTCGGTACTGCTTTCCAGTCACATCCTTCCCGAGATCCAGGCCATCTGCGACCGCGTCATGATCATCAACCGCGGCCGGGTGGTGTATTCCGAAGACATGGCCACGGCCATGCGGCCCAGCTTCTCCAGCGCCATCATCGGCCTGCGCAAGCCGCCGGAAGAGGGGGAGCTCGCAGCGTTGGAGGACGTCGAGGCTGTCGAAGCGCTGGGCGCCCAGCGCTTTCGCCTGCGCTGCCGCACCGACACGGCGGCGCGCGAACGCTGGGCCGCAACCGCGGCCAGCGAGGGCTGGGGGCTCTTCGAGCTGCAGCCGGAGTTGCGCACGCTGGAGGACATCTTCGTCGCGCTCACTTCGGGCAGCGACGCCGAGGCAAAGGCACCCGCGCGGGAGGCGGCATGATTGCAGGCACGCTCAGCATCGCCGGCAACGAGGCCCGGCGCATCTTCACCTCGCCCCTGGCCTGGACGGTGCTGGCCGTCGTGGCCGCCATTTCCGGCTTCATCTTCATCAACCTGCTGCTGTCGCTGCAGGCGGACCCGATGGCGCTGTCCGACTACATCGGCGTATCCGACTACATCAGCGCCGGCGTATTCGGCTTCGCGACGCTGCTCTTCCTGCTCGTCATGCCGCTGATGACCATGCGGCTCTTCGCCGAGGAGCGCAAGAACGGCGCGCTGACACTGCTGATGGCCGCGCCGGTGTCGCTGACACAGATCGTGCTCGGCAAGTTCCTCGGTCTGTGCGTCTTCATGGCCGCGCTGCTGCTCATCCTCGGTGTCATGCCGGCCTCGCTGTCCTTCAGCACCTCGCTGGACTACGGGCGCCTGGCCGCGGGCATGCTCGGCATGCTGCTCATGCTGATGGCCTTCAGCTCGGCGGGGCTCTTCGTGTCGACGCTGACGCGCGAGCCCACCATCGCGGCCGTCGGCGGCTTCGGTCTGGTGCTGATGTTCTGGTTGGTCGACGTGCTCGCCTACCAGGAGATTCCCTTCGCGGAGCTTTTCCGGCATCTCTCCCTGATCGCCCACTACGAGAATCTGCGCCGTGGCGTCTTCGATACCGCGGACGTGATCTATTACCTGCTGTTCACCGGCACCTTTCTCTGGGCAGCCGTGCAGCGCCTCGACATGGAGCGGAGCTGATATGCGACTGCAGGCCATCCTGCGCATCGTGCTGGTGCTGGCACTGGTCGTGCTGCTGGGCACACTGAGCCAGCTCTACAAGACCGAGTTCGACTGGACCTATGGCGGGCGCAATACGCTCAGCGAAGCCAGCCTGGCGCTGCTCGAGCGCATGCCCGAGCCGATCGTCTTCACGGCCTACACCTCCGCAGACGCCGAGATGAAGCGCACCGTCCTCGGCGATCTGGCGCGCTACCGGCGCGCGCGCGACAACATCGAGGTTCGCTTCGTGGATCCTTCGCGTGAGCCGCAGCGGGCGCGCGAGGCCGGCATCCGCAACTTCAACGAAGTGGAAATCCGCTACGAGGGCAACCGCGAAGTCGTCAGCTCCCTGACCGAACCCGCCATCACCAGCGCGCTGCAGAAGCTGGCGAACCCGAGCGAGCACGTCGTCTACTTCCTGCGCGGCCACGGCGAACGCAGCCTGAGCGGGGGCGGCGGCCAGGGCGGCGATCTGAGCATGTCGGGCCTGGTGACGGCGCTGGCGGACAGCGGCCTCCGCGTGGAGCCCCTCAACCTGGCCGAAGCCGGCCGCATTCCCGAAGACGCCACGACCCTGGTGCTCGCCAGCCCGAACAGCACGCCGTTGCCGCAGGAGCAGCAGCGCATCGCCAGCTGGATCGACGACGGCGGCAATTTCGTCTGGCTGGCCGATCCCGACAGCGCCCGCGAACTCGAGCCCGTCACCGAGGCTCTGGGTGTCACTTGGCAACCCGGCGTGGCGGTCTTCCCGGACTACGAGGAAACCTCCGGGCATCCGGGCATCTTCGTCGCCACAAGCTATCCACCGAACCCCCTGACGCGACGGCTTGATGCCATCACGGTCTTCCCGCTGATTTCCGGTGTCGAGTGGGACATGGACGGCGAGTGGAACGGCATGCCGTTGATCGTCACGCGCGACAACGCCTGGCTGGAGACGGGTGCCATCGAAGGCGATCTCGTTTTCGACGACGCGGCCGGCGACATCCGCGGACCCATCACGGTCGCCGCCACGCTGACGCGCGAGCGCGAGCAGGAGGACGGCTCGCGCCTGCAGCAGCGTGTCGCCCTGATCGGCGACTCCGATTTCCTGATCAACGCCTATCTTGAGCAGGCAGCCAATCGGCAATTGGCGCTGAATCTCTTCCAGTGGGCAGCCGCCCGCGACAAGCAGCTCGACATCGATGTGCCCAAGGCACCGGACAGCTCGCTGCGCATGTCGGGCTTCGCGCTCACCGCCATCGCCGGCGGCATCGTCATAGGTTTACCGTTGCTGCTCGTCGCCTTCGGTGTCACGCGCTGGGCACTGCGCCGCCGGCGCTAGGGGAGAGTCATGCGCAAACATTTGATCAATCTGTTTCTGCTCTTTCTGGTCGGCGCGGCCGCCGCCCTGGTCTGGGTGGAGACCCGTGATGCACCGCCGGAGCCCCTCATTGCTACACCGACCTCCGACATCCAGCGCGCCGGCTTCATGCGCGAGGACGGGCTGCGCGTCATGCTCGAGCGACGCTCCGACGGCTGGTGGCTGAATGAGCCAGTTGTCGCGCCGGTCGATCCGGCGGAAGCCAACCGGCTGCTGGGCGTAGCCGAGGCCGGTATTGGCGAGCGCTTTCCGCTGTCAGCCGTCGATGCGGCCGAGCTCGGGCTGACCGAGCCGAAATACCGCCTGCGTTTCGACGATGCGGAGATCATCGTCGGCGGGCTCAATCCGGTCACCCGGCAGCGGTACCTGCAGCGCGGGGACACGGTGCTGCAAGTCAAGGACCCAGCCGGTCTGCCGCCGCCCAGCACGCACGCACAGCTGGTGCACAAGGCGCTGCTCGCCGGCACCGAGTCGCCGTTGATCGCGGTGCGCATGGGCGAGCGGACGCTTCGGCGCGAGGACGGGCAATGGCGCGCTCATCACCCCGATCAGGAGATTGCGACTGAGACCGCTGCCGCCGCCGGCGAAGCCTGGGCTTCGCTACGCGCGATGTGGACCCGTGCCATCGACCAGGGCGAGGCCGCCGACGAGCAGGCCGTCGAGCTCGAGCTTGGCGACGGCAGCCGCATCGCGCTGGTGGCGGAGCGCGGCCAGCAGTTGCTGCTGCGGCGACCGGATTACGCCGTGCAGTATCATGTGGCACGCAACAAGGCGCCGCTGCTGCTCGATTTCGACGACAGCGCGGCCGAGCCAGGCAGCGACGACGAGGCGCAGGCCAGCGAGCCCGTCATGTCACCGACAAAGTAGGCCCGGTGCCCGAGCTCCCCGAGGTCGAGACCATCCGGCGCGGCATCGCGCCCTGGCTCGAAGGTCGACGTATCGAGACGCTGGAGGTTCGCGACCCGCGGCTGCGCTTCGGCATCGATGCCGGGCTGCCGGTACGCGTCATCGGGCGACGCGTGACCGGGGTCGGGCGGCGCAGCAAGTATCTGCTGCTGGCGCTGGACAGCGGCGATACGCTGTTGATCCATCTGGGCATGTCGGGGCGCCTGCACGTACTGCCGGAGCCGCTGCCGGCAGCCAAGCACGATCACTATGATCTGCGCACTGACGCCGGCGCACTGCTGCGCTACCACGACCCACGCCGCTTCGGCTTCCTGCAGTTGCTGGACGGGCCACCGGAAGCCAGCCGCTGGCTGCGCGCGCTCGGACCGGAACCACTCGAGTCCGAATTCGACGGCGACTATCTCTACACACGCCTGCGCGGCCGCAGCGCCAGCATCAAGTCGCTGCTGATGGATGCCGGCATCGTCGTCGGCGTCGGCAATATCTACGCACAGGAGGCGCTGCATGCCGCCGGCATCCGTCCCGGACGCGCCGCGGGCCGACTCAGCCGGCCGGATTGTCACCGCCTGGCCGCGGCCGTACGCGCGACCCTGACCCAGGCCATCGTCGCGGGAGGCACTACGCTGCGTGATTTCAGCGGCGCCGACGGCAAGCCTGGCTACTTTCAGCAGGATCTGAAGGTGTATGGGCGCCTCGGGCAGCCCTGCCGGCGCTGCGGCGAGCCGCTGCGCGGCAGCCGCATCACCGGGCGCAGCAGCGTCTGGTGCGCGCACTGCCAGCCGCGTTAGCGCGCGCAGCGGGTAATCATCTGCTTTAGAGTACCGACCGCTTGTTCAAGACCGCCGACGGCGGTATTCAGGGAGACCGATTCCATGCGCATGTCCGAGCCGCTGACGCTGCCCTGCGGCAGCACGCTGCCCAACCGCCTTGCCAAGGCGGCCATGACCGAAGGCCTTTCCGACGCGGGATTGAACGCAACGGAAAGACACGCCGAACTCTACGGTAAGTGGTCGGATGGCGGCGCCGGCATGCTGCTCACCGGCAACGTTATGATCGATCGGCGCGTGCTGGAGCGGCCGGGTAATGTCGCCATCGACCGCGCGCATCCGCCGGACGAGACGGCCATGGAGTCGCTGCGCCGCTGGGCGCGCGCCGGCACGCGCGGCGGTAACCATCTGTGGATGCAGATCAGCCACGCTGGCCGCCAGTCGCCGCGCTACGTCACCAGCGAGCCACTGGCGCCCTCGGCCGTGGGTCTGCAGATTCTGGGCAACTACGCCCGCCCGCGCGCGCTGGAAAGCGAGGAAATCCGCGACTTCATCGGCCGCTTCGGCTACGCCGCCGGTATTGCCAAGGCAACCGGCTTCACGGGCGTGCAGATCCACGCCGCGCACGGCTATCTGATCTCCAGCTTCCTGTCGCCGGTGACCAACCAGCGCAGCGACGAGTGGGGCGGCAGCCTGGAGAATCGCGCACGCTTTCTGATCGAGTCTGTGCGCACGGTTCGCGCCGAGGTAGGCACGGACTTCCCGGTCGCGGTGAAGCTCAATTCTGACGATTTCCGCAAGGGCGGTTTCTCCCACGCCGACTGCCTGCAGGTCGTGGAAATGCTCAATGCCGAGGGCATCGATCTGCTGGAAGTTTCGGGGGGCACCTACGAGCAGCCCAAGCTGCTCGGCTTCGAGGGCAAGGCCGACAGCGTCGATCCGGGCGCGCGCTCCAGCACGCGGCAGCGCGAAGCCTATTTCCTCGATTACGCGCAGTCGATCCGCAAGGTCGCGAAGATGCCGGTCATGGTCACGGGTGGCTTCCGCACGCCCGCCTTCATCGAAAAGGTGCTGACCGCCGGGCACTGCGATGTCGTCGGCATCGGCCGACCGATGACCACCGATATGGATATGCCCGCGCGCTGGCTGGCGGGAGAAAGCACCGAGGCCGTGCGTCACGAGAACCGGGTAAAGCTCAGCGACCGGCGCTGGTTATCCGGCAACAGCCCGATCTATGCCATCAAGATCCTCAACGTCTTCGGCGCACAGGCCTGGTATTACCAGCAGCTTCAGCGCATCGCCGACGGACGCGGCGCACGCATGACGATGGGCGTGCTGGGCGCATTCTTCCGCTACTTCCTGGACGAGATCACGCAGGCGCGGCGCGTGCATCGCGCGCGCAAGAAGAGCATTTAGAAGAAACCGACCGCGAGCTGCGCCGACTCGGACATCATGTCCTGGCGCCAGGGCGGATCGAAGACGAGATTGACGGTGACATCGCCCACGACAGGCAGGGCCTGGACCTTGCTGCGCACGTCGTTGACGAGGAAATCGCCCATGCCGCAGCCGGGAGCCGTCAGCGTCATGTCTATGGCCACGTCGACCTGGTTGTCTTCGCGACGACTCAGCTCACAGCGGTAGATTAGTCCCAGCTCGACGATGTCGACCGGAATCTCGGGATCATAGACTGTCCCCATCTGCTCGTAGATCGCCTTCTGAACGTCCTCGTCGCTGGCGTCCTCGTTGACCTCGGGCAGCGCGGGCGGGTCCTTGCCGAGGCAATCGGCATCGCTGCCCTCGATACGGAACATGTGGCCCTGGATGATGACCGTGAAGCTGCCCCCCAGCGCCTGAGTGATGCGCGCCTCGGTACCTTCGGGCAGCTCCACGCGCTGACCGGAGGGGACTAGGGCGGCGATGACATCGCGCTTGAGGCTTACGACTTCGTCTTCTGCGGACATTCAGCGGGGATTCGGCGGCTTGGGGAACACTGCAGTGTACTCAGACAGGGGACATCCCTGCAGTGTTCCGAGTGCCCAGACATTTCACACCGGAGGCAACACCCCATGCGATCCACCACCTTTCGAAGCAGCCTCGCCGCGCTGATCGCCCTGATGGGCCTGAGCACGACGCTGGGGGCATCCGAGCTGCCGGCCGGCATTACGGTCACCGGCGAGGCCGAGCTGCGGCTGGTGCCCGATCGCGCTGAGCTCAAGCTCGCCGTCGAGCAGCGCGCCGACAGCGCGGATCAGGCGATGGAAGCCGCCGGCCGCGTGGCTGACCGTTTCTTGAAGGCAGCGCGCGATGTCGGCGCAGGCCCCGGCCAGATCCGCAGCACGGACGTCCAGGTCATGCCCGAGTATCGCTGGAACGAGGAGCGTGGCGAGCGCGAACAGACGGGCTTTCTGGCGCGGCGCGACATTCAGCTGCGTGTGGTGGAAATGGGCCGGTTACCGGATTATCTGCGCGCCGCGGCGGCCACCGGCATGACCCACGTCTCACCGCCCGAGATGCAGCTGTCGAATCCGGCGAAAGCCCGTCAGCAGACGCTGGCCGATGCCACGCGGGACGCGCAGCAGAGCGCGCAGGCGATCGCCGAGGCAGCTGGCCGTGAGCTGGGCGATCTGATTGCGCTCGACGCGGAGCCCGAACGGAGTGGATCGCCGGGACCGGTCGCCATGCGCACGATGGCGGAATCCAGTCGGGATGACGCGGGCGGCGGCGTCTCGGTCGGCGAGATCGTCCATGCTGCACGCGTGCGCGCCCGCTTCGCGCTGAGCGACTGAGAAGCGGCCCCGCATTGCCTTTTGGTAGCGCCAACCGAATAATGTGCGGTTTCCTGCTGGCCTGGAGGGGCAATGGCGCAAGACACGGCAATCGTCGGTGTGGTGATGGGCTCGGTTTCCGACTGGGAGACCATGGAGCACGCCACCGCGGTGCTCGAAGAATTGCAGATTCCCTTCGAAGCACGAGTGGTATCGGCGCACCGGACACCGGACCGGCTCTTTGCCTACGCTGAAAGCGCTGTGGAGCGCGGGCTGCGCGTGATCATCGCCGGAGCCGGTGGCGCAGCCCATCTGCCGGGCATGCTTGCCGCCAAGACGCGAGTGCCCGTGCTGGGTGTGCCGGTACAGTCGAAGGCGCTGTCCGGCATGGATTCGCTGCTGTCGATCGTACAGATGCCGGCCGGCGTGCCAGTCGGCACGCTGGCTATCGGCCGCGCCGGTGCCAGCAACGCGGCGCTGCTGGCAGCAGCCATGCTGGCCACCACAGACACTGCGCTGGCACAACGCCTCGATGGTTACCGCCAACACCAGAGCGACGCGGTTCTGGCACGCGACACACTCCCGCCCAGCGCGTCATGAGTGCTGTTGTGGCGTCACCGCGACGGGTCGGCGTGCTCGGCGGCGGCCAGCTCGGCCGCATGCTGGGCCTGGCAGCGCATCCGCTGGGCATCGAGTGTCTTTTCCTTGACCCGGCCGAGGAGAGCTGCGCGGCCGCTGTAGGACGACGGCTGCGCGCGGATTACACCGACGAAGCCGTGCTCAATGCCCTGGCGGAGGCGAGCGGCATCGTCACGCTGGAGTTCGAGAACGTGCCCTTGGCCGCGCTCGACCATCTGAGCCGGCGCTGCGTCTTGCGGCCCGGCCGCGAGTCGCTCGAAACCGCCCAGGACCGGCTGCTCGAGAAGCGCTGCTTCGAAAGTCTGGGCATTCCGGTCGCACCATGGGCAGAAGTCGACGATGCGCGTGCCCTGCGCGAAGCCGTCGAGCGCGTTGGCATGCCCTGCGTGCTGAAGAGCCGGCGCATGGGTTACGACGGCAAGGGGCAGGTGATGCTCGATGCCGACAGCGATCTGGAGGCCGCCTGGGCGCAGATTGGTGCCCAGCCGGCCATCGTCGAAGCGCGTGTCGCCCTCGCGCGCGAAGTGTCGTGCCTCGTTGCGCGTGCTTCCGATGGCGCACTGGCCTTCTACCCTTTGAGCGAAAACCGGCACGACGAAGGCATTCTTCGCGCCGCCCGGCCCCGACCGGACGATCCGCTGGCGACAGCTGCGACCGAGTACACGCGACGGCTGGTCGAGAAGCTCGAGCATGTTGGCGTGCTGGCGCTGGAGTTTTTCGTCAGCAAGAGCGGCGAGCTGCTCGCCAACGAGTTCGCGCCGCGCGTGCACAACAGCGGGCACTGGAGCATCGAAGGCGCTAGTTGCTCGCAGTTCGAGAATCACATGCGCGCGGTGGCGGGCCTGCCGCTCGGCGACACCGGTCTGCGCGGCGCCAGCGCCATGATCAATCTTCTCGGGTCGCTTCCACCCGTCGAGGGCTTGCTGGCCATTCCGGGTGTCCATCTGCACGACTACGGAAAATCGGCGCGTCCCGGTAGAAAAGTCGGTCATATAACGCTGACCGCCGACGACGAGGCCCAGCTATCGGAGCGCGAGCGCGCGTTGGAGGCAGCGCTATCTTCGACGGGCAACTAGACCGTTCAGCTGCGTCGCTTCGTCGCGTTGCCTTCAAGCTGTGCGCGCGTGTCCTGCCACAGCGCCGCGAAAGCCCGAGCCGCCGGATGGGACCCCCGAGCGAGTTCGCATAGCGGCGCGCATTCGCTGCCCATACTCTCGATCGCTGCGGATGCCGGTATGCTGACGGGACTCGCCGACGGCAGATAGTCTCCGGGAGCGGCCGCCCTCTCGCGGTGCAGGCGCCGCCGCCGGTCGACACGGTTGAGAAAGGTGCGCATTACGGGCTTGCGGATAGCGAGTTCGCGCAGATGCTCCTCCACCTGCACGACGGCGCGGCGCGCCAGTGCCCCGGCTTCGACGGGCAACAGCAGCATGTCGACTGCACGCATGATGCTGGTTGCCAGACCACCCAGCGCAGGCGGACTGTCGATGATCACCAGCTGATAGCTTTCCGAAAACCGATCAAGCAGCTGCTTGAGCCAGCGCGCATCGGCCTTGTCGCTGCCGAGATGCGTGTCGGCGTTGCGAAGCTTGCGCGTCGAAGGCAGCACGTCAAGGTGACGCCAGCGAGTGGCTTCAACGAGGCGTCCAGCCGGCTGTTCCCCGTTAAGCAGCTTTTTGATCTTCAGGTCAGCCGCTTGGGCGCCGAGTATGTGGCTAGCCGCTCCCTGCGGATCCAGATCCCAGAGCAGTGTCGGCCAGCCATCGCGCGCAGCCAGCGCAGCCAGGTTCACCGCGGTTGTCGTCTTACCTACGCCGCCCTTGAGCTGGTAGATGGCCAGACGATGCACGGTGCTTAGTCCGGCCGCCGCGGGCTTCAGACGTCTAGGTTGCCGACTTGCAGCGCGTGCTGCTCGATGAACTCGCGACGCGGTTCGACGTGTTCGCCCATCAGCGTCGTGAAGATCTGGTCGGAAGCGACCGCGTCGTCGATGCGAACCTGAACGAGTCGTCGACGTTCGGGATCGAGCGTCGTTTCCCAGAGCTGCGAGGGGTTCATCTCGCCCAGTCCCTTGTAGCGCTGGATGTTCAGGCCGCGGCTCGCTTCCTGCATCAGCCATTTGAAGGCAGCCTCAAAGCCAGCAATCTCCTGGCTCTTGTCGCCACGATAGACCTCAGCGGGAGTGCCAAGCTCAGCGACACGTTCGTAGAGACTGGCCAGGCGGCCGTAATCGGGCCCTTCAAAGAAGCTCTGCGCGATGCTGTGCGTGTGCCGCAAGCCGTGGGCGTGACGGTGCACGAGAATGCCGTCGCCCGATTCCTCGACGCGATACTGGCCGCGGTGCATGGCGCGATGATTAACGGCCGCCTCGAGCTGGGCGATCCATGCCTTGCGATCCCCCGCTGGCGGCGGCATATCGCGCAGGCTGCGCAGCAGCTCAGCGTCATAGCGACGTGCCAGGCGCTCGACGTGCTGTTCACTGGCGTGCCAATCACGCACGAGGCCCGCAAAGCGCTCGGCGTCGATCTCTTCGCCCCCGCAACGCATACCGGCCTGATGCAGCGCCTGGCGCAGCAGGTATTCCTGCATCTCGGCCTCATCTTTTACGTAAGTCTCTGTTTTTCCTGACTTTACTTTATAGAGGGGCGGTTGAGCGATGTAGACATAGCCCTTCTCGATGAGGCTCAGCATGTGTCGATAGAAGAAGGTCAGCAGCAGCGTGCGGATATGCGAGCCGTCGACATCGGCGTCCGTCATGATGATGATGCGGTGATAGCGCAGCTTCTCCGGGCGCATTTCCTCGGCGCCAATACCGCATCCGAGCGCCGTAATGAGCGTGGCGACCTCAGTGGAGGACAACATCTTCTCGACGCGGGCCCGCTCGACATTGAGGATCTTGCCCTTCAACGGCAGGATGGCCTGGAAGTGCCGATCGCGCCCCTGCTTGGCGGAACCACCCGCCGAATCACCCTCGACTAGGAAAAGCTCGGATTTCGCGGGGTCCTTTTCCTGGCAATCCGCCAGCTTTCCCGGCAGACCGGCGACATCGAGCACACTCTTGCGACGATTCAGGTCCTTCGCCTTGCGCGCAGCGTCGCGTGCACGCGCAGCCTCCACGATCTTTGCCGCAATCGCGCGCCCTTCCTTGGGGTTTTCCAGAAGGAAATCACGCAGCTTTTCGGTAACCTGGGACTGCACCACCGGCGTCACTTCGCTGGAAACCAGCTTCTCCTTGGTCTGCGAGGAAAAGCGCGGCTCGCGCAGCTTGACCGATAGCACTGCCGTCAGCCCTTCGCGGGCATCCTCACCCTGCAGGTTGATCTTTTCCTTCTTGAGAATGCCTTCGCTCTCGAGATAATCACTGAGCGTACGGGTCAGGGCGTTGCGCAGACCGGTCAGATGCGTACCGCCATCTTTCTGGGGGATGGTGTTGGTGAAGCAAAAAACATTCTCCTGATAGCTATCGCTCCACTGCAGCGCACAGTCGATGGCAGTGTCCCCCTCCTCCGCGGAGATATGGATGACCGTCGGGTGCACGGCGTCGCGATTGCGGTTCAGGTAGCGCACGAAGGCGGCGGTGCCACCTTCGTACTGGAAAACGTCCTCTCGTGTCTCGCGCTCGTCGCGGAGAACAATACGAACACCGGCATTGAGGAAGGACAGCTCGCGGAGCTTCTTGGCCAGAATGTCGTACTCGAACTCGCAATGCGAGAAGACTTCGAGGCTCGGCCAGAAACGGACATTGGTTCCGCGCAGTTCAGTCGGGCCGATCGGGGCAAGCGGCGCTTCCGGGATACCGTCGCGGAAACGGATGCGGTACTGCGTGTCGTCGCGGTAGATATCGAGCTGCAGCGTATGCGAAAGCGCATTAACGACGGAAACACCGACGCCATGAAGACCGCCGGAGACTTTATAACCGTCACCGCCAAACTTTCCGCCAGCGTGCAAGACCGTCATGATGACTTCGGCTGCGGAGCAACCTTCTTCCGGATGCTCGTCCACCGGAATGCCGCGACCGTTGTCGCTGACAGAGACGCTTTCGTCAGCATGCAGGGTGACGACGATCTCGCTGCAGTAGCCTGCGAGGGCTTCATCGATGGCGTTGTCGACCACCTCGAAGACCATGTGGTGCAGGCCGGTGCCGTCGTCGGTATCCCCGATATACATACCGGGGCGCTCGCGCACCGCCTCGAGACCGCGAAGAACTCGGATGCTGCTGGCGTTATAGGCTGATTCGGTCAAGACGCATCACCGTTGGACGATCGCCTAGTATAGCCCGCCGAGGCAGGCGAAGGCCGCATCAGGCGGTGGCCTGCAGCCGCCCGTGTTCCACGTGGAACATACTCATGGGCAGCGTCTCCACCAAGGCCACCGGCCGTTCCAGCGAGCTGATGATGCTCTGGCCCGGATACGCCGCCAGTGCCGCAACCAACTGCGCCTGAAAACCGGAACCCAGCTCGGCGGTGAAGTCGTCGAGCAGAAGCAAAGGTTGGGCGCCGGTGGTCTCGACAATGACGTCTGCTTGCGCGAGGCTTAGCGCTGCGAGCAGCAGTTTCTGCTGCCCACGACTGATGTGCTCGCGCGCTTGCTCGCCATCCATCCGGAAGCGCAGCTCCGCGCGATGCGGGCCACTACCGGTAGCGCTCAAACGTCGGTCACGATCCTCGCGCGCCGCCAGCACTTCCGTCAGCGTCGCACCCTCATCCCAGCCCTGATACAGCGCCACTTCCAGCTCCGGGAGCCCGAGTTCAACGCCGCGGGCCTGAAACTTCTCGCGCAAACGCGCCATACCGCGCTCACGGATCGCTGCCAGTGCTTCGCCCCGCGCAACCAGCTCCTGCGTCCACGCTGCCAGGCTCGCTGCATCGGCACGTTCGCGCAAGGCCGTGTTGCGTTGGCGGAGGGCGCGGGCATAAGCCCGCCAGACCGGTAGGTAATCCTGTTCCACGTGGAACATTCCCCAATCCAGAAAGCGGCGCCGATAACCCGGCCCGTCTTCGACAACCCGATGAAGACCGGGCTCGATAAGCTGCACTGGCACGCGTCGCGCCTGAGCCACCACCGTCTCGGCCCGATCGTTACAGCTCGGCTCCAGCCCGCGACCTGTGAAACGCACTGCGATCCGATCCGCCGGGCAATCCGCATGCTCCAGCCTTGCCGCTATACGCCAGCCTTGATCTCCACGCCGAATGCACTGGGCGGCGCGCGCCGTGCGGAATGATTTGCCGCGCCCCAGCCAATAGACCGCTTCGAGAACACTGGTCTTGCCCGCAGCGTTGCCACCAATCAGCCAGTTCATCCGTGAATGGAGCGCTAGCTCCTGATCCGCCAGACAGCGAAAGCCGCGGAGCTGTAACTGACTCAGAATCATCCCGGCCTCGCGCTGCGCGGCGGCCGCTTTACCGTGCGCGACGCACAGTCAATCAGAGCCGCATCGGCATGACGACATAGCGGGTGTCAGCATCATCCGGCTCTGTCAGTAGGCCACTGGCATCGCTGGCCTTCAGCGTCAGGCAGAAGCTCTCGCCGTCCATCGCACCTAAGGCTTCCAGGAGATAAGTCACGTTGAAGCCAATCTCTAGCGGTGTGCCCTCATAGCTCACCTCAACGACTTCTTCCGCCTCCTCATGCTCGGGATTGTGCGTCTGCAGCCGCAGCTCGTTCTCCGATATCTGCAACCTGACCCCGCGAAACTTTTCGTTGGCTAGAATCGCTGCACGTGCCAGCGCCTGACGGACCCTTTCCCGGTCCGCGCGCAGATACATGCCTTCCGGATCCGGAATAACGCGCTGGTATTCGGGAAACCGTCCGTCGATGAGCTTGCAAACGAAGGCTGTGCTTCCCAGCTCCAGCGCCAACTGACTGCCAGAGAGCATCAACGCAACCTCTGCTTCGCTGTCGTCGAGCAAGCGCTGCAGCTCCTGGATTCCTTTGCGCGGCACCAGTACCTGGCGGTCCTCGAAGCGCTCGGGAAGATCGCACTCACTCAAGGCCAAGCGGTGGCCATCGGTGGCAACTGCCTTCAAGCGGGTATCCGACAGGTGCAGGCACAAGCCGTTGAGGTAGTAGCGCACGTCCTGAGCCGCCATCGCGAAATGTGTCTTGTCGATCAATCGCAGCAAATCGCGTTGCGCCAGACGTACTGTCTGATGCTCGCTTTCCGTCTCGAGTGCCGGAAACTCCTCGGCCGGGAGCGTGGAAAGGATGAAGCGAGAGCCTGCAGAACTCATGACAGCGCGCGCGTCCTCCACCTGAAGTGCGACTGATGCCCCTTCAGGCAGCCCACGGCATATGTCGTAGAGCTTGCGGGCTGGCACCGTGATCGCGCCTGGCTGAACCACCGTCACGGGGACGCGACTGGTCAGCTGAAGCTCGAGGTCGGTAGCCACTAGCGTCAGGCTGTCCTCATCCGCTCGAAGCAACACATTCCCCAGAATGGGAAGGGTCTGGCGTCGCTCGACTACTCCGACGACTGCATTCAGCGCGTCGAACAGGCTATCCCGCGCGATCTCGATCTTCATGCTCGTCTTTCCTAAACTGTTTTATTTAATAGAGAACTGTGATGGTAGCTGGGGCCGGTCTTTGCTGCTTGTAAGTCAAAAAATTTATTTGTATTCAATAATTTATGAACATTCAAACTACGTGTGCTTCTCTGGTAAAGCGTGGGGAATGCCTGTGGATAACAAGCGCTTTTGCGCCACGCTCCGATTTATCCCCAACTATTGCATCCCCCTTACCCCCAGCTTGTTGAAGTCGCTTAGCCGCCGAGCTGACGTAGCAGATTCTCCCAATCCTCGCGTACGCGGGCGTCGTCGCCGCGCAGCTCGCGTACCTTGCGGCATGCATGCATGACAGTCGTATGGTCCTTTCCGAAGGCGGCGCCTATTTCCGGCAGGCTGTGCTGTGTGAGCTCCTTGCACAGTGCCATGGCAATCTGCCGCGGACGAGCAACCGTACGCGTGCGCCGCACCGAGTTGAGATCACTAACCCGGATCTTGAAGTAGCCGGCGACCACCCGCTTGATGTTGTCGATGGTTACCAGCCGCTCGTAGCTCGAGAAGATGTCGTAGAGCGTCTCGCGAGCGAAATCCTCGGTGATGTCGCGGCCCAGGAAGCGTGAGCTCGCCACCAGGCGGTTCAGGGTTCCTTCCAGCTCACGCACATTCGAACGAACGCGTTGCGCCACGAAAAAGGCAACGCGCTCAGGAAGAATCACGCCCCGTTCCTCCGCCTTGTTCAGCAGGATCGCCACCCGCGTTTCCAGCTCGGGTGCTTCGACGGGGACCGTCAGGCCCCAGGTGAAGCGCGACTTCAGTCTCGAGTCCAGCCCGTCCAGCTCTGCCGGATAGCGGTCGCAGGTCATTACCATCTGCTGTCGCCCGTCGAGCAACTCATTGAAAGTGTGGAAGAACTCCTCCTGTGACCCCGACTTGCCGACGAAGAAGTGGATGTCGTCGATGAGCAGGGCATCCACCGAGCGATAGTGCGACTTGAACTGCTCGGTGGTGTTGCCGCGGATGGCGGTGATGAGGTCGCGAACGAACTTCTCGGCGCCGACGTAAAGCACGCGCTTGCCGCTGCCGGAATTGCCGATGTGATTGCCGATGGCGTGCATCAGGTGGGTCTTGCCCAGGCCCGACTCACCGTAGATCAGAAGCGGATTGAAGCGTTCGCCCGGAGCCTCAGCGACCTGCAGCGAGGCGGCGCGTGCCTGGGCGTTGGATTTGCCCTCAATAAAATTGCCGAAGGTGTAGCGGTCGTCGAGCCGCTGTGCGGCGCGGCTTGCGGCGCTAGCGCCAACGACCACCTCGCCTTCGCCGTTGAGGGCCTCAGTGCTCTCGCTGCTGCTGCGTCCGCCGCCGACAGTGACCTCGAAACTCCAGCGCTCGGAGCTGTCGCAGGCGGCCAGCGCGCGTTCGATCAGTGCCAGGAAATCGCGCTGCACGCGCGCCTGAACCGCCGGGTTGGGTGCGTCCAGCCGAAGGTGCTGGCCTTGAGCATGGGGCCGCAGCGGCTGCAGCCAGGCCATAACGTCGCGTTCGTCGACCTCGCGCTCCATGAAGCGCAGGCAACGGTTCCAGAGCTCGGCTGCCACGATACGTAACCGGTAGGATTGGTCGCGCAGTCTAGCGGTGCGTCGCCAGCTTATCCACAGCGTCGTCCGCTTGCCGCGGGGCAGTCCGCGCGATTACACTTGCGCGCCTTTTTTCCCCGCGGAAAATTCCGATGAAAAGAACCTATCAGCCGAAGCGTCTGCGCCGCAGCCGCAAGCACGGCTTCCGTGCCCGCATGGCGACCGTCGGTGGCCGTCGTGTTATCGCTCGTCGTCGTGCCAAGGGCCGCAAGCGGCTCGCGCCCTAGTTGACGAATCCGCCGCGCCCGCAGCGCCTGCGACTGCCAAGGGAGTTCGCGCAGGTGATGAAGCGCGGCCGCCGGCATCGGGGACGCATCTGCACGGTTGTCGCGCTGCCACAACCGCAGTCCCCGGCGCGGCTTGGCTTGGCGATCAGTCGCAAAGCGTCACCCAGTGCCGTGCGGCGCAACCGTATCAAGCGCCTCACCCGCGCCAGCTTTCTGCGCTGTGCCCCACGCCCGGGTTGGTATGTCGTAATGGCTCGGCCGGGTGCCGGACGTAGCCCCGATAGCGAAATCGTCGCCGACCTGGAGCAACTATGGAGCGCCCTGGACGCCTCGTCGAAGCAGTGATCGTCACGCTGATCCGTCTCTATCAGCGACTGATCAGCCCCCTGCTGCCGCCGCGCTGCCGCTTCCAGCCCAGCTGTTCGCATTATGCGCTGGAGGCCGTTCAACGATTCGGCCCCTGGCGCGGCAGCCTGCTGGCGGTGCGCCGGATTCTGCGCTGTCATCCCCTGAACCCAGGCGGAGTTGATCCGGTGCCGGACGCGCCGCACGACTGCGCCCATCACACAAGAAGCTGACCGAGATGGAAAACCGCCGGTTCATCCTCATCTGCGTCTTTGGTGTCCTGCTTTTCTTCGTCTATCAGGCGTGGCAACAGGATCAGGCGCAGCTCGCCGGTGAGCTGCCGCCCGAGCTCGCTGCCGAATCCGAGCTGCCTCAGGAGTCCGCTGACGATCTGCCACAGGCGCCGGGCGCCGACGAGTCCGCGGCGCCGCAAGAGGATGCTGCGCCGGTGGCCGACGGCGACGGAGAAATCCGAGTAAACACCGATACCGTGCGCGCGCGCATTAGCCTGCGCGGGGGCGACATCCGGCATCTGGCGCTACTCGACTATCCGGAATCCGAGGCTCGCCCAGACCCCCTGCCGATCCTCGACGATAGCCGGCCGAAGTGGTCGGTGGTGCAGAGCGGCGTGCTGGCGCCGCAGGGCAACCCCGCCACGCAGCAATCCATATATCGCAGTGAGCAGCGCCAGTACCGGCTGCGCGAAGGCGAGGAGAGCGTCACCGTAACGCTGGAGACCGAAAGCGATACCGGCGTGCGCGTCATCAAGCGTCTGCGCTTTCACCGCGGCAGCTATGTCATTGACGTTGCCCACGAGGTGATCAACAACAGCGGCGCCTCGATAGATGCCTCGCCTTTCACTCAGCTCTGGCGCAACGACCATACCCTGGGCGATCAGCCCCCCTTCGCGCCCACATTCACCGGCTACGGCTTCTACGAGGCGCGCGACGGCGGTAGCCGCTACGGCTTCGAGAAGATCGACTTCGACGATGTCGCCGACGAACCGCTGCAGGTCCAGCAGAACGGCGGTTGGCTGGCGATGATGCAGCACTATTTCATTGTCGCTGCGCTACCGCCGCAGGACGAAGCGCTTCGCTTCACGGCAAAGCCCAGCAGTCGCTGGGGCTATCTCGGTCAAATCGTCGGCAGTACCGAGACGGTTCCCGACGGCGCCAGCGCAACCTTCGAATCGCGCGTTTTCGCTGGCCCGAAGCTGCAGAAGGAGCTCGACGACATCGCACCCGGCCTCGGCCTGACCATCGACTACGGCATTCTGACGCCGCTGTCGGCGCCGTTGTTCTGGGTGCTCGATCTGCTTCACAGCCTGCTCGGGAACTGGGGCTGGGCCATCGTCGCGCTGACGCTGCTGGTCAAGATGGCGATGTACAAGCTGTCGGAGGCGCAGTTCCGCTCCTTCGGCAAGATGCGCCACTTCGGCCCGCGCATCCAGGAGCTGCGCGAGCGCTACGGCGACGATCGCCAGAAGCTCAACCAGGCGATGATGGACCTCTACAAGAAAGAGGGCTTCAATCCGCTGGGTGGCTGTTTGCCGATGCTCGTCCAGTTCCCGGTATTCATCGCGCTCTACTGGGTGCTGCTGGAATCGGTCGAGCTGCGCCAGGCGCCCTTCATCGGCTGGATCACCAATCTGTCGACGCCGGACCCCTACTACGTACTGCCCGTACTCTTCGGCGGTAGCATGTGGCTGCAGCAGAAGCTCTCCGGGCAGATGGCGACGATGGAGCCCATGCAGCAACGCATCATGATGGCCATGCCCATCATGCTGACGGCTTTCTTCACTCTCTTCCCGGCCGGCCTGGTGCTCTACTGGTTCGTCAGTAACCTCGTCAGCATCGCCCAGCAGTACTTCATCAACCGCAAGCTCGACCGAGAGGGTCTGGGCCGCAAGAAGGCCTGATACGCGTATGCGCGGCGAGACCATCGTCGCCATCGCCACCCCCGGCGGCCGAGGCGCCGTCGGCGTGGTGCGCATCTCGGGGCCGGCGGCCTTCGCGGTTGCCACCGCACTCTGCGGCAAGCTGCCGCCGCCGCGCCAGGCGGCATTGCGCAGCCTGCGCGACGCCGACGGCGAGCCGCTAGACGAGGCACTGGTACTGGTCTTCACCGGCCCGCACTCCTTCACGGGCGAGGATGTCGTCGAGCTGCAGGGCCACGGTGCGCCGGTGCTTATGGAGGGCATCGTCAAGGCGGCCTGTGAGGCCGGCGCGCGCCGCGCCGGCCCCGGAGAATTCACCCAGCGCGCCTACCTCAACGACAAGCTCGATCTCGCCCAGGCCGAGGCGGTCGCTGATCTGGTTGCGGCCTCCAGTCTCAGCGCCGCGCGCGCGGCGCGCGCCAGCCTCGCCGGCGTCTTCTCGACGCAGGTGACGGCGCTGGCCGAGGCGCTGCTCGATCTGCGCGTGCAGATCGAAGGCTCGCTGGACTTCTCCGACGAGGACGTCGATTGGCTCGCGCGCGGCGAAGTGTTGCCGCGGCTGCACACGGTGCGGGAAGATCTCGAGCAGCTGCGCGGGGAAGCTGCGCGCGGCGCGCGCCTGGCCGAGGGCCTGACGGTGGTGCTGGCGGGCGCGCCCAACAGCGGCAAGTCCACCCTGCTCAACCGCCTGTGCGGCGAGGATCTGGCCATCGTTACCGATGTCCCCGGCACTACGCGCGACCCGCTAGTCCACGATCTGCTGCTCGACGGCATGCCGCTGCGCCTGGTCGACACCGCCGGCCTGCGCGAAACCGAGGATCGCGTCGAGCGTGAAGGCGTGGCGCGCAGCTATCGCCGCATGCAGGAAGCCGATGTCGTGCTTCAGCTCCTCGATGACACCGCCGAGCCCGAGCCACCCCCCGAGCTGGCGCCGGGCCAGCAGCTTCTGCGTGTGCGCAACAAATGCGATCTCAGCGGCCGGCCCGCCGGAGCGCGCACTGACGGCTCGGTGCGCATCTGCGCGCGCGACGGCCAGGGTATCGAAGCGTTGCTGGATGCCATCCGTGCACTCGCCGGCCTGCAGCAGAGCGAGCCCCCCTTCAGCGCCCGCGCGCGCCACCTGCAGGCGCTGAGCGATGCCGGAACGGCGCTGGCACGAGCCGCCGCAGCGCTGGATGCCCGCGAGGATCTGGATATCGCCGCCGCCGAACTGGCCGCCGCGCATACGGCGCTCGGCCGCATCACCGGCGGTGCCGACAACGAGGATCTGCTCGGCGCCATCTTCAGCCGTTTCTGCATCGGAAAATAGCCACGGCGCGCGTCGCGCTAAGCTAGGCCCATGCAAGCCGAGGATGCCACCGAGATGCTCCACGGGCAGGTACCGCTGCTCGCCTACGCCGGATTGCGCGTGCTGGAGGTGGCGCCCGATCGGGTGCGCGCCATGCTCCCGCTGGTCGCCAATGGCAACCACCACGGCAGTGCTTTCGGCGGCAGCCTGTCGCTACTGGGTATCGTTACCGGCTGGCTGCTGGCTTATGCCGGCCAGACGGCGGAGCCGCGTACACGCAACATCGTCATTGCCGACAGTCGTAGCCGTTATCAGCGCCCGTTGCATGCGGATCTGATCGCCGAAGCGGGCTGGCAGGCGGAGGCCGCTGCGGCATATCGCGAAGCTCTGACGCGTGGCGAGCGCGCTTCGGTTGAAGTGGCGATAACGATCGCCGGCGACGACGGTATTGCCATGCGTCAGGACAATCGCTTCGTGGCGGTGCCGGCATGACGGCGGTCTTTCGCTACTGCCCCCATTGCGCCGCCCCCTTGATCGACGCCGAGCGCGGCGAGGCACTGCGCCGCGTCTGCACAGACGAGAGCTGCGGCTACATCCACTGGAACAATCCGACGCCGGTTGTGGCTGCCATCGTCGAGCACGACGGCCACATCGTGCTGGCCCACAACCGCAGCTGGCCGCCCAAGTGGTACGGGCTGATCACCGGCTTTCTGGAGGCTGGCGAGACGCCCGAACAGGGCGTGCTGCGAGAGGTTGAAGAAGAGCTGGCGCTGGCCGGTCGCGTCGAGGCCTTCGTCGGCCATTACGAGTTCGCGCGCATGAACCAGCTCATCATCGCCTATCACGTGCGCGCGGAAGGCGAGATCCGGCTCAATGAGGAGCTCGACGACTACCGCCGCATCGCGCCGGAGAAACTGCGCCCATGGCCCGGCGGAACGGGCGCTGCGGTGGCCGACTGGCTACGCGGACGATGTCTCGATCCGAACTGATTCCGGCTTAGGGGTATCCGCTTATCCGGATAACAGGATATAATCATCGGTTCATCTGTACTGAAGAAGATAATGGACGACCCACGTCAGACCCAGCGTACCCGCCACACCGAAGAGGAAATCCGCAAGCACCTTTCTGAGCGGATCCTCGTGCTCGACGGGGCGATGGGAACGCGCATCCAGTCCTACAAGCTGGGCGAGGCCGATTACCGCGGCGAGCGCTTCAAGGACTGGGAGTCCGATCTGGCCGGCAACAACGACCTGCTGGTGCTGACGCAGCCGGAACTGATCAAGGAGGTGCACGGCGCCTATCTGGATGCCGGCGCCGACGTCATCGGCACCAACACCTTCAACTGCCAGTTCATCTCGATGGCCGACTACCACATGGAGGAGCTGGCCTACGAATTGAATGTGGAAGCGGCCAAGCTCGCCTGCGAGGCGGCCGACTCGCGTGCCACCGCCGAGCGTCCGCGCTTCGTAGCCGGCGCCGTCGGCCCGACCAACCGTACCGCCTCCATCAGCCCGGACGTCAACGACCCGGGCAAGCGCAACACCAGCTTCGACGAGCTGGTCCGGGCCTACAGCGAGCAGATTCACGGCCTCATCGACGGTGGTGTCGATCTGATCCTGATCGAGACGATTTTCGACACGCTCAACGCCAAGGCGGCGATCTTCGCCGCGCATACCGTTTTTGCGGAGAAGGAGATCAAGCTGCCCATCATCATTTCGGGCACGATCACCGACGCTTCCGGCCGCACCCTCTCCGGTCAGGTCACCGAGGCCTTCTGGAACTCGATCCGTCACGCCGAGCCGCTGGCCGTGGGCCTGAACTGTGCCTTGGGTGGCCGCGATATGCGCCCCTACATCGAGGAGCTTTCCAAGCTCGCCGACTGCAATGTGTCGTGCTACCCCAACGCGGGCCTGCCCAACACCTTCGGCGAGTACGACGAGGAGCCGGAGGAAACCGCCGAGATCGTCGCCGAGTTTGCCCAGGCCGGATTCATCAACTTCGTTGGCGGCTGCTGCGGCACGCAGCCGAGCCATATCGAGGCCATCGCCAACGCGGTGCGCGAGATCAAGCCGCGCGTGCCCCCGGCGCACGAGCCGATCACGCGGCTGTCCGGTCTCGAACCGCTGAATGTCACCAAGGACAAGGGCTTCATCAACATCGGTGAGCGCACCAACATCACCGGCAGCACCAAGTTCCGCAACCTGATCAAGGACGGTGACTACGCCACCGCCCTGGATGTCGCGCGCTCGCAGGTCGAGAATGGCGCGGCGATCATGGACATCAACATGGACGAGGGCATGATCGACGGTGTCGAGGCCATGCGCACCTTCTGCCAGTTGGTGGCCTCCGAGCCGGACATCTCGTGCATCCCGATGATGGTGGACTCCTCGAAGTGGGAGGTCATAGAGACCGGCCTGAAGTGCCTGCAGGGCAAGTGCGTCGTCAACTCCATCTCGATGAAGGAGGGCGAGGAAAAATTCCTGCGCGAGGCTAACCTCTGCCGCCACTACGGCGCGGCCGTGGTCGTCATGGCCTTCGACGAGGACGGCCAGGCCGACAACCTCGAGCGCCGCAAGGAGATCTGCGGCCGGGCCTACAAGCTGCTCACCGAGAAGCTGGACTTTCCGCCCGAGGACATTATCTTCGACCCGAACATCTTCGCGGTAGCGACCGGCATCGAGGAGCACGCCCGCTACGGTCTGGATTTCATCGAAGCCTGTGCCTGGATCAAGGAGAACTGCCCGCACGTGCATATCTCGGGCGGCGTATCGAACATCTCCTTCTCCTTCCGCGGCAACAATAAGGTGCGCGAGGCAATCCACTCGGTCTTCCTGTACCACGCCACCAAGGCGGGCATGGACATGGGCATCGTCAACGCCGGCCAGCTGACGGTCTACGAGGACGTTGAGCAGGAGCTGCGCGACGCCATCGAGGACGTCATCCTCAACCGCAAGGAGGATCCGCAGGAGGCCACCGAGAAGCTGCTCGAGCTCGCCGAGAAGTACAAGGGCGACGCCTCCGAGGCCGATCAGGGCGACCGCCTGGCCTGGCGCGAGAATGATGCCCGCGAGCGCATCAAGCACGCCCTCATCAAGGGCATCGACCAGTACGCCGAGGAAGACACCGAGGAGCTGCGCGCCGAGATTTCCGCCAACGGCGGCAAGCCCATCGAGGTCATCGAGGGCCCACTGATGGACGGCATGGGTGTCGTCGGCGATCTCTTCGGCGCCGGCAAGATGTTCCTGCCGCAGGTGGTCAAGTCGGCGCGCGTCATGAAGAAGGCCGTGGCCTATCTCATTCCCTTCATCGAGGCCGAGAAGGAGGAGGGCGAGGATCCTTCCGACAACGGCACGGTGATCATGGCAACCGTCAAGGGCGACGTCCACGACATCGGCAAGAACATCGTCGGCGTCGTCTTGCAGTGCAACAACTATGAGGTCATCGACCTGGGCGTGATGTGCCCGGCGCAGAAGATTCTCGACGCCGCCAAGGAGCACGACGCCGACATCATCGGCCTCTCCGGGCTGATCACCCCCAGCCTCGACGAGATGGTGCACTTCGCGAAGGAGATGGAGCGCCAGGGCCTCGACATTCCCCTGCTCATCGGTGGCGCCACCACCTCGCGCGCGCACACCGCCGTCAAGATCGAGCCGAAGTATCACGGCCCGGTCGTCTGGGTGAAGGACGCCTCGCGCTCGGTGCCGACGGTGGCCAAGCTGCTCGACAAGAACGAGCGCGGCGCCATGCTCGAAGAGCTGAAGGCCGACTACGAGAAGCTGCGCGAGCGCCACGCCGGCAAGGAAAAGGCCGACAAGCTGCTGCCCATCGACAAGGCGCGCGCCAACCGCGACGTGCCGGACTGGGAGGGCTACGAGCCGCCGGTGCCGCAGCTCATCAGCGAGGCTGGCGACAAGGCCGAGTACGTCAAGGTCTTCAAGGACTATCCGCTGACCGAGCTGCGCGAATGCATCGATTGGGGCCCCTTCTTCAATGCCTGGGAGATCAAGGGCCGCTTCCCGGATGTGCTCAACAACCCGGCCAGCGGCGAGACCGCTCGCAAGCTCTACGAAGAAGCCAACGCCATGCTCGATCAGATCATCGAGGAGAAGTGGCTCACCGCCAACGGCATCATCGGCTTGTTCCCGGCCAATCAGGTTGACAACGAGGACATCGCCGTCTACACGGATGAATCGCGTTCCGACGAACTGCTGCGCCTGCACTGCCTGCGCCAGCAGTCCGAGCACCGCGAGGGTGTGCCCAACCGGGCGCTGTCCGACTACGTCGCCCCCGCGGAGACGGGCCTCAAGGATTACGTCGGTGCCTTCGCCGTCACCGCCGGTCTGGGCAGCTCCGAGAAATGCGAGGAGTTCCGCAAGGCGAACGATGACTACAACGCCATCCTTCTCGAATCGCTGGCGGATCGTCTGGCCGAGGCCTTCGCCGAGCGCCTGCACCAGCGCGTGCGCAAGGAGTTCTGGGGCTATGTTCCGGACGAGAAGCTCGACAACGACGCGCTGATCCAGGAGAAGTATCAGGGCATCCGTCCGGCCCCCGGCTACCCGGCCTGCCCCGAGCACACCGAGAAGCAGGCCATCTGGGATCTGCTCGACGTCGAGAACAACACCGGCATGCAGCTCACCGAGTCCATGGCGATGTGGCCGGGCGCGTCGGTGTCGGGTCTCTTCTTTGCGCACCCGGATTCCCGCTACTTCGTGCTCGGCCGCGTCAACCGCGACCAGATCGCGGACTACGCCAAGCGCAAGGGCTGGGGGCAGCGCGAGGCCGAGCGCTGGCTATCGCCGAACCTCGCCTACGAGCCCGAGGACTAGCGGCGGGGCAAAACCGCAGATTTCGCAGATTAAGGGGATTGTTCATTGGTGGCGCTGATAAAGTCAGCGCCACCAGAGTCCTGAATGATCTGCGGGAATCTGCGTAATCTGCGGTCCTTCTTCTTGGCGTGCTAACCGTCACGCCCTGCCTGCGTAGAATCGGCCCATGGCCGAATCTGTCGACAAGTCGCTGCGTCTGCTGACCTACAACATCCAGGTCGGGCTGCACACGCGCGACTACGGGCACATGGTGAGCGGTGCGTGGCGTCATTTCTGGCCGTCGCGCGACCAACAGGCCAATCTCGAGCGCATCGCCGAGCTGATCGCGGACTACGACTTTGTTGCCATCCAGGAGGCCGACGCCGGTAGCCTGCGCACGCGCGCGACGAACCAGATCGAGTTCCTAGCAGAGCGCGCTGGCTTCAATCATTGCGGTTACATCGTCACGCGTGATCTGCAACCGGTGGCAAAGCACTGCCACGGCTGGCTGTCGCGTGTGGAGCCGACGGCGCAGGAATCGCACATCCTGCCGGCCCGCATTCCCGGGCGGGCGGCAATGCGTCTGCACTTCGGGCCGGAATGGGACGATCTGACCCTGGTGGCTGCACATCTCTCCCTCGGGGCGCGCGACCGCCGTCGTCAGCTCGATTATCTGGCGGACCTCGCCGGAACCCAGCAGCGCACGGTGCTGATGGGTGATCTCAACAGCGGCTCGGATTTTCTGCGCGCGCACCCGGCACTGCGAGCCCGCGGATTCATGCCGGTCGCGCACGCTCCGAAGACGTACCCGAGCTGGCAGCCGCGCCGCGCGCTGGACCAGGTGCTGCACACCTCGGACGTTGAACTGCTCAGCGTCGACGCCCTGCCGCTGCACCTCTCGGATCATGCCCCGCTGGCAATCCAGCTGCGTCTGGGCGGGAGCTGAGCGTGGCTCTGGACGCGGCGACGCTCACCGGATATCTCACCTGGATTGCGGCGGCGGCTTATCCGCTGGCCGCCTTCTGGGCTGGTGGCCACGCACTGCTGCACGCGCGCGATCCGCGATCCGCCTGGGGCTGGATCGCAGTCTGTCTGCTTTTCCCGCTGGCCGGGGCGTTGCTCTATTTCTTCTTCGGCATCAACCGCGTGCGACGGCGCGCCCGGCTGCTGCTCGATCTGTCGACCGAGGCCAGTCGAGCCGACGCCCGGCAGCGGCTGCCGCCCTTGCCGGACAATCTGAAGGCGCTCATGCGCGTCGGCGACAGCCTCACCCATCGGTCGGCCGAGTCCGGCAACCGCCTAGAGCCCCTGCACAACGGCGACGCCGCCTACCCCGAGATGCTTGCGGCCATCGCCGGCGCACGCGAGTCGGTCTGGCTGGCCAGTTACATCTTCCGCAACGATCGGACCGGTCGGCAGTTCATGACGGCTGTCGCCGAAGCCGTGCAGCGCGGTGTCACCGTGCGGGTGCTTGTGGATGGTGTGGGCTCGCTCTACGGCTTTTCCTTCCCGGTGTTCTGGCTGCGCCGCCGCGGTGTGCGCGCCACCCGCTTCCTGCCGCCGCGCCTGATCCCGCCCATGCTGCACATCAACCTGCGCAATCACCGCAAGCTGCTGGTTGTGGACGGTCAGATCGCTTTCACGGGCGGCATGAATATCGCCGAGTACCATCGCGTCGCCGTTACGACGGCCCGCCATCCGGTCGCGGATGTGCATTTCCGGGTGCAGGGACCGGTCGTCGATCAACTCGCCCAGGCTTTCGCGGAGGACTGGCGCATGGCGGCCCGCGAAACGCTGGAACTGCCGCCGCCGGCCGCCGAGGTCGCAGGCGGCAGCGTCGCACGGCTGATTACCGACGGACCCGACGACGATCTCGACAAACTCGCCTTCGTCCTGCTTGGCGCCGTCACCGCCGCGCAGGAACGTGTGCGCATCATGACTCCGTACTTCCTGCCGTCGCCGGAACTGCGTGCGGCGCTGGAGGCCGCCGCTCTGCGTGGTGTTGACGTCAGCGTGGTGCTGCCAGTGCGCTCGAATATGCGCTTCGTCGACTGGGCCGCCCGCCACAGCCTTCTGGCCCTGCTCGCGGCGGGGGTGCGCGTGCATATGCAGCCACCGCCCTTCGCGCACAGCAAGCTCTTCGTCGTCGACACCGACTACGCGCTGATCGGAACGGCCAATATCGATCCGCGCAGCCTGCGCCTGAATTTCGAGCTGGCGGTCGAGTGCTACGACCCGCCGCTGGCGCAGCGGCTGAACGCCTATTTCGACAGCGTCGAGGCCAGCGCACCGCGTCTGCTGGCGGCCGACCTCGACGGTCGGCGCCTGCCGACGCGGCTGCGCGACGCCTTCTTCTGGCTGTTTTCCTCCTATCTCTAGAAGGCCGCTGCGGTCAAGCCTACTGCGGCTTGGCGAGCTGCTCGAAGCCCTGCCCCATGGCTTGCGCGCCGCCCAGCGACCAGCCGCCATCGACCGGAATGACAGCGCCGGTGACGTAAGCCGCCGCCGGGCTGGCCAGCCACATGCAGCAATCGGCGATCTCGCTGGCCTTGCCGTAGCGGCCCATGGGCACGCTGTCCATGACGGCCTCGCGCGCCGCCTCGGTGGGCGCCAGCCGCTGCATACCTTCGGTGTCGTCGATGGGGCCCGGCACGACCGAGTTCACGCGTAGGCCCTCGCGGCCCCATTCCATGGCGCCCACGCGCGTAATCATGTCGACCCCGGCCTTGGCCGAGCAGACGTGCATCTGCATATTCATCGGCAGGAAGGCCTGCGGCGCCGAGATGTTGACGATGGAACCGCCCGGCTTCTTCATCAACGGGTGCGCGGCGCGCAGCACATGGTAGGTACCCAGCAGGTCGATCTCCACCACACTCTTGAAGGCGTTGGCCGACATGCCGGTGGCCTTGGCCGGGAAATTGCCCGCCGCACCCGAGACCAGAACGTCAAAGTTGCCGAAGCGCTGGTGGGCAGCGCCCAAGGCTTTTTCGACGGCCTCGTAATCGCGCACGTCGGCGGCAAAACCAGCGGCCTCCGCGCCCAGTCCCTGCAGGCCCTCCACCGCGGCGTCGACCTTCTCCTGACGCCGCGAAAGCACCGCTACGCGCGCGCCGGCCCGTGCGAAGGCCTGGGCGACGCCCAGATTGATGCCACTGGTGCCGCCGGCAACGAAGACCGTCTGGCCCGAAAAATCGAATGTCATGCCGATACTCCTTTGCGTGTGCGTTGTTTGGTGCCGGCGGCCAGCCAGGCCGCATCGGCGAGACGAGCGAGCGCTTCCGGGTGTTCGAGGGCTTCGGCGTCGATGCGCAGATAGGGTAGCCGTACCCAGCGCTGGCCGCGCTGATAGCCGAACGCGCGCTCGCTGTCGGCCTCGGCGGCAGCGCGATCCACCCGAAAATAGAGCTGGCCGCTGAAGATCAGCCCGAACATGCGGGCCTCGTGGAAGAGCCCGACGCCGCCGAACATGCGCCTGGCGCGCACTTCGCCCCAGTCGGCCAGCTGATCAATGACATGCTCGGCCAGTTGCGGCTGCGCGCTCACGTCCCGATCAGCGCCGTGTAGAGACCGCACAGCGCCATCACCGCCAGCAGGATGAAGCTGAGCAGCGTGCCGATGAAGCGGCCGGGCATCCAGTGCTCGGTGAAGGCCAGCGCGTAGCCGTGCAGAAGCCGTGACCCCAGCAGCGTCGTGCCGAAAGCGTGTAGTAGCCAGGCCGGTAGCTGTGCGGCTTCGAGCAGGGCCAGCAGGATCAGCAGCAGCGGCACGTACTCGACGAAGTTCGCATGGGCACGGATGCGGCGTGTCATGGCGGCGTTGTCGCCGTCTCCGAGATTGACGCCAAAGCGCCGGCGTCCGTCGACGACACGCATCGACAGCACCAGCAGAAGCAGCGCCAGCAGGGTGGCGTAACCGGTGGTGATCGGCAGCGCGCTCATTGCTCTTCGCCTTCAGCCGGAACGATGTCGACGACCAGTGCGCGTACCGGCTCGTCGCCGACATTCTCCCACCAGTGCGTGACGCCGCTGCGCTCGAAGGCCGTGTCGCCGGCCTGGCGCAGCACCGGCTCGTCGCGGTCGTTGCGGTGTTCGACCATCTCGCCTTCCAGGATGTAGGCCACGCCGGGGCGCTGCTGGTGCTGGTGCACGGCGACGATGCCGCCCGGCGCGATGGTCAGCTCGCGGGTGCGTAACACGCGATCGCTGTCGTCGGGGATCTCGCCGGCGAGCGAAACTGCGCCCAGTGCTTCGATGGCGCTGACGCCGCGCGTGTCCTGGGGGCCCTCGGCCTGCAGCACCTGCGCGCGCTCGCGCTCGGCACGCGGCGTCACTTCATTGTCGTGACCACCAGCTGTCGCAGCGACGCCGAGCAGCATCGCCCCGAGAATCCTTCTTTTCTGCATGCGTCCCCTCCGAAGCATCAGTTGCGCATCAACAGCTGCGAGGCACGCGCCTGCAGCCAGCGCGGGGTGAAGCGTACCGCGAAGACCATCAGCCGGTTGATCCAGCCGGGCACGACGCTAGAGCGGCCGCGCAGCATGGCGCGCACCCCCGCCGCGGCGACGCGCGCCGGCGGCATGATGGTCAGGCGGATGAAGCCGTTGTGTTTCTGCCCGGCCACATCGTGGAACTCGGTGGCCGCGACGCCGGGGCAGACCACCGTGCAGCTGACGCCGCTGCCGCGCAGCTCGACATTCAACGCCTCGCCGAAATGCAGCACGAAAGCCTTGGCCGCGGCGTAGGCCGCGTAGCTCGGTGCCGGCTGGAAGGCGCCGATGGACGCCACCTGCAGAATGCGGCCCCAACCCCGCTGTCGCATGTCGCGGCCGAAGAGCTTGCTCAGATGCGCCAGAGCCACGATGTCGACCTGTAGCAACTGGCGGCTGCGCGCCCAGTCGATGTCCAGCTCCGGGCCGAAGACCCCGAGGCCGGCGTTGTTGACCAGAATGTCGATGCGATGCTGCGCGCCGACAGTCTGGTGCAGCATCTCCGGCGTGGCCGGGTCGGAGAGGTCGGCGGCAACGATGCTGACCTGCACGCCGAAATCCCGCTTCAACGCATCGGCGACTGCGCGCAGGCGATCCTCGCGCCGCGCCACCAGAACCAGGTCGGCGCCGCGCGCCGCCAGCTCGCGCGCAAAGTCGACACCCAGCCCGCTGGATGCGCCGGTGACCAGGGCCGTGCGGCCGGACAGCTCGGTATTGCTCATGTGCGATCTCCCTCGGGGGCGCCATGATGACGCAGCTGACAAGCGAGCGGGCTATGCTGCGCGCGAATTCGATGAGGAGCCAGGGATGACCCAGATCCGAGCCTGGGCGGCGCAGACCGCCGGCGGAGCACTCGAGGAATGGCAGTACGACGCCGGCCCACTGGCCGACGACGGCGTCGAGATCGCTGTCGAGCACTGCGGCCTTTGCCATTCCGATCTGTCGATGCTCGACAACGAATGGGGCCAGAGTCAGTACCCGCTGGTGCCCGGCCACGAGGTGGTGGGGCGCGTGCGCGCGCTCGGTCGCGACGCGCGCGGGCTGGAAGTCGGCCAGCGTGTGGGTCTTGGCTGGATCGCCGGCAGCTGCCTGCACTGTCGCCCATGTACCGGCGGCGATCACCACCTCTGCCCCAGCGTCGAGGGCACCATCATCGGCCGCCACGGCGGTTTCGCGGAGGCCGTGCGCGCGCACTGGCGCTGGGTCACGCCACTGCCGGAAGCGCTGGCCCCGGCCGAGGTCGGGCCCCTGTTCTGCGGCGGCATCACGGTTTTTTCGCCGCTGCGCGAATTCGGCATCCGCCCCACGGACCGCGTTGGAGTCGTGGGTATCGGCGGACTCGGGCATCTGGCGCTGCAGTTCGCGCGCGCCTGGGGGTGCGAGGTCACCGCTTTTACTTCCTCGCCCGCCAAGGCCGAGGAGGCCCGGAAGATGGGCGCGCACGAGGTGGTCGACTCCACCGACGACGCCGCCCTAAAGGCTTGCGCCGGACGCTTCGATCTGATTCTGGTGACGGTCAACGCCACGCTGCCCTGGAAGCGCTACATCAGCGCGCTGGCGCCGCGTGGGCGGCTGCATTTCGTGGGCGCGGTGCTGGAGCCGGTGCAGGTGACGGTCTTCCAGCTTCTCGGCGCGCAGCGCAGCGTCTCGGCCTCGCCCACCGGCAGTCCGGCCGCCATCGCCGACATGCTCGACTTCGCGGCCCGGCACGATATCGCCCCCACCACCGAGCATTTCCCCGTCGCGCGCGTCAACGACGCGATTCAGCATCTGCGCGACGGCAAGGCGCGCTATCGCGTGATCGTGGACATCGCTGATGCCTGAGAACGCGATCCTGCGGCGCGACGGCGATCGTGTGCAGCCCTCGGAGCACGCTGCCGGACCTTGGCGCGAGGACGCTCAGCACGGCGGCGTGCCGGCGGCGCTGATGGCAGCGCTGGCCGAGGAGGCCATGGCCGAAGAGACGGGCGACTGGCAGTTGCTGCGCTTGAGCCTCGAGCTACCGCGGCCGGTGCCGATGGAGGAGCTGCGCTATCGCGTTCGCGCCGAAGGCGGCCGCTCGGTGCGGCGCCTGCGCCTGAGCCTGTTGGACGCCGACGAGCGGGTCGCCGCGGAAGCCGTGGCGCTGATGCATCGCCGCGGTGATGTGCAGGCGGTGCCCGCCTTCGGTGCCGAGCCCGCAGCAACGGAGGTGCCGCCACCGGAGGCCTGCAGCAAGCGTGCGGGCTTCGGCGGCATGCCGGACCGCCCCGCCTTCCACGCCACCGGCATGCAGATCCTGGTTGCCGGCGGCAGCGACGATAGTCCTGGGCCGGCCACGGCTTGGCTGCGCCCAGCCATGCCGCTGATCGGCGATCGCGCCGATTCGCCGACGATGCGCGCTTGCGCGGCCTCGGATTTCGGCAATGGCCTGAGCTGGGAGACGCCCTTCGCCGATTACGCCTTCGCCAACAGCGATCTCACGGTCTTTATGCGCCGGCCGCCGGAAGGCGAGTGGGTGGGGCTGGAGGCCCACACCCGCGTGGAGCCCGGCGGCATCGGCCAGACGCGCTCTACCCTCTTCGACGGCCGCGGCGCCTTCGGCATGGCCGTGCAGAATCTACTCGTCTTCCGGCGCTGAGGCGCCTCAGCCGGTCTCGCCGAGGAAATCGGCGATGGCCTGCACGGCTTCGCGGGCACGCGGCAGCAGCGCAGCGTGCATGTGGAACTCGTGCCACAGGCCGTCGAAGACTTCCAACGACGTCGGGACATCGGCGGCGTGCAAGGCCTCGGCCAGCGAGCGGGCGTCGTCGAGCAGCACTTCTTCGCTGCCGACGTGGATCAGTGTGCGCGGCAGCCCGTGCTGCTCGCCGAAGAGTGGTGACCAGCGCGGATCGTCCAGCGCTCCCTGATCCGCGACATAGGCGGCCGCCGCGCCCGCCGACCAGTCGCCGCGCAGCATGGGATCGCGCGAAGCGCGCTCGCTGTGGCTGGGCAGGCTGTTGGAGAGATCGACCCAGGGCGAGATCAGCACCAGCGCCTCCGGCTCGGCCTGTTTAGCGTCGCGCGCGCGCTGCGCGCAGCACAGTGCCAGTCCGCCGCCGGCCGAATCGCCGCCCAGCGAGAAGGCCCCGAAGCGCTCGGCTACGGCCGCCATGACCACCATGCCGTCCTCGATGGCCGCCGGCCAGGGGTGTTCCGGTGCCAGCCGGTAGTCGGGCACCACCACACGTGCCTGCGCCAGGGCTGCGATATGTGAAGTGATGGCGCGCTGCGTCGCAGGCGAGCCCAGAACATAGGCGCCGCCGTGCAGGAAGACCATCGTATGCTTCACCTCGCCGTCGCGCGGGCTAAGCACCTCGCAATCGACGCCGCCCAGGCGCTGTTGCTCGCGCGCGATGCCGCGGGCGGGCGGGTTGATGACGGTCAGCGCCTGCGTCCATCCGCGCTGGAAGGCCAGCGGCACCGGCGGGCCGACGACGGCCTTGAAGAGGCCGCGCAGGGCCAGCTTGGTGAATCGCTCGCGCATATCGCTCTCCCGGAATTCGTGCTGCCGGCGATTATGCCGCAGTGCTGCGCCCGCGCACCCGGTGCGCTGCGGTTGCGCTAGGGCGACTCTTCCTCCGCTGGCGCGGGCAGCGACTCGGTCGATGCTTCACGTGGTGCGCGCGGCCAGGCCTTGAGCACGGCGGCGACCACCGTGGCCAGCGGAATCGCGAAGAACACACCCCAGAAACCGTAGACCGTGCCGAAAAAGAGCACTGCGACGATGATGGCCACCGGGTGCAGGTCATTGGTCTCGGCGAAAATGACAGGTACCAGCACGTTGCCGTCCAGCATCTGGATAATGCCGTAGGCAACCAGTACCCAGGCGAAGTCCGGCCCGATGCCGAACTGGGTATAGGCCACCGCGGCCACCGGTAGCGTTACCAGCGTGGCGCCGACATAGGGCACCAGCACCGAAACGCCGGTGATGAAGCCGAGCAGAGCCGCATAGTTCAGCCCCAGCATCAGGAAGACGACATAGGTTACGGCCCAGACGATGCCGATCTCCACGACCTTGCCGCGCACGTAGTTGGCGATCTGCTGGTCGATATCGCTCCAGACCCGCTGCAGCAGGCTGACGTCCGCCGGCAGGAAGCCGCGCATCCAGCCCAGGATGGCGGCCTTGTCCTTGAGCAGGAAGAGCACCATCAGGGGCACGAGCACGCCGTAGACCACCGCCAGTGTGACGCCGGCACCGAGCATGTAGCTGCGCGCCAGAATCTCGTCACTGACGCGGGCGAAATTGATGTTCAGCCCATCGGCGAACTCGCGCAGCTGCTCTGCCGAGAAGATGCTTGGGTAATCCTCGGGCAGCGTCATCATCCAGTCCCGCAGCGCGCGCAGCACGGTCGGCACCTCGGTGACCAGCTGAGTGATCTGGCGCGTCAGCAACGGCAACAGGGTGAAGAGCGCGGTCAGCGCCAACGCCATGAAGGCGGTCCAGATCAGCAGCGAGGCCGACCAGCGCGGCATGATGCGGGCCAGCCGGCCGGTAGGGCCTTCCAGCAGGTAGGCGACCACCACGGCGGCAAAGACCGGCATGAAGGTGCTGGTGAAGAAGGTGACCAGCACCCAGAACAGCAGTAGCACCAGCACCAGGCTGATGACCTGCGGGTTCGAGAACTGACGCTGGAACCAGTCGCGGATGGGCTTCATGGGGCTCGCGCAATGAAGAAGGGCCCGCCGGCGGTGTGCCGACGGGCCCTGCAAGGGTGCCACGACTGGGTGAACCCGGCCTTACGCCGACCGATCGATGACGACCGGCGCAGCCGGCCGGATCACTGCTTCCGGAACAGGAAGATGCCCCAGGCGAGATGGCCGTTGTTGCCGCCGTTTACCCAGTTTCCGAGTCCGGTCTTCATACGCTCGATGTAAGCCTCGCTGACCTTGCCCTCCAGCTCGGGAGTCATGCGCGTCAGTTCGGCGCGCACGCGACCATAGTGGCGTGGCAGCTGGTGGCTGTGATTCTCGAAGCCCATGTCCTTCATGCCCAGCTTCTCCGCCGTGGCGATGTAGAAGCTCGGGTTGCCCAGGCTGGGCAGATGGATGCGCTCCAGGATCGGGTCCAGCACGCCCTCGGGGCAGTCGTCGGCGGCCATCGGGTCGGTCATGACGAACTCGCCACCCGGCTTGAGCACACGCGCGACTTCGGTAAGAACCTTCTCGCGCTCGGCGCTGTGCAGGATGGCGTCCTGCGACCAGACGATATCGAAGCTGTCGTCGGGGAACTCGATGTTCTCGAAGGCGCCGTCGACGACGTCGATGAGGTGATCGAGGCCCTGCTCGGCGTTCATCTTGCGGTCGCGCTCGTTCTCTACCTCGCTGAGATTGAGCACGGTGCAATGGCAGCCGATGGTGCGTGCCAGATAGCGCATCGAGCCACCGTAGCCGCCGCCGACGTCGAGTACCCGGCTGTCCTTGGACAGCGTGGCGAGCCGCTCCGCCATGCGCTGCACGGTGCGACGGCTGGCGTCGAAGATGGGTTCGTCGTCGTCCTTGTAAATGCCGACGTGGAGATCTTCGCCGCCCCAGACGTGGAAGTAGAAATTATCCGCGTCCTCGCTGTTGTAGTAGTCGCGGGCGGTGTTGATCGCTTCGTCGTCGTACTTCGACATTACGCTTCCTCGTCGCCGCTGTGATAGTCCTTGTAGGCGACGTGGATGTAGAAGTCCGGCTCTTCCTCGCGGTGGGTTTCCTTGAAGTCGCCGAAGGTCTCGATCTTCTGGAAGCCGACATCCTTCATGAGCCCGCGCGTGTAGTCCTTGCGCAGCGGGAACATGTTGAGGTGGTACTGCGAGCCGTCCGGGAAGCTGTAGCAGAAGCGGGCGAGGCCGTCGTCGACGTGCTCGGGCTCGGCCGAAACCTGGTCGCCGCAGTAGTAGTACTTGTGCTTCGAGGAGAAGCCCTTGTCCAGGATGCGGTCGTAGTTGCGCTGGTCGAGGATCAGAATGCCGTCGTGCTTGAGGGCGGCGTAGAACTCGGCCAGGGCCTTGCGGCGGTCGCGCTCGTCAAAGAGGTGCGTGAAGCTGTTGCCGAGCACGATGACGGCGTCGTACTTGCCGTGCACGTCGCGGTTCAGCCAGCGCCAGTCGGCCTGCACGGTTCGCATGATGAGCCCGTACTTGCGGCCATTGTCGAAGGCCATCGACAGCATCTCGGGCGCACCATCGGCGGTGACGACGTCGAAGCCTTCCTTCATCAGGCGCACGGAGTGGAAACCGGTGCCGGCGGCGGCGTCGAGGATCTTGTGCTTGCCCTTCTCCTTGAGAAGGTCGATGAAGAAGCGACCCTCTGATTCGGCGCGGCTCTCCCAGTCGATGAGATCGTCCCACTTCTCGGCGAAGGACTGCGTGTACTCCTCGGTGAAATGGTCGGAGTCGCGGACGGATATCGGATCTGCGCCGAAGTCCTGCTCGGTTTTCTGCTGATTCTCAGGTTTCATGATGATTTCCTGTGGCGGTGCATGGTCAACAACGAAACGCGGCCGGACTCGAAGATCCAGCAAGCACATTTCGCCATCAGGGGCGGCGACCGCAGTCCGCATCGAGCGAATCAACGCGTCGAATGCAGCCGCAAAGCCTCTTCACTTTAACGCGAATAGCGTCAAATTAAAACTTGACGGCGTTGTCATACATGGCTTTCGGGGTTGCATCGGCGTGCTGCCGGCATTAGATTGTCAGCAATCAATGTAACCTTTACGGAGGCCAGAATGGCCTTTGATGCTGCGACTTCCGGCCCGACCGCGACCGTCGAATCGGTGGATGTTCTGGTCATCGGCACCGGCTTTGCCGGCCTCGGCATGGCGATCAAGCTGAAGGAGGCCGGAATGCGCGATTTCGTCGTGCTGGAGCGCGACACCGGCGTTGCCGGCACCTGGCGCGCCAACCACTATCCGGGCTGCGCCTGCGACGTGCAGTCGCATCTCTATTCCTTCTCCTTCGCACCCAATCCGGAGTGGACGCGCGCCTTCGCGCCGCAGCCGGAGATCCGGCGCTACCTTGAGGGCTGCGCCGAGCGCTATGAGCTGCTGCCGTGGGTCCGGTTCGGGCACGAAGTGACGAAGATGCGCTGGGAGGAAGGGGCCGCGCGCTGGCTGGTCAGCACGCGCAATGGCGCCCGCTTTTCGGCGCGCGCGGTCGTCTCGGGCATGGGTGGACTGAGCAACCCGGCCATTCCGGAGATCGACGGTGCGGCCGATTTCGCCGGAGAGACTTTTCACTCGGCCACCTGGCGCCATGATGTCGATCTTCGCGGCAAGCGCGTGGCGGTCATCGGAACCGGCGCCAGCGCCATTCAGTTCGTGCCCCAGATCGTGCCGGAGGTCGAGCACCTGGACCTTTACCAGCGCTCGGCGGCCTGGATCATGCCCAAGCCGGACCGCGCGATCACGGGTATCGAGCGCGCAATCTTCCGCCGCTTCCCGCTGCTGCAGAAGGCGCAGCGGGCGGCGCTCTATGCGCGCCTGGAGTCGCGGGCGCTGGCCTTCATCGCCGAGCCGCGCCTGCTGAAGCTGGTGCGCGCGCTGGCCAAGCTGCATCTGCGCCGGCAGGTGCCCAACCCGGAGCTGCGCGCCAAGCTCACGCCGGACTACGAGATCGGCTGCAAGCGCGTGCTGATCAGCGACGACTATTACCCGGCGTTGACCCTGCCGAATGTCGACGTCGTTACCGACGGCGTGACGCGCATCACGCGCGACGGCGTGGTCACCGCCGATGGCTGCGAACGACCGGCGGACGTCATCATCTACGGTACGGGCTTCAAGGCCCAGGACCCCGTTCCCCCCGACACCATCATCGGCCGCGACGGGCGCGACATCACCGAGGGCTGGGCCGAGCGCGGCCCGCAGGCCTATTACGGCACAACCATGGCGGGTTTCCCGAATCTCTTCTTCATCGTGGGCCCAAACACCGGTCTCGGCCATAACTCGATGGTGTACATGATCGAGACCCAGATCGGATACATCATGGATTGCCTGCGCACCATGCGGCGCGACGAACTCGCCGCCATCGAGCCCCGTGCCGAGGCGCAGCAGCGCTTCAACGAATGGGTGGATGCGAGCCACGCGCGCGGCACGGCCTGGTCCACTGGCTGCACCAGCTGGTACATCCATCCGCAAAGCGGGCGCAACACCACGCTCTGGCCGGGTTTCACCTTTGCCTATCGCGCCGCCATGCGCCGGATGAAGCGGCACGATTACCATCTGCTGCCTGTCGAGGCACGCGAGCAGGCGGGTGAGCCGGTCGATAGCCGGAGTCTCTAGGTCTTCTTGCGCGTCGTCGTCTTCTTGGCAGCGGCGCGCTTGCCGGTAGCCTTCTTCGCTGCGGACTTCTTCGTTGCCGCCTTCTTGGCGGCGCGCCTGCGGGCGTTGTCCTTCCGGGCCGCGGTTCTGGCTGGCGTCTCCTCGGCAGCTTCGGGCGGCGGCGCTTCGTGCAGGTGGTCCAGAACATAAGCCAGCCGATCACCCAGATGGCGCGTGGCGGCCTTCTCCATGGCGCGTGCGACCTCGGCGTGCACGGCGACCTCCACCAGTGGCCGAAGTCGCCAGATTGTCTCGCCCAGCCGCGGCACCTCGTCGTCCGGTGGCAGGCCGGGCCCGAAACGGTCGAAGACATGCTGCTCGACCAGCAGCACCATCTCGTCGGCGGCGCGTTCGACGTTGTCGCGCAGCTTGGCCACCACATCCAGCATCTGGTCGAGTGGAATACCGACCTTCACCAGCTCCGCGCCAGCGTGCAGCATGCGCGGGCTCGGAGCATAGAACTTGGCGCCTTCCGAGCGCAGGATTCCCAGCTCGGCGGCCTTCGCCAGCCAGCGCGGGTCGAAGTTGCCGCCGAACATCTTCACCAGCTTGGGCAACGTGAAATAGCCGCCGGCCTCGTCGGACCAGGGGCTGGAAACCGCCGTCTCCAGGCCGATCAGATGGCCGATGTCGCGGCCCTGTTCCCAGGCGTCGATGAGTTCGCCGATGGAAGCCAGCGTGTAGCCTCGGTTGACCATCTGGCCGATGATGCGCAACCGCGACAGGTGTTCGGCGCCGTAGTAGCCCGTGCGCCCCCGCCGCTCGGGCGGCGGAATCAGCCCGCGGTCCTGGTAGGCGCGGACATTGCGCACAGTGGTTCTGGCCGCGCGGGCGAGCTGGTCGATGGTGTACTCGCGTTCGGCCGGCACCCGGCCGTCTTCCGGCTGCTCGTCGTAACTGCCCATGTCCCCGGTCATCCTCGCGCTCGGCGACCCCCGTGTGGCCCATCAACGGGCAGTGTATGACAGCTCGACGCATGCGGTGCACACGCACGCGGAATCGACGGCCCGTCATCCCGTTTGGCAGGCTCGAATAACTATGCCATCATTCGGTGACAAGGTTACAGGATGGCAATCATGCTTCCTCTACGTCGCGATCTTCAGTTCCCGCTCGACCGTCGCCGCATTCTGGACTGGCACCCAGCCGGCCGGCAGGTCTCGCATTTCCTCAACAGCATGTCGGTGCTGTTCCCCGTGGGTGAGCGCTTCTTCATCCACAGCGTGCGTCACTTCCGCGACCGCATTGACGACCCCGAGCTGCAGGAGGCTGTCACCGCCTTCATCGGTCAGGAAGCCATGCACGGCCGTGAGCACGAGCAATACAACCGCGCGCTGCAAGCTGCCGGCATTCCGGCCGAGGCCATGGAGGATCAGGTACGAGCGCTGCTGGAATGGTTCAAGCGCAACACCCCGCCCGGCATGCAGCTTTCCGGCACGGTGGCGCTGGAGCACTTCACGGCCGTCCTCGCTAACCGTCTGCTGGCCGACGAGGCATTGCTCGGCGAGCCGCTGGATCCCGCCATGGACGCCCTGTGGCGTTGGCACGCGCTGGAGGAGACCGAGCACAAGGCGGTGGCCTTCGACGTTTTCCGCTGCGTCTTTGGTACCGGCACGCGCGCCGAAGCATTGCGCATGTCGGGCCTGATCATCGCTACCCCCATCCTCTTCGCCCAGCTCGGGCGCATGTATCTGCGCACGCTGCGCAGCGACACGACCACGCGCCCGCTGGGCAGCGTCCGGGGTTGGCGTCGGCTCTATGGCTATCTGCTGGGCCGCGATCCGGGCGTCTTCCGACGCGGGCTGCGCGACTATCTCGACTACTTCCGTCCGGGTTTCCACCCCTGGGATCACGACAACCGCGAATTCCTCGCACAGGTCGACGAACTGGTCGCCTCGGTAGAGGCGCTACCCGAGGCGGCCTGAGTTCTCCAGCTTCTAGCTCGCCTCGAGCTGGCGCTGCGCGCGCGCCCAGCCGCCGCGCAGCGCGCCCTTGAGCTGTGCGCCGAGCAGGGCACCCAGCCCGGGCAGCTTGCCGTCGAGCCAGATGCGGTAGTCGAGGTGCGTGCCGCCATGGCCGTCCTCCTCCAGCACGATGCGCCCGAGGTGGTTGCGGATCGGCCCGCGTGTGGCGGTGTACTCGATCAGATGGTTGGGCTCATAGGCCACGATCACTTCTTCCAGCATCGTCAGGCCGGCGACCCGGAGAGCGCGCTTGGACCCGATGCCGTTCGGGTCGCTGCCATCGGGCGCGGTGGCGCTGCGTCGGATCAGCGCGCCCGGCTTGCTGGCGAAGGGCGGCGCGAACAGGGTGCCGAAGCGGTCGTGGTCGGCCAGGAAGGCGAAGACGGCTTCGCGCGGTGCACGTGTGTTGGCCTGGAAGTGCAAACGCAGCGGGCCGAGATGCTGGGGACGGTCGGTCATGTAGAACTCCTTGCTCGATGGGTTCAGGCCATGCGCGCAACGATGCGCAACGGCAGGCGCTTCATCGCCGCGCCCAGCGGTGTCCACGGCCAGGACGGGACGCTGGCTTCGGCAGGCTCCTTCTCGATGGCGCGCACCATGGCGCGGCAGCCGGTAGCGGTATCGACGATGAAGGGTACCTTCTTGACCTTCTCGTTGATCTCCGAACGAATATAGCCCGGGTAGATGGTGGTGACCTCGATCGGGGTGTCCATGACGTCGGCGCGCAAGCCCTCGGCCAGCGCGGCGACCCCGGCCTTGGAGGCGGCGTAGGTGGTGAGGTTCCTGGGCATGCCACGGAAGGCGCTGATCGAGGAGATCACGACCACGTGGCCGGAGTTCGCAGCGCGGAAGAGTTCCATGGCCGCTTCCATCTGCGCCAGCGCCGACACGAAGTTTGTTTCGGCCGTCTGCTTGTTGGCGTAGAAGTAGCCCGTGCCCAGCGGCTGGCCCTTGCCCATGCCGGCGTTGACGACGACGCGATCGATGCCGCCGAGATCCGCCTCGAAGGCGCGGAAGGTCTCGAAGACGGCGTCATGATCGTTGACGTCCAGCGCGCCGATGCTGATCCGGATGTCGGGGTTCTGGGCGAGCAGTTCGTCGCGCAGCGTTTCAAGCCGGTCGGTGCGGCGCGCGCAGAGCGCGAGGTTGCGGCCCATGGCGGCGAATTCGCGCGCCATGCCGGCGCCGAGGCCGGAGGATGCGCCGGTGATGAGAATGTTCTTGCGCATGGGAAATCCTAGCGGTAGGTGATGAAATCGCGATGCGCGCCCTCGAAGTGGGCGTGCTCGTTGAGAGTGCTGAGATAGAGCCCCCGATCCGAGAAGATCAACTTCGTGACGCTGGCGTTGGCCAGGGTCCAGTTCATCCGCATCGTCTCGCGGGTACCCAGCTTCAGCAGCTCGGCGGCTAGGCTGGTGATGACCCCGCCGGAGGTGAAGACAAGAGCCGAGCGGCCGCGGCCGAGTTCCGCGCAGAGATCATCGCAGGCAGCCTTGACGCGGGCGCAGAAGGCGGGCCACGGCTCGGCGTAATCATCGTCGTGGGCGCCGTCGATCCAGCGCCCGACGGCCTTTGCGAACATGTCCTGGAAGGCGCGCCGCGGCTGCAGCGAGCGCGCCAGGTCCGCCGCCAGCACGGCGTGGCTGGCGTAGCGCGGCTCGTAGACGCGGATGATCTCGTCGTGGTCGAACTCGTTCCAGCGCGCATCGGTTCGCCACTCCGGGGGCAGAGCCATGCCGGCGAGCGCCTTGGCCGCGGTCTGCTGGTGGCGCAGCATGGCGCCGACCATGATCGCGTCCGGGTGCGGCAGGCGGAAGGACAGCGCCTCGCCCAACCGGCTCGCCTGCTGCATGCCGAGATCGGAAAGCTGGTCGTAGTCGGTCTTGCCGAAGCTCGCCTGGCCGTGGCGGATGAGATAGATCGCGCCCATCAGCCGGCCCGCCGGATGACGTTGCGGGAGCGCCAGTAAAGGTAGTGAGTCACCACCCAAAGGTGCCGGAAAGTGGGATTGCGTGTCTGCTTGTGGTGGTAGCGGTAGTAGATCTGCTGGGCGATGACGGCCAGCCGGAACAGGCCGTAGACCTCGTAGAAGGCCCAGTTGTCGATGCTGCGGCCGGTCTGCAGACAGTAGTACTCCACGACCTCGGCGCGCGTGAGCATGCCTGGCAGGTGGGTCGGCTGCCGCCGCATGGCGCGGGCGATGCGGTCGTCGTCGGCCTGCGTCCACAAGGCCAGGGCGTTGCCCAGATCCATCAGCGGGTCGCCGAGGGTCGCCATCTCCCAGTCGAGGATACCGGTGACCTTCGTGGGGTCGTCCGGGTCGAGCACGCAGTTGTCCAGACGGAAGTCGTTGTGGATGACGCAGGTCGCGACATCCTCGGGCATGTTGTCCGTGAGCCAGCGCGTGACATAGCTGAAGCGCGGCACATTCCAGGTGCGGGCGCGCTCAAAGCGCTCGGTCCACCCTTCGATCTGGCGCTTGACGTAGCCGCTGCCCCTGCCGAGATCGCCCAGGCCGGCGGCGTCGACATCAACCTGATGCAGTGCCACCAGCTTGTCGATGACCGAATGGCAGAGCCGGCGCGCGGTGGCCGGGTCCATTTCCAGTCCGCGCGGCATGTTGGCGCGCGGGATGATGCCCGGAAGCCGCTCCATGACGTAGAACTCGGCGCCGATCACCGAGGTGTCCTCGCAGAGCGCCACCATCGGCGGCACATAGGGAAAGACCGGCTTCAGGCGCTCCTGAACCCGATACTCGCGCGCCATGTCGTGCGCCGATGCGGCCTTGGTGCCGGCGGGCGGCCGGCGCAGGATCAGATCGTGCGACGGATAGGCCAGCCGGTAGGTCCAGTTGGAGGCCCCGCCGGAAAACTGTGTCACCTCGGGTTGGCCCTGGAGGCCTTCGACGCGCTGCTTCAGCCAGGCGTCGACCGCGCCGACATCCAGTTCTTCCCCGTCGCGGACGTCATCCGCGGTGTCGATCAGCTGATTGCTCATGGGTACCTATTGTGGGTTCGGGGGCACGCGGCTGCGCAGCAGCCGCGCGAAGGCCTCGGGGTCTTCGAGGTCGGGATAGTGTCCGGCTTCGGGCACGCGCAGGATCTCGGCCTGCGGTGCGTGCTGCTGAATCGCCTCGGGCTGGGTGCTGCGGTGGGTGCGGTCGGCATTGCCCCAGACCAGATCCACGGGCAGCGCCGGGTCGGCGGACAGCAAGGGATCGTTCGGGTCGATGTCGCGCATGCCGTGCACGAAGCTGGCGAAGCAGTAGCAGGCGCCCTGCGCCAGCGCCTGCATGGCCGGCGCGGTGAAGGCTTCCCGAAGTCCCGGATCGCTCAGCACGATGCGGTACCAGAGTGGCGGGAAGCGATCGCGGCTGGTGAAGTTGATGAACTGGCCGAGCAGCCGCCGATGCAAGATCGGCTGCGTGATGCGGCCGAACCAGGCCTTCATCGTTTGCGCCGACGGCGTCTGTACCAGCATCAGCCGAGCCAGCCGATCGCTCAGCTGGCTCGCGGCCAGCCCGTAGAGGCCGTTGATCGAGCCTGCTACCAGCGTCACGTCGCGCAGCGCCAGCGTCTCCAGCAGGCCGGCCATGGCCTTGCCGCCGGCTCCCAGGCTGTGATCGTAGTCGGCCATGGGCGGGCTGAAGCCAAAGCCCGGCATGTCGAAAACGACAACGCGATAGTCGCTGCGCAGCGCTTCGAGAACGCCGTCGTAGTGCGTGGTAACACAGGGGCTGGCCACCGCGAAAGCGACCACGGGGCCGTCGCCGCCGGTATCGCGCACGCACATGGGGCCGGCTGACGTGTCGATCATGCGCATGTCCGCCGGCCACTGCGCCTGTGCCTCGCGGCGCTTCTTGGCAAGACGGCCGTAGAAGAAGGCGTCGAAGCGGCTACCGATCATCGCTGCGCTCCTCGTGAGTCTGCGTGCATCTTGCATGCCGGATCGGCCGCTGTCGCCAGTGGTCGAAAGCTACAGGCCATCGTCACGCCGGCAGACAGCGGCGGCGCAGCAGCGCCGCGAAGGCTTCTGGCGCTTCCAGCTCCGGGAAGTGACCGGCATCAGCGATCGGCACGATTTCAGCCTGCGGACAGTGCGCACGCAGCGACGCAGGATCGGTGCGCTTATGCGAACGATCCGCTTTGCCCCAGACCATCGTCACAGGAAGATCCGGCGGCGGCTGCAGCTGCGGGTCGGCTGCGTCGGTCGCCAGCATGCCCTGCACGACGCCGGCAAAGCAGTAGCAGCCGCCCTGGCGCAGCGCAGTGCGCGCGGTTCTCGAGAACACCGCCTGTTGCTCGCGATCGGCGACCGCCACCCGATACCAGCCCGTGGCGATGCGGCGCCGGCTGAAGAAGCTGAGCAGCTGGCCGAGCACCGGCGTGGTGATGGGCGAGGGCACCATGCGTTCGGTCCAACGCTGCATGGCTGCGAGCGAGGGCGTCTGGCACAGCACCAGGCGGGCGATGCGGGCGCGGGCAAGCCGCGTGGCCGCCATGGCGTAGAAGCCGTTGACGCAGGACATCACCAGCGTCACCGGTGGTAGTGCCAGCGATTCGAGCAGCCCCGCGACCACGCGCGCGCCCTCGCTTAATCGATGCCCGTAGTCGGCGGGTGGCGCGCTGAAGCCGAAGCCCGGAAGGTCGAAGACGATGACGCGGAAATCAGGCTCAAGCAGTGCACGCAACGCCGCGTAGTGCTCGATCACGCAGGGGCCGTCCGGGGCAAAGACCACGGGATGCCCGTCGCCGCCGCCGTCGAGTACGCGGATAGTGCCGCTGGTGGTGGGGACCCAGCGCATGCCCTCGGGCCAGCCGGCGGCGACGCGCTCGCGCCGTCCCGCCAGCGTCCCGTAGAGCAGCGCGTCGATCCGCGCCGGCTTCATCGCTTGGCGGCGGCGTACTTGCCCAGCTCCATGCGCGCGATCATGCCGCGGTGAACTGCGTCCGGGCCATCCACGATGCGCAGCACCCGCGCCTGGGCGTACATCGCCGCCAGCGGGGTGTCGTTGGAGACACCGGCGCCGCCGTGCATCTGGATGGCTTCGTCGATGACCTGCTGCAGCACGTTGGGGGCGACCACCTTGATGGCGGATATCTCGGTGAGCGCGGCCAGTGCGCCGACCTGGTCGATCTTCCAGGCGGCATACAGGGTCAGCAGCCGCGCCTGGTCGATGCCGGCGCGCAGATCGGCGATGCGCTCGCGATTGCCGCCGAGGTTGACGATCTGCTTGCCGAAGGCCTCGCGCGCCAGACCGCGCTCGATCATGAGCTGCAGGCCGCGCTCGGCTGCGCCCAGCGCACGCATGCAGTGATGGATGCGCCCCGGCCCGAGGCGTCCCTGGGCGATCTCGAAGCCTCTGCCGGGACCGAGAATGAAGGCGGACTTCGGCAGCCGTACGTTGTCGAAGAGCACCTCACCGTGACCGTACGGCTCGTCGTACTCGCCGAAGACCGGCAGCATGCGCTTGATCTGCACGCCGGGGGTGTCCAGCGGCACCAGTACCATGCTGTGGCGCTGGTGGCGGTTGGCCTCGGGGTCGGTCAGCCCCATGAAGATGGCCACCTTGCAGTTCGGATGCCCGATGCCGGAGGACCACCACTTGCGGCCGTTGAGCACGACCTCGTCGCCTTCCACCGTGGCCGTGGCCGCCATGTTGGTGGCGTCGCTGGAAGCCACGTCGGGTTCGGTCATGCAGAAGGCCGAGCGGATCTCGCCGGTGAGCAGCGGTTTCAGCCAGCGCTCCTTCTGCTCGTCGCTGCCGTACTTCTCCAGCACCTCCATGTTGCCGGTGTCGGGAGCGTTGCAGTTGAAGACCTCCGGCGCGATCAGGCTCCTACCCATGGCCTCGCACAGCGGTGCATAGTCGACGTTGCTCAGGCCGCTGCCGTGTTCGGGGTCGGGCAGAAAGAGGTTCCACAGACCGGCCTCACGCGCCTCGACCTTGAGCTTCTCGATCTCGGGATTGAGGCGCCAGTTCTTCCAGTCACCACCGCGCCGAGCCTGCATCATCTCTTCGAGATGGGCTTCCTCGACGGGTGCGACACGGTCGCGAATGAAGGCATCGATGCGCTTGATGTAGTCGCGTGTGCGCTCGCTGTGGGAAAAATCCATGACCGTCTCCTCGGGGTGAGTCTGGCTACGGTAAACCCAGGCAGTGCCATGCATCCAATGGCGGTTATGTATGCTTAATCATGCATGTGATGCATGATTGATGCGTGCGCTTTGATCTCAACCTATTCCGCGTCTTCGACGCCATCTACGCAACTGGCAGCCTGACGCGGGCCGGCGAGCTGCTGCACCTGACCCAGCCCGCCGTCAGCCACGCGCTGGGCCGCTTGCGCAGCCGCTTCGGCGATCCGCTGTTCCGTCGCGAGGGGCGTGGCATGGTGGCCACGCCGCGTGCGCACGCCCTGGCCCCGGGTGTTCGGCAGGCACTGGCGCTGCTTGATGCCGGGCTTCGCGCCGGCCACGATTTCGAGCCGTCCAGCGCCGTGCGCCGCTTCGCCGTCGGCCTGCGCGAGGTCATCGAAATGACGATGCTGCCGGGGCTGCTGACCGTGCTGCGCGCCGAGGCACCGGGGGTGACGCTGGCTTCGGTGCAGTTCGCGCGCGAGAGCGTCGCCCGGGATCTGGCGCGCGGGCAGCTGGATCTGGTCATGGATATCGCCCTGCCGCTAGGGCCGGAGATTCATCGCGAGTCGCTCTTCGACGATCCGCTCTGCATCGTCATGCGTCGCGACCATCCCCTGGCGGTTGCTCCCCTCGCCCAGGAGGACTGGCTGGCGGGGGCGCATGTCGTCGTGTCGGGGCGCCCCAGTGGGCTGTCGCTTGAGGATGCTGCGCTGCAGCGCGCTGGTCTGCATCGGCAGGTGCAGCTGCGTTGCCAGAGCTATGCCTCGGGATGCGCGGCGGTGGCCACCAGTGATCTTCTGCTGGCGCTGCCCGGCCGCGTGGCGCGCGAGCAGGCGCGTCGATTTCCTCTGCACATCGCGCCGGCGCCGATGCGCTTGCCGAGCTTCCGCGTGCAGCTTTACTGGCATCATTCGGCCGAAGACGACGCCGGCAGCCGCTGGTTGCGCGACCGCCTCCGCGCGGTCGCCGACCGCGAGTCGGCGGACCGACCATCAGGAGACGAGCTATGAATCCACTTCGCCGCAACCGCGTGCATATCCGGCGCAATCTGGATCTGATCATCGACCGCAACCCGGCAGAGTTGCCGGCCGAGCAGCTCGGTCTGGATCCGGCGGCGACGCAGGCGATTCACGCCGCGCTGCTCGACCTCTACCGCACCGGTCTGCATCCGGGGCTGCAGCTCTGCGTTCGGCGTCGCGGCGAGATTCTCTACGACCGTGCTATCGGCTATGCCGCGGGTGTGGCCGGTGACGATCCCTTACACGGGGCCCGCCGGCCCATGCAGCGCGATACGCCGGTCTGCCTGTTCTCCGCCTCCAAGGCGGTAACGGCGATGCTCGTGCACAAGTGCGCCGAGGACGGCCTGGTCGATCTGGACGCCCGCGTCACCGACTATCTTCCAGAGTATGGCGTCAACGGCAAGGAACAGACACTGGTGCGGCATCTGCTTGCGCATCAGGCGGGCATCCCGCGCATTCCGATGCGCGAGCCCGATCCGAGCCTGCTCTGGGACTGGGAGCGCGCGGTGGCCATGCTCTGCGCCGCGAAGCCCCTGCACGGTGCCGGCGAGCAGCAGGCCTATCACGCCGTAACCGCGGGCTTCATCCTCGGTGAGCTGGTGCAGCGCGTATCCGGGAAGCCGCTGAATGACTATCTGGCCGAGCACTTCGCGCGCCCGATGGGCATGAAGACCTTCCAGTACGGCCTGCCGCGCGAGCGGCATCACGAGGCGGCGCGTAACGCCTTCACGGGCGCGCCGCTTCCGGCACCGCTGCGGATGATTGCGCGGCGCGTGCTGGGTGCCGACTTCGAGCGCGTGCCGGGCATCTCCAATTGCCCGGAATTCCTGTCGGCCGTCATTCCGGCCGGCAACCTCTACGCCACCGCCGAGGAGGCCACGAGCTTCTTCGAGATGCTACGCGTCGGCGGTCGCTACCAGGGGCGGCAACTGCTTGCACCGGAAACGGTGGCGCGTGCGGTAGAGCCGGCCAGCCGCATCCGCATCGATCGCAGCTTGATGCTCCCGGTGCGCTTCTCGATGGGCATGGTGCTGGGGGAAAATCCCTTTGGTCTTTACGGGCCGAATTGCCGCGGCGCCTTCGGGCACCTCGGCTTCATGAACATCATCTGCTGGGCGGACCCCAGCCGCGAAATTTCGGTGGCGATACTGAATACGGGCAAAACCGTCGCACCTAGCGCGCTCTACCGGCTGGGGCAGCTGCTGCGCACCATCGGTACGCAGATCCCGCGCGACGCGCCGGAGGCGCCTGCGCTGGCAAGAGCGGTCTGAGGCGGCGCGCCGTGATCATCGACGCCTGGGCGCAGCATCCAACGGCACGCATGCTCGGCGCGCCCTTCCTGGAATCGCTTCGTCGCTGGACGGGCGGCGCGATCCCCGACGGCGAGTTACCGCTGTCAATGACCCTCGAGGCCATGGATGCGGGTGGGGTCGGCCACAGCCTGCTCAGTGCCTGGCAGGGTCCGCAGGGGGCGCTGATCTCCAACGACGAGGTGGCGAGCTGGGTCGCGCAGGCACCCGAGCGGCTGAGCGGCATCGGTTCGGTGGACATCAGTCAGCCGATGCAGGCCGTAAAGGAAATACGGCGCTGCGTCCGCGAGCTGGGCTTCAAGGGCATCCGTGTGCTGCCCTGGTTGTGGGAGCTGCCGCCCACCCATGCGCGTTTCTATCCGGTCTACGCCGAATGCTGCGAGCTGGGCGTTCCCTTCTGCACGCAGGTCGGGCACACCGGGCCGCTCAAGCCCTCAGAGTATGGCCGGCCCATTCCCTACATCGACCAGATCGCGCTGGACTTCCCGGAGCTGGTCATCGTCGGCGGTCACATCGGCTATCCCTGGACCGAGGAGATGGTGGCGGTCGCCACCAAGCACTCCAACGTTTATATCGATACCTCGGCCTACACCGTCCGGCGCTACCCGCCGGAACTGATCCGCTACCTAAAGGCGAACGGCCGCAAGAAGGTGCTCTTTGGCAGCAACTGGCCGATGATCGCCCCGGCCAAGGCGCTCGCCGAGCTAGACAGCCTCGGCCTGGACGCCGAGATCCGGGCCGATTTCCTGGGCGGCAACGCAGCGCGCGTCTTCGGAATTAACGCTTTGCGCTGAGGCGCCCAGCAGCTGATGCGGCGGCGGCTTGACGCGATAAATAAACAGTGTTTATGATTGATTTATGGCACGTCCCGCCCTTGATGCGCAGCAACTCGCAGCTATGCGCCGGCGTCTCGCCGATCAGGCGCTGGCCATCTATCGCGAGCGTGGCCTTGCCGCCGTCAGCTTCCGGCGCGTGGCTGAAGCCGTTGGCATCAGTCATACACTGATCTACCGCTATTTCCCGGACAAGGATGCGTTGCTGGCGCAGGCGCGGGCCGCCTGCTTTCGCGACTTCGAGACCTTCGTCCGGGCGCGCGAAGCCGAAGACGGCGGTATGACCGCACACATCCATTCCGTGGCGCAGGCCTATATCGACTTCGCGCAGCAGTGTCCGGCCGACTACCGCTTGATGTTCAGCACCGAGCAGCCGCCGCCGGACCGGTACCCGCAGCTGCTCGCCGCGCGCCAGAGTCTCTTCGAGCACACGGTCGCTCTCATCGATCGCTATGTGCAGCGCGGCGAGCTGCGCGGCGATGCGCGTCTGATCGCGCACGCGTTGTGGATCAATCTGCATGGCTTGATGATGCTGCACGGCGCCCAGCAGCTGGTGCACGGCATGACGCTGGCGCAGCTCATCGATCCGATCATCGATAGGCTGCTGACCAGCGAAGAGCGTAAACCATGACGCCACAGGAACTTGTTGCCAGCCTCGATAGCACGCGCCGGAGAGAGCTGGAGCAGATCACGCGCGTGCAGGCAACTGCTTGGCCAACCGTGATCCTGTGCGTGATCCTGGTGACCGGCGTAGCGGCCTCTGACGTGCTGGCACTGACTGGCGTGATCCCACTCTGGGCCGGCTTGATCGCCAACAGCTTGCTCGGTTATCTCGCCTTCAGCGTGGCCCACGACGCGATCCATCGCGCGGTCTGTCGCAACACCCGCGTCAACGACTGGGTCGGCCAGATTGCTGTGCTGATGATCGCGCCCTATGTGCATCTGGGGCTCTTCCGCTGGGGGCACGTGCAGCACCATCGCTTCGCGGTGAGCGACAAGGATCCCGACCGCGTCTTCCGCGGCCCCTGGTGGCAGCTGCCGTTGCGCTGGTCCTTCATCGATCTCGCCTACTTCCGCGAAGTGATGCGCTCGGAGGATCCGCGCGCGCGCCGCTTCCTGCGCCCCTCGCTTTGGATGCTGGCGATCGCCGCAGCGCTGGCAGTAGCGCTCACCGCTGCCGGTTACGGCTGGGAGCTGCTGCTGCTCTGGTTCCTGCCGTCGCGGCTGGTGCAGATGATGCTGGGGTTCAGCTTCTTCTGGCTGCCGCACGTGCCGCACGACGTTTCACAGGCCGAGAACTTCACGCGCGCCACCACCATGCGCTTAGGGCAGGAGTGGTTGCTCGGGCCGTTGCTGCAGTATCAGAATTACCACCTGATGCATCACCTCTTTCCGACGACGCCCTTCTACCGCCATGCGCGTCTTTGGCAACTGGTAGAGCCGGAGCTGCGCGGCGCCGAGCTGGCCATACAGAACGGCTTCGCGATTCACCCGACCATCCACGCTCCCGCCAGCCGAAGCGCTGCCTGAGCTAGCCCCCGCGTGCCGGGCGACCCGTTGCGTTGCGGACGTCACTAGGACAGGCTGAGAACCGGCGGTGACGGGACAGGGGCGAGCGAGACGCCGGACACCGCCTTCGACAAGAACGAGGAGAAGGCAATGGCGATCTACAAGAAGATCCTACTGGCGACCGATCTGGCCAAGCGGTCCGATCACGCCCGTGCCGCGGCGATGGCTTTCGCAAAAGCAGAAGATGCCGAACTGCATCTGCTGCACATCAATGTGCTGTCTGCTTTGCACATGGAGTATCGCGGCCTCAAGAAGGCTGACGAGTACGTGCGTACCGTCATGCGCGCGAGCGAGAAGGCGCTGAAAGACGTCCCGGACGAGGAAGGGCTCAAGATCGTTCGTGAAGTCCAGACCGGGCAGTCGCCGGGCCAGATGATCATGGACTACGCCAGCGCGAACAATATCGACCTCATTTGCATGGGCATGGATCGTGCCGACGGGGTGAAGCGCTTCTTCATGGGCAGTGTCACGATGAAGGTGCTCAACGGCGCCAAGCGGCCGGTCTGTATTGTCGGGCGCGACACCAAGGGCAAGATTCCGCCGAAGCACATCGTCGTGGCCACCGATCTGTCGGAGCCGTCGGGCCTGGCGGTCGCGCACGCCGCCGAGCTGGCGGCCAGCCTGGAGACCCGCTTAACCGTCATGCACGCCATCGAGCCGCCGCTCGCCACGCCCTACGATCTCAAGCAGGTCATGAAGGACCCGGACCCCAAGAAGGGCCAGAAGGCACTCGACGACTTCCTCGGTCCGCTCCAGCTGGCGGTCACGCCGGAGACGCGCATCGAGAAAGGGCCCTCGGCGCGCACGATCAGTGACAGTGCGCGCAAGCTCAATGCCGATCTATTGGTGGTGGCTGCGGCGGGGCACGCCTCCGCGGTCGAGCGCCTGATTCTTGGCAGCACGGCCGACCGCGTCGCACGCATCGCGCCCTGTCCTGTGCTCGTTCACCGAAAGCGCAGTCGCTAGAAAGAAGCACTGCAATCCGCTGCGCTCGGCATCTTGAGCGCAGCCGGCGCTCACTTGCCCGCGCCCGCGACGCTCTTCAGCGATTCCGAAACGCGTCGCGGCCGGCGACTTCGCCGTCGCCGGCCGCGCGCTTCGATCCTTGGAGCCCCGGACGGGACCCGCTTCAGAAACCTTCGGCGGTGATCTGCCCGTCGGAGAGCAGCGGCACCTGCACCCGGCCCTCGAGGTTCACGGCCGGGACGAGCACGTCGCGCGAGAAGGAGATCGGATACTGCGGGTGGAAGCCGAAGACCATCAGGCCGAGCACGTCGCCGGCCTGCAGGCGCTCGGCCACGGCCACCAGCCGCGCCGGATCCTGCGGCGTGCCGTGGGGGCCGAAGCCGCGCAGGGGTTGCAGCTGGTCGTCGATGAGCTGCCAGCTGCCATCGCGCTGCACACCCAGGCCGAGATAGAGAATCGGATCGCAGGCCAGCGGCAGGAACTCGAGCAGGCAGTCTTCCAGCGCCAGTCCGGGTAGTACCGGGGAGACATCCAGATGGAAGGTCGGCTGCCCGGCGAGTACGGCGCCGTCGTCACCGATGGTGGTCAGCGGAATACCGGCGATGCCGCCGGGCAACTCGCTGCCCAGAAGGCTGCCGACGGTACCAAGCAGGCCCGACAACCGCGGCGTTTCCGCGATGACCGGGAAATCCTCGCCGCCGACCGGTACTTCGGAAACGGCAACGGCATCGTCGTCGGCCAGCGACAGGCAGATGTCGTCGCCGGTGGGCAGGACGGCGTCGAGCACCCCGCTTTTGCCCTTCAGCTTGGCCTCGAACCAGGCCAGCGTCGCCGTGGCACGGTCGATGCCGCCGCAAGCGTTGGCGCCGGCCGGGCCCTGGAACTCGGGAACGGTGACCAGGCCGGAGAGCTGGTCTAGGGCTGCGTCGACATCCTCGCCGAGCGCGGCGGGCCCGAGCGGCAGGATGTGACCGCTCTGGTGCGTGAGCAGACGGACGTCGCCGCCGCGTTGCCGGAAGCATTGATAGTTGTCGAAGGCCTCGGTGACATTGAAGAGGGTGTCGGGGAAGCCCTGCCAGATCATGACGTCCGCCGCTGGCGGTGCGGTCGGTGGCGTTTGCGGCGTCTCGTTGCCCTGCAGGAACTCGAAGGGACCGAGCTGCTCGCCATCGCAGAAGTAGCGCGGGCTGTGATAACGGAACCAGTCCTGCGCGCCGTCCGGGAAGTTGTTCGTGACCGCGCCCTCGATCAGCGCCTCGCGGATGATGTTGTCCTGACCCAGCTGCGAGCCGGTCTCGCCGCCGATGGATAGCAGTAGCGCCCATCCCGACTTGACCGTGTCGCCGGGGTTCAAGGAGTAGCTGAGGTCGTGCCAGGTGATGTCCGGCACCATCGCCCGCAGTCGGTGCTGCGGATCGACGGCCTGCAGAAGGAATTGGTAGCCCCCACCGTAGCTGGAGCCATAGGAGCCCACCATCATCGTGCCGCCGCCGTCACGCGCGACCTGTTCAAGATTCTCTTCCGCCCAGTCAAGGATCGCTATCAGGTCGCGGCCTTCGGCGTCGGGGTCCATGACGCGCACCGGTCCGGTGGATTCGCCGAAGCCGCGCTGGTCGATGCTGATGACGTAGTAGCCGCGCGCGATCAGCTCGCCAATGAACCCATTCGGCTCGGTCTGCCGGCTGCCGCCGTAGCCGTGCCCCTCCAGCACCAGCGGATAGCGCTCGCCGGGGACGATTTGCTCCGGCTCGAAGAGCTGGAAGACGATCTCGCCGTCTACCGGTGACTCGATGGCGACACGCTCGATGACGCCGTCCCGCGCCTCACCTCCGCCGCCATTGTTGCCATTGCCGGGGGCGCCTTCACCGCTGCTACCGCCGCTGCCGCAGGCGGCCAGGATAGTCGCGGCCATCGCGACCAGCAGGCTTTTCGAATAGGACATGACGGGGTCTCCTTCTTGATTTCTAGTGCCTTTAGTAGACACCTTGTAACCCCGCTGTCACAAGCGTCGATTTTGCGGAGGTGGCCCGCGCCAGCACCCGTCAATCGTTCGCTATGAGCCCGTTGCGGGCGGTTGTCACGAAGCGCAGCTCGCGCGCACGCACGTCGGCATTGGCGGCACCGGCCAGAGTGACCGTCCAGGCCAGCGCCAGCGGGTCGGTGACGCCAGCGCAGTCCGTTGCGGGAGCGTCGCGCGCTGCGAAGCACGTGATCTCTACATCGGTGATACCGCCGACCGGGTGCAGCGGAACCTCCGGATCACCGTTGCGGGAGGAGGTGACGGTGCCGGTATCGGCATCCCAGCGCAGATGCAGTGCGACCTCGTCGGCGGCATCGGGCGGTCGATAGCGCAGGCGGACACCGCGCGCGTCGCCGTCGACGCTGAGCCACGCCGAGATCGGCTCGTCGAGCAGGTTGAAGCCGGCGCGGCGGATCTCCCGGGTGACGGTGGCAGTGAGCGACCCCAGTGTTTCGGTCTGGTCGTTCAGTGCGTCCTGCGTGCGCGTTGTCTGCTGATGCGCCAGATACAGCGAGAAGACGCCGAGCAGCAGCAGCAGCCCGATCGCCAGGCCGATCATCAGCTCGACCAGGGTTACGCCGGCAGCGGCCCGGCGGCTGGGCATTCCACGCGCACGCATCATTGCGGCGCCGACACGAGGTAGCGCAAGCTGACGCGCTCGTCGTCGCGGCCGTCCCAGGCGACGTCGATGGCGAAACGATCGATGCTGGCCGTGCCGCTGTCGACGGAGTCGACGTCGATGGCCGCTCCGGGAAGTACGCCGCCCAGCTCGTCGAGGAGTTCATTGCGATCGGCCGCGACGTAGCTGCCGCGAAGGGCGATCAGCTCGCCCAGCGATTGCGCCGTCACGCTGGCGATGCTTCCGAACTGCGCCTCCTGCGCGGCGCGCAAGGACATGGTCTGCAGGCCGGCGATGCCGAGCATGCCGATGGCAAGAACGAGCAGCGAGATCAATACCTCGATCAGCGTGAAGCCGCGCGCGTTGTTGATCGATCGTGCTTGAAGCTGGTTCATGAAGGCTCGCGGCAGTAGTTGTTGGCCAAATCCGCGTCGACCCTGGCGATGATGCCGGTGCGGAAGACGCAGATCCAGCGCGACTCGTGTCGCGTGATCTGCAGGTGCACGACGTCGTTCGGTCCGACGAGGTGGCCTTCCTGGGAAAAAACGATGTCTGCCGACAGCGATACGTCCACGCCACTCAGCGCGTCACTCTCGTGCAGCTGCTCGTTCTCCGCCTCGTCCATGATGCGCAGTGTCTTGGCGCCGCTGTTGTATACGAGTTCGATGCGTCGCGCGCCGCGGATCGCCTCGTTGCGCGCCGTGCGCAGGGTCGCGTTAACTGCGTTCGTGCGTGCGGCAAGAGTGTTGCGGTCCACCAGCGAAACCATCGCCGGTGCGGCGACGGTGGCGAGGATGGCCAGCACCGACAGCGTGACCAGCAGCTCGATGAGCGTGAAGCCGGTCTGCTGGCCGGCGCGGTGCCTGCGGCGACGAAGCATCACCAGCAGCCCGCCGGGCTGCGCTCACCGTCGTGCGTGACTTCCATCTCGGCGCAGCCGCCGCGCGAAGCCGGCGCGCGCCTCGCCGTGGCCGTAATCCGGAATCCGGCCAGATCCTCGTCGATGGCCGCGCTCAGGCCGTAGATGCCGTTCTCGCTCTGTGCTGCGATGCGGTCTTCGCAATCCTCGTAGCTGTAGTTCTCGCTGGCGGTATAGCAGCGCTCCAAGGCGTTGCGCGCGTTCGACAGCGCCGCCTGACCCTCCCGTACCTGCGAACGCTCCACATAGATCTGGTAGCTCGGAATCGCGATGGCCGCCAGGATGGCAACGATACCCACGACGAGCATCAGCTCGATGAGGGTGAAGCCGTGTACGGTGGGCCTGCCGCTATTCATCGACGGCGCCTTCCCACCAACCGCCACGCTGGACGCTGATCTGGGACGCCGCAGCGCCGCCTCCGGGCGGGCTCAGCTCGCCGAGCATGGTGTCGTAGTGGATGTCGCCGCTGCCGCTCAAGTCGAGAAAGCCGGCGCGCACGGCGCCAAAGATGTTTCCTGAGCCACGGATGCGCACACCGGTGTTGGGCGCGTACACCGCAACGTGCGAGCTGTTTGCGCCGGAGACACGCACCCCGGGCTGGTACTGGCTGCCGCGATGTGCTGAGTACAGCGAAAAGGCTGGCTTGTCGTTGCGCACGAAGGGCGCGCCCTGATTCTGGGCGCCCGTCAGGACATTGCTGCCGCCGCCCAGATCGGTCTGGCCGCTGACCATGACCGTGAGATTGGCATCGGGGGCGATGCGCATCTGCGTGTTGTTGCCGATGTCGAAGTCGCCGTCGACGACCAGGGTGACATCGCCCCGGATGGTCAAGGAGGACAGTCGACCCTGGGTTCCCAGGCCGTTGTCGACGCGCACGACGGTGCGGCTGCCGTCGTTACCGATAACGGTGTCGCGGGCGTCCTGGTTGCCTCTGCCGCCGGTCAGCTGCGTGCTCCGATTGCCGCTGTCGATGCAGTGAGCGCAGCCGCTCTCGATGAAGTAGTCGGTGAGCGGCTGCATGGCCGGATCGTTCCAGGCGTCCCAGAACATCTGACCCGGCCCGAGCGTGTCGGGGTCGACCACCGCCAGCGGGTCGCATTCCAGCGAGGGGTCGAGCACCGGATCCAGCTCCAGATCCTCCTGCTGCTCCCTGTAATTCCCGGTCAGCGCATCGAGGAGGGGCCTCCATATCCACCAGCTCGGCCAGCTGACACTGCCCATGGCGGAAATGGCGGGCGGAGGCGTGCTGGTACTGCCTACGGTGACATTGCCGCCGGCGCGCACGGGGCCCTGCACGTTGCTGGCGCTGCCGAGGCTGATATTGCCTCCGACCTGCACCGTGCCGCCGACGGTGCCGTTCATGTTGTTGACCGAGCCGTCGACGAAGAGGTTGCCGTGGATCGGCGTCGCGCCGCTCATGCTGAGATCGCCGGTTACGGCGACATCGCCGTAGACCGGCGCGTTGCCGGAGAAGCTGCCGTCGGCGCCTGCATTGATCGTGCGCATGCGGACCTCGCCGGTGCGCGCATTGACGCTGCCGTTGTCGAGATTGGCTCCGTAGGCGCCGCGCCCGGAATGGAAGCTGTCGACGCTGGCGCTGCCGCTCTGGCTGAGGCCGTCGCAGCCGATCAGCCCGCCCTCGAAGGGGGAAATGCTGTCGCCGGCTTCGCTGCTGCGCTGGATGACGAGCTGCATCTGTCGCAAGGACCGTGTCTCGTCGCCGGGGCGGATCGCTCCCTCAATGTCGAAAACGAGGGATTCCGTGCCGTCGATGACGGCGGCGTTGACTTCCGCTACGCGGAAGCTCTGCGCCTGGCGCACCTGGCCGTCGTCGCCACCCATGCCGCGCCAATTGCCGGCATTGACGAGATTGCGGGCTTGCGCTTCGTCGGGCCAGTCGTTGTTGGCCTCAATCCAGTCAGAGACGATGTTGCGCACGACCAGCTCACCGTGCTCGGCGGCCATCATGGCATCCACCTGCTGCCGGTAGCTTGCCGCCGATTGCTCGCGGTCACCCGACAGGGTTGCAGCGGTAATGCCCACTGTCGTCATGACGGTGAGCAGAATCAGGCTGGTGCCCAGTACCGCTCCGCGTTGTCGTTGTCGATTCAGGCTCATGGTGATGCCGCTCCGTGTCGGTTCCGCGGCGATGCGATAGCGCTCGTCTAGTACGTAGACCCATGGTGCGCCTAGGCCCTATAGGTATGCCAGTTTGTCCGCTCCTCGGCGAACGACAGTTGACCGACGGTGCCAGCGCTGCGGCTGCGTGCCCATGAACCCCCATCCGGCCCGCGCTACATGGGCCGGAGACAGGCCCCAGCTGGTGTCGTGCCGGCACACGCCGGGGATAGTCGTCGGAAACGGGGCATCCTGGGTCCAGGCTGATGTGCACGGCCCGGCGGCTGGCATCACGCGTGCGCATTCGTCGCGGCCCTCCTCAGTCGAGCACGCTCTCCAGCGCTTGCAGATAGCGCTGCGGCGCCTCGATGTGCGGCAGATGACCGATGCCGTCGAAGGCGATGTGCCGAGCCTCGGGAATGCGCGCGGCGGCGCGACGGCCGAGGGAAGGGTAGTCGCCCATCGCCTCGGCCAGCTTGTTGTCGACCAGATCACGGCCGATGGCGGTGCGGTCGCGCTGGCCGATCATCAGCACGGTCGGCACCTCCAGTTGCTCAAGCTCGTAGATCACTGGCTGTGACAGGATCATGTCCGCGGTCAGCGCCATGTTCCAGGCGAAGCGCTCGCCATCCTCGCCTTCATACTGTGCGGCCAGCATGCGTGCCCAGGGCGTGTAGACGTCGTGCCACTGACCGTCGTAGTAGCTAGCCTTCTGATAGGCCTTGATGGCATCAAAATCCTTGGCGCGCTCGGCCCGGTAGATCTGGTCGATGGGCACGAAAGGCACGCCCATGGCGCGCCAGTCTTCCAGGCCGATCGGATTCAGCAGCAGTAGCACCTCGGTGAAATCGGGATAGCGCAGCGCGAAGCGGGTGGCGAGCATGCCGCCCATGGAATGTCCCATCACGCGAGCGCGCTCGACATCCAGCTGATCGAGAAGCACGCGCGTGTTGGCTGCGAGTTGGTCGAAGCTGTACTGGTAGCGCTCGGGAAGCGACGAGCGCCCGAAGCCGATCTGATCGGGGACGATCACCCGATAGCCGGAGTCGACCAGAAAGTCGATGGTCTGGTGCCAATAGGCGCCGTTGAAGTTCTTGCCGTGCAGCAGCACGAAGGTGCCGCGCGGCTCGGCCTCCGGCTGCACATCCATGTAGGCCATTTCCAGCGATTGCCGCTGGCTGTCGAAGGCGAAGCGCTCGACGGGATAGGGGTAATCCGGCGCATCGCCGGCGTGGGCGGCGCCGATCCCGAGCGCCAGAAGCAGGGTTGCGAAACGGGGCATGTCCTTCTCCGTTTCCGGCGTAACTTGCGGACGCGGCATACCACCCTAACGTCGTGCGCCTTCCGGCGTGAGGTGTCGTGCCAGGGGTGCGAGTCTGCAGTTGCCGCCATGACCGTGGCGGTGCACTCACTCGCATATGGAGCTCTACGCTATGACGCAAGACAATCAAGCTCAGGCACAACGCGCCCCGGCCGAGGCGCTGCACGAAGAGCAGCTGCCCTTCACGGTACGGCTGGCCTTGGATGAAGCCCAGCTCACCAAGGCTCTGACTATCCGCCAATCGGCCTATGGGCGACACATCCCCGATCTGGCGCGGACCCTCGGTTCGGCCGAGCTCTGCGACAGCGATCCGGGCGCGGTCATCCTGCTGGCGGAATCCAAGCTCGACGGTGCGCCGCTCGGCACCATGCGCATCCAGAGCAACCGTCACAACCCGCTGCTGCTGGAGCAGTCCGTGACCCTGCCCGACTGGTTGTGCGGCCGGCCGCTGGCCGAGGCGACCCGGCTCGGTGTGTCGGGTGGCGTTGCCGGCAGGCTCGCGAAGACCGTGCTCTTCAAGGCCTACTTCCTCTACTGCCTGCAGACTTCGATCGAATGGATGGTGGTAGCGGGACGATCACCGCTCGATCGCCAGTACGAGGCGCTGCAATTTCAGGAGGTTTTCCCTGGCCAGGGCTTCATGCCGATGGCACACGCGGGCAACATTCCGCATCGGGTGCTGGCCTTCGAAGTGAATACGGCCGAGCGTCGCTGGCGCGAGGCCCGGCATCCGCTCTACGACTTCGTGTTCCGTACCCGGCATCCGGACTTGGTTCTCGGCGCCAGCGCGTAGGATCTGTTGAAACCTCCCCAAGCACGACTCCCGATACCAGCTTGAGAGGTTATTGCTGAACAATCGTTTGGCCGAAGACGATAAAGTATCGGTGCGCAGCATTCCGCCGCCGCACGGCTGGCCACACAGCAGGCTCCGTGCGGCGGCGGTTGTCTTTTCTTCCCGGGGTTGGAGGCGACGGTAAACGCAATGAAGCTCGTCGACCGGGTTATTCGCTTTCTCAGCTATCTCCTGATTCCGGCCGTCGTTGTTGCGCTGTCGGTCTTCCTGCTTGTGCAGCCCGACGATTTCGGCGCCCGATCCGAGCCCTTGTCGATCGCCGTGCTAGGCGAGACCGAGACGGCCCTGTCACCTGTCGAGGCGCGTGCGCGCCTCCAGGATCGCGCAGCGGTCGATAGCTACAGCACGCATCTGGCGGAGACGCCGTTCTGGATCTGGACACCGATCGACGGGCGTGTCTCCGGCGAACCGGTCCTTGTGCTGCCGTCGCGGCACACGCGAGAGATCGAATGCTGGGAAGGGGCGAGCCTGCAAAGCCTCGGCCGTGCAGACCGTGATCGCACGGCGGGTGCAATGTATCCGGCCGATACCGGCTTTGCGGTGTCCTTTGATGAAGCGGCTCCCGAGGAAGTGCTGTGCCGCGGTCGCTTCTCGGGGCCAGCCAATATTTCGGCCGAGCTGTGGTCGGCCGCAGCGCTGGATCGCGCCAGCCGCCATGCCGCCCGCGCTGCGGGCATGCTCGAAGGCGCCCTGCTCGGGCTCGTTTTTCTGGCCTTGGCCTTCTCATTGGTCAATCGCGACGCACGCTATCTGCTGCTCGCGACCTGGCTCTTCGCCAACCTGCGCCTTGCTGCCATATCCATCGGCTGGGACGACGAATGGATGGGCGCGACCCTTCCCTCCGACTGGCTGGAGCCGATACGGCAGCTGACAATCGCCGCCTACTACCTGCTGACCTTCGCGCTTTTCGATCGGCTCTTCGGCGAGATGCGCCTGCCGGTCGTGCTCAATGGACTGCTCGCTACGGCCAAGGCGCTGGGCCCGCTGTTGCTGGCGGCCGCCATCCTGCTTCCCTTCGGCGATTTCCTGCCGTTGATGTGGGGCATCGTCGGCTTCGGCATCACCGTGGTGCTGGCCTGCATGTTCGGCATGGCACTGCGACCGAATGGGCGCGTCGCAATGTACTACGGTGGCGCGCTGCTCATGGTGCTGTCTGGCTCGGCCTCCGAGATTGTCGCTGCCGCTTTCGGCTTCGATGCGCTCATGGGCGTCCTGAACAACGTCACGGCGGCGCTGGCCTCCAGCGCCCTGGCGGTGCTGGCCTTCATCGAACAGCTGCGCGACGAGCGGCGGCGCCGAGAACAGGCCCAGCGCAAGCTGGCACGAACCTACGAGAACACGCCGATCGGCCTGTTTACGCTGGACGAGGCGGGCCGCATCCAGCGCAGCAACACGGCGCTGCGCGAGATGCTCGGGCTGGAGCAGGCCGGCGATCCAGCGAGGCTGGCCGGCTTCTTCGGCCCGGAAGCGGAGCAGATGCTGCAGCACACCCTTGCCGCCGAGGGTGCGCAGGAGCTGGAGATTCCAGGGACGGGGGGGCCGGACCACGCGCGCTGGTACCAATTGCGCGCCCTGCGCGGCGAGGACGGCATCGAGGGCTCGCTGCAGGACGTCAGCGAGCGGGTCGCCGCCACCCGCAGGCTCAGCTTCCTGGCCGATCACGACTCCGTCACCGGCGCACGCAATCGGCGTGGCCTTGAGGTCGGTCTGGAAACAGCGCTCGCAGACGGCGACGCCCAACGCCCCGGCGCGCTGGTCTATCTGAATGTGGATCGCTTCAAGCTGGTGAACGAGCTGCATGGCTACGCCGTGGGTGACGACGTGCTCCGCCAGCTCTGCGCGCGCATTCAGGAAGAGCTGCCGCCGGAGGCCGTAGTGGCGCGCCTCAGTGGTGACACCTTCCTGCTGCTCTTCGCCGATGTGCCGCTGGCGCCGGCCGCGCGGATCTGCCGGCGGATCCAGAGCGCGATCACCGAGCGCCCCATCGTGGTTGGCGAACGGCCCTTTCCGCTCAGCGCCGCTTTCGGGGTATTGGAGCTGACGCCGAATATGGCGGCCATCGACGCCATCTCCTCGGCTGAGCGCGCCTGCCACGAGGCTAAGCGCGGCCCCCGTCTGGTCGTCTACGACCGCAATGCGAGGGCGCTTGCCGAACGGGTCGAAGAGCTGCGCGTCATCAAGAGCATGGACCGCCGGGATGCTCCGGCCGGTCTGCGCATCGAGATGCAGCCGATCATGTCCTTGCAAGATCCGCGGGCAAGCCTGGACTTCGAGGTACTGCTGCGCATGGAGGACGCCGACGGGTGTTCCGTACCTGTCGGTCGGGCGCTGGCTGCTGCCGAGACCAGCGGCAACATGACCAAGCTCGATACCTGGGTTCTCGGCCGCACTCTACAGTGGCTGCGTGAGCACAAGGAGCAGCTGCCGGCCACGCGCTTCGTCTGCGTGAACCTCAGCGGCACCTCCCTCAACGACGAGGACTTCATCGACACCGTGCTGCGGACGCTGGCGGACCACCCTGACGTCGCGCCCTTGCTCTGCCTGGAGATCACCGAAGCCGTGGCGCTACGCGACCTTCCGGTGAGCCGTCGCTTCATGGAGCGTTTGCGTGAGCGCGGCGTGCGCGTGGCGCTGGACGATTTCGGGGCGGGCTACACCTCTTTCAACTATCTGCGCGAGCTGGAAGCCGAAGTGCTGAAGATCGACGGCTCCCTGGTGCGGGATCTGACGGCGCATCCGCGCAACGCCGCCATTGTCTCCGCGATCGTCGCGCTGGCCCAGAACATGGGCATGCGCACGATTGCCGAGTGGGCGGAGGATGCAGCCACTGTCGAAGCCCTTGCCGAATGCGGTGCCGATTACGTACAGGGCTGGGCCATAAGCGCCGCGCAGAAGCCGGAAGCCATCCTGCAGGCACGCTCGGCGGCCGATTTCGTGGAGGATGAGGCGGTGCTGCAGACGCTGCGCCGCCTGGGGCCGCCAAGCTCGTTCTGAGGTGGGCATCGACCTCAGCGCTGGGCGCGCAGCTTGCGCGCCCAGGCCACGCGGCGTTGGATCTGTGCGTCGGCCCGCAGCGCATCCAGTGTGTTGAGCCGGCGGCCGAGGGTCTGCTCGTCGAAGAAGCGGTGCACGGCCGCGTGGCACTCGCGACACAGCCAGACGCCGCGGCTGCGCATTTCCTCGACGCTGAAATATCGCCGATACCAGGGCTTGCGATGATTCTTGCGCGGAATCAGATGATGAAAGCTCAGCGGCACGGCGCGGTCGCAGAGCGCACAGCGGGTGTTGGCGGATTCCTTGGGCATATGGCGTCAGCGACGAGAAGCGGCCGGCGACTGCGCGATACTATGCCCTGCGCCGTCGCTCTCGAGCGGCTACCGTCGAAGCGCGGCGCAACCCCTTTCTCAAGCACCGGAGGTTCGTTCTGGAGCAGGAGCTCGCCATTGCCCGCCGCTGGATTCCGCTGGAGGGTTGCCACAACCTGCGTGATCTGGGCGGTTATCCCACGCGCGACGGCCGGCGGCTGCGCTGGCAACAACTCTATCGCGCAGACGCCCTTGGCGGCCTGACACCGGCCGACATCCTGCGAATGCGCAATGAACTGCGCATCAGCAGCGTCATCGACCTGCGCCATGCTCGCGAATGCGAGCGCAATGGCGTTGCGCCCATCGTCGACGACGACGCCGTTCGCCTGCTGCATCTGCCGCTGAATCGCGAGAATGTGCCCAAGGACGATCCGGTGCCCGATCTCGACGATCTGGGCACGGTCTATCTGTGGATCGCGCGCGGCGTCGGGCCGGTGCTGGCGCGCGTGCTGACCGCCATCGCTGCCGACGAAGCCACGCCGCTGGTCTTTCACTGCGCGGCCGGCAAGGATCGCACCGGCATCGTCGCCGCGACTCTGCTTGACCTGCTCGGTGTGCCGGACGAGCTGATCGTCGCCGACTATGCCCTCACCGAGCTGGTCGCCGCCGGTATCCGCCCCGAGGACCGCGCGGCAGCCTTTACGCTCTATCGCGAGCAGGGCGCGCCGCCGGAGGCGCTGAATGCGCGACCGGAGCACATGCAGCGCTTTCTCGCCGGCATGCGCGACGTCCACGGCAGCCTGCGCGACTACCTCGCGCCCTACGGGCTGAGCGAAGCCGTCGTCGAGCGATTGCGCGCGCGCCTCCTGGAGTAGCCACCGCGTCCGCCTGCTAAGGTGGCCGTGGAGACTAAAAGAACGGGAGACGCGGCATGGCGACCAAGCGCCTGAACTCGCTGGACTGGACCTTCCTGGCCGCGGAGACGCGCGAGTCGATGATGCACGTCGGCTCGATGATGCCCTTCTCCGCACCGGCCGATGCCGAACCCGGGGCGCTGAGCGCGCTGATGGAGCAGCTGCGCAGTGAGCCGCAGGTGCAGCCACCCTGGAATCTTAAGCTCAAGTATCCGGGCTTCCTCGCGCATCCGCTGCAGGGCTGGGTGGTGGACGACAGCTTCGATGTCGACTATCACATCCGTCACTCGGCGCTGCCCGAGCCGGGCGACGAGCGCGCCCTGGGCGTGCTGGTCTCCCGCCTGCACAGCCACAGCATCGACTTCCATCGCCCGCCGTGGGAAGTGCACCTTATCGAAGGGCTGGAAGGCGGCCGCTTCGCGCTCTATTTCAAGGTGCATCACAGCCTCATCGACGGCTATACCGGTATCCGGCTGCTCTCGCGTAGCCTCAGTCGCACCCCTGACGAGCGGGAGGCACCGCTGTTCTTCGCGGCGCCGCCACAGGCGCAGCGGGCTGCCAGCGGCGAAACGAAGCAGCCCGTGCTGGAGAGCTTGATGCAGGGTCTGCGTCAGCAGCTGGGCACCAGCCGCAGTATCACGCGCGCGGTGGCGGGCAGCTTCCAGCGCGGACACCCTGAGCGCGTGGCACCCATGCAGGCGCCGAGATCAATCATCAATCAGCCCATAAGCCGCAACCGACGCTTCGCCACGCAGGAATTCGACATCGCCCGGCTGAAGGCCGCGGCGCGTGCCCACGGCGGCACGCTCAACGATGTCGTGCTCGCCATCAGCGCTGGCGCGATGCGCCGGCTTCTGATCGAGCAGAAGGCCCTGCCGGCGAAGCCGATGACGGCGATGGTGCCGGTGAACATCCGGCCCAAGGACGATCCAGGCGGCGGCAACGCGGTAGGGGCGGTGCTGGCCTCGCTGGCTACCGATGTCGCCGACCCCTACAAGCGCATCAACGCCATCATCGCCTCGACGCGTTCCGCCAAGGAGCAGCTCCAGGGCATGACGCGCAACGGCATCATGCAGTACAGCGCGCTGCTGATGTCGCCGTTGCTGCTGTCGCAGTTGCCGGGTGCTGTCGGTCATGTTCGTCCGGCCTTCAATGTCGTGATCTCGAACGTACCGGGGCCCACCGAGCCGCTCTACTTCCGCGGCTGGCGCATGGACGCCTACTACCCGATATCGATCCCCTTCCACGGCTACGGCCTGAATATCACCGTGGTCAGCTACGTCGACAAGCTGGATTTCGGCTTCATCGGTTGCCGCGATAGCGTTCCCCATCTGCAGCGCCTGGCCGTGTACGCGGTCGACGCCCTCGCCGAGCTGGAAGGCCGCAAGGCACCCCCGCCCGCGAGCAAAGCCACGGCGCACAAGGCAGTGAAGAAGGCTGGCGCCAAGAAAGCCCGTGCGAAGAAGGGCGTCGGCGCCAAGCGCGCGGCGAAGAAGGCAGGTAGTAGGCGCGAATAATCGGCCTATCTCGGGCTTAGAGCTGATCCATCTGCGCCGGGTGGCGCAGATGGATCAGCGGGTGGCCGTCGCGTTGGCGGATGACGCCACGCACGCGCACGGTCTCTCCCTCCAGCGCGCGCAATCTTGCGCCGGAAAAGCGCTCGCGGGCGGCCTCCGCCACATGCAGGCGCAGCTCTCCCTCCAGTCGTAGTTCGGCGCTGACACGCCCGGCACGGGCGGCGACGACACGGCCTTCGAGCTGACGGTAGCTGTTGCGATGGGCGCCGGCTTCGATGGCTGGTAGCGGCTGCAGCGCTGGCTCGGCCCAGAGCCCTCGGCCGGCTTTGCGCGCCTCGTCCTCGGCTGCGAAGTAGGCATCGGCGTGTCCTGCGTTGTCCTCGTGCAGGCTGACCACCGCCCAGCCGGCGCGCAGCATCTCGGCGCCGAGGTCCCGGCCGCTGTCGTCGCGCAAATAGCCGAGCAGGCGGTCGTAGTCGTCGCGTGCGGTGTCCCCGGGTTGCAGGTGCAGCTCGCTGCCTTCGACCAGGCTGGCCAGATGTGCGCGAGCGGCTTCGGCGCCGGGTTCGCCGGGCCGGCCGCGATACGGCATCTCGGGGGCGTCGATGCCGATCAGTCGCAGCCGGCGCTGGTCGTCCAGAACGACGGTGTCGCCGTCGATGACCGAGGCGACACGGGCTTCGCGCACCGCCGGGCGGGAAATTGCCTCGATGCGCTCGGCGCCACCCGGCGGCGGTCGGTCACTGTAGTGCGGGACACCGCGCTCGTCCACCCAGTGGTAGAGCTGCGCACAGACGCTCGCCGGCAGCAGCATCAGCGCTGCCAGCAGGCCACCGGGCCCCGGGGTCCTCCGCAGTTCGGCTTCGGAAGCGCGCATTCAGCGAGCATGGCAAGGCGCTGAATGCGCGTCCAGCACCCCTGCGAGGCACTAGTGCGCGCGGAAGAAGCTCTCGAAGTAGCGCGCGCAGGGTTGATGCATGACACCCGGGAAGGCCTGGGTGGCGCCCCGATCCAGCCAGCGGCCGCCGCAGCGCGGGCATTCGTGCAGGCTCAGGCTAGCGAGTTGGCCGGGTACGACATGTAGCCCGCAGCGCGGACAATGCCCCTCCGCCGGTAGCGCTTCGGTGGCCGGGGGCGGCTCCATTGCGCGCTGCGCCTGTTTCCGCAGCAGCGTCGCGAAGTAGCGGGATTCTTCGGCGCGTTCGCGCCGTCCCAGAAGATCACCCAAACGATCCTTAAGGTCCATGACGGAACTCCCGCGTGCGATGCCTTGACCTTTGACCTGCGGCGCGCCCGGTAGGTTCGCTCGGACTGGCGCCGCTTCGCGGCATGGGCTAGCGTGCAGGGCGTGGCCCGGGCGATGCGCGGAGGCAATCGATGCTCGTCATCATCCACGGCTGGAGCGACGACGGCCGCTCTTTCCGTCCCCTGGCGCGCCGGCTCGCGAAGGCGCCGCCGGAAGGTGTCGGCGCGGATATCGCCGAGGTTCACCTCGGGGACTACGTTTCGCTGGATGACGAGCTGCGCTACGCCGATCTGGTCGCAGCGCTTGACCGGGCCTGGAGCGACCGCGACCTGCCACGCAAGCCGCGCAGTGTGGACGCTGTCGTGCACAGCACGGGCGGGTTGATCATCCGCGATTGGATGACACAGTGCTTCGCGCCGGACACCGTGCCCATCCGCCGCCTGCTGATGCTGGCGCCGGCGAACTTCGGCTCGCCGCTGGCGCATACCGGCCGCAGCCTGGTCGGGCGCGCGCTGCGCGGCTGGCGCGGCACGCGGCTCTTCGAGACCGGCACCCACATCCTCAAAGGGCTGGAGCTGGCCAGCCCCTACGCCGAGCAACTCGCCCAGCGCGACAGCTTCGGTGGCGCGCGCTGGTACGGACCCGGTGCGGTGCTGGCGACGGTGCTCTGCGGCAACACCGGCTACGACGGCATCTCCGGTATCGCCAACCGGCCCGGTACGGATGGCACCGTGCGCGTCGCCAGTGCCAATCTCAACGCGCTGCGCATCGGTGTCGATTTCACCGGTGATCCAGCCGCATCGCCCTCAATGAGTCAGAGTCGGCCCGAGCATACAGTGGCCTTCGGCATTCTCGACGGTGAGGACCATTCCAGTATTGCCGGCAAGAACCGCGGGCCGCGTGCACCGGACAGCCTGACGCTGATGCGTCGGGCGCTAAGGGTCACCGATGCCGGCTACGAAGACTGGTGCAGCGAGCTGCAGGCGCACAATCAGAGCGTCACCGCCGCGGCCGAAGCACGCGGCGAGTGTCACTTCCACAGCTTTCACAACGCCGTCGTTCGTGCCGTCGATGACGCCGGCAACGCCGTGAGCGATTACATCGTCGAGCTCTACGTCAACGACGACCGCAGTCCCCGTGATCGCAAGCGCACACGCCGCATCCAAGAGGAGGGCGTCGTCAATGTCCACGCCTACGGCGACGATCCTTCGCGCCGCAGTCTGCTCATCGACACCACCGTCATGCGCGCGCTGATGGACGGCACCGACGATCGTCTCTATATCAGCGTGACCGCGAGTCCCGACGCGGGCGACGGCAAGGTCGGCTACCGCAGCTACTCAGACGTCGATACTGGCCATCTGGTGGTCGACGGTACCGAGCTACGCGCGCTCTTCCGCGCCCACGGCACCAGCCTCATCACGCTGACGCTCAAGCGCCACCAGGCCCCCTCGGTCTTTCGTTTCCGCGGCGCTCGCTGAGTCTCGGGCGTGGGGTGACGCGCCCTTCAGATGGCACGGATGCTGCACCGCAGCAACCTCCGGGCCTATGCCCTCACGAGCACCATAATGCGTCATCCCGCAGCCCTGCTATGTGTCGCTATTCTCTTCACTGCCTGCGGTGGCGGCAGTGCGCCCGAGTCCGGTGAGGCCGCACCGAGCGGCAGCTTCGATATTGTCGAGGCGACCGTGGACGACGTCCACGCGGCGCTCGCGGGTGCCTTGCCACTGCTGGACGGAAGCCGCCTGAGCTGCGTCACGCTCGCAGAGATGTATCGCGCCCGCATCTTCGCGCACAACAACAATCCACAGCCCAACGGCGGTCTGCCCATTCGCGGCGTGCTGTCGTTGAATCTGGCCGCCATCGCGCAGGCCGAGGCGCTGGACGCGGCCTATGCGCGCGACGGCGGCATCGGCGACCGCCCTCTGCACTGCATGCCGGTGCTGCTCAAGGACAACTACGACACCCACGATCACCCATCGACCTCCGGCAGCTACGCCATGCTGGGTCACCAGGCGGGCATCGACGCCGAGAGCGTGCGCGGCCTGCGCGACGCCGGTGCGCTCATCCTGGGCAAGGCCAACCAGGACGAGTTCGCCTACTTCACCACCGGCTTCTCGGCGCGCGCCATCCAGGTGACGAATCCCTACAACACTCTCGAAAGCCCGGCCGGATCGTCCTCAGGCACCGGCGCCTCCATCGCCGCGAGCTTCGCCATCGGCGGTACCGGCTCGGATACCTGCCAATCGATCCGGCATCCGTCGTCGGTCAACGGTCTGGTCGGTATCCGGCCCAGCCTGGGGGTGGTCTCGCAGCACGGCATCTTCCCGCTGTCGCACGCCCGCGATACCGGCGGGCCGATGACGCGTACGGTGCGTGACGCCGCCCTCATGCTCACGGCCATGGCCAGCGTCGACGAGCGCGACTTTCGCACGCTGGAATTCCCGGCGGCCGAGCGTCCGGACAGCTACACGCGCTTCCTGGACCGTCAGACCCACGGTGTGGCTGGCCGCAACATCGGCGTGCTGCGACAGCTGGGAAGCAATACGGAACCCTATGGCACCGGCGAGCAGGGAGCGCTCATCGCGGCGGCCGTCGAGCGGCTCGAGGCGATGGGCGCGAATATCTACGACATCCATCTGCCCGAGTTCAGCAGCCGCGGCGCGGGCAACCAGAATTTCGATGCCAATGATTACTTCAATGTCTTCGAGTCCGACGGCGGGCAGAGCCCGCGACGCTGCCTGACGAGCCTCAACAGCGGCACGGCCAACGATCGCGGTGATTGCTTCGGGATGCAGGGCATTCTCGAGACGGGACGCGTCGGCCCGCGCTCGGTGGCGCTGCTGGCTGTGAATGCAACGGGCGATCCGGATGCTGCCGGCACGCAGGAGGCTCTCGATGCCATGGCCGCCGAGCGCGCCTACGTCACCGGCATCATGGATGCACTGGTCGACGCCGACGGCGAGCCGGTACGGGACGAGAACGGCGAGCAGGTTCGGCTCGACGCCTTCGTGCTGTCGCCGGGCCCCACCGGCGGGCGCACCTGCGACCTCGGATCGACCACGCACATGGGCTCCATCGTCGTGCCGGTGGGCTTCGACGCCAGCGCCGCCGGTCCGATGGATCGCGAGGGGCGCGGCGTGCCGCGCGGCATGGAAATCTTCGTCCGCCGCTTCGACGAGGGCACAGGCATCGGCATCGCCTACGACTACGAGCAGGCGACGCAACACCGCGCGCCGCCGATGATCGCTCCAGGGCCGCTCAGCGGCAGCGAGACAATCGCCAGCTTCAATGCCCGCCTGCAGCAGGCGCTGATGGTCGCTGCTTCCGCCGCGCCGGAGGATATCCCCGTCGAGACGCTGCTCGAAGCTATCACAACGCTATTCGGAACCCGGCCCGACGGCGCGCAGGACTAAAGCGGCGGGCGTGCAAGGACCCTTGCATGCCATGGCGTGCCTACGTGCACAATGGCTTTCCTGCGTTCCGGGAGTCGAAGCCATGTGGCTGGACGGGTCCTGTCATTGCGGTGCGGTTGCCTTCCGCGTCTTCGCGCCGCACCCCTATCCCTTTGCGCGTTGCTACTGCTCGATCTGCCGCAAGACGGCCGGGGGCGGCGGTTACGCGATCAATATCGGCGCCGACAACGCGACGCTGGAAGTGCTGCGGGGGAGGGAGGGCATCCGCATCTTCCACGCGCAATTGCACGACACCGGCGAGCAAAGCCCCGGTGAACGCCGCTTCTGCGGTCATTGCGGCAGTGCGCTCTGGGTATGGGATCCACGCTGGCCGGAGCTGGTGCATCCCTTCGCATCGATCATCGACACGCCGCTGCCACCGGCCCCGGTGCATCTGCACCTGATGACCGGTAGCAAGGCGTCCTGGGTGCCGGTCGAGGCCGGGCCGAAAGACGATGTCGTGGCCGAGTATCCGGAGTACTCGCTGGCCGAATGGCACGAGCGGCAGGGATTGCGCTCGTTCGGCGACTGAAGAAGGAGCGGCCTGGCAGCCGCTCCTTGCGGCCTCAGTGCTCTTCGTGCTCGCCGTTCTCGTCGTGCGGATGACCGTGCTCGACTTCGTCCTCGGAAGCTTCGCGCACGTCCACGACCTCGACATCGAAGTTCAGCGTCTCGCCGGCCAGCGGGTGGTTGCCGTCGACGGTGACTTCCTCGTCGCCGACCTCGGTGACGGTGACGGTGACCGGGCCGTTCTGGGTCTCGGCGCGGAAGCGCATGCCGGGGGCGACCTCGTCAATGCCCTCGAAGGCCGAGCGCGGCACGTTCTGTACCAGCTGATCGACGCGCTCGCCATAGCCGTTCTCCGGCGTGACTTCGACCTGGAACTTGTCGCCGGGCTTCTTGCCTTCCATTTCCTGCTCGAGACCGGAGACGATGGTGTTCGCGCCATGCAGATAGCGCATCGGCTCACGATCGCGGGAGGAATCGATGACCTCGTTGTTAGTGTTGGTTAGCGTGTAATGGAATTCGGCGACGGTTTTTGCGGTGATCTGCACGGGCTTCACCAATGAATGCATGTGGCCTAAATGCTACGCGAGACGCGCTGCGCCTGCTGCGCCGTCCCTGCCCCGGCCCCTCGCGGTTTCGACCCGGGGGCACCTTGGAGAAGCCGTCGTGTCGGGGCTCCGCTGCCGCCGAGGTGACCTCGGACAGCCTCAACAGGCGAGAAATCAGCCCCGCGCCAGGCGCCGGCGCAGCGCCCACAGCGAGGCCGGTGCAAAGACTGCGGTGATGCCGAGCGCCCACAGCATGGCACCCGCTGCGGGTGCCAGCACCGGCCCGCCCAGCAGTAGGCCGCGGCTGGCGTCGGCGAGCATCGACACCGGATTGATCGCGACCACGACCTGCAGCCAGCCCGGCATGGTCTCGGCCGGCACGAAGATGTTGCTGACGAAGGTCGCCGGGAACATGGCCGTGAAGCCGAAGAGCTGGACATGCTCCGGGTCGCGTGCGAGCACGCCCAGCAGCACCATGACCCAGGAAGCAGCCAGCGCGAAGACTAGCAGCAGCGCGCTCATGCCGATCAGGCCGTACCACGGTGCCTCCATGCGGAAGCCGAGCAGGAAGCCGACGATCAGCAGCAGCAGGATCGACCAGGCCTGCTTGACCAGATCGGCCGTGATGCGCCCCGCCAGCGGTGCGGCGCGCGCGATGGGCAGGGCGCGGAAGCGGTCGAAGATGCCCTTGGTGAGGTCGGTATTCAGGCCGTGGCCGACGTAGACCGTCACGAAGATCATGTTCATGACGATGATGCCGGGCAGCATGAAGCGCAGGTAGTCCTCGGTGGAGCCCGCGATGGCGCCGCCGAAGACATAGAGGAAGAGCACCAGGAAGATGATCGGCTGGATGCTGTAGTCGCCCAGCTCGAAGGGGTTACGGCGGATCTGCAGGATGCTGCGCCAGGCTAGCGCTCGCGTCTGGCGCAACGCCTGCGCGATGCCGACACGGCTGGCGGGGGCGCTCATGCTTGTTCCTCCGTCTCAGGGTTCTCCGCCTCGGCGTGACGGCCGGTAAGCGCCAGGAAGACATCGTCGAGGCTGGCGCCGCGCAGCAGCAGTTCGTCGACGGCGATGCCCGCCGCGTCCAGCGCGCGCAGAAGTTGCGGCAGCAGGGCGGGGTCGGGCGCCGGCACGCTGGCGCGGCGGTCATCGACCTCCGGTCGCGCGCCGCTCTCGGCTGCAAGAATCTCCACCAGCTTCGGCAGATCGGCCGCATCGCGGGCCCGCACCACCAGGGTCTGCGCACCGACCCGCGCCTTCAGCTGCTCGGCCGTGCCTTCGGCGATGACGCGGCCGCGGTCCAGCACGACGATGCGATCGGCCAGCGCGTCGGCTTCCTCCAGATATTGCGTCGTAAGCAGCACCGTCGTGCCCTCGGACACGAGCCGGCGGATCAGCGCCCACAGCGACAGCCGCGCGCGCGGGTCGAGCCCGGTGGTGGGCTCGTCGAGGAAGAGAAAAGCCGGGCGGCCGACCAGGCTCGCGGCCAGATCCAGCCGCCGCCGCATGCCGCCGGAATAGCCCAGGACCGGGCGATCGGCGGCCTCCAGCAGATCGAAGTCCGCGAGCAGCGCGTCGGCCCGTTCGCGCGCCTCGTCGCGGCTGAAATCCAGCAGACGTGCGATCAGCTTCAGGTTCTCGCGGCCGGTCAGCTTCTCGTCCACCGAGGCGTACTGCCCGGTCAGTCCGATGGACTGGCGCACCTGATGCGCCTGCCGCTGCACGTCGAAGCCGCCGACCGTGGCCGTGCCGCCGTCAGCGGCGACGAGCGTCGCCAGAATCCGCACCACCGTCGTCTTTCCGGCGCCGTTGGGCCCGAGCAGGCCCAGCACCGTGCCGGCCGGCACGGCGAGATCGACGCCGTCGAGCGCCTGCGTGGCGCCGAAGCGCTTGCTGAGGCCTTGCGCGGAAATGCCTTGCGACATGGCTGTGGAGCTCCGGGAGCGCTGAGCCGGGCATATTAGCCGCCGGGCGTGACCGCCGCGCGCAGCGCAGGCGTGGCGCCCTGGGCCGGTGCCGCCACCCGTCAACCCTGCTGAGGCACTGCTACCGGACGAACGGGCGTGGTGGCCGTTGCGGTAACGCTCAGGCGGCCCGTTCCAGCTCTGCCATAACCTGCTGCAGATCGCCTGCGTCTTTACCCACGATATCGCCGCCCATGCTGCGTGCTACCTCGGGGTACTGATTGACCGCAAGCCCGCCGAGGATCACTCGGGGCATGGCGTCGCCCAGTGCTTCGCGCAGTTGCCGAAGCAGCTCGCGTACAGCCAGCAGTTGCGGCGGCAACGCCGCCGAGAAGCCGAGCAACTGCGGGCGTTTCTCGCGCAGGATGGGCAGCAGTTCATCCGAGGATGCCGGTCCGTTGAGCAGCAAGGTCTCCCAGCCTTCCATCTCGAAGGCATCGGCGACGATGCGCATGCCCAGCGCGTGGTGGTTGCCCGGCGCCCGCGCCAGCACGACGCAGCGATCGCTGGCAGCAGCGGGTGGGGTCTGACCGGATGCCTGCGCGAGAACGGCCTCCGCGATGGCCGTGGCCAGGCGCTCCTGCGTGACCGACACCGCATTGCATTGCCACTTCCGGCCGATCTCGTAGAGCGCCGGCTGCAGCAGGTGGACGGCTGTCAGAACGTGATTGCCGCTGCGCGCGATGCCTTCCTCGAACAAGGCTGCGGACCGGCGATGATCGCCGGCCAGAAGCGCTTCCTGGAAGCCCCCGGGGTGCTTCCAGGCTTCTTCAGGGCCGCTTCCCCCGTAGTCCAGAGGCGCGTCGCGCTCATCTTCCAGTCTGGCCCGGGTCTCGGAGAGCAGTGCGGTAACCGCGTCTCTCTCCGCGCCGGTCAGGCGCAGACCGAATAAGTCCTCCAGCTCCATGAGCGCCGGCTGTAGCAGATCGGCGCCGCCGCGGCTGGCCAGAACCTGCTGGAGCCAATCGATGTAATCCAGGAAGGCGTCGCTTTGCGCGCACTCCAGCGCCGCATGCAGGGCATCGAAGGCGTAGGCGGCGTCCTCGCGCGACGCCGCCAGCGGGTCGGCCCCGAGTTCTTGCCAAATCGGCTGGAGCGCCGACCGGAGGTTCTCGGCAAGCAGCGAGATCGCCTCCTCGCGCAACGCACAAACGTTCTTCCAGCGAATGTTGCTCCTTCGCTTAAGGATCGCGCTGCGTTTTGTCGGTGATGGCTGCATTGCGTCGTTCTGCCACTGGTGCTTGGTGGAGCGGAGCGTGCCCAGGCAGCTCGCCCTTTCGGACCAGGCACTATGGTCTCTACCGGAAGGGCAAGTGCCGAATGGTCTGCCGCGCGGTAGCTTCCAAGGTTCGTACGGTCCCTTGGCGCGTGCGAAGCCCCTGCCAGGCTCCTGGCGTGCCTGCGCACGAACACCGGCACTGCCGAAGCTCACGAGCCACGCACCTGCAGACAGCCGTCGGCGGGGATTTCTCAGCTATCGCTTACCACGCGGTTACGGCCCTCCGCCTTGGCGCGATAGAGCAGCTTGTCCGCGCGCTGCAGCAGCGAGCCCGGCGTTTCGCCGGGACGCCACTGCGCTACGCCGAAGCTCGCTGTGAACGTATGCTCGACCGGTCCCACCCGCAGTTCCTCGATCCGTGCGCGCAGTCGCTCGGTGGCTGCCGCCGCGGTGTCGGCGTCGGCATCGCGCATCAGGATCGCGAACTCCTCGCCGCCGAAGCGACAAACTTGATCGGCCTCGCGGGCGTTGCTCAGCAGCGTGCGGCTCAGCGCCTGCAGCACGCTGTCGCCGACCGAATGCCCGTGCGCGTCGTTGACCTGCTTGAAGTGATCCAGGTCCACCATGACCAGGCAGAGATTCCTGCCGTGGCGGTTCGCCGCACTGACCTCAGTAGACAGCGCCTCGTCGAGTTGCCGGCGATTGCCCAGTCCGGCGAGCCCGTCGGTCATCGACAGGTGCCGGATCTCGGCCTCGCGCTCGCGGAGCTGTCGATTCGTCGTGATGAGCTCGCGCTGGGACTGCGTCAGCTCGGAGGTCAGCGCCATCGCCGACTGCGAGGCGCGCAACAACTCCTCGATATCGTGCTCGGCAACGATCAGCAGATGATCCTCGCGGCAGAAGACCCGGCCGCGAAGCGACTGCGTTTCGCCGTTGGGATCACCCAGCGTCATCAGCCCTTCGTAGCAGGGCGTGTCACCGCTGGAAGCCATAGCGGTGAGCTGACGCAGGCTCGGCGACAGAAAGTAGGGTGCGGCGTTGATCGACTCGACCTCTCGCGCCTCCTGCGGTAGCAGGCGGCGGAATCCGCGGTTGGCCTCGCGGACGGTGCCGTCGCTGGCGATCTCCACCATCGCCACGGAGGCCAGTTCCTGTAGCACATCGACGAATAGCTCCGCGTTGGTCACGCGGCCAGCCCCCGGTCCGCCAGAGCCGGTCCCAGCTGGTCGGCGTCGGTGGCAATGACCTCGCCGCCGGTGGTGCGGGCGATCTCGGGGTACTGATTGACGGCGAGCCCGCCGAGAATGGCCGGGCGCATGCTCTCGCCCAGGGCTTCGCGCAGCTGCCGGAGCAGTTCCCGGGTGGTGAGCAGATGCGGTGCCAGAGAGGCTGAGATGCCCAACAGTTCCGGCTGCAACTCTCGGAGCAGCGGAATCAGGGCCTCCGCGCAGGCCGGTTTATAGAGCAGGCGCGTTTCCCAGCCGGCCATCTCGAAGGCGTCGGCGACGATGCGCAAGCCGAGCGCGTGATGGTTCCCGGGGGCACGAGCCAGCACGATACGCCGTCCGTTCTTGGCTGCCGCAGGACCCAGCCCGGCGGTCTGCGCGAGCACCGCCTCCACGATTGTCGTGGCAAGCCGTTCCTGTGTTACCGATACCGTGTTGCGTTGCCATTGCCGACCGATGTCGTAGAGGGCGGGCTGGATGACGTGCACGGCAGCAGCGATCTGGCTGCGACCCGGGGTAAGGGCCCCTTCGAAGAGTGCGGCTGAGCGGGCGTGATTCCCGTCCAGAAGCGCCTGCTGGAACGCGATGCATTCCGCCCAGGCATCGGGGCCGGTGCCTCCGTACTCGGTGGCCGCCTCACGCTCTTCGTGCAGCACCTGCATCGAGTCACTCAGCAGCGCGTTCACCGGATTCAGTGTCGGCTGCGGAAGCTGCTGTGCGTACAGGCTTTGCAGCTGGTCCAGTCCCTGCGCGAGGAGGCTGGCGTCGGCGCCGCGACTGACGAGCACCTGTTGCAACCAGAGCAGATAGTCCAGCCAGCTCTGCGCCTTGCCGCTGATCAGCGCCGTCTGCAGTGCGTCGATGTGATGCTCGGCGTCCGCGCGCGCGGCTTCTTCGGGATCCGCGCCGAAGGCTTTCCATACGGGGGTCAGGCTCGCCCGAAGGTGCTCAGCGAGCAATGCAACCGCCTGCTCACGCAGCGTCGCGAAGGCTCTGGTGTCGCTCTCTGTCCATTGGCCCTGCCTATCACCGTGCATAGTGGCTGACCTTCTCCGTATCGCGATACTGAAATCGGCTTTGCTCCACAAGGGTGCGCCTGATACGCGTTCTATGCGAGGGCCTGGCCGCACATGCTTGCCGATCCCGACCGGGGTGCGGTGAAAGGTCTGACAGGCGGTAGGTTGCGGGTGGTGACAGGTGGTTCATGTTCTATCGACATACCGCCGCCTCACCTGCTGAGCCACCGCGCGTGGCAGGCTAGGCGCCATGACCATCGATACCCTGATGCAGGAAGCGCTGTTCTGGCTCGTTGCGGGCCCGGTCGCCGCGCTGGCCGCCGTGCTCGCCCTCGTCTGCCTGGCGCAGCGCGCCGCGCTGGCGCGCGAGCGCGCCGGTGCCCAGGCCGCACGCGACGAGCTGGCCAGCCTGCGCGCGCGCGTCGAGGCCCAGGATGGCCGACTGGCCGAGCGCGATGCCCAACTCGAGCGGGCGCAGGGCGAAGTTTCCGAGCTACGCGAACGCCTGCACCGGGAGCAGACTGCGGCCGCCGAGCTGCGCACGCGCATGGAGGCCGAGCAGCAGGCCGCCCAGGAACGGCAGAAGCTGCTGGAGGCCACGCGCGAGCAGCTGGAGGAGCGTTTCAAGTCGCTGTCCAGCGAGGCGCTGGAGGCCAACAAGAAGTCTCTGCTGCAGCTCGCCGAACAGCGTTTCCAGCAGCAGGAGCAGATGGCACGCAACGATCTCGACAAGCGCAAGCAGGCCGTCGACGAGCTGGTCAAGCCGCTGCGCGAGTCGCTGTCCAAGCTGGAGTCGCAGAACCAGAAGCTGGAAGCCGCGCGCAGCGAGGCCTACGGCGCCATCAACCAGCAGATGAAGGCCCTAATCGACACGCATCTTCCGGCCCTGCGCGGCGAGACGGACCGCCTCGTCAAGGCGCTGCGCCAGCCGCATACGCGCGGCCGCTGGGGGGAGGTCCAGCTCAAGCGCGTCGCCGAGATGGCCGGCATGGTCGAGCACGTCGACTTCAGCCAGCAGGAGAGCGTGACGAGCGATGCGGGCGGGCGTCTGCGTCCGGACATGACCGTCCACCTGCCCGGCGGCCGCCGCATCGTTGTCGACGCCAAGGCGCCGGTGGCCGCCTATCTGGAGGCCATCGAGGCCGCCGACGAGGACAGCCGCGCCGGCCTGCTCAAGCAGCACGCTCAGCAGCTGCGCACCCACATTCAGCAGCTGGGCGACAAGAAGTATTTCGCGCAGTTCGATCGCACGCCCGAGTTCGTCGTGCTCTTCGTCCCGGGCGAGGTTTTCTTCTCCGAAGCGCTCAAGGCCGATCCCAGCCTCATCGAGTTCGGCGCCGAGCGCAAGGTCATCGTCGCCTCGCCCACCACCCTCATCGCCCTGCTCAAGGCGGTGTCCTACGGCTGGCGCCAGCAGGATTTGGCCGAGAATGCCGAGAAGGTCGCCAAGCTCGGCCGCGAGCTCTACGAGCGCATCGGCACGCTGGCCAGTCACTGGCAGAAGGTGGGCAAGAGCCTGGACAACGCCGTTGATTCCTACAACAAGGCCGTCGGCTCGCTGGAGACGCGCGTGCTGGTCTCGGCCCGCAAGTTCCGCGACCTGCAGGTGGGCGGCGAGGAGCACACGCCGCTGGAGACGCTGGACCACGCCTCCCGACCGCTGTCGGCGCCGGAGATGCAGTCGGACGACGCGGCCTCCGACAGGGCGCTCGATCCCAGCTCCGAGGACGAGGCGTAGCGGCAGCGCGCGTCTCAGGAAGCGCCGCGAAGCTCCGCCAGGATCGTGGTCTCGTCGGTTCGCGCAAAGCCGATGCGCACCCCGCCGGGGTACTCGATCACCGGCCTTTTGACCAGCGAGGGTTGGCTGGCGAGCAGGGCCGCGGCGTTGTCGGCGGTGACACCCTCGCGGGAGGTCTCGTCGAGCCGGCGCCAGGTCGTGCCGCGGCGATTGAGCACGGCGTCGAGGCCGAGCGCGTCGATCCACTGCTGTGCCTTGGCGCTTTCTAGGCCGTCGGTCTTGAAGTCGTGGAAGCGGTAGTCGATGCCTGCGGCATCCAGCGCCTTGCGCGCCCGCTTCACCGTGTCGCAGTTCTTGATGCCGTAGACCGTCACCATGGTGTGGCTCGTCGCGAGAATGGGTTGCGGAGCATAGCCATAGATGGGGTGCCGGGTTATGCGGTGGGGCCAGTGCCTGCTAGGCTTCGATGGATCGTGCCGGCGCCTTTGCCGCGGCCAGATGAGGGGGAGAGCATGCTGCTGACACTCGGGGTTCTGCTGTGGGCCGGGATTCATCTATTCCCGGCGGTTGCGCCCAACGCCCGTGCCGCCGTCATCGAGCGCATCGGGCTGTGGCCCTACAAGGGGCTCTTCGCGCTGGGCATCGTGGCTGCCCTGCTGGTGATCATCTTCGGCTGGCGCGCGATGCCGCCGACATCGCTCTGGGTGCCGCCGATGGGCATGCGGCATGCGACGCTGCTGCTGGTGCCGATCGCAGTGGTGCTCTTCATCAGCGCCCGCGCACCCACCGACATCAAGCAGCTGATCGCTCACCCGCAGCTGGCCGGCGTCAAGCTCTGGGCGCTGGCGCATCTGCTGGCCAATGGCGAGTGGCGCTCGCTGATCCTCTTCGGCGGCATGCTGGCCTGGGCTGTGCTGGAGGTCATCTTCATCAAGCGGCGCGACGGTGCGCGGCAGAAGCTCGCCCGCGTCGGTTGGCCGAAGACCGTGCTCAGCGCCGTGATCGGGTTGGCCGTCGCCGTGGCGCTGATTTATGTGCATCCGTGGATCGCGGGACGGGCGGCGATCGCTCTAGGCTAAGCCGGAGGAAGCAGACGCGCGCAGCGGCGCGCTGAAGCGGCAAGGGCCGGCAACTGCCGGCCCTTGCCGGAAGCGTTGCCTGCCTAGACGTGCACGATCTCGTCCTTCAGCGAGTAGGTGATGGCGAGCACCTCATTGCGCGATTGTTCGTCGACGCCGTGGGCTTCCAGTGTGCCCATGATGTCGTCGACTGCGGCCATGTACTCGGCGGCGTCGATATTCATGCCGCGATGCGTATCGAGCATGTTGCGGCCGCCGTACTGCTCCGGCCCTCCGCTACCGGCGCTGAGGAAATCCCGCAGGTGCTTCTTGCCTTGCGCGAGGCGCTCTGGATCCTCGCTCATGGGGATGTAGCGCGCCTTGATGACGGGATTGCGCAGATGGGCTTCGACGATATCGTCGACCAGAGCGGCGATGCCGTCGGCACCTCCCAGGCGTTCGTAGAGCGTGCTCATGATCGTGTCCTCCTTTGCGAATTGGACGATGCACCCCGAGGGGTACGGGGCAAGAGGCTAGGGAGGTCATTGGCGCTCGGGTAGTACACAAGCTGTACTGGCGTGGCCCGAATGCGGGCGCCTAGACTAGGCACATGGCAAAAGGGTACGGCCAGTTCTGTCCCCTGGCGAAGGCGGCCGAGCTGCTCTGCGAGCGCTGGACGATGATCCTTGTGCGCGAGCTGTCGGCCGGTAGCCGGCGCTTCAACGAGTTGCGTCGCGGCCTGCCGCTGATGTCGCCGACGCTGCTGTCGCGGAGGCTCGGCCAGCTCGCGAGCGCCGGTGTAGTTCAGCAAGTGCGCGACAACGACGGGGCGTGGGCCTACGAGCTGACGCAGGCCGGCCGCGAGCTGCGGCCGATGGTCGAGCTGATGGGCACCTGGGGCCACCGCTGGGTGGGCAGCCAGCTGCAGGAAGACGATCTCGACGTCGGGCTGCTGATGTGGGATATCCGTCGCGGTGTCGACCCGGCGCATTTCCCGCCGCATCGCGTCGTGGTGCAGGTGCGCTTCAGCGATGCACCCGGTGGCCATCGTGACTGGTGGCTGGTCTCGGAAGGCGGCGAAACCGATCTCTGCATGGAGGATCCCGGCCACGATGTTGACGTCGTCGTGCTAAGCAGCCTGCGCGCACTCACCGAAGTCTGGCTGTGCCGCTGCACTATCGCCGAGGCCGAGCGACAGCGCAGCATGCAGGTACTCGGCAGCGACGACTTCCGCAGACAGCTCCCCCGCTGGCTCCAGGGTAGCCCGCTCGCGCGCCTGGGCGAGGCTTCGCTGCGAGAGGTTCCTGTCGAGAGCTGACGCCAGCCATCGCCCGCTATCGACATGCGTCGAGAGCAGGGCCCGCGCAGCGCGGCTTCGTCCCAAACCTACCCGAAGGTGTAGAGCCCATCGCAAGCCCCCCACCCCACAATCTAGCTACTACACAACGAAAGGGTGGCTTCGGTCCGCACGCGCGTCGGCGTCTTCGCGGCGAAGCGCAGGAGCCACCCGAAGGCACGCAAGGAGGGGTACATGGGCAAGATCGTTACGGTATTCGCGGCGTCCGGTACGGCCGGGCAGGCCTGCGTCAACGAGCTACTGGATCATCCGGACTTCGAGGTCCGTGTGCTGCAGCGCAAGCCGGGGCAGCAGGAGAAGTCATCCTCCGGGCAAACCCTCGAGCAGGACGAGAAGCAGCGCATCTGGGATGCCTGGGCTGCACGCGGCGCCGAGATCCGCGAAGCCGATGTCACCAGTCACGCCGAGCTGATTCCGGCGCTTGAGGGGACGGATTATCTGGTTTCCTGCGTACCGATCTTCGCCACCGAATCGCAGTACCCGCTCATCTTCGCTGCGGCAGAAGCGGGCGTGGAGCGCTTCGTGCCCTCCGAGTTCGGCTATATCTACGAATGGGAGCAGTTCTGGCCCTCGCCCCACGCCCACCGCATGATTGCGCGCCAGAAGGCCTTCATCCGGCGCGTCATCGAGCTGGCGGGCATGGACTACACCATCATTCCGGCCGGTCTCTGGCCGGAGTACTACATGGCCGAGCCGGTGCTTATCCCCGGTGATGGCGAACGCAAGGTTTCCTGGTCCACCGGCGCCGATGTCGGCCGCATCATCCCGCACGTACTGGCGCATCCGCTGTCGCGCAACGCGGTCTGCCCGGTGGCGGCCACGGCCTATATGAGCTGGAACGAGCTGCTGGACAAGCGCGAGCAGCTGCTCGGCCGCAAGGTTGAGCGCCGCTACATGGATGCCGCGCAATGGCGCGAAGCGCACGCAGCAGCCGCGCCCGGCTTCTACCGAGATGTGCTGCTGGCCATCGGCATAGCTGGTGCGGAGTGCCCGGAAGGCATGCCGCTCTGGGCCAACTGGAACGCCATGCATCTCCCGAACTTCAAGGGTACGCCGCTGGATGAGCTTTTCCCGCAAGTGATCGAGCCAACCGCCGAGCAATTGAAAGCGCTCCTGGCTTAGGGGCCATCCCGCCGCGCGGGAGACCATCGCCCATCCCTCGCCGTGCGTGTTTCGGCCTGCGATGACAGAGCGCCGGTAGCGACCGTGCGCGCGACGTGCTACGAATAGTACAGCTGCTTCGGGGTGCGGCCCCCTTTCAGCCCGCATACCAACCGCACAGACTCCCCTTTAGCTCGTCCGAGGTTCGCGCAAGCGTACCTCTGCACGGGATGGGTCTTTCTATTGCTTTGTCACTGGCACGGAGTGCGTGATGACTGATAACCCCGCCAAACTCGCCGAGAGCGTTAACGCGTTTTACGACGAGGCGATGTTCGGCCCCCGGCTTCTGAAGTACTACGCCGGCAGCGAGTACACGAATTTCGGCTACTGGGAGGCGGGAACCGCGGATGCCAAGACCGCGTGCGATGCGCTGATGGCCCGACTGCTGGGCTTCATCCCGGACAAGAAGGGCCAGGTCCTTGATGTTGCCTGTGGCAAGGGCGAGACGACGCGCTACATTGCCCGCCACTATGACGAGGCGGATATCAACGCCATCAACATCTCCGAGCGTCAGTTGGCGCGCGGCCGGGAGATCGTTCCGGGTGCACGCTTCCAGATGATGGATGCCACTCAGCTGGAGTTCCCCGACGCGTCTTTCGATGCGGTGGTCTGCGTTGAGGCGGCCTTCCACTTCAATACACGCGAGCGTTTCCTGCGCGAGGCCTGCCGAGTCCTGAAGCCGGGCGGCTATCTCGTGCTGAGCGATATTCTCGTCGACGATTCGGCTGAGAGAGAGCATGCTCGCCGTGTTCCCGACAATTATGTGCCGGACCTCGACGTGTACCGGCGTCTCTTCGAAGAGGCAGGTCTCGTCATCGATCATCTGGAAGATGCCACCGAAGCCTGCTGGAAGAATCATTACCGGCACATCACGCGTTATGCGCACGAGGCTTACCTGCATGGTGATTTCACGCTGGAAGCGTTGCAGCACGCGCTCCGCCCGTATTACGAGCGTGTGCGCTACATCCAGCACTACGTGCTGGTCGGTGCCCGCAAGCAGCCGTGAGCATGCACCGGCTAAGGGGATAAGGTCGGCCCAAGCCGCGAAGGCGGCGTAGCACGATCGGCGCTGTGCGCACCCTTGTGAGGGCGGTGACGCTGTCGACAGTAGCGAAAGCGTCGGTGCTATAGCCCCGAAACAAAAAAGGGCGGCGACCATCGGTCGCCGCCCATGGGCCGACGGGGGGACGTCGGCGGAGGGCTATTCTGCGTTCGGCGTGCTGCCGTCCCCTTCGTTCTCCACGAGTTCGGCCTCGAAGTCGACCGTCGTGACGACGCCGGCCTCAACGGTGGCATTGGTCTGATCGTCGAAGCGGATGTCATTCTGCGTGGCCGGATCGTCGCGGCCCGCCTGGCAGGTGAAGGCGGCGGTGTACTCGCCCGCATTCAGGAAGGCGGCCGTGTAGACGAAGTCGCCCGTCTCGATGTCGAGTGTCACGCGTGCCGCCGTCAGCGGCTCGCTGTCCGAGCCGAGGCTGCCCAGCGTGGCGTCATTGCCCTCGTAGACGTATACCGCTGCGCCCTCGCCCGTGGCGGGGTCGGCGTCGCAATCGGTGCCGATCAGCAGCGCCGGATCAATGCTGCCGCCGATGCTGCCGGCTTCCTCGACTTCCACGATACGCAGAACCGGGTTCATGCGGTAGTCCGGAAAGCCCTGCGGGTTGTTGATGGACTTGCGCAGATCGAAGTCGACTACGTAGAAGACGCCCTGATTGGCATTGACGCTGAAGGGGCCATTCAACTGCAGCCCGCGCTGCGAGCCGCTCGGGATGAATAGCGATTCTTCACCGCCATCGTCCTCGACGACGAAGGAGTCCATGACGCCGCGCTCGGCGTTGACCTTGAGCCGAATCCACTCGTAGTCGCCGGCGGGAATCGGCTCGTCGATCAGCAGGCCCTCGGTGTCGCCCCCGGCCAGGGCCAGCACGTCGAAGGTGCGCGGCTCGTCGAAGTCGTAGCTGATGAAGCCGCCTTCCTCGTCCTCGCCGTTACCAGCGGGGTTGAAAACGACTCCGGTGAACTGGATGTTGACTTCGGCGAGCGAATCGACCGGCGCGTCAGTGACGGCCAGGTTGACGGTGCTCTCGGTGCCGCCGCCTCCGTCATTGGCGCTGGGGCCGTCGGAACCGCTGCCGCAGGCCGCGACAGCGGACGCGGCGAGCAGGGGAAGCAGGAATCTGGAAATCTTCGGCATGGGATGCTCTCCGTGAGTGAATGAGGTTGTCCTCTTTCACGTACACGAAGGCAGCCCGCCAAAGGTTCCATCGGCGGTTAGATCAAGTGTTCGCCACCGGGCCGCCGGCGCGGCCCGGCTGATGCGGCGGCGTTCAGCGCGTCGCGTCGATGCGTGCGATCAGTTCCTCGGGCTCGCGCAAGTCGCTGAAGAGCTGCCCGTGGTGGGCTTGGGCCCAACTCGCGAAAGCGCCCGGGTCCTCCTCGCCGAGAAGCACCGCGAGGGTCTCGATGTGTTCGCCTTCGCCGCCGGCGGCCTCGCGCTCGATCCAGTCAAGCTGCGTGCGTACGTAGTGACGCGTGCGCAGGCTGGCGGTTTCGTCGTCGCCTTCCGTCGAGCTGCTGGCCGAGCTGGCTGCGTCGCCGGAGGTGGAGGCCAGGTCGAAAGGCAGGGTCGTCGCGTCGGTGGTCATGCATCCGGCGAGGCCGGATGCCAGCATGGCTGCGAGAAGGTGGGGAGCACGCTTGATCATCGTTTCCTCGGCACAGTGGATGCGCATCGCTGATCAGTTTGGCACGGTTGGCGGGCGCTGAGTACCGTCGCCTACTGAGAAATTGCGACACGCGCCTGCTATCGCGGACCCCCAAGCGTTGCTATCTTGATCTCTAGACCGATTACGAGGCACGGCGCAAGCAGCCGGCCAGGGGAAAAGCAATGCAGACGTGGCGGAAGTTCGGGGTGATCGTTTTGGGTGCGGCGTTGTTGGCCGCCTGCGGGGGCAGCAGCGAAAGTGTCGGCAGCGGGTCGGGCGACGGCTCGCCGCAGCCGCCTGCCGCCGAGGGCCGGGAATTCCTCATCGAGCCCGGTGACCGCGCCACCTTCGATGCGGTGGAGGCCTTCATCAGCGCCCGGCCCGGCGACACCATCCGCTTCGACTGCGGCTTCTTCGCCATTGATCAGACCCTGCTCCTGACCCACACCGAGGCGGTGACCATCAGCGGTTGCGGCCCGGACGAGACGGTGCTGTCCTTCCGCAACAGCAGCGGCGTCGAGGGCATCCTGATCAACAGCGCGCGCGGCATCACCATCAAGGATCTGACCGTCGCCGACCCAGCCGGCAACGGCATCGAGCTGCGCAGCGTCGATCACGGCACGCTGCGCAATGTCCGCACCTTCTGGTCTTCCGGTGGTGGCGCGCAGTCTGAGACCCCACTCAGCGCCGAGAATTACCAGGGCGAGGACACGCCGATGAACGTCGCCTGTACCGACCCGCCGACGCAGGATCCGCGTGCGCCCGAGAACAATCTGGGTGGCGATACGACCTCGCCGGACTACACGCCGAGCGAGAAGGCGGGCCGTTATGGCATCTACCCGGTGAAGTCGCAGAACATTCTCGTAGAGGAATCGGAGTCCATTGGCGCCTCCGATGCCGGCATCTACGTCGGTCAGACCTCGACCGCGATCATTCGCGACAGCCGCGCGGTCTACAACGTCTTCGGCTTTGAGATCGAGAACGTTCGTCACGGCGAGTACAGCGGCAACCTGGCCGAGTGCAACACCGGCGGCTTCCTGATCTACGATCTCGACAATCTCACGCAGTACGGCGAGCGCACGATCATGCGCAACAACGTCGCGCGCATGAACAACACCTACAATTTCGCCGCGGGTGGCTTCGTCGCCAACGTGCCTCCGGGCAGCGGCATGATCACGCTGGCCTACGACCGCATCGACGTCTACGACAACGTCTTCGAGGACAACAACACCGGCGGCATCCTCCACGTCAGCTACGAGCTCTTCCCGGAAGGCGCCGGCCGGCCGACCGACCGTAAGATCGACTTCTACACCGAGGGCTTGCGGGTCTACCGCAACAGCTTCAAGAACAACGGCAATGGCCTGCCGCGACCGACGACCAATGATCTCGCGGACGGGGATGTCGCACGCCTGCTACCGACGCTGGTGGGTGTGAAGACGGCTCTGGGCTGCCTGACGACGCCGGGCGAATGTCCGGTGGACGGCACGCTAGGCGTGCGCGGCGGGCATATCGTCTTTGACGGCCTGTTCGACGAGTACGATCCGGACTGTCCCTACCCGGTCGATGCCAACGGCGATCCGGTGCCCGAGGAAGAGAACTTCCCCGGCAAGCCGCGGCACACCGACTCCGACCCGAATCCGGAGTGCCACTACAACGCCTACAAGTTCGACACCAGCCAGGAAGACAATCCGCGCAAGGTGCCGATCTTCTTCCCCTCCTGCATCGACGACAGCAATACCTTCTCCGACGACAGCCTGACCTACACCAACTTCCACGGCCTGCGCGGCCTGGAAGCGGCGCTGGCGCTGCTCGACGAGAACCCGCTCGGTACGCTGCTCGACCCGACCACGCTGCAGGCCATTCTGACCGGCGTGCCGCAGCTGGCGGCCGATCTCGACATGAGTGTGCACGACTGCGAGGCGCGCTTCGGCGAAACGCTGGAGCCCATCGAGCCGGTGGTCATTCCGCCCTTCGAGCCCAGCGGTGATTTCGATCCGGCGCCGTCGCCGGAGCAGGTCGCCACCCTCTGCGAGGCCGACGTGTCCGCGGGCGAAGTGAATTTCGATGCCGCGCCGGTGAACTGCCCGCGTCTGGATCACTACAACCTCTTCGCGGATCCGGAAGACCCCACCAGCGAGCCCAATGGTCGCGGCTTCCCCTTCGTGCTGAACACCAAGCTGTTCTCGGACTACGCGGTGAAGTACCGCGTCGCCTACATGCCGCCGGGCACGCGTGCGACCTACAAGGCGCCAGGCGCCGATCAGCCGACGGGCAGCATCGTCTTCCCGGTGGGCACGATCATCGCCAAGACCTTCTCCTTCGTGGCCGACGCCAGCGAGGAGCACATCGAGACGCGGCTGATCATCAAGCGCGAATCGAGTGAGGGCACGCTGCGCTGGGACGGTATTCCCTACGTCTGGGAAAGCGACGGCAACGGCGGGCGCGTGGCCACCCTGCAGATGAGCGGGCGCGAGGGCATCGCGGTCGAATGGGACTACGAGAATGTCGAGAGCGGGGTGCGCCACAGCGGTAGCACCGACAACTACAGCGTCCCGACTGCCAACCAGTGCCTGAGCTGCCATGCCAACAACGACCTGGAGGCGGGTTCGCCGCCCATCGGTCCGAAGGTGCGCAATCTCAACCGCGCCTACCGCTCCGAGTCGATGGTGGTCACCGATCAGGGTCGTCATCCTATCGCCGGCAACAACCAGATCGCCTGGATGTGCGACAACGATCTCATGACTGGTTGTCCGGATGATCTGGGCGTCGATCCGATCTCGCAGGTCGCCACCAATCTGGAGCACGTGCCGCGCTTCAACATCCCGGGCGACGCCGGCCACCCGGCCGGCTCGGATGCCGACATCGAGGCGCGCACGCGCGCATGGCTGGAGGTCAACTGCCAGCATTGCCACAACCCGCGCGGCTTCGCAGCGAACACCGGCTACTACCTCGATGTCTTCCGGCAGGTCGACCAGAGCTACGGTATCTGCAAGGGGCCGACCGCTGCCGGCACCGAGGGCAGCGGCGGTCGCACGGTGGACGTCAAGCCCGGCGATGCCGATGGCTCCATCCTCGCCTACCGCAATGGCCCCGAGGCCGATACGCCGGCGGCGCAGATGCCGCCCATCGCGCGCAGCGTCGTCCACAGCGAAGCACACGCGCTGCTCCGGCAGTGGATCAACGATGTCGTCGTGGCGGACGACGAACGCTATCCGGGCTCGGAAAGCTGCGCCGATTGAGTTTTTCGGATGCGCGGCGGCTGGACGTCGCCGCGCGCCTGCCGCAGGATGGGTCTCAACACTTGAAATAGTGAGGGGCTCATGCAGAACATCATGCAGCGCATGCTGGGAGCGGCGAAGCTGGATGTCGCTACCTATGAGGAAGTCGAAAAGGACAGCGACGCCACGGTCCAGGCGCTGGGCGTGGTTGTGCTGGTGGCAGTTGCCACCGGGCTCGGTTCGCTGGGCTACGTCGGCTTCTCCGGCATGCTGCTCGGCATCGTCGCCGCCGTTTTGGGCTGGGCCGTCTGGGCCGGCCTGATCTGGCTCATCGGCACCAAACTGCTGGCCGAGCCGAGCACAGAGGCGGACTGGGGTCAGGTCGCGCGCACCACCGGCTTCGCGCAGACGCCGGGCCTGCTGCGCATCTTCGGGTTCATCCCGGTGATCGGCCCCTTCATCGTGCTGGCCTCCGGCATCTGGCAGATCGTGGCCGTGGTTATCGCGGTGCGTTCGGCGCTGGACTACACGGCGACCTGGCGCGCCGTGGTGGTTGTCCTCATCGGCTGGGTGGTCAGCATGATGATCTACATGCTGCTCGGAGTCGGTAGCACGGCAACGGTCGGCTAGGGCGGGCTCTGTAAAACCGCCGTGCTCGGCAGATTGACCGCCGGCGGTGCTTGAGCTGTTTCGTCCGAAACGAAACGGCGCCTTAGCTTGAAGGGGTCAGGCACATGGACGTGCCTGATAACCCGCATGGACTACCGCAGACATTGTGCTTCCCGCGCTCCGGTGGCGCACCCCACCTGCCGTCAGTCGCGACGTGTAGAACGTTTTCCTAGTCGCCGTCGGTCGCGGTGCGGGGGTCGTAGGGAACACGCACGCCGGATAAGCCACGACGCATCGCTTCCCGCTGCGCCTGCGGCAGTGCGTCGAGATCTTCCCGGCGATAGTCGCGGCTCGCGCAGTTCTCCGCGTAGCGCGTCTTCAGCGCGTTGATCTCGGCGAGCTCCTCCTGGAAGGCGGCGACCTTGTCGTTGAAGGCGCGCGCGGCCTCGTTGTAGCGCTTGCGGCTCTCACTGTTTTCTCGCAGCTTCTGACGCTGCGCTTCCAAGCGCTCGCGTCGCTCGGCTTGCTCGGCGGCCTGCGCATTGAGGCGCTCGGCCTCGCTGCGCAGCGTCTTCACCTGCTCGGCGCACTGCGCCAGTACCTCGGCGGTGAGCGGCGCTTGGTCGTCGGCGGCGTGCAGCGTCGGCGCGGAGGCCAGCGCGAGACAGAAGAGAATGCGATTGGCGATGGTGTTCATGGCTTGCTCTCGGTTGCTCGATCCGTTTTCTGCAGGGTGTCCAGCAGCTCTTGCGTGGGGAAGGCATCGGGCACGGCACCGATGGATGCCTGGAACTCGCGCAGGCCGCTGCGCGTTCGAGGCCCGGCGAGGCCGTCCGGCTTGCCAACGTCGAAGCCGCGGGCATTGAGAAGGCGCTGCATGGTCTCGATCTCGTCGCGGCTCAGTGCTTCCTGCTCGCGCGGCCACGGATCTCCGATGCCGTCGCCACCGTCGATGCGGTCGGCGAGCAAGCCCACGGCCAGGGCGTAACTGGTGGCGTTGTTGTAGCGCAGGATGGCATCGAAGTTCTTTCCGACCAGGAAGGCGGGGCCCTCGGCCCCGGCCGGCAGCAGTACCCGAGCGTTCTCCATGGCCGGCAGCGTGCCGCCCGCGGCTGTGCGCAGTCCGGCTTCCTGCCACTGCGCGCTGTCGCGGCGTTCGCCGCGGTCGGCATCGCGGTAATCGAAGTCTTCGGGCAGGCGCAGCTCTACGCCCCATCCTTCGTCGCTGCGCCAACCGGCCTCCGCCAGATAGTTCGCGGTCGAGGCCATGACGTCCGGGATGCTGCCCCAGATGTCGCGCCGCGTGTCGCCATCGGCATCCACGGCATAGGCGCGGAAACTGGTGGGCAGGAACTGGGTGTGACCCATGGCGCCGGCCCAGGAGCCGCGCATCTTCTGACGGGCGATATCGCCGTCCGCCAGAATTTTCAGAGCTGCGAGCAGCTCGCGCTCCGCGAAGCTCTGGCGACGGCCCTCGAAGGCCAGCGTGGCCAGAGCGTCGATAGTCGCGGTGTCGCCGAAGTTGCGGCCGAAGTTGCTCTCGATGCCCCAGATGGCGACCAGCACTTTGCCGGGCACGCCGTAACGCTTGTCGGCGGCATCGATGGCCTCGGCGTGCTCCGCCAGCATCTGGCGGCCGGTTTCCGCCCGCGTCTTGGAGACGGCGGAATCGAGGTAGTCCCAGATCGCGCGCGTGAACTCGGGCTGATGACGATCGCGCTCGATGACATCAGGCAGATAACGCGCTTCGCCGAAAGCCTTGTCCACGACCTCGGCCGTGACACCCGCCTGGCGGGCTTCGGCGGCGAAGTCTTCCAGCCACTCGCTGAAGGCGGCCTCGCGGTCCGGTGGGGCGTTAGAGGTGGCGGGGCCGGCGGCGCAGCCGGCGAGCAGCAGGGTGGCGAGCAGACAACGAAGCGAGGGCATGGAGGATGTGCTGAGAGATACAGCGGCAGCCTACCGCGGGCGGCGCCTTTACGCTCGCGCGCCGGCGCCCCTTGCTAGGCTGCGCACTGTCCCGCCAGCTCCCACCGCCGATGTCTGTCTCCGACAATGCCTTGAGCGTCGCCGCGCCTACCGCTGCCGTGCTGCTGCAGCGCCGGGTGGCCGCGGGCGCGACGGTGGCCGCCGGCGAGACGCTGGCGGTGCTGGAGTCCATGAAGATGCAGATTCCGGTGGCCGCGCCGGCAGCCGGTCGCGTGCTGGAGTGGCTGGCCGAGGAAGGTGACACGCTGGCGCAGGATCAGGTGCTGCTTCGGCTGGGCCCGGTCGCGGAGGAGGCCGCGGCCTCTGAGGGTGCGGGAGCGGACGCGGAAGGCGCCGCTGCTGATCCGGCGCTGGCGCAGTTGCAGTCGCGGCTCGAAGCCACCGGCGACGCTGCCCGTGCCGAGCAGTCGGAGAAGCGCCATGCTTCGGGCTACCGCACGGCGCGCGAGAATCTTGCCGATCTTGTCGATCCGGACAGCTTTGTCGAGTACGGCCAGCTCGCCGTGGCGGCGCAGCGCGGCCGGCGCGATGCCGACAGCCTGCGCCGCGACACGGCCGCCGACGGCGTCATCACCGGCCGCGCGCGCATTCTCGGCATGCCGGCGGCGGTGGTCGTCAACGATTACAGCGTGCTCGCCGGAACCCAGGGCTATTTCCATCACCACAAGCTGGATCGCCTCTTCGCGCTGGCGCGGGCCGAGGCGCTGCCCGTGGTGATGTACGCCGAGGGCGGTGGTGGACGGCCGGGGGATACCGATGTCGTCACCCAGGTGGCAGGGCTGGATCTGTCCACCTTCGGTGCCTGGGCCGGTCTGCGCGGCGTCGTGCCGCGCATCGCCGTCGCCAACGGCTACTGCTTCGCCGGTAACGCGGCGCTCTTCGGCGCCGCCGACATCACCATTGCCACGCGCCGCTCCTGGATCGGCATGGCGGGCCCGGCCATGATCGAGGGCGGCGGCCTGGGCCGGGTGGCGCCGACCGAGATCGGCCCGGTCGAAACGCAGGCGACCAACGGCGTCCTCGATATCGTCGCCGAGGACGAAGCCGAAGCGACGCAGCGCGCGCGCCAGGCGCTGGGTTTGCTTTGCGGCCAGCCCGGTCGCGGCGAGGCCCACGAGCAGACGGGTATCGGCGGGCTGTTGCCGAGCGACCGGCGCTATGCCTACGAGGTCCGCCGGATTCTGGAGCGGCTCTTCGACCGCGCGGATCTGCTGGAGCTGCGTGCCGGCTACGGCCGCGCCGTGGTCACGGCGCTGGCGCGCCTCGGCGGCCGGCCCGTCGGCGTGCTCGCCAGCGACTGCCGGCATCTGGGCGGGGCCATCGACGCCGAGGCGGCCGACAAGGCCGCCGATTTCATTGCCCTCTGTGGTCGCTCCGGCCTGCCCGTCGTCTCGCTGGTGGATACGCCCGGCTTCATGGTCGGGCCGGACAGCGAGGACGAAGGCGCCGTGCGCCGCATGGCGCGGCTCTTCGCCGAGGGCGCGCAGGCGCCGGTGCCCTGGGTCGCGATCTTCCTGCGCCGCGGCTACGGTCTGGGCGCGATGGCGCTGGCCGGCGGCAGCTTCTCGCGGCCGGCCTATGTCGCGGCCTGGCCGGCTGGCGAGTTCGGCGGCATGGGCCTGGAGGGTGCCGTCAAGCTCGGTTATCGCAAGGAGCTGGAGGCCATCGCCGACGTGCAGCAGAGGCAGCAGCGTTTCGACGAGCTGCTGGCGCAGGCCTACGAGCGCGGCCGCGCCACCGAGATGGCCGCACATCTGGAGCTGGACGCGGTCATCGCGCCGGAGGCCACGCGCGACACCGTACTGGCGGTGCTGTCCGGACTCGCCCCGGCCGGGCGCTAAGCCGCGTGCTGGAAATCACGATCTTCCTGGCGGCCGCCGTGGTGGCCGTGCCGCTCTTCCGGCTGCTTGGGCTGGGGGCCGTGCTCGGCTATCTCGCCGCCGGCGTGCTCATCGGTCCCTCGGCGCTGGGCCTGATCACCGACGTCGATAGCATCCTGCAGCTGTCCAAGATCGGCGTCGTGCTGCTGCTCTTCCTGGTCGGGCTGGAGCTGGCGCCGCGGCGGCTCTGGGTCATGCGGCACAGCATCTTCGGGCTCGGTCTGCTCGGGGTCACGGCCTGCGCGCTGCCCTTCGCGCTGCTGGCCTGGGGCGCCTTCGGGCTGTCCTGGCAGGCGGCGCTGATCGTCGGGCCGGGGCTGGCTTTCTCATCGACGGCCTTCGCCATGCAGGCCCTGGCCGAACGCAACGAGCTACCCACCGCGCACGGCCGCGGTGCCTTCGCCATGCTGCTCTTCAAGTATCTGGCTCTGCTGCCCTTGCTCGCGGCCATTCCGCTGCTGGCCGGCGGCGAGCCTGGGCTGCAGCCCGCCGGCCTCGCGTTGGCGGCGCTTCAGACCGCGGGCGTACTGGTGGTCATCGTCGTCGGCGGCCATTTCCTGCTGCGCCCGGTCTTCCGCACGGTGGCACGCGTTGGCGAGCGCGAGACCTTCACGGCGACGGCCCTGCTGGTCGTGCTCGGTGTCTCCCTGCTGGTCGAATGGACCGGCCTGCCCATGGCGCTGGGTGCCTTTCTCGCCGGCGTGCTGCTGGCCGACTCGGAGTACCGGCACGAGATCCACGTTGCTATCGAGCCCTTCAAGGGGCTGCTGCTGGGGCTGTTCTTCATCGCCGTCGGCATGTCGGCCGATCTCGGCCTGCTGGCGGAGACCCCCGGGCTGGTGCTGGGCCTGACCGCCGCGGTATTGCTGGCCAAGCTGCTGATCATCTACAGCGTGGCGCGCGCGACCGGCATGGCCGATCACTCGGCGCGGGCGCTGTCGGCGGTTATGCCGCAGGGCGGCGAGCTGGCCTTCGTACTCTTCTCCACTGCCGCAGCCTACGGCGTGCTGGCCACGCCCACGGCCGACGTGCTGGTGGCCGTGGTCACGCTCACCATGGCCGCCACGCCGCTGACCATTCTCGGCAACCGCCTGCTTCTGGACCGCTGGCTGGAGGCAGCGCCACCGGAGGCGCGGCCTTACGACCGGGTCGACGATGCGGAGGCGCCGCGCGTGCTGATCTGCGGATTCGGCCGTTTCGGCCAGACCGTCGGGCGCATCCTGCACAGCGCGCACGTCCCCTTCACGGCGCTGGATGCCAATCCGGTGCAGGTCGACTTCATCCGCCGCTACGGGCATCGCATCTACTACGGCGATCCGGCGCGCGTCGAGCTGCTGCGCGCCGCCGGCGCCGAGCACGCCGAGGCCATCATCATCGCCCTCGACGATGTCGAGGCCTCGATGCGCACGGTCGAGCATATTCGCCGCCATTTCCCGCAGGTTCCGGTCTATGCGCGCGCGCTCAACCGCCAGCACGCCTGGCGGCTGATGGATCTGGAATGCCAGGTCATCAGTCGCGAGACGCTGGCCGGCTCGCTCGACATGGGCGAGAGCCTGCTGCAGCGTTTCGGCTGGGCGGCCGACGAAGCCGCCGAGGCCATGGCGCATTTCCGGCGTCACGACGAGGAAGAGCTGCACAAGCACTACGCCATCCACCAGGAGCAGGGAAGCCGCAGCCCTAGCGACAAGGAGATTGCCGACGAGCTGGAAGGCCTATTCGCTGCCGACGAGGCCGATTCCATCGACCCGGAGCACGAGCACGACCCCGCCTATCAGGACCGGTCGAGCTGATACCGGCGCCACCAGGCGGTGGCGCCGGCAAGCGGGCTTCAGGCCGCGGCGCGCTCCTGATTGGCGGCCATCACGGCATCGGCCGCGGCGATGGCGTCACCGCTGTGCTCGAAGTGCGCGTTCCACTTCTCGTAGGTGGCCATTTCGCCGTGCTTCCAGGGGTGGAAGCCGGGCTTGTAGTAGGCCAGGTAGCTGCCCAGCATGCGCGGATACAGCCCGCCGGGGCCGTAGAGCCACCACAGCCCCTTGGCCCAGACGCGCCACCGATTCTCGAGGCCGTCCACCTTGAACATGTGGCGCATGATCGCGAAGACGTGGAAGGGGAAGCTGAAGGAGACCAGCATCATCGTGATGGCGCGCGTGAAGTAGCCGCCCCGGGCCACCTTCTGGAAGACATCGAAGGCCACCGCCTTGTGCTCGATCTCCTCTACGGCGTGCCAGGCGTACATGCCGCGGATGCGCGGGTCGGCGTCGGTGAACATGTCGGTACCGAAGAAGCCGTGCGCCATCAAGGCCGTCATGTGTTCGGCGGCGGCGGTCTGGCCGAGCGTGAAGCGGCGCGAGAAGCGCTTGCGGAAGAAGCCGAACATCAGCTTCTTCTGCTGCTCCAGGATGTGGTCGACGGCGATGCCCTGCGCCTTCAGGCGGTTGTTGAACTGCGTGTGGACGTGACCGTGCTGGCCTTCCTGATAGATGAAGTCCTTGACCTGTGCTTCCAGCTCCGGGTCGTCGATGGCGTCGCGGTAGTCGCGCACGCAGCTGATGAAGAATTTCTCGCCCTCGGGGAAGAGCAGCGACATGGCGTCGAAGAAACGGCTCTTGAAGGCGTCGCCGCCGAACCAGTACTTCGGAATGTCGCCGTCCAGGTCGAAATCGGGACCCTTGCGCGGGACGATGCGTTGTTCTTTCTGCTGGCTCATGTCAGCGGTCTCCATTGCGATGCCCCGATCCTGAGGCTGCGCTGCGCTGCCGGCTAGGACCGGCCACGACGCCGGGGAACATTTCACGACATCGGGGGCAGGTCCTCACCGCTGTTCCGGGCGCGAAAGGCGCTGGGTGTCAGGCCGGTCCAGCGCTGGAAGGCGCGCGTGAAGCTGCGCCGGTCGGAATAGCCGAGCAGCTCGCTGATGCGATCGATGTCCAGCGTCTCGTCGGCCAGATACTGCCGTGCCAGGCGTTGGCGGGCTTCGGCCTGAAGTTCGGCAAAGCGCGTGCCTTTGGCGCGCAGGCGCCGCTGCAGCGTGCGCGGGTGCATGCCCAGTTCTTCGGCGGTGGCCTCCATGCCCAGTCCGAAGAGCGCCGGCCGGTGCAGCAGCGCCCGCTCGATGGCCGCCACCAGCCCCGGGTTGCGCGGCAGCGCGCGCAAGCGGCGCTCGATGCGCTGGCGCGCTTGCTCGTGCAGCGCCGGGTAGCCGCCGGGCAGCGGCACGTCGAGCAGCCGTCGCGGAAAGCGCAGGGCGTCCTCCGGCTGCGCGAAGGCCACCGGCATGCGAAAGAAGGCCTCGTAGCGCCCGGCGTGCGGCGGTGGCGCGTGGCGGAAGTCGAGCCGGCCCAGCGGCAGCGCGTCGCCGAGCAGCGAGCGCGTGAACTTCTGCACGGTGGCGAAGGTGGTCTCGACGAACCAGGCGCGCGAGGCGCTGTCGGCGCCGGCCTCGTCGAAGCGCAGCAGCAGCCGGGCCGTGTCCTCCTCCTCGCGCAGTACGACATCGAGCATGGGGTTGATCAGCTCGCGCACCCAGTCGAAGACGCCTGCGGCCTCGCGCAGGCTGGGGCTGGTAGTGAGAAAGGCCTCCAGATCGGGCAGATAGTCGAAGGCGAAGGTCTCGCCCAGCACGAAGGGGAAGTGCTGCTCGCGCGAGGCCGCGACGCAGCGCCGCATGAGTTGCTCCAGGTGCTGCCGCTCGATGGTGGCGGTTTCCAGATGCAGCAGATCCGTCGTGATGCCGAGCTCGGCGAAGATCGGCTCGATATTGAAGCCGCACTGCCCCGCCGCCTTGACCCAGTTGGGCAGGGTGATGAAGGGAATCGGCTCGCTGCCCGGCAGATGTTGCGCCATCCGGGCAGTATGCCCGTCACTGGTGCGGTCATCGCGCTTCCGCAATGGACAGACAGGGGACCTCGATGCAGCTAACGCGCATTCACGCCTTTTCTTCCGACGATGTGCTCGGCGAGCTCGACGCCGTCGGACTGGCCGACGCCATCCGCGCCGGCGCGATCGGTGCCGAGGAGGCCGCGCGCGCGGCCATTGCCCGCATCGAGGCTGTGGACGACAAGCTGTCGGCGATGGCCTGCTCCGATTTCGAGCGCGGGCTGGCCGCGGCCGGTCGCACGCCGGGTCCGCTCTCCGGCGTGCCCAGCTTGGTCAAGGACAATACCGATGTCGCCGGCCTGCCGACACGCCATGGCAGCGAGGCCGTGCCGGCGACGCCGGTGAACGACGACGCCGAGTTCACGCGCCAGTACCGTTCGCTGGGCTTCACGCTGCTCGGCAAAAGTCGCCTGCCGGAGTTCGGCTTCAACGGCAGCACCGAGTTCGAGACCGCGCCGCCGGTGCGCAACCCCTGGCAGCCCGAACATACGCCGGGTGGCTCCTCGGGCGGCTCGGCGGCGCTGGTGGCGGCCGGTGCGGTACCCATCGCGCATGCCAATGACGGCGGCGGCTCCATCCGCATTCCGGCGGCCTGCTGCGGGCTCGTCGGTCTCAAGCCGACGCGTGGCCGCGTCGTGCCCAACGCCACCGGCCGCCAGCTGCCTGTCGACATCGTCTGCGACGGCGTCGTGACGCGCAGTGTGCGCGACTCGGCCGCCTTTCTCGCCGGCGCGGAGGCGTACCGGCGCAATCCGAAGCTACCCGAAGTCGGGCTGGTGGAGGGGCCCGGTCGCGACAGGCTGCGCATCGGCCTGGTGCTCGACTCGGTGACGGGCACGGCCACCGACGCCGCCACCCGCGCGGCCGTGGAGCGCATGGCCCATCGCCTGGAGAAGCTGGGGCACAGCGTCGAGCCGATGCCCGTGCCGGCCGGGCCGCGCTTCGTGGAGGACTTCAGCGATTACTGGGCCTTCCTCGCCTTTCTGGTGACTCGTCTCGGCCACCGCAGCCTTCACCCGCACTTCGATGCGAGCAGGGTCGACGCGCTGACGCGCGGACTGGAGCGGCGTTTCCGCAAGCGCATGCTGCGCATCCCGCTGGTCATCGCGCGGCTGCGCGCAAGCGCGCGCCACTGGCAGAAGATTGCCGCGCGCTATGACGTCGGCCTGTCGCCGGTGCTGGCGCGCGTGCCGCCGCGGCTGGGCGAGCTGAGCCCGGCGCGCGGCTTCGAGGCGCTGTTTCCGGCGCTGCAGGAGACAGTTTCCTTCACGCCCATCAACAACGCCAACGGCAGCCCCGCCATCGCGCTGCCCGCTGGTCTGTCCCCGGAGGGCTTGCCCATTGGCGCGCAGCTGGCCGCGGGCCATGGTCAGGAGCGACGGCTGCTGGAGCTGGCCTTCGCGCTGGAAGCCGAGGCGCCTTTTGCGCGCATCCAGGACCCGGCTAGCTGAGCGCGGCGCGCTTTGCCAAGATCGGGAACGCAATCTCGCCGGACGCCGACATGCTCGGAATGCTCAAGCGCATCATCCTGATCCTGCTGCTGGCCGTGGCGCTCGGCCTCGGCTGGCTGCTGTTCTTCCCGCCGCAGCCGGCGGATCGTGCCGGATGGGCGCTGGGCCCGCCCATGCCGGAGGCCTTCGGCGAGCTGGCGACGGTGGCGCTGGAGCGCGACGACGGCGGCGAGGATCTGGTGGTGCTCTCCGGAATTCGCGGCTTCGGCCAGGTGGTCGATCGCGTGCTGCTGCTCGACGCCCCCGATGGGCGCTGGCAGGCGGGGCCACGGCTGCCCGGCACGCGCCATCACGCCGCGGCGGCCGCTTACGAGGGCGCGGTCGTGCTCTCCGGCGGCTCGGGCGCGCTGGATGCGCGCCCCTGGACGCCGCGACGCGAAGTCTGGCGCTGGCGTCCCGGTGCCGATGGCTGGGAGGCCATGCCATCGCTGCCGGAGCCGCGGCTGGGGCATCGCATGGTGGCGCTCGACGATCGTCTCTACGTCATCGGCGGGCAGGGGCCTTCGGCGCGGACCTGGGTGTACCGCCCGGACCACGAGGGCTGGGCCGAGGCCGCGCCGTTGCCGGGGCCGCGCAATCATCTGTCCTTGGTGGTGGTCGATGATCGCATCTGGGCCATCGGCGGTCGCAGCCCGGAGTCGATGGCGCGCGTCGATATCTACGATCCGGGCGCGGACAAGTGGGAACCGGGTCCGGCGCTGCCCGAACCCACCAGCGGCGCGGCGGAGGCCGTCGTCGACGGGCGCATCCATATCGTCGGGGGCGAGGCGCCCGATCTGCTCGGCGGTGGTATCGAGCGGCGGCACTGGGTGCTCGATCCTTCCGCCGAGCGTCCGCGCTGGGAGGAGGGCCCGGCGCCGCCGCTGTATGTCCACGGGGCCGATGGCGCGGTGTGGAATGGGCGCATGGCGATCGCCGGTGGGGCGGCGCGGCATGGCCTGTTGTCAGTCGCAGCCTGGTCGTCGAGCGTGCAGCTGCTGGAATCGCCGGGTCGATGACCGGACTCGCCTAGAAGGTGGAAAGCCCGCTTGCTTCCATGACCCGGTATTGCCAGTAGCGCAAGCGGCTATCGTCCGCAAAGGCTTCGTAGGGCAGGCTGTATGAGCGGCCCTCGGGTTCGTTGCGCCAGGCGCGTTCGAAGAATGCCTTTGCCTGTCGGATGGCGGGGTGGCCGGTAGTCGCCAGCAAGCGCACATCGCTTTCCAGGTTGTAGTTGTCCAGATTGCGGCGCGTGAAATTGGCGGAACCGAGTATCAGCTCCACCTCGCCCGCTGCGTCGGTATGCATCAGCAGCTTGCTGTGACACTGCTCGCCAGCGGTATGGCACCAGCGAACCGGAATCCCGGCCCGGTGCAGTTCCAGCCCCACCTGGCGATTCGGAATCCCCTGCTTGGTCCGGCCGAAGGCATCCCGGTTGGGATCCAGCAGAACGCGGAGCACGACACCGCGTTCGTGTGCCTCCTTCAGGCCATCCACGATGCCCCGATGGGACAGGTAGAACATTGCCATGTCAACGCGCGCGCCCGGGCGGCTTTCGCGCAGCAGCGACAAGGACGCCCGGCGAATCGCTGCCTCGGTGAGGACCTGGATGGCCGGTCCATCTACAGCATCGGATGCTCCCGGTTCCGGCATCTTCGGCAAGCCTGCTCCCGACATTCGGGCCACTGCCCCTTCGGTCGCGAGCAGATCCAGTGCCGCCGCACCGCTGAATCGAAGCGCGACATTGCTGTGGGCGCTGCTTGCATCGTGCGGGTTGGCCGATGTCACCAGCCCGGTCCAGGTATCGCCCTCATCCACGACCAGGGTCTTGCGGTGATTGGCCTTGAAATTCAGCAGCCGCAGGTAACTCCGCAGGGTGACGGGTTTCTCCCCGAAGGGATTGGGCAGCCAGCCGCTGTCCCGGTCGTTGCCCAGCCACTGGCAACAGAGTCGCCAGATACTCGACCACAAGGGATTCGGGTCCCGCAGGCGGGGCAGCCGTGTCATGACGACCCGCACGCCGGCCGCTTCAAGCGCGGACAGATGCTCGGGCAGAAGGCTTCCGTAGACCGTGTTGAAGGGGTCGGTGATGACCATGGCCTGCAGGCCGGGGACGGCCCGCCGCCGCGCGATCAGGGCCCGGGTAAGTTCGCTGGAAATCGGCCGATGGTCATCGCTTCCGGCGCCGGCGAAATCGTTGAACAGGAACATGTCCATCACTACCAAGCGCTCCGCCTGAGCGATCAGGCGGAGCGCTTCATCGAAGATGGCCTGCTCCATGCGCCGGTCGCCGCCGTCGGTTTGCCAGGTCTCGTCGCTCAGGAAGCGAAGATTGACCGCGGGCCGAAGCGGTGTCGCCGCATCCAGGCCCTGGGGCAGCGGCTTGTATTGGTGATAGACCCAGAAAGCGGTGACCGCCAAGAGCAGGGCCGCGCCAACCATGCCCAGACATCGCCAGGTCCGCCTCCGGCCAGAGTGGGCCTTGGAATCGCCGTGTGCTATCTGCTCCCCTGCCATCTGTCTCCCGGCGATCCGGCGGCCCATTCTCTTGTTGTGCAGCCGGTAATCCGACCCGGAAGGGGCTTGAGACCATCTCGGAAATCCCAAGCTGCGTTCACAGAGTAAGACCCTTGGCCCCTGCCCGCTATGCGCTGAGTCGGGCGCGAGCGCCGACGCGAGCTTCCTGTCGTGATACCGCCCGCTTCGGTGCCCTTGATGGAGCACGTATGGTTCTGTCTCGTTGCTTCACGACATCGCGAAAGCAGCTAGAGAGTCTGCGTTACTCCACGAACCACGCTGTGCCCCTATTCGCTGACCTTCGGTAGTGCCCTTAGCTCCGGGTTGTCGACGCGCAGATGCGCTCCGGCGCAGGCGCGCAAGGCGGCCAGCACGGCGGGATCTTCGGGGCTGAGTTGGCCTTCGGGCAGCGCTGCGCAGAGCCGAGAGCGGAGGATCGCGAGATCCTCCTCGCTCGCCAGCGGCAGGGCGCTCAGCGCGGCGCGCTCGCTTTCCGCGGCCTCGGCCCCCTCGGCCAGCGCGCGTTCGACGATGCTCAGGGCCCCGGCGACCAGACGCAGGCGATAGGCGGTATTGGCGCTGTCCTCGCCCAAGGCGGCAAGCTCATTGCGCGCCGCACGGGCCAGCTCGGCGTCGGTAGGGCGATTGCCACTCATGCGGCCTCCCGGCCTTCCATGAGGTCCAGCAGATGCAGCTCGACCTCGGAGACGCGCCGGCCGATCAGGGCAGGCTCCAGGCCCGGGGCCTCGCCGCGCAGATGCTGCCAGGCGAAGGACTGGCAGATCACGCCCCACTTGAGCGCAGCCACGGCCCTCCCAGAAGCGCAGCCGCGCGTCGGCGCCGAAGCGCCAGGAGCGCATGCACAGCCAGCCGATATCCTCGGCCGGGTCGCCACGGTGCGCCAGCTCCCAGTCGAGCACGCCGGTGAGGCCGGCCTCGGGACCGACGAGGAAGTTGCCGTTGCGAAAGTCGCCGTGCACTAGCCGCGGCGGCGCCGCCTCCGGCAGTCGTGCGCCCAGCCAGACGATGGCGGCCTCGAAGGCCGGTAGGGCCTCGCCGGCCGGCAGCGCGCCATCGCCACCGTGCCGAGACTGGCCACGATGCCCAGAGCAACGCGCGTCGCGCACGCGAGCAATGAACGCAGCGCGCATCAGCCGGAAAGCGTGCAGAGCTATCGCAGCCGTCATCCGGCGGGTTGCCAATGCTGCAGCGGCTCATCAAAAGCGGCCGGCAGGGGGCACGGAGCGCGAGGCGCGCGCTGCCAGGCATTCCTGGGTGATCAGTCACTGAAGGCCTCGCCCCCGAAGAGCGGGTGGCCTGTCAAGGGAGCACGATCATGCGACACGGAGATATCTCGAGCAGCGCCGATACCGTCGGTGTAGCCGTCGTCAACTACAAGATGCCGCGGCTGCATACGCGACAGGATGTGCTGGACAACGCCCGCGGCATCGCCGAGATGGTCAAGGGCATGAAGGTCGGACTGCCCGGCATGGATCTCGTCGTCTTTCCCGAGTACTCGACGATGGGGATCATGTACGACCGTGACGAGATGATGGCCACGGCCGCACCGATCCCCGGCGACGAGACCGAGGTATTCGCGGCGGCCTGCCGCGAGGCGGATACCTGGGGTGTGTTCTCCATCACCGGCGAACGTCACGAGGGGCATCCCGAAAAGGCCCCCTACAACACGCTCATCCTCATCAATAACCAGGGCGAGATCGTCCAGAAGTATCGCAAGTGCATCCCGTGGTGCCCAATCGAGGGTTGGTACCCGGGCGATGCCACCTACGCCTGCAATGGCCCGAAGGGCTTGAAGATCAGCCTCATCATCTGCGACGACGGCAACTATCCCGAGATCTGGCGCGACCGCGCAATGAAGGGTGCCGAGCTCATCATCCGCTGCCAAGGCTACATGTATCCGGCCAAGGAGCAGCAGGTGATGATGTCGAAGTGTATGGCGTGGTCCAACAACTGCTATGTCGCCGTCGCCAACGCCGCCGGCTTCGACGGCGTCTATTCCTACTTCGGGCATTCCGCCATCATCGGCTTTGACGGCCGTACCCTCGGCGAGTGCGGTGAAGAGGAGATGGGTATCCAGTACGCGCAGCTCTCGGTGAGCGCCATTCGCGATGCCCGTGCCCACGACCAGTCGCAGAATCACCTCTTCAAGCTCCTGCATCGCGGCTATACCGGCGGTGATGGCGACCAGGGCGTGGCGAACTGTCCCTTCGAGTTCTATCGTGATTGGGTTAACGATCCGGTGGCGGCGCGTACCCGCGTCCAGCGCATCACTCGAGAGGCGACAGGTACCGAGCAGTGCCCGGTGGGGAATCTGCCGACGGCCGCGCGCACCGGTACTACCGGGAAGATTGGCAGCACCTGACGCCCGCCTTTTCCTGTGGACGGGGCCGCTCGGGCCAGGAACGTCGCTTGTGCGCGGCTGCCACCGACAGTCGCCGGCGATGCTGGTCGTGGTGCGCGATGCCGCCGCGCAGGCCGGGTGGCTGGCGCATCACCTAAGGGCCTGATGTCGGGCGGAAAATCGAATACGACGGCCGTCGGAAGTTACGTCATTTGACGTATGTCTTTGGCCCGGCGCCTTCCCTGATGATTCGAGCCATAAGCATTCCAGCCGTTCCGCCGGCTTGTGGGGATGCGACGGAATGCAACAAGGGGACCCGTTGGGCGCGTATTTCATCCGAACTTCTCTAGGGAGAAACCATGAAGCAAATGAGACAGGTCATCTATCCCGTGCTTGCGGGCACGCTGGTGTGGGGAGCAGCCAGCCCGGCCTTCGCCGACGATGCCGGCAGTGCTGTGAGCGGGTCCTTCGGCGTTGATTACGCCTCGCACTTCGTTTCCTATGGCGCCGACGTCTGGGGCGGCGGCAGTGATTTCTTCGGTTCGGAGTCGACCAATTTCGTTTATTTCGATATCGGCTTGGCCCTTCCTAAGGGCTTCTCCGTGAATTTCGGCGTCTGGGGCGACGTCAACGACAATTCCGACGGCCCGGCCACGGTGGGCGGCAACATTCAGGAAATCGATACCTATATCGGAGTCGGCTACGCCGCCGGCATCGCATCCTTCGGTGCGACCTACCAGGAATGGAACTATGGCGGCGTCACCGCCGAGCGCATTCTCGACCTGAGCGCCGGGCTGGATGACTCGGGCATGTGGGGCGGCGACTTCGCCCTCAACCCGGGTCTGACCGTGCATATGCGCATCGGCAGCGAGTCGGGTGCCGAGGAAGGGGAGGCCTACGTCTTCTCCGTGGGCCCCGGCTTCGATGTCGGCTCGGTGTCTTTCTCGGTGCCGGCCAGCGTCGCCTTCTTCTCGGACGGCTATTACAACCCGGACGAGGGCGGCTACGGCTATTCCTCGCTGGGGCTCTCCGCCTCCATCCCGATGGCCTTCGTTCCGCCGGCCTACGGCGACTGGGGCCTCGGTCTCGCCACCACCTACTACATGACCGACGACGCCGTTATCGGCAATCCGGAAGACGACTTCCTGACCGGCATGGTGAGCATCAGCCTGTCCTACTGACCTCGAGGCACGCGCTTTCGAGGCTGCAACTCAAAGAGTAACGGTGTGGCGGCCGGTCCCGCGGTTCGGGGGCCGGCCGTTTTTTAGTTATTGACCGGCTATAGGGCTGCGGCCGGGCCCGTGGGCGGTCGGTCTCTGGTCGCTGTCGATGCCAGCTGCACGCTGTCGGACCAGCATGCCGCGCACTGCCCCGCTCGCGTATCAGTCCTTAGCGGCAAGCACCGGCGGCACGCGCTTGGTGTACTCGCCGCGCTTCTTCGTCGCCGCGCCGGTCAGCGCGAAGCCGGTCTCGCGCCCGTCGTCGGCCACGAAGATCGCTTCCAGATCGGGCGCCTCGCCGCTAACCTGCCACGCGCCCTCGGCGACCAGCGGTGGGCAGACCAGCGTCGGGCAGGCCGGTGTCTTGACGATGACGGGCATGGCCGGCAGCGATGCCCGTGTCGGCTCGCCGCTCAGCGTCTTGGCCAGTGCGCGCGCCGCGTGGGCGATGGGCAGCACATAGGGCATCGGCAGCGATGTGGCATCGCCCGGCACGTCCACGCAGTCACCAAGGGCGTAGATATCTGGCGCGGAGGTCGCGAAGTGATCATCGACGCGGATGCCGCGGCCGCATTCCAGGCCGGCAGCCTGCGCCAGATGCGTATCCGGCTTCAGACCGATGGCCGACAGCAGCAGCTCGAAGTCCAGCTCGCTGCCGTCGTCGAGATGTGCGCGCCGGCCTTCGACCCGCTCTATGGAGCGGCCGAAATGGAAGCGCACGCCGAGATCTTCCAGGCCGGCCTGCAGCGCACGACCCTGCGGCTCGGGCAGCAGGCGCGACAGCGGCCAGTCGGCCAGGTCGATGACGCTGACGCGATGCCTTGCCGCGGCGAGATCATTGGCGAACTCGCAGCCGATGAGGCCGGCGCCGGCGATGAGGATCTCCGTGTTCTCGCCGAGGCGGTCGTGGAAGATGCGGTAGTCGTCGAGGCTGTTGACCGAGGTCGCGTCTGGCCCCAATGCTTGCAGCCGGATCGGCGCGGCGCCGGTGGCGAGCACGAGGCTGGCGTAGCGCAGCGTTTGACCACCGAAGCGGATCTCGTGGGCCTCGGGGTCGATGGATTCGACCGTGCTGTGCGGGTGCAATGTCGCCTTCACCGCTTCCGCGGCCTGCTCAGCGGGCTGCTGAACCAGCTCTCCGGGCGCCTTGCCCATCGCCAGCGCTTTGGACAGATTCGGCTTGTAGTAGGCGCTGCCATCGTCGCGGGTGACGATGTGCACCGGGGTCGCCTCGTCAAGCTTGCGCAGCTCCCGCGCCAGCGTATAGCCGGCGTGGCCGCTGCCGACGATGACGATGGGGTCGGCGGCGCTCACTCAGTCATCCACCGGCACCATCTCGAAGTCATCCTTCGAGGCGCCGCAGTCCGGGCAGGTCCAGTCGTCAGGGACGTCCTCCCACTTGGTGCCGGGCTCGATGCCCTCTTCGGGCAGGCCCTTGGCCTCGTCGTATTCGAAGTCGCAGATCAGGCAACGCCACTTGCGCATGGGCTCAAACTCTCTTTTTAGTCCGTAAAAAAGGCGGCGCGCCAGAGCGCGCCGCCGCGTATTGTGCCCTTTCGGCTCAGGCAGAGTGGTAGCGCGTCATCAGCTCGGCTTCCTTGCCCGGTTGCAACGCTGCCTTGGTGAGGTCGCCCTCGTGATGAGCAACGACCTTGGGGTCCATGACCTTGAACCACAACCAGGGGATGTAGGCCAGCACGATCATGCCGGCGTAGCCCGAGGGCAGCTGCGGTGCGTCCTCGAAGTGGCGCAGCGCCTGGTAGGAGCGCGTCGGGTTCGCGTGATGGTCCGAATGCCGCTGCAGCTGATAGAGCAGCAGGTTGGTCACGGTGTGGTTGTTGTTCCAGGAATGGCGCGGCTGACAACGCTCGTAGCGGCCGTTATCCAGCTTCTGCCGGCGCAGGCCGTAGTGCTCAAGATAGTTGACCACTTCCAGCAGCGAGAAGCCGTAGATCGCCTGGATGATCAGGAAGGGCAGCACGATCCAGCCGAACCAGGCGGTCAGCCCGGCGAAGAGCATCACCGTTATGCTCCAGGCCTGCAGGTTGTGGTTATGGATCGACCAGACGCCGTGGCCGTTGCGCGCCAGCCGCTGCTTCTCGATCTCCCAGCCCGAGCGCAGGCTGCCCAGGACGGTGCGCGGCAGGAATGCGTAGAGGCTTTCACCCATGCGCGAGGAGGCCGGATCCTCCTCCGTCGCCACGCGTACGTGATGGCCGCGGTTGTGCTCGACGAAGAAGTGACCATAGGCCGAGGTCGCCAGCGCGATCTTGGCCAGCCACTGCTCAAGGCCGTCGGTCTTGTGCCCGAGCTCGTGGCCGGTGTTGATGGCGATACCGGAAACCACACCAACCGAGACGGCCACGCCCAGATAGGCCCACCCGGCCAGATCCAGCGTCGCCACGGCCCAGCAGCCCCACACCAGCGTGACGTACTGCAGCGGCACGGCCATGTAGGTGGCGTAGCGGTAGTAGCGTTCGCGCTCCAGCGCCGGGACGATCTCCTCGGGTGGATTGCTGCGGTCCTCGCCGATGAGCAGGTCGGCGAGCGGGATCACGCCGTAGACGAAAAGCGGCGCGAACCAGAAGAAGATGCCCCAGCCGGTCAGCTCGAAGAAGAAATAGCCGATCAGCGGCAGCAGCATCACCGGCGCGCCCAGCAACCAGAGGTACTTCTTGCGGTCCACCCAGTCGGTAGCATTGAGGCTTGCGGTGGTCATGACAGGCTCCTCCCTCGCGGGACTGAACAATCGTTTAATTAAACGATAGTTTAATAGACGGTGCTTGTCAACAGCGAGACCGGCAGCGCTCAGCCGTTCCGCGTCGCACGCAGGTTGCGGCGCCTGGCTTGACCGACCAGGGCGGCGAAAAGCCGGCGCTGGGAGCGCTGGCGCGGGAGGTACTCCGGGTGCCACTGCACGCCGATGCGGAACGGTGCATCGATAGCCTCGACGCCTTGCTTGATGCCGTCGAGGTCGCGCGCAACCGTGCGCAAGCCGTGCCCCAGGCGCTGCATGGCCTGGTGGTGCAGGCTGTTGATGCGCAGCGGCGATGTGCCGCAGATGCGCGCCAGCCGGCTGTTGGCACGCAGCGCGGCAGTCTTGCGCGCCAGTGGCGTGCGGCGGTTGCTGGTCAGGCGGCGTCGCGGACGAATGTCGGCGTAAAGCGAGCCCCCCAGCGAGACGTTGAGCAACTGCGCGCCGCGGCAAATGCCGAGCACTGGCAGGCCGTCGCCAAGTGCGCGTTCCAGCAGCGCCAGCTCCAGTCGATCACGCGCCGGATCGGCGGCGGGCGCCCCGTTGTCCTCGCCGGTATAGAGCGCCGGGTCGATATCGTCGCCGCCGCCGACAATCAGGCCTTCCAGGGCGGTGTCCCCGGGCAGAGGCCGGCCGGGCGTGATGCGCAGCGGCCGGCCGCCCGCGCGCCGTACGGCGGCGGCTGCGAACCACCAGCCCCAGGGCAGGCGCGAGTCGCCGCCGGTGATGCCGATCAGTGGTCGGCCAGCGCGTCGTCGTCTAGCAACCATCGTCGCGTCTGTTGCTGCCAGTCGCCGGTCAGTCGATCCACGACGCTGTCGTGAAAGCTCAGGAAGTCTTTCGCCATGCGTGCCCGTCGATCGGCGTCGCCGGCTAGGTGCTCCAGCTGCAGCCAGTCGCGCCAGAGATCGCGCCAGTGCCAGTCGGGCTCGTCGATCTGGCAGTTGGGCAGACGATAGTGCAGCGCCGGCCGCGCCTTGATGCGGTGATCGTCAACCGTTGCACGTACGCGCGCCTCGTCGAGGTGCGCGAAGACCGGCAGCATGTCCAGCGCCCGATTGCGGGTCGGGTTGTGCGCCAGGTAGTCGTCGATCAGTTGCGCGCTGTCCGGTGCGTAGTCGGCTTGCAGGATCAGGCGCGCATAGTCCAGCGGGTAGGGTTCGATGTAGGGCGATATGCGGCGCGACAGATCGGGGTGGCAGCGTTCGCGCAGCCAGTCGAAGAGCAGCGCCCAGGCCTGCAGATAGGCCAGCAGTGTCGCGGCGGTGGTGTCGGCCAGCTCCACGTTGAGATGCACGCCGAAGGCATAGAGCGGCGAGTGCCGCGTGCCACGAGCGCCCGCGCGGCACAGTTCGGAGACCAGCGTGTCGACGACTTCCAGCTCGTCCATGGCGATCGGAGGAGAGACGATCTCGAAGGGAACGACCTGCCGTGCCACGGCGGCCAGCAGACTCTCGGAAAGCTCCTCAAGGCTGTTGCGTGGCTCGACGTTAGGCTCGTTGTTCTCGCGGCCCAGGGCCTTGAGGAAGGCGAAATCCAGCTCGATGCCCCATTTGCCCCAGCGCGTGCCGGTGACCTCGGCTTCATAGTCCGAAATGACATGAGCGCGTCCACCGACCTGTTCAGGCACAAGCTCGCAGAGTTTGGGCAGCGACAGGCCGGAGAACTCGAGCTCGACGCCCAGGCGGCGCATCGCGCCGTCTTCGGTGCGCGTTACGGGCGGCATCGCCTCGACCGGCACCGACCGGCTCCGGCGACGCCACCATTTGCGGAATTGCGAGGCAATCAAGTCCGGGTCTCCGAGGCGCTTGGGCCAGCGCAGCCTACCGCTCGCGCGCATCGAGCGTTCAGCCGGATGTGGCTTCGTCGAGCAGCAGTTGCTGCGCGCCGGGGTTGTGTTCGTCGGGAATGCCGATGCGCGTGTAGCTGCCGTCGGCATCCAACTCCCAGGCGCGCACGCGGTCGTCGATGTAGTGCTGCAGCTCGGACAGCACGCGCTTGCGCAGTCGTGCGTCGAGTACGGGAAAGGCCACCTCCACGCGCTTGTAGAGATTGCGTTCCATCCAGTCGGCCGAGGACAACCAGACTTCCGGCTCGCCGCCGTTCTCGAAGCAGAACACACGGGTGTGCTCGAGGAAGCGGCCGATGACTGAGGTCACGCGGATGGTGTCGGAGACACCGGGCAGCCCGGGCCGCAGCGAACACATGCCGCGCACGACCAGATCGATGGGTACGCCGGCGCGCGAGGCGCGATACAGCGCCTGGATCATTTGCGCGTCCACCAGCTGATTCATCTTGGCGCGGATGCGTGCCGGCCGACCGGCGCGATGGTTCTCGGCCTCGCGCTCGATGCGCGCGACCATCGTCTTCTGCAGCGTAAAGGGCGAATGCAGCAGGCGATGCAGGGCGCTTACCCGGCCCAGCGAGGTCAGCTGCAGGAAGACGTTGTGCACATCGTCGCCGACCTTTGCGTCGCAGGTGAACAGGCCGTAATCGGTGTAGAGGCGTGCCGTCTTGGGGTGGTAGTTGCCGGTGCCGAGATGCGCGTACTGGCGCAGCCCGCCCTCCTCGCGGCGCACGACAAGAATCATCTTGGCGTGCGTCTTGTAGCCGACCACCCCGTAGACGACATGCGCGCCGACCTCCTGCAGGGCCTCGGCGAGATCGATGTTCTCGGCCTCGTCGAAGCGCGCGCGCAGTTCGACGACCACCGTGACCTCCTTGCCGTTGCGCGCGGCTTCGATCAGCGCCTCCACCACCGGGCTCTTGGCGCCGGTTCGGTACAGCGTCTGCTTGATGGCCAGCACATTCGGGTCGCGCGCGGCCTGGCGCAGAAACTCCAGCACCGGCGTGAAAGCGTCGAAAGGGTGGTGCAACAGCACATCCCGCTCGCGCAATGCGGCGAAGACGTCCTGTGTCATGCCGCGGTGCAGGCGCGGCGTGAAAGCGCTGAACTTGAGCTCGGGCCGCTCGATCATGTCGGGCAGTGCCATCAGGCGATTCAGGTTCACCGGTCCGTTGACCTGATAGACGTCTGAAGGGCTCAGTTGTACCGTCTCCATCAGATAGCGCCAGAGGTGCTCGGGACAGTTCTGCGCCACCTCCAGGCGCACCGAGTCGCCCCACTGACGCTGGGCCAGCTCACCTTCCAGAGCCTCCAGCAGATCCTCGGTTTCTTCTTCGTCGACCAGCAGGTCCGAGTTGCGCGTGATGCGGAATTGGTAGCAGCCGGTGGCCTGCATGCCGGGGAAGAGGTCGTCGACGTAGGCGTGGATCACTGACGACAGGAAGACGAAATCGTGCGGGCCCGATCCGGTGACGTCGCGCGGGATCTGGATCAGTCGTGGCAGTGCGCGCGGGGCCTGCACGACGGCGAAGCCGCTGTTGCGCCCAAAGGCGTCCTTGCCCTGCAGCTGCACGATGAAGTTGAGCGACTTGTTGAGGATGCGCGGGAAGGGATGTGCCGGGTCCAGACCGATGGGTGACAGCACCGGCATCAGCTCCTCATGGAAAAAGCGCGCCAGCCAGGCGTCTTGTTCGGGGCTCCACTCCGAGCGGCGCAGGAATCGTATCTGCTCGGCTTCCATGGCCGGCAGCAGCACGTCGTTGAAGACGCGATACTGCTCGTCGACCAGCGCGTGCGCGCGCTCGGCGATATGGCGCAGCAGTTCCTGCGGCGTCTGACCGTCGCTGGCGCGCTGGTTCGGGTTGAGTTCGGCCATCTTGATGAGGCCGGCGACGCGGATCTCGAAGAACTCGTCGAGATTGGAGCTGGCGATGCAGACGAATTTCAGGCGCTCCAGCAGCGGCACGGATTCGTCCAGCGCCTGCTCCAGAACACGCTTGTTGAAGGCGAGCAGCGACAGCTCGCGGTTGAGATAGAGCTCGGGCGCGCCCAGATCCGGGGCGGTCTCGGACTCCTGCGTGCTTTGTGGTCGACTGTCCATCGCCTTATTGCACCCCGGCGGAATGACGTTTTTGTGACATGGCACTGATCAGCCTAAACCGCTCCGGGTGATCCGTGAATATGCCGGCCGCGCCGGCTGCGCGCAGCGCCTCGGTTTGAGCGACGTCGTTGACGGTGAAGATATGCGCGCGCAGGCCGGCGCTAGCGAGCCGTCCGAGGGTGGCCGCGTCGGCGAGAGCTCGGTGGAGATGTACGATGCGGCTTCCCAGGCTGGCTGCGACCGCTTCGGCGTTGGCGGCGTCGAAATCGAAGAGCGGTGCAACCGGCACCTCCGGCAATGCCGCGTGAAAGGCGGTCAGCGCGGCGTGGTCGAAACTGGAGACGAGCAGGTCCTCGGCCGACCAGCCGGCGGTTAGCGCCGTGCGTAGCGCCTCGGCTGTGCGCGGGCCGACATCGGCGCCGGCCTTCAGCTCGATATTCAGCGCGGCGCGTTCGCTTAGTTGATCCAGCAGCGTGTCCAGCTCCGGAATGCGCTGGCCGGCGCCTACGTCCAGCGCCCGCAGTTCGCGCAGCGGAGTTTCCAGAACCGTGCCCGAGACGCCGGCGCAGCGATCGAGCCGGTCATCGTGGAACACGATCAGCGCCTCGGGGTGCGCCTGCACGTCCAGCTCCATCCAGCGCAAGCCGGCGTGGATGCCGGCCTCGAAGGCCGCCAGCGTGTTCTCCGGCGCCAGCCCCGCGGCCCCGCGATGCCCGAAGAGCGTGAATTCGGCGAGGCGTGGCTCGGTCATCAGCCGTCGACGGTCACGATCTTCATCGTGTTGGTGCCGCCGGGGCCGGTGAAATCGCCCTTGGTGAGCAATGCCCGGTCGCCGCGCTGCAGCCAGCCGTGTGCCAGCAGCATGTCGGTGGCCTCCTGGGCGGGCCGCGCGCTGTCCAGCTCGCTGGGCGTGAAGGCGATGGGATAGACGCCCCGGCAGAGCGTCATGCGCCGGCGTGTCGCCTCCAGCTGCGTGAGCGCGAAGATGGGGATGCGCGTGTCGCTGCGCGACATCATCAGAGCCGTGCTGCCGGATTCGGTGAGCGCGACGATGGCCTGGGCGTGCATGTGCTGCGCCGTCCAGATCGTGGCCATGGCGATGGCCTCGTCGGTTCTCACGAAGTGGCTATCCATGCGATCGCGGCCGCGCGGCTCGGGCATGGCCGCTTCGGCGCCCAGGCAGACGCGCGCCATGGCCTCCACCACGCGGGGCGGGTGGCGGCCGGTGGCCGTCTCGGCCGAGAGCATGACGGCGTCGGTGCCGTCCATGACCGCGTTCGCCACATCCAGCACCTCGGCGCGCGTCGGGATGGGGCTGGTGATCATCGACTCCATCATCTGCGTGGCGGTGATGACCAGCCGGTTGTCCTCGCGCGCCGCGCGGGTGATGCGCTTCTGCCAGCCGGGCAGCTCGGCGTCGCCAATCTCCACACCGAGATCGCCGCGCGCGATCATGACCGCATCCGAGGCTTCGATGATGCTGTCCAGAGCGAGCAGGGCTTCGGCGCGCTCGATCTTGGCCACCAGCGCCGCGCTGCTGCCGGCTGCATCCAGTAGCCGGCGCGCTTCACGCATGTCCTCGCCGTTGCGCGGGAAGGAGACCGCTACGAAATCGACGCCCTGGGCGGCGGCGTGGGCGAGATCGTCGTGGTCGCGCTCGGTGAGCGCGGCCGCAGACAACCCACCGCCGGCCTTGTTGATGCCCTTGCGGTCCGAGAGCTCGCCACCGATCTCCACTTCGGTGTCGATGCGCGTGCCCGCCACCTGGGTGACGCGCAACCGGATGGCGCCGTCGTTCAGCATCAGGGCGTCGCCGGCGACGACGTCGTTGGGGAGGTCCGGATAGGCGCAGCCGACGATCTCGACCGTGCCCGCCGCCGCCGGATGCGCCGTGTCGAGCGCGAAGCGCGCGCCGGGTACCAGCGTGATCGGGCCCTCGGCGAAGCGTTCGATGCGGATCTTGGGCCCCTGCAGGTCGGCGAGGATGCCGATATCGCGTCCGGCGGCCGTGGCCGCCTCGCGCACTTGCCGGATGCGGCGGGCGTGATCGGCATGGTTGCCATGCGAGTAGTTGATGCGCACGGCGTCGACGCCGGCGGCGACGAGGGCGGCCAGCGTCTCCAGCTCGTCGGTGGCGGGGCCGAGGGTGGCGAGAATACGGGTGCGGCGGCGGTGCGTTTCGTGCATGGCCTTACTTTACGCTGCGCCGCCCGGCGACGGCATTCGACGATGGCAGTTTCTTGGCGATTCACGCGTTCGGATGCGGCATCGTGCCCGGTGTGGCGCTGCCTTCACCGTCCAGTCAGCGTGCGAGCCGGCACAATGCGCGCATGAAGATCGGAACCCCTCTAAGCGCGACGGCCACGCGCGTGCTGCTGCTGGGCAGTGGCGAACTGGGCAAGGAAGTCGCCATCGAGCTGCAACGCCTAGGTGTCGAGGTCATCGCCTGCGATCGCTATGCCGACGCGCCGGCCATGCAGGTCGCGCATCGCAGCCATGTGCTGCCCATGCTGGACGGCGACAAGCTGCGCGCGGTTATCGAAGCCGAGCGCCCGGCGCTGATCGTGCCGGAGATCGAGGCGATCGCCACCGACGCGCTGGAAGCGCTGGAGGCCGAGGGCTGGAAGGTCGTCCCGACCGCGCGCGCCGCGCGCCTGACCATGGATCGCGAAGGCATCCGCCGCCTGGCCGCGGAGACGCTGGGCCTGCCGACTTCGCCGTATCGCTTCGTCGACGACTTCGCGGCCTGCGAGGCCGCAGTCGCGGCTGTCGGTACCCCCTGTGTGCTCAAGCCGGTGATGAGTAGCTCCGGCAAGGGGCAGTCCACCATTCATAAGCCGGCCGATACGCGCGCGGCCTGGGATTACGCCCAGGCCGGCGGCCGCGCCGGCGCGGGCCGCTGCATCGTCGAGGGCTTCGTCGAATTCGACTACGAGATCACCCTGCTGACGCTGCGCTCGGTCTCCGGCACGAGCTTCTGCGCGCCCATCGGGCATCGCCAGGTCGACGGCGACTACCGGGAATCCTGGCAGCCGCAGGCCATGTCCGACACGGCGCTGGCGCGTGCCCAGGAGATCGCCGCCAGCCTGACCGAGGAACTCGGTGGCTACGGCATCTTCGGCGTCGAGCTCTTCGTGTGCGGTGACGAGGTGCTGTTCTCCGAGGTGTCGCCGCGACCGCACGACACCGGGCTGGTGACGCTCATCAGCCAGGATCTTTCCGAATTCGCCCTGCACGCCCGCGCCATTCTTGGCCTGCCCGTGCCGGCGATCCGGCATTACGGCGCGGCGGCCTCCTGCGCCCTGGTCTTCGAGGGCGACACCGTGGCGCCAGTCTTTGCGGGTCTCGATGCGGCCCTGGCCGAGCCGGATGTCCATCTGCGCCTCTTCGGCAAGCCGGAGCTCGGTGGCGGGCGGCGGCGCATGGGCGTGACGCTGGCGCTGGGTGCCAACGCGGCCCAAGCCCGGCAGCGCGCCTGCGCGGCGGCCGCCAAGATTTCCCTCAACTGACTTTTCTGGAGTTACCGATGCCCGTTATGCGCCTGTTGATGCTTCTGCTGCCCGGCCTGCTCGCAGGGCCGGCCGTGGCCGGAGAGGATGTCGCTCACGTCTACGGCTGGGTGGAGAAAGGCCGCCTGCTGGTGGCCGAGGACACCGAGCTGAAGGTAAAGCTCGACTCCGGGGCGCTGACTTCTTCCTTGCATGCCACCGACATCGAGCGCTTCGAGCGCGACGACGAGGAGTGGGTGCGCTTTAGCCTCTCGCTGGACGCTCACGATGAAGACGCCGAGTTCGAGGCGCAGGAGATCGAGCGTCGTGTCTATCGCAATCTGCGCATCCGCAGCGCAGCAGGTACGACACGGCGGCCGGTGGTGCTGATGCGCCTGTGCATGGGCAACGTCGTTCACGAGGAGCAGTTCGGCCTCGAGGACCGCAGCGCGCTCAACTATCCCGTGCTGCTGGGGCGGCGCACGATCCAGCATCTCGGTCTGCTGGATGTCACGCGCACCTTCCTTAACGACCCCCAGTGCGATGACGATGCCGAGATCCGGCTGCACGAGGATCGAAAGCCCGATCCCGATATCGGTGATGGCGCCGGAAACGGCGACGAAGAGGAAAGCAGCTAGGGTGAATCGCGCGGCTCAGCCGCTGCCGCTTCAGTCCGGTCGCTCGGCGTCCTCGGCGCTATCGTTGGGCGCCGCCGGCAGGGAGTCGGTCGGTATCGGCTGTGCCGCGTGCGCTTCGTCGTCGGCGCCGTTGTCACCTCCGCCTTCGGCCGCCTTTCCGGGGTCACCGGATGCGGGTTCGTCGCCACCGGTATCGGCCGGCTCGACCAGCTCTTCCTGCTGGCGCTGCACGCCGATGTGATAGGCGGCGAAGCCCGGGATTACGGCCTGGTTCAGAGCCATGCCGAGGATGCGTCCGTCGTAGGGCGAGTGGATCTCGCTGCGTCGGTTGGTAATCGGATCGGTCACCGTGCCCAGCAGGGCACCTTCGGTGACGTTCTGCCCGATGTCGACACGGCTGGTCAGAATGCCGCCGTTGTCGGCCCGGACCCAGTGCGATTCGTAGTAGATCGGTTGCGGGTCTCCCCACAGGCTGAAGCGCTTCACCATCCCCATGCGGTTGAGCAGGCTGCGCAGCGCGCGCACGCCGTGCTCGACCTCCTCCTGCTGAAAGCGCATGGGTTCACCGGCCTCCAGCGTGACCGTCGGCACGCCGGCGGCCGTCGCCGCGCCGCGCAGCGTGCCACCCGGCGGCGTGCTGTTGAGCACGGCCGTGGCGCCGAAGCCGCGCGTCAGCTCGGCCACCGCCTCGTTCGACATGTCGGCGCGCAGCTGCGGCAGGTTGCTGCGGTGGAAGGAGCCGGTGTGCAGATCCACCAGCGCGTCGCAGCGCCGGATGATGTTCTCGAACAGCGAGTAGGCGATGCGCGACGCCGCGCTGCCGGCGGGGTCGCCCGGAAAGAAGCGGTTCAGATCGCGTCGATCCGGCAGATAGCGCGATCCCTGCCGGAAGCCGAAGAGGTTGACGATGGGCACGCCGATCAGCGTGCCCTGCAGATTCTCCGGATCGACCTCGTAAAGCAGGCGGCGCACCATTTCGATGCCGTTGAGCTCGTCGCCGTGCACGGCTGCGGTCAGACACAGCACCGGGCCGGGCTCGGTGCCGTGCGCGACCAGCACCGGGGTCGGTTCGGCCAGGCCGGTGAAGGAGTCGCTGGCGTACCACGGCACCTGCAGCGTCTCACCGGGCGGAATGCGCCCCGACAGCAGCTCGAAGGCCGCATGCGTTGGCACGTCGCCCGTCATGTCCTCGAGCTGTGCCGTCAGCGTGAGCGGTGCAGTGGGCGGGTCTTCGACGGCGGCTGTGCTGTCGGATGCGGCCTCGGCGCGCGCGGTGGCTGTCTGCTCGGCGTCGGCCTCGCTGGCCAGCGCGCCGCTACACAGGCCAGCCGCCAGCAGCGGGGCGGTGAACGTCAGAAATCGGGTCATGCGCCCAGCATGACAAATCCAGCGCGCTGTTGGGCGAAAGCGATACACCGTCTGCGACGGCCCAACGTCCGGGCGCAGCATGCCGAGGCACGGCCCCTCTAGAATGGGCGCATAAATCCAACAAGCAGTGCTGCGCTGCGGCGCCCATTGCTCCCCGAGGAATCGCGTCATGCTTGCTACTCCCTCCCTGCTGCGCGGGCTGCTGCCCATTCTGTTGCTGCTGCTCCCGGCTTTCGCCCAGGCCCAAGCCTCCGGTAGCGAGGCGGATGCAAGCGGCTACGGCCAGCTCGCCGATGTGCTGGAGAACGAGGTATCGCGCGAGCGCCTGATCGAGGAGCTGCACTCGCTGGCGTCCGGTGCCGAGCAGGGCGCCGACGAGTCTCAGGGCGACGACGCCGACGCTGCCGAGCCCGCTGCCGAAGCGGTGTCCATGTCGCGGCGCGTTGCGCGCCTGACGCAGGGGCTTGCCGAGCAGCTCGCCGCCGAGTTCTCCGAATCGATGGCGGCCTTCTCGGCGGCCGGCGGCGCGGCGGCCGCCACGGACTGGGGGGCGTTGGCCCGCGCCAGTGTCGACCTGGTTGCGGTGATCATCGCGGTGCTGATCGCCTTCTTCCTGATGCGGCGGCTGTGCGCGCCGCTGTACGGGCGGCTCAATGGGTGGTCACTGCGCCGTGCCGAATCCAGCGCGCTGCTGCGCAAGTCGATGGCGGTGCTGGCAGCGACCGGCGTCGACATCCTGCTCATCGTCGTCGCCTGGGTGGCCGGCTTCGCGCTGGCGCTCTATGTGCTGAGCGAGCCCGGCGCGATGGATCCGCGCCAGACCATGTTCCTCAATGCCTTCCTGCTGGTCGAGGCCTTCAAGGCGCTCATCCGCATGCTTTTCGCAACGCGCTTCGACGGCCTGCGGCTGCTGCCGATGGGCGACGAAGGCGCGGCCTACTGGAATGCCTGGTTCGCCCGTATCTCGGGCTTCATCGGTTACGGCCTGCTGCTGGCAGTGCCCATCGTCAATGTGAATGTCTCGCCGGAGGCCGGGCGCGCGCTGACGGTGGCCATCATGCTGCTGGCATTCCTCTATGCGCTGAGCATCATCCTGCAGAACAAGCTCGATGTGCGCGAGCGCATGCAGCGCTACGCGACGAATATCGAGCTTGGCTTCGCGCGCCTGCTGCTCTACGGGCTGGCGCGGGTCTGGCACCTGCTGGCACTGGCCTATTTCGCCGCGCTCGTCATCGTCGGCGTGCTGCAGGCCGAGGAGGCATTGCCTTTCATGCTGCGCGCCACGGTGCAGACGCTGCTGGCCATTGGCGGCGGTGTCTTCGTGGCCGTGGTGCTGGCGCAGATCATCAGTCGCCGGATCCAGCTTCCCGAGGAAACACGCCAGAAGTTCCCGCTGCTGGAAGCGCGGCTCAACGGCGCGGTTCCGGGTGTCCTGCAGGTCGTGCGCGTGGTGATCCTGGCGATCGTCGCGCTGATCGTGCTCGACGCCTGGGCGGTCTTCAATCTGCCCGAATGGCTGGCCTCCGATGCCGGCACGGCGACTCTGATCACCGCGATCTCGGTGGGTCTGATCCTGCTTGTCGCCAAGGCAATCTGGATCGGCTTCGCGAGCTGGGTGGAGCTGCGGCTGAACCCCGAGAACAAGCGCGGCGGTCCCACCGCGCGCGAGCAGACGCTGCTCAGCCTGTTCCGCAGCGCCTTCCTGATCGTGCTGGTGGTGCTCACGGCCATGATCGTGCTCGCCGAGATCGGCATCAATATCGGGCCGCTCATCGCCGGTGCCGGTGTGCTCGGTCTGGCCATCGGCTTCGGCGCCCAGAAACTGGTGCAGGACGTCATCACTGGCGTCTTCATCCAGCTGGAGAACGCCATCAACACCGGCGATGTCGTCACTGCTGGCTCGGTGACCGGCACCGCCGAGAAGGTGACCGTGCGCTCGGTCGGCATCCGCGATCTGTCCGGCACCTATCACATCGTGCCTTTCTCCAGCGTGGACACGGTGTCCAACTTCATGCGCGACTTCGCCTTCCACGTCGGCGTCTACCGCATCGCCTACCGCGAGGACATCGACCACGCCATGGCGCAGCTGCACGCGGCCTACGACACGCTCGTGTCGGATCCGGAGCAGGCTGCCAAGGTGCTGGAGCCGCTGGAGCTGCACGGGGTTACCGAGCTGGCAGACAGCGCCGTCAATATCCGCGTGCGCATCAAGACCACGCCGGGCAACCAGTGGGCCATCGGCCGCGAGTACAACCGCCTGGTCAAGAAGTACTTCGATGCCGCCGGCATCGAGATCCCCTTCCCGCATACCACGCTCTACTTCGGCGAGGACAAGGCGGGTCGCTCCCCGGCTGCCAATGTCCGCGTGTTGGAGGCCGGCGAGGCGGAAAGCCGCAGCATCACCGAAGGGCCGAAGTCGGCCACCAGCAGGGCCAAGCCCAACCCGGTGGAGCGCGGCGATTTCGACGAGGAAGGCAACTAAGGCGTCACCAAAGAAAAGGGCCGGCACGCGTTGCGCGTGCCGGCCCTCAACGGTTTCGTGTCGGCTCAGGGTTGAACGATGTCGATGGCGTGCACGGTGGTGCTACCGCTGACCTCGTTGCCCACCACCAGCAGCGGCGCGCCGTTGGGGCTGTCGTCGGCGCTGATGAAGGCCAGGCCCTCCGGCCCCAGATCGCCGGCCATGCCGGCTTCCAGTTCTTCCTGCGTTGCGCCGAAGTTCCGGTTCGTGAAGTACTGCACGAAATGCGGGCTCTGCGGGTTGGTGACGTCGTAGACCATGATGCCGCCGACGCGCTCGAGGCCGATGAAGGCGTAGTTGCGGCCGTCGACGACGCCGACGGTGATGCCCTCGGGTTCCGGTCCCTTGTCGTCCGAGCGATTGTCGAAGCTGTTCTCGTCGTTGTTGCCGTTGAAGTTGTCCGGAATCTGCTGCGCCGTGATGCGCTCGAACGCACTGCCGGAGTCGTAGACCAGACGGCCCTGTGCATCACGGATCGAGAAGGAGCGCGCGCCATAGGCGTAGAGCGCATCGTATTCGCAGTCGGTCTCGACGTCGGTGATCGGATCGCTGGGATCGCAGCCGTTGCTCACGCCCAGCGTCGAGGTGATGTTGAGACGCCCGAGCTGCTCATCGTTCTGTAGATTGGGCATGTTCGGGAATGCGCCCGCGGCGAGCTGCACATCCTTGATCCGGAACTCTTCGCTGAAGCCATCGTAGTCGCGCGAATCGCCCTCGTTGGCGGTCAGGTAGTAGCTCTGTCCGTTGACGACGTAGCTGGCGATGGCATCGGGCTGGTACATGCCGAACACCGGCCAGTTGCGGATGTTGATGCGCCCGTCGTCATCGATGGCGTTGCGGTCGCGATTGCTGGCGTCGAGCTCATTGCCGAGGATGCTGTGATCCTTGAAGCCCAGAGGCAGAATCTCGTCGAAGCTGGCCGAGGCGACGTCGAGTACGGCCACGGCGTTGTTCTCCTGCAATGCTACCCAGGCCTTGCTCGCATCGGCGTTGAGCGCGATGTACTCCGGCTCGAAGTCCTGCGCGGCTGACGCGCCGGGCCCGAAGATGCGCACACCCGCGGCGCGCAGCTCGGCTTCCTGACCGTTGAAGGCCGTGAAGGCGGCCGTGGTCACCGTGGCGCTGGCGGCGCCGGTGGATAGATCAATGACGCTGACCGAGCCTTCCGGGTCGACGCTGTAGTCGTCGTTGGGCTCGCCCTCGTTGGCGACGAGCAGCGTCTGCCCGTCGGGCGTGAAGACGAGCATGTCGGGCAGTGCACCGACAGTCACCTCGCCGATCTTGGAGAGATCGCCGGCGTTGTAGAAGACCACCTTGCCGTTGTCGGTCTTGACCGGGGCTTCTATTGCCACAGCCACGACGCCGTTCGCCACTGCGACGCTGTTCGCGCCGGCGCCTTCGGCGCTGGCGTCGATGGCGTCCATGCGCGTGGGCTGCGTCGGGTCCTGCAGATCGAGCACCTCGACCTCCGCGGCATTGGAATTGATGACGAACAGCCGCTGCGTATCGGCATCAAAGGCGACGATCTCCGCGGCGCTTTCGTCAAAGACGTTGGTTTCGTAGCGGCCGATCTCGCGCAGCTGGACGAAGCTCGTGCCGGGGCCGGCAGGCCCGGTCGGGCCCTGCGCGCCGTCGCTGCCATCGGCGCCATCGGTACCGTCGCTGCCCGCGGGGCCACGGGCCCCATCGTCGCCCTCGCAGCCGACGAGGCCGGTCAGAAGCAATGCCGCCGCAGCGGTTCTCAGGATGGTGTTCACGATTCCCCCTTGTTCGTGGAAAACCGTGATCTTCGATGCCGGGCATGACAGCCCGGCTACGCAAGCATGGCAGCGCTGTTACGGCCCCGTTCGGTCCTCGCCTTCAGGCCGTGCCGCGTGCCTGGCGGATGCGGTCGTAGGCGGTGGTGAGGTCGCGCGTCTTCTCTTCCGCCATGGGGCGCATGCTCTCGGGCAGACCCTTGGCGGCGAGGCGATCCGGGTGGTTCTCGTTGATCAGCTTACGATAGGCCTTCTTGACCTCGGCGTCGCTGGCTTGCGGCGAGACGTCCAGCACCTGATAGGCCCAATCGAGATCGACGCTACTGCGCTGGCCGGTGCCCGTGCCACCGCTGGCGGCGCCGCGCAGCATCGCCTCCATGCGGGCCACTTCGGCTTCTGAGAGCCCGAGGCCGCGCGCGATGCGCACCAGCATCTCGTGCTCGGCCGGGTGGATACGGCCGTCTGCGCCTACCGCCGCGATCTGAAGCTGAAGGAACATGGACATCAGTGCGCGCTGGCCGCGCGCGCTGGCAGCGAATCGCGCCACTTCCGCATCGAGATCGAAGTCCGCCGCTTTGCCGCGCGCAAAGGCAGTTCTTGCCCGCGCGCGTGCAGCTTCATCGAGGCGCAGGCGCTCGAAGAGCTGCTCGGCAACCCGGATCTCGTCGTCGGTGACCTGACCGTCGGCCTTGCAGATCGCGCCCATGACGGCGAAGACGCTGTCCAGGAATTGGGTCTGCAGTTGGCCGAAGCGGGCACGGATCGCCCAGCGCAGCAGCGGCCGCGCGACGAAGTAACCGATCAGGCCACCGATGAAGAATCCGGACCAACCGCTGAAGAGCGCGCCGATCAGCCCGCCGATGAGAAATCCGCCTAGCATGGCGTCATTCTAGCCCGCGACGGCCGTCCGAGCTTCAGGCCTCAAGCCAGCGCAGGAAGAAGCAAACTCCGAAGCCCCAGGCGCCGTTCAGAATCAGCGCGCCACCGATGACCAGCGGATCCCAGCCCGCGGCCACGGGCATGCCCTTGAGTGGAAAGACCACGAGCAGGGCGACCGCGCTCGGGCCTACGGCGCCGGCGGCGATGCCGCCGAACCAGTAGCTGGCCGTGCGCGGCGTTCTGAGTAGTGGCAGCAGCACGATGCCCCAGACGCCACCCCAGAAGGCCAGTGAGAGCACGGCAGGCACACCGAAGGGCCAGGTCGGCGCCATATTGAAGGGCGGGTTCGGTAGCAGCCCCAGGGCGTGGAAGAGCGCGTAGACGCCCTGATGAAAGATCAGCGTGGCGGCAAAGCCGGCGGCAAAGGCTTTGGCGATATGCATCAGCAGTGTTCCTGTTGCTGGGACCGGAGGGCCATCCTGGCGTATTGTGCCGGTTGTTCGTGCCGGGCTCCGGCTGGTGCGGCGATCACCCGATGTGCACTCAAAGAGGAGACTTATGATCGGTTACGTCACGCTCGGTAGCGATGATCTCGCCCGTGCCAGCGCTTTCTACGACGCCCTGCTCGCAGAATTCGGCGCCAAGCGCTTCATGGAAAGCGATCGGCTCGTCATCTGGGGCAGCGGTCCCGGCGCGCCCATGCTCGGTGTCATCCGCCCCAACGACGGGCAGCCGGCGTCGGTGGGGAACGGCGTCATGGTGGCGCTGGCCGCCGGCTCGCGCGAGGCGGTCGACAAGCTGCACGCCAAGGCGCTGTCGCTGGGCGCGACGGACGAAGGCGCTCCCGGCGAGCGCATGAGCGGTTTCTACGGCGGCTACTTCCGCGACCTCGACGGCCACAAGCTCAACTTCTTCCATATGGGCTGAGCGATCGCCCAAAGAAAAGGGCCGCGACCCGAAGGTCGCGGCCCTTTAACTACAGGGCTTGGCAGCCGCGCTTAGATAGCGCGGATCTGCGTGGCCTGCATGCCCTTCGGGCCGCGCTGCGGAACGTATTCCACGCGCTGGCCTTCAGTCAGGCTGCGGAAGCCCGAGCCCTGGATTTCCTTGAAGTGGGCGAAGAGATCATCGCCACCCTCGGCGGGGGTGATGAAGCCGAAGCCCTTGGCATCGTTGAACCACTTGACGGTTCCGGTAGCGGTATCGCTCATGACACATTCCTCATACGGGATAAAGTTGAAGTTGGGACCGAGGTCCCAGGGTGCAAGCCATCAAGGAACGCATCAATGTACCGGCGACCGAAAAGGGTCGCTTCACGCTGATAACACTCTTCTTGAAGCAACTGCATCTCCCAATATACGGCATTTCCGCGCCGTGTGGTAGCACCCGCGTATTCCACCCTTCGGCCCGCCCCGGCCAGATCATTCCGCGCCGTGCGCCAACTCCTTTCGTGGCTTCCACAACTGCATCCGCCAGCCGACGAGCAGCGTAGAGGTTCGGTACCAGTCGACAGGAGACACCGATGCAGTCAAAGACACTTATTGCCGGCTTGCTGTCCGGCGCGGCCATTGCCGCCGCCGGTTCCGCGGGCGCTTCCAGCCACCGCGAGGCCCCCTTCATCACCGAAATGCCCAAGGTGGACGGGACCGACTTCTACATGTTCCGCAGCTACGAGGAAGGCCGCGATGACATGGTCACTCTCATCGCGAACTATCACCCGCTGCAGGACAGCTACGGTGGCCCCAACTACTTCTCGATGGATCCGAACGCTCTCTACGAGATCCATATCGACAACAACGGCGATGCGCAGGAAGACTTGAGCTTCCAGTTCCGTTTCGATACCCAGATCAACAACGCCGCCATCGACACCGGCGCCGAGAACCCGGTCACGATTCCGCTGATCAATTCCGTGCCCGATGGCATCGGCCCCGACGCCGGTCGGCTCGAGGGTGTCAACCGCGTCGAGAGCTATCAGGTAACCCTGCAGCAAGGCGACCGCCGTAGCAGCGCCGACCCGATGGCGCTGACGAATCTCGGCAACGCCGCCGGCCAGGGCAACGGTACGACTAGCTTCCGCAAGCCGATCGACTTCATCGGTGAGAAGAGCTTCAACGGCGACTATGAGAGCTATGCGCAGAATCATGTCTATGGCATCGATCTGGGCACCTGTGGTGAGGGTCGCGTCTTCGTTGGCCAGCGCCAGGAAGGCTTCGTCATCAACCTTGGCGAGGTCTTCGACCTGATCAATACGAACCCTCTGGGCCCGCGCGACGGCGAGAGCAATATCGTCGGCGACAAGAACGTCACCAGCATCGCGATGGAGGTGCCGACCAGCTGCCTGACGGATGGTGACCCTGTCGTCGGTGCCTGGACGACCGCCAGCGTGCGGCAGGCCCGCGTCATGAACCCCTTCCCGGATATGCCCAGCGGCAGTGACGGTGAAAGCGGTGCGCCGGCCGTCGAGGGTGGGCCCTGGGTGCAGGTCTCGCGTCTCGGCAACCCGCTGGTCAACGAGGTTGTCATCGGCCTCGACAAGAAGGATCGCTTCAACCACAGCGAGCCGGTGGACGATCCCCAGTTCCTGGATTTCGTGACCCACCCGGTGCTGCCGGTGGTGGCCAGTAGCCTGTTTGGAACGGCCGTGCCGGAAACCCCGCGCAACGATCTCGTGCAGGTCTTCCTGACCGGCGTGCCGGGCCTCAACCAGCCCCAGGCCATAGCCGACGGCGAAGGCGCGCCCGGCGAGATCCTGCGTCTGAACACTGCCGTAGCCCCCGTGGCGCCGTCGGATCAGAGCGATATGGGCGTGCTCGCCTGCGATCTGGCCGGCTTCCCGAATGGCCGCCGTCCCTATGACGACGTCACCGACATCGCGCTGACAGCCGCCTTGGGCAGCATCACGGCGGGCAATCCCAACGGGCTGCAGTTCTGCGATACAGGCGCAGAGGGCGGCCCTGCCGTGGTGAACGCGGGCGCGATCGTCACTGACGGCGCGCGTGCGCTCGGGCCGACCGCAGGTACTTCCAACGGCTCCGATACCGCAGGCGGCGTGACCTATCTCGACCGCTTCCCCTATCTGAACACCCCGCTGCCCGGCTCGCCGGCCAACTAAGGGAGGCTTGATATGCGTATTGCCATAGCGTTTATTGCGATCGCCGGCTTCGGGCTGGCGGCCTGCGACGGCGCCACCGACCGTGTTGGCAGCCAAGCCCCGGGCATGGTTGAGGATCCGATGCAGGAGGATGGCCCGGTGGCCACGCCGCCGCCGCAGGACCTCGCCGCTTTCGTAGGCGACGAATGCCAGCAGGCTCCGGAGGCGCGGGATTCCGCGCCTCTCGGGGGCGTCGGTTTCGGCGCCGCTGGCACACCCGAGGATGCATTACTTGGGGCTAGCGGATTCACCTCCGACTGCCTCTGAACCGGCTTCTCGATTCGTAGTACGAGAGGCCAGCCCAATTCGAGATCGATATGACCCCCATCGATCTCGATGCCGTGACGGGCAAGGTCTGCGCCCGATCACGGCCTTTCTGGCCCCGCCCTAGTGGCGGGGCTTTTTTTGTGCGCGCCAGGCCGAGAACAGCCCGGCGTTGACGAGCAGGCTGAGGATCAATGCTCCGAGCAGCGCCAGCGGCGGGATCATCACGCGCTGCGCTGCCTCCTGCTGCGTCGCCGCGCCCACCGCGATGCGCGCCTGCAACTGATGGCCCTGGCCGTCGTCGGCTGTCACTGTCCACTCGCCCGTTTCGTCCGGCACGAAGGCGAAGCGACCGGCCGGGTCCGTGCGCCCGACCTGGAACAGCCCGCCGTCTTCCGGGCGCGATACCTGCACCTGCACCCCGTCCATGGCGCCCCCGGCGGCGTAGCGGAAGCGCAAGACTTCGGCCGGTGCTTCCGGTTCGCGCTCGTAGCCGGCGCCGTGGGGCATGGCGGCCGGGGTCGCGGTCAGCAGCAGAAGTGCGACGGCACTGTTTCGATAGCTCACCAGAGTCCCTCCAGACGGATGTGAAAAAGCCGCTGCAGCAGCCAGCCGCCACCGAGCAGGATGGCGGCCACCGAACCGGGCACGACCACGCCGTGGCGATACCAGCCCGCGTGTCTCGCCCACCAGGCCAGCGGCATGAAAGCTGCCGCGATCAGAATCTGACCGCCTTCAACACCGAGATTGAAGCCGAGCAGCGCCAGCGCCAGGCTCGCCGTTGACAGGCCGAGGCCGGCCAGCACGCCGGCGTAGCCGGCGCCGTGCACGAGGCCAAAGCCGAAGGCCACGAGCCAGAGCCGCCGCCGCACCATGGGCAGCAGATTGTTGAGCGCAGCGAAGATGATGGTGGCCGCAACGGCGGCTTCCACCCAGCGCGTCGGCAGGCGCAGCCAGTCGAGCGCGGCTGCCGAAAGCGACATCGCGTGTGCCACGGTGAAGGCGGTGACGACGCTCAGCACGCCCAGGAAGGCCGCGCGGCCGTTGGGCGCAGCGACCCAGCCTTCCGGGCTGCGCTGCAGCACGGCCGGTAGCAGCAGACAGAGCAGGAAGAGCAGGTGATCAAAGCCAACCCAGATGTGCCAGGCGCCTTCGTGGAGGTAGTTCCAGAACAGCACCCAGCCGCTGGTCAGTGTGCGATCGAATTCCCGGCTGCGCGCGTTGCTCGCGAAAATCGCGCTGTGCGTGCCGCCGAACTGCAGATTCAGCAACCCGCGATGGCTGGCGTCCAGCTCGAAGAGCAGCTGGTAGTCGATGCGCAAGCGCTCCAGTGGCGCCGCCGCGCATTGCGCCTGCAGCGCCAGCACCGCATAGGGCCCGTCGCTGTGATCGACCACGCGCAGTGGCCCGAAGTCGAGCGCGCAGGCGCGGCCGTCGCCGTCGATTCGCAGCGCGCCCGTGGCTGTGTCGATAACGGCATGCCGACTGGCGCGCAGCTCGGCCCAGGTGATGGCGCCGTCGCCGTCGGTGTCGAGATCGAGCAACTCGTGCAGATCACGCAGCGCGATATCCCAACGGCCGGTCAGCGTGTCCCCGGCCACGCTTAGGCGCAGATAGCTGTCGCTGGGCTTGTGGGCGTGCGCCGCTGTCGTCGCCGTTGCCGCGACGACCAAGAGCAAGGCCGAAAGCAGCACCGGCCTCATAGGCTGGCCTCCTCAGTATCGGCGAGCTGCTCGCGCAGCGCCTGCAGCCGGTGATCCTGCACGCCGTTGTCGCGCATCCATCGGCGAACGGGCGCGGCAGCCGACGGGTCGTCGGCGGAGAGGGCCGCCTGCAGCAGCAGCAGCGCGTCGAGTGGTTCGCGCTGCTGCCGCCAGTTCTCGCGCGCCAGCCACAGCGCTTCGGCCGGGCGCTGTTCGAGATGCAGCGCCGTCATGGCTTCCTCGCGGTAGTGCGGCTCACTGCCGCGCGTGCGGATGGTGTCGAGGCGGGCGCGTAGCGGGCCGGGATCCACGGGCTCGCCTTGCTGCGCGCGGGCGCGCAGGATGCGGATCTGCGCCTCAGTGGTGTCGCCGTAGGGCGGCAGCAGCTCCGCGACCTCGTCGGGTCGGTCGTTGTGCAGCAGGAAGTCGGCGTAGGCCAGTTTCAGATAGAGATTCCGTCCGGCGCCCTCCGCGGCAAGGGCGCGCTGATAGCGCGCGTCGGCATCGTCGCGGTTCAGGCGATCGGCAATTTCGGCTGCCACGGTCAGCGCCCATAGTCGCGTGCCGGCGTCGCCGGGCGCGCGCGCCAGCGCGCGGTCGAGTTGTGCCAGCGCAGCTTCTGCCTCACCGCTGAGGCTGCGCGGCGTCGCCATGCAGGTCGTGGTCAGCAGCTCGCCGACGCGAAGCAGCGCCGCGCAGTCGCGCAGCGCCTGCTGGTAGCGCGCCTGCACGCTGTGGATCACCGCGCGCGTGACGCGCGCCTGCGGATGGCCGGGCTGCTCGGCGATGACCGCGTCGAGCTCGGCCAGTGCCTGCTCGAAGCGATGCCGGTGCTGGGCGATGGTTGCGCGCAGCACGCGGATGGCTACCGGTGTGCTCGGTGCGTCCTCCCAGTGCACGAGCACGCTCTCGGCCTGTCCGTACCAGCGCGGGTCGGCGGTGGCGCGGGCGCGCTCGATGGCCGCGTGCGCGAAGCGCACGGCAGCGTCGACATCACCGGGGGCCGCGCGAGCGGCCTCGCGCAGAGCGCGAACGCGTGATGCGGCCTCCGAGTCGTCCGGCGCGACGCGCAGCAGCACCTGCTCGCCGGTAGCCGGGACATAGGGTTCGTAAGGCGCAGCATGAACCGTCGCGCTCAGCAGGCCAGCGAGAAGGCAGGGGGTACGCAGCATGATCTTCCTACGCGCCCGGTCGGCAACTGGACGCGGCCGGGGCAAGCGGGGTGGTTGTTGTGGCGGCGAGCGGGGCGGTATGGGTAGGCTGCACGCATGAAGCCTAGCCCGGAAGCCGAGATCGAGCGCGCCCTGTCGCAGGCGCGCTGGCACGCCGTGCGCGCCGGTGGGCCGGGTGGGCAGAACGTCAACGCGGTTTCCACGGCGGTGCATATGCGCCTTGATCTCGCCGATACCGAGTTGCCGGAGGCCTGGAAACAACGGCTGCTCGCATTAGCCGACGGCCGTATCAGCGACGACGGGCGCATCGTCATCAAGGCGCAGGCGCATCGCAGCCAGGATATGAACCGGCGCGACGCCTTTGCGGCGCTGGCGCGCCTGCTGCGCCTGGGAGCCCGCGCGCCGCGGCCGCGCATCGCCACCAAGCCGACACGGGGCAGCCGGCGTCGTCGCCTCGAAGCCAAGAAGCAGCGCGGCGCGCGCAAGCGCCTGCGCGGCCGCCCGCCGGACGATCACTGATAGGCAGGAGGAGCAAGCGCATGCCGGAAGCCCGCGGCTGCATCGTTGTCATCGGAGCGGGAAGCGTCGGCTGCTATATCGGCGGCCGGCTCGCCGCCGCGGGGGCGCCGGTGCGCTTCATCGGTCGTGCCGGTATCGCCGCGGAAGTGGCCGACCACGGGCTGACCCTCAGCGACTTGCGCGGCTTCCACGCTGTGTTGGCGCCGGGCGCGGTGGATTTCCGCACCGAAGCCGCTGCTGCGGCCGATGCCAGCCTTGTGCTGGTTACCGTCAAGTCCGCCGCGACGGAGTCCGCCGGCCACGAGCTGGCCAGTCACCTCGCCTCCGACGTGCCGGTGATCAGCTTCCAGAACGGGCTGCACAACGCCGAGGTGCTGGCCGAATGCTTGCCGGATCAGCCGGTGCTGGCCGGCATGGTGCCCTTCAACGTGGTCAATCAGGGGCAGGGGCGCTTTCATCACGGCTCCGAGGGTGATCTCGAGGTCGCTGACAGCAGCATCCTCGATCTTTGGCAGCCGGTGTTCGACAAGGCCGGCCTACCTTTGCAGCGCCACGTCGACATGCCCGCCGTGCTGTGGTCGAAATTGCTGCTGAATCTGAACAACGCCGTCAACGCGCTCTCCGGTATTCCGCTCAAGGCCGAGCTGAGCCAGCGCGCTTATCGCCGCTGCGTGGCGATGGCTCAGCGCGAGACGCTGGCGCTGCTCGAAGCCGTCGGTATCCGGCCCGCGAAGATCACGGCGCTGCCGCCGCACTGGCTGCCCGCCGCGCTGAGCATGCCGGACTGGCTGTTCCGACGGCTGGGCAACCGCATGCTGGCCATCGATCCGCTGGCGCGTTCCTCGATGTGGGAGGACCTCGAGCGTGGCCGACGCACGGAGATCGACTGGATCAACGGCGAGGTCCTTCGCCTGGCCGAGCGGCTGGGGCGACAGGCGCCGGTGAACGCGCGCATGGTGGCCCTCATCCGCGAGGCCGAAGCCGACGGCCGTCGCGATTGGCCCGGCGAGGTGCTGCTCGACGAGCTGCGCTCGGTGGCTGACTAGTACTAGGCGCGCACGCGGGCGGCACGGCGTGCGAGAAGGGCCGCCGAGATTCGGTGCGATAGGAAATAGCTTCCGAAGGCGGCGGGCAGCGCCAACAGCAGGCTGCCCAGGCCGGCAAAGACGATGTCATCGCCGATGCCCTGCACGAACCAGGCGTCGCTGTCGAAGAGCGACAGGTTTTGAAACACTCCCTTGCCGATGCCGTGGAAGAGCCAGTAGAGCGGTGCGACGGTGAAGGGGTTGCTGACCCACGACACCGCGAAGGCGCTGGGAAAATTGCCGCGTAGCATCATGCATCCCAGGATCATCAACAGCGTTTGACCGCCGACAGTGGGTGTCAGCCCGACCAAAATGCCGATGAAGACGCCGCGCGCAATGGCCTCGGGACCCTTACGCAGGCAGCCGGTGAACTCCAGTGCGTCCAGCGTCCGCGGATGTGTCTGCAGCCACGCATGTCCGCGGGCGCGTAGATAGCGGAAACGCTGGGGTAGGCGCAGATTCATCACGGCAGTTTAAGGCTGCGCGCACGGCTGTTGCTGTTGTGTACAGGCCTGCGGCGTGCTTGCGCTGCGCGATGGCGACCGGCAAGGTCGTCGCTTTGCATCGAAGCGGGGAGACCGATGAAGGCGATTCTCACGGCAGCGGCGATGGGACTCATGCTGAGCGGTTGCGGCACGGCCGAAGAGGCCGGGCAGAGCAAGAGCAAAACCGGCGAGGTGGCCGAGCTGCGCACCGCCAACGACAAGTGCCGGCAGCTGGTCGACAACGCCGACATCGAGGCGGCGAATCCACTCTGCCTGTCGGCATTGGAGGATGCCCGCGAGTTCAGCGAGCAGAGTCCCGAATACGCTCAGGCCGTCGCCAACACGGCGTGGCTTTTTCATATGCGCGGCCAGGACGAGGACGCCAAGCAGTTCTATCAGCGCGCCGTCGGGCTTCAGGAAGCGCAGGTTGACGCCGAACCGAGGGCGCTGGCGCGTACCTTGGCCGACTACGGCATGCTGCTGACCAACGGCGGCGATGCCGAAGCCGGCATGGCCCGACTGGAGCGCGCCCAAGCGCTGCTGAGCGATGCCGGCGCCGAGGAAAGCGAAGCCATGGCTGCGCTCTACGGCGATATGGCAGAGACCTACGAGGTTGCCGACGATATGGAAGCCTCGCTGGAAATGTATCGCGCCTCGGTGGATGCCTACCGCGCGGCGCTGGGGGATGCGCACGCCAATGTCGGCGTGGCCCTCAACAACCTCGGCACCGCTCTGCAGATCCAGCAGGACTTCGATGCCGCCGAGAAAGTGCTGAAGGAAGCCGCCGGCATCCTCGAAGAGGCGCTGGGTTCCGAGCACCCCGTGACCGGTATGGCGCAGGCCAATCTGCGCGACAACGACAGCCTGCGCGAGGACGCCCAGGCGCGCGCGGAGATGGCCGAGGAAGAGGGCGCCTGAAGCCGACGCCGGTGGCTCAGCCGCCGAAGACGCGCTCCAGAAGTTCGCTGCCGCGCGCGGCCGTCTCGCTGCGGATGCGTGCCTCTTCGGTCGCGATGCGCGCAAAAAGGGCGTCCAGAGCGCGCTCGGTGACGTGGCCCTCCAGATTCTCCGGAGCGCCCACCAGCGCCGCATAGGGACCCGCGTTGCGCAGTAGTGCGTCGTAGGCGGGGCCGACGCCGGCGCGGTCGATGCTCTGCGCCACCACGGGCCGAAAGCGCGCGCGCAGCGTCTCGGCCGTTTCGGTGCGGAAGTACTGCGTGGCCGCGTCCTCGGCGCCCTGCAGGATGTTGCGTACGTCGCGCAGGGTCATGGCCTGCAGGACCTGCCCGAAAACCTGCGCAGCCTCGGGCACTGCCTGCTCAGCAGCGCGGTTCAGGCTGCGCCGGAAGCTGTCCACTGCCGCGCCGCCGCCGGCACGGCGGATGAGCTCGGCGGGGCCTTCCAGCGCGGGCGGCAGCGGAACGCGCGCAGCGGGGTTGCCCCAGAAGCCGTCTTCGCGCCCGAGTTCGGCCACCGCGCGCGAGATGCCCTGATCCAGCGCCGCACGCAGACCGTCCGCGATGGTGTCGCTGCCCAGCCGGGTCGCGGTGGGCGCGGAATCGGTGCTGTCTTCGCTGGTCTCGCTTTCCTGTGGGGCGTTGCCGAAAAGGCGTTCCCACCAGTTCGCCTCGGCCGGTGGCGTGGCGAGGGTCAACAGCAGAGCGACGAGAGGCACGCTGTAGCGCATGAAGGCTCCAGAAAAAAGGTCGGGCCACTTTGACAGAAGCTGCTAGCGCGCGCCGCGCTCGCTTCGGTCGCCGCTAGGGCGTACCATGCGCCGCCTTTTGCCGCATTTTGTGCATCGCACCAATTTCATGACTGCATCGCTTCGCAACATCGCCATCATCGCCCACGTCGACCACGGCAAGACCACGCTGGTCGACAAGCTGCTGCGCCAGTCCAACACGCTGGAGGCACGCACCGATTACGGCGAGCGGATCATGGATTCCAACTCGCTGGAGAAGGAGCGCGGCATCACCATCCTCTCCAAGAACACCGCGCTGGATTGGAAGGATAGCCGCGACGGTACCGACTACCGCATCAACATCGTCGACACCCCCGGCCACGCCGACTTCGGTGGCGAGGTTGAGCGCGTACTGTCGATGGTTGATTCGGTGCTGCTGCTGGTGGACGCCGTCGACGGCCCGATGCCGCAGACGCGCTTCGTCACCGCCAAGGCCTTCGCGCTGGGCCTCAAGCCCATCGTCGTCGTCAACAAGGTCGACCGCCCCGGCGCGCGGCCGGACTGGGTGGTGAACCAGGTCTTCGATCTCTTCGACGCCCTCGGCGCCAGTGATGATCAGCTGGATTTCCCGATCGTCTATGCCTCGGCGCTGCAGGGTTACGCCGGTCTGGAGCCGGACGTGCGCGAAGGCGACATGAGCCCGCTCTTCGAGAGCATCGTCGATCGCGTCGCTGCCCCCGACGTCGATCCGGACGGCCCCTTCCAGATGCAGGTGATCTCGCTGGACTGGTCGAACTACGTCGGCGTCATCGGTACCGGTCGCATCAAGCGCGGCCGCATCACCCCGAACACTTCGGTGAGCGTGCTCGCCCGCGACGGCTCCAAGCGTAGCGCGCGCGTGCTGCAGGTGCTCGGCTTCCTCGGTCTGGACCGGCGCGAGGTCAGCGGCGCCACTGCCGGCGAGATCATCGCCGTGACCGGCGTCGAGGAGCTGGGCATTTCAGAGACCCTCTGCGACCCCTCCGCGCCCGAGCCGCTGCCGCTGCTCGAGGTCGACGAGCCGACCATGAGCATGACCTTCGAGGTCAACAAGTCGCCCATGGCCGGCACCGAGGGCAAGTTCATCACCAGCCGCCAGATCGGCGAGCGCCTGGAGCGCGAGCTGAAGGTCAACGTCGCGTTGCGTGTCGAGCAGCAGAGTTCGGCTGACCAGTTCCGGGTCTCCGGGCGCGGCCTGCTGCATCTCTCGGTGCTGCTGGAGAACATGCGCCGCGAGGGCTACGAGCTGGCCGTCGGCCGGCCGCAGGTCATCACCCGCGAGGTCGACGGCGAGATTCACGAGCCGTGGGAGCGGTTGACCGCGGATATCGACGGCGAGTACCAGGGCGCGATCATCCAGGCGCTCAACGAGCGCGGCGGCCAGATGACCGATATGCACACCGACGATAGCGGGCGCGTGCGACTGTCCTACGACATCCCCTCGCGCGGGCTCATCGGCTTCCAGACCGAGTTCCTGTCGCTGACCTCGGGCACCGGCCTGCTGGCGCACAACTTCGACCGCTTCGCGCCGCGCGCGGCGATGGCGGTGGGGAATCGTCACAACGGTGTGCTCATCTCCAACGAGGCCGGCAAGGCGCTGGCCTACGCCATCTTCAACCTGCAGGACCGCGGTCGAATGATGGCGGAGCCCGGCGATATCGTCTACGAAGGCCAGGTCGTCGGCATCCACTCGCGCGAAAACGATCTCGTGGTCAATGTCCTCAAGGGCAAGAAGCTGACCAATGTCCGCGCTTCCGGTTCGGATGAAAACGTGCTGCTGACCCCGGCCGTGAAGATGAGCCTGGAGCAGGCGCTGGAGTTCATCAACGACGATGAGTTGGTGGAGATCACACCCAAGGCCATCCGCATCCGCAAGCGTTTTCTCAAGGAGCACGAGCGCAAGCGCGCCGCGCGCGACTGAGTCGTCTTGCCGCAGCGGCGGCGGTCTGGGATGGTGGTCCCTCGTTCCGAGGAGAATCGGCGTGCCGAAATCTCTGATTCGCTGCCTTCCGCTTCTGCTGCTCGTCGGTGTTGCCGAAGCGCGCGAGCCGCACCGCCCGCCTGAGCGCGGCACCTTCTTCATTCCGCTGGAGCGTCTGGGCCTGGGCGCGCGCGAGGATGCCGAAGAGACCTTCGCGCTGGCCGGGCCGGCGGAAGCCGCTCTCGCCGAAACCGATGACGCCGAAGCGTTGGCCGGGGCGCTGCGCGCCCTGGTCGCGCTGGATGCCACGCGTGTGCGCGCCGCCCCCGACATGGCCGCGACGGTGGGCGCGCATCTGCCGCGCTATCGCTTGAGCGAGGCCGCCATGCTGCATGACGCGCCGGACGGCGAGGCCATCACGCAGCTGGAAGACGGCAGCCTGCTGATCCTGCTGTCGGTGCGCAGCGGCTGGCGCGAGGTCTACGAGCCCGCGGCCCACCGCATCGGCTGGCTGGCTCGCGAGCCGGCCGCCGCTGCCTTACCGGCGCGCTAGCTACTTCCCGAAAGCGCCGCCGAAGTCACCGAAGCTCATCGGCTTCGAGGGCAGCTCCAAACGGGCGGATCCCGGGTCGTCGCCGCTGATTTCCGCCACGCGCATCTCGTTGCCCATGCGCAGCACGCCGCGGCTGCCCAGCGCCGCCTCGAAGTCGGCAGCGCCGGCCGTGTCGGTGCCGGCGGCGTCGGCCATCGTCTTCGTCATGCGCAGGAAGGCGCGCTGCATTTCGACCACGCGCTGGTCATCCGACAGCACGACCTCCTTCTGCTGGCGCCGGCCGTTGTGGTCGGTGAAATCCAGCACATGCACCTCGCCGCTTATGCCCGCAACCGTCTCATTGCGGCCGGTGGCTTCCAGGCCGTGGAAGCGTGCCAGTGAGTCGCCCGGCGTCTTCGTCTTGTTACCGAAGCGCTCCATCATGCTGGTGGCGTCGATCACCACCCCGCCGGTGACCGAGTAGATCTTGCCGTCCCGGATCAGGAGGTAGGCGTCCTCGCCCTGACCGCCTACGCTCATGCGCAGCGCTGCGTCGCCGTACTCCAGTTTCATGTTTTCTCCCTCGGAGGCGATGCGCGCCCAGCCTCCGGCGATGGCGGAGAAGGAGGTCAGTGTTAGCAGCACGGCAAGGCCGGCGGCGGGAAAGACACGGTGCATGGCGTTATTCCGGATTGAAGACAGGGAATATGTAGCATGCGCGCGTATGTCGCGCCGTCCCGCTTTTATGGGGTGTGCTGCAGCAGCCAGGCGCCAGGGACGCGTTCGCGCAGTGCTTCCCGCGCGCTTTCGGCGGCTTCGCGGTCGGCGTGCGGGCCGGCCACGCTGCGATAGGGTGCTGCGTCCGCGGTACCCGGTAGTACCTGACCGTCTACGGCGGCCGTGTCGAGCTGCCGCTGAGCGCGCTCCTGAGTCGAGAAGGCGCCCAGCACGACGTACCAGCCGCCTTCGTTCACGGGCGTCGTGGCATCGGATGTCGGTGCGTCTGCCGGCTCGCGTGGCAGTGCCGCATCCGCAGGCCGCGCCGGCGCCAGCGGCGGGCGGAAGTTGGCCGGCAGCGGCCGGCTGCCGCCGTCGGCGCGCGCGAGCCGGGCGTTGAGCGTTGCCCGGTCCGGCCACTCGTGCAGCAGCACGCCATCAGAGGCCGCGGCCAGGCAGGCGCCCGTTTCCTGCAGTCGGTAGGTGGGGTAGGCCTCGGCGTGTTGCACGGCGATCTCGCCATGCAGCGCGCAGACGCGGCCAGTATCGGCGGTCTCCACCCAGGCCTCAGCCTCGTCCAGTTGCAGACGCAGCGCACCCGCATTGATCTTCAGCGCCGGGCCCGACTCGGCGCTGGTGCGCATGGCGCCTTTGCTGAGCACGATCCGCGCGCCACCGTCGGGCCCTTCCTCGTGTAGGCGCAGCTCTGCCGGGCCGCGCAGACGCAGGCGAGAGGCGTCCCTGCGCAAGGTCAGGGCGGCGCCTTCCGCCAGCTGTAGGCGTGCCGGGGACGCCACCGGCTCGCCGTCGGCGAGGGCCTGCTGCCCATCGCGCAGCACTTCACCACCTACTCGCTCGGCGCGCCAGTCGCCCTCCGCGAGGGTGAGCAGGGGCGCGCCCAACAGCAGCAGGCAGGCCGTTCGTCGGAAAGTGGCGGAAGCGCTCATCGAGCGGCATCTTGGGCGATGCGCGGGCGCGCCGCAAGGCGCAGAATGCGCGCGCCGCTCGCCTACCGCCCATGACAACTCGTCTCGCTTTCGAAGTCCCCGCCCAGCCCACCGACACCACCTGCGGGCCGACCTGCCTGCACGCGGTCTACCGCTATCACGGCGACGACATCGCGCTGGAGGCGGTTATCGAGCAGACACGCGAGCTGCGCGACGGCGGCACCCTCGACGCCTTCCTGGCCCTGCACGCGTTGGCGCGTGGTTATCGGGCGCGCATCTATCTGCACAATCTCGCCGTCTTCGACCCGAGCTGGGTGAGTTTGTCGCGTGCCGCGCTCATCGCCAAGCTGGAAGCGCAGCTGCCGATCAAGTGCGCGGCGCATCCCAAGCTGGCAGTGGCGACGCAGGGCTACATCGAGGTGCTGCGCGCCGGCGGCGAGCTGCGCATGGCAGACCTCACCGGCGCGCTGCTGCGCAAATATCTGACGCGCGGTATTCCGATCCTCACCGGCCTGTCCTCCACGTGGCTCTACCGCACGCCGCGCGAGCGCCCGGACAACGAGTTCGACGATCTGCACGGCGAGCCGGGCGGGCATTTCGTCGTGCTTTCCGGCTACGATCGAAGCAAGCGCGAGGTATGGGTGGCGGACCCCTGGGCCGGCAATCCCTTCGACGGCGAGGCGCGCGTCTACCCGGTAAAGATCGAGCGCCTTATCGCGGCCGTGCTGCTGGGCGTGGTGTCCTACGACTGCAATCTGCTCGTTATCGAGCCGTCGAAGACCGGAGGGGGAGGGAGCGCATGACCGGCATCGTCGTGGTGGACCAGCGTGCCGACTGGCCGGCACCCGTTGCGGGCGACGCGGCCGTGCGCGTGATGACGGCCTGGGAGTATCTCAACGAGGCAGCCGGCGAGCCGCCGCGCACGCGCGTTTACAACCTCTGTCGTTCCTTCGCCTACCAGAGCTCGGGCTACTACGTTTCGCTGCTGGCGGCCGCGCGCGGCCATCGACCGCTGCCGGAAGTGACGACCATCCAGGACCTCAAGCTGCGCGACGGTCCGCGCCTGCTCAACGAGGATCTGGATCGCCTGCTGCAGTCCTCGCTGGCTCCGCTGGAGTCGCCCCGCCATGTTCTGCACGCCTACTTTGGCCGCTGCCCGGTGCAGCGCCACGCGCGGCTGGCGCGGGCACTATTCAACGCCTTCCCGGCGCCGCTGCTGGAGATACGTCTGGCGCGTCGGGGTAACGACTGGCGCGTGGAGGCCATCCGCGCGTTGGCGCTGGGTGAAGTGCCGGAGGCGCATCGCGGTTTTCTGGCGGAGGTTGCCGCCGACTACTTCCGCCAGCGCGGGCGCAGCCGCGGCAGCCGCCGCCGGCACGCCTACGACCTCGCCATCCTGGTCAACCCCGACGAGGCGCAGCCGCCCTCCAACGCGCGTGCGCTGAAGCACTTCGAGCGCGCCGCCGAGGCGCAGGGCTTCGCGGTGGAGTTCATCGACCGCAGCGACTACGGCCATATCGCCGAGTTCGATGCGCTGTTCATCCGCGAGACGACGGCCGTCAACCACCACACCTATCGCTTCGCGCGCCGTGCCGCGCGCGAGAGCCTGGTGGTCATCGATCATCCGGAGTCCATCCTGCGCTGCGCCAACAAGGTCTTCCTGGCCGAGCTGATGACGCGCCACCGCATCGCCACGCCTGCCACCATGCTCGTGCACGCCCGCAACCTCGGCGAGGTGGTCGGCCGGCTGGGACTGCCCTGCGTACTCAAGCAGCCCGATTCGGCCTTCTCGCTGGGCGTGGTCAAGGTCGACGACGCCGCGGCGCTGAAGCGCGCCGCGCAGGCCATGCTGGAGCGCTCCGATATCATCGTTGCGCAGGCCTTCGAGCCCACCGACTACGACTGGCGCATCGGCGTCATCGGCGGCGAGGCCTTCTACGCCTGCCGCTATTTCATGGCCAAGGCGCACTGGCAGATCGTCAAGCGCGATGGCGCCGGCGGTGTCGATGAGGGTGCGCACGAGACGATTCCCGTCGAAGAGGCGCCGCGTGCGGTGCTGCGCGCCGCGGTCGCCGCCGCGCGCGCCATCGGCGACGGGCTCTACGGCGTCGATCTCAAGCAGTCGGGCCGCCGCGTCAAGGTCATCGAGGTCAACGACAACCCCAATCTCGACGCCGGCGTCGAGGATCAGGTGCTGGGGCATGCGCTTTACGAGCGTGTCATTGCGCACATGCGCGCCCAGCTCGACGCGCGCCGCTACGGCCGCATGCCGCAGTGAAGACGCCGCGCCCGGCCGTCGCGGCGGATCTTCCGGCGCTGGTTGCGCTGGAGGCGCTGTTTCCGGGCGATCGTCTGTCCGCGCGCTCGCTGCGCCGGCTGCTGCGCTCGCCTTCGGCCTGCATGCTTGTCGTCGACGGCGTCGATGGGCTGGCCGGTGCCAGTGTGCTGTTGACGCGTGTCGGTAGTCGGGTCGGGCGCATCTACAGCCTGGTGGTCGCGCCCGGCGCGCGCGGACGCGGGCTGGCCCGCACGCTGGTGGCGACACTCGAGCAGGAGGCGCGCCGGCGGGGCTGTGTGCGCATGCGCCTGGAAGTGCGCGCCGACAACGCGGCTGCGCGCGCGCTTTACGCGGCGCTGGGCTATGTCGAGCGCACGCGTCTGCCCGGCTACTACGAGGACGGTGGCGAGGGATTGCGGCTGGAGCGCGAGCTGGCGCCCTAGCGGGCGTCGTCCGCGACCTCGTTCTCGGTCAGCTCCAGTCCGGTGTGCTCAGCGATGAAGGCGAGAATGTCGCTCCATTCGGCAATGCGCTGGCTCGTGCCCTTGCCGGTGCCGTGGCCGCTCTGCGTCTGCACGCGCAGCAGCACCGGGGCGTCGCTGGCCTGAGCGCGCTGCAGGCGGGCGGCGTACTTGTAGCTGTGCCCGGGGGCGACGCGGTCGTCGTGGTCGGCGGTGGTGATCAGCGTCGCCGGGTAGGCGGTATCGGGCCGGATGTTGTGATAGGGCGAGATCGCGTGCAGCGTCTCGAAATCCTCGGCGTCGCCGGGGTCGCCGTAGTCCGGCATCCAGGCCCAGCCGATGGTGAACTCGTGGAAGCGCAGCAGATCCATGACGCCGACGGCGGGCACGGCCGCGGCGAAGAGATCGGGCCGGCGGTTGAGCACCGCGCCCACCACCATTCCGCCGTTGGAGGCGCCGTGCAGCGCCATGCGAGCGGGCTTCGAGTACCCCTCGTTCTTGAGCCACGCGGCCGCCGCGATGACATCGTCGAAGGTATTGGTTTTGTTGGTGCGGATGCCGGCCTCGTGCCAGGCACGCCCGTATTCGCCGCCGCCGCGCAGATTGGCGATGGCCCAGACGCCGCCGGCCTGCAGCCAGGCGGCTGCCGGCACCGAGAAGCGAGGCGTCAGCGCGATGTTGAAGCCGCCGTAGCCGTAGAGAACGGTGGAGTTGTCGCTGTCATGCTCGATGTTGCGGCGATGCGTCACCAGCACCGGGATGCGGCTGCCGTCGCGCGAGCTGGCGAAGCCGCGGTGCGTGACGTAGGCCTCGGCAGCGAAGGCGACCGCTGGTGCGTGCAGCAGATCGGCCTCGGCATCGCTGTGGAGATCGAGGCCGTAGAGCCGAGTCGGCTGCGTCGGGCTGGTGAAGCCGTAGTAGAGCCGCGAGCTCTCGGCGCGGCCGCGGATGCCCGTGATGGTTCCCAGACCGGGAAGCTTGATCTCGCGCAGCAGCTTGCCGTGCCGGTCGTGCACGCGCAGCACCGAAGCTGCGTCGCGCAGCGCGTGCACGACGAGCTTGCCGCCTACAAGCCGCGCGTCGCGCAGCACATCCTCGCCTTCGGGGATGACCGGGCGCCAGTCCTGCGGTGCGCCGGGATCGACGGCGAAGATGCGCCCGCGCGCGGCGTCGTTGCTCAGCACATAGAGGGTGTCGCCGTGATTGCCGACAACCTCGAAGTCCGCGCGCAGCTCGCGCACGACGGGAACCGTCTCGCCGCTGAGGCGGGCGCGGGCGTCACGGTACAGGCGTTGGACGTGCAGCCGGTTGTGGCGCGTGCCCTCCCAGTCGTAGAGGAACAGCCAGGCGCCGTCGTCGGAGACCTCCGCCGAGAAGCCGCGTCGCGGGTGCTCGGGATCGGCGCGCACCACCGGGTCCTTGGCGGGGTCGCTGCCGATGGCGTGGAAGCGCAGCTGCTGGTGGGCGAGCGGGTCGAAGCTCTCGTCCGCCGTGTCGGGGGCCTCCGGGTAGCGCGAGTAGAAGAAGCCGGCGCTGTCGGCGCTCCAGGCGATGTCCGAGAATTTAACGCGCCGGATCGTCACTGGCAGGTCCTCGCCGCCGGCGGTGCGGCGCACGCGGATGGTGCGCCAGTCCGAGCCCGAGCGCGACAGCGCGTAGGCCAGCAGCTCGCCATCCGGCGACAGCGCGTAGTCGGCCACCGAGAGCGGTTCCTCGGCGTCGATGGCGTTGGGGTCGAGCAGCACCCTCGCCTCGGCTTCGGGGGCGGCCCGGAAGTGCAGCACAGGCTGCTCCTGCAGCCCGCTGTTGACCTCGAAGACCTGCGCGCCGCTGGCGCTGAGCCCGGGCAGGCTGCGCCGCTCGTAGTCCCAGAGAGCGGTCAGCCCTTCAACGAAGGCCTCGTGCTGCGGCAGCGCGCCCAGATGACGGCGCGCCTGCTGGTTCTGGCGCGCCACCCAGTCGCCGACTTCGGAAGACGCCGTGTCCTCCAGCCAGCGGTAGGGGTCTGCGACGCGAATGCCGTGCAGCGTCTCGGCGTGCTCGCCCCGCCGGGTGTCGACGCTGTCGGTGGCTGGCAGCGCGGCGCCGGCGAGCAGCGCGCCGATGAGCGTTGTGGCAAGCGTCGGTCGGGTGCGGCGGAGAAGGCGGCGTAGCGGCGGATGCATGGGGTGACCTGGCGCGCGCGGCCTTGCGGGCTGCGCGTTGATGACGGGTGTGGCCGGCCAGTGTAGCCGTGGCCACTGTGTCGGCCGCTAGGGGCTTCCGGCCGCGCCTAGCGGCTGGGCGTCGGTCGCGATGACGCGCGTGGTCGCAGTCACACCGTGTGCTGCCCGGCTGCGACGCCATTGCGTAGGGGTGGCGCCGGTCCAGCGCCGGAAAGCGCGCGCGAAGCTGCTGGTGTCCGAGAAGCCCAGCAGATAGGTGACTTCGGTGACGCTGGTGAGGTTGCGGCTCAGATAGGACAGCGCCAGCTCGCGCCGCGCTTCGTCCACCACCGTCTTGTAGGTCACGCCGAAGGTGGCGAGCCGGCGCTGCAGGCTGCGCGCGCTCAGGCCCAGCCGGTCGGCGACGAAGCCCTGCGAGGGTTCGCCGCGCGGCAGATGTTCGACCAGCGTCGCGCGTACACGGGCGACGGTGTCCTCGCGATCGAAGCGCGCCAGGTAGTGCAGCACGACGGCGTCGTTGTGACGCGCCAGCTCCGGGTTGGCCGTTTCCAGGCGTTGCTCCAGGCTGGCGGCGTCGAAGACCAGCTCGGTCATCGGCGCGCTGAAGCACAGCGGTGCGCGCAGGATGCGGCGGAAGCAGTCGGCCTCGGCCGGCTCCGGCCGCTGCAGCTCGATGCGCAGCGGGCTGTAGTGCCGGCCCAGCGCCGAGCGGCACATGCGGACATAGGCTGCGACGAAAGCGTCGAGCGCTTCGAAGGCGGGCTGTTCACCGTCTTCGGGAACACGGATCCGGAGGCGGTAGCAGTTGCCGTCGCGCGTGAAGTCCATGTCGACGGCGTCGGTGACCATCCGGCAATAGCGGGTCAGCCGCTCGAAGGATTCACGCAGCGTGCTGCTGGCCATGAGCGCATAGCTCAGCGCGTGGAAGGTGGTCTGGCCGATGCGGCTGGCCACGCGCAGGCCGATGCAGGGGTCGCCGGTCTCGGTGACGGCGAGGCGCCAAAGCCGTGTGGTCTGCGCCAGCGGGTAGCGCGCGTCGGGGTCGCTCAGCGCTGCCGGGTCCATACCGGCGCGGTGCATTAGCGCCAGCCCGTCGTGCCCGGCGTCGTCCAGCGTCCGCCGGATGGCGAGGGCCCAGCTGCTGAGGCTGCTTGCGCTCCGTTGCATCGCTTGTCCCCCTTGCTTGCCGCTGTCGCCCCCGGTCACCAGCTTGGCGCCCGGAGTCGGGTGTCCCTTGGCCACCGCTCGCATATTAGTGATGTAAACAGAGCATATACAAGTTGGCGGGCGCTGCCGCGTACCGCCACGCAGATGGGTTCCGGCTTCTGGCCGGCCGTTTTGGTGCGGGACGAAGGAGACGACAATGCAGAGCAGACTCGGGGGGCGCTTGCGCCTGGGCGCCGCTGGCCTGGCGCTGGCGCTGCCGCTGGTGGCACCGGCGAACAGCTTCAACGTCGCGGGATTCGATGCGCGGCTGGATACCACGCTGTCGATTGGCGCGACATTCCGGACGCAGGACCCGGATGCCGATCAGATCGGTATCAGCAACGGCGGGTTGGCGCGTTCCGCCAACGGCGACGATGGCAACCTCGGCTTCGAGGCCGGCGATGTCGTCGCGGCGGTGGCCAAGGCGACGCATGACTTCGAGTTGCGCCGCGGCAACTACGGCCTGTTCTCGCGCTTCAGCTACTTCTACGACCAGATCGCCACGGACGCCGACGACCGCGAGGCGCGCTTCGACGCCGACGGTCTGCCGGTAAGCGACCGCGAGCCCGGCAATTACGAGCTGGGTCGGCGCGCGCGCGGACGCCTGCAGCACGACATCGACCTGCTCGACCTCTTCGTCTTCGGCCGCTTCCGCGTCGCCGACCGTTCGGTTGCGCTGCGCTTCGGCAATCAGGTCGTGAACTGGGGCGAAAGCACCTTCATCCGCAACAGCATCAACAGCATCAATCCCATCGATGTCGCGCGCATTCGCGCGCCCGGCTCGGAGCTGCGCGAGGCGCTGACGCCGACGCCGATGCTCTGGGGCTCGATGCAGCTCAGCAACGCCATGAGCATGGAATTCGTGTGGCTCACGGCCTTCCGCCGGACCGAGATCGATCCGCGCGGCTCTTTCTTCTCCACCAACGACACCCTGTCCAACGACGGCGACAAGGTGGTCGTGACCTTCGGCCGCCGCAAGGACGACAACAGCGCGCTGACCAGCCCTGTGGAGGACGACGCGGCCATGGTCTGGCTGCCGCGCGAGTTTCGCGATGACCCCGAGGGCTATAAGCAGGGTGGCGTGGCCTTCCGCTACTTCTCGCAGGCGCTGGGCAACACCGAGTTCGGCCTTTACTACCTGCACTACCACAGCCGCACGCCGCATCTGTCGACGATCCAGGGCGACAACGCTTCGCCTGGCAGCAGTGGCACCAATAGCCTGAACGGGGCGCTGCCCACCTGCAGCGAGGCGGCGGATACCCCCAGCTGCCGGGCGAGCTACTTCGGCAGCTACCCGGGCAACATTAATCTCTTCGGCCTCAGCTTCAATACCAGCGCACCGGCCGGCATCGCCATCCAGGGTGAATACTCCTATCGGCCCAACCAGCCGGTGCAGATCTCCGGCCCGGAGTTGGTCATGGCCTCGCTGGGCGTCTCCAACAGCGTCACCGGGCAGGGTTTCGTCGATGTGGGCGGCGGCAATATGGCGCCCGAAGCCATTCTGACCGCTCCCGGCACCGTCATTCAGGGCTACGACCGCGTCGGCGTGCACCAGGCGCAGATGACGCTCACCAAGTCCTTCGGCCCGCAGTTCGGCGCCAATCAGCTGGTCACCCTCGGCGAGGTCGGCGTTACCCGGCAGATGCTGCCTGACGACCAGTTCTACGCCGGCCCCGGCGTGGCGCTGCCCGCGCCGGGCTCCGGCCTGCCCATCCAGAGCGGCGACCAGCTGATCCAGGCGGACGGCGCGGCCTCCGGCGGTTCTATCCAGGAAGAGGGCTTCGCCACGCGCACCTCCTGGGGCTATCGCCTGGTGGGTGCGCTGACCTACGACAACGCCCTGGGGGCGGCCAACATCAGCCCGCGGCTGGTCTTCGCGCACGACGTCAACGGCGTCAGCGCCACCTTCAACGAGGACACCATGGCCCTCACCGCCGGCGTGGAGGTCAATTATCTGAATCGCTGGCAGGCGAATGTGGCCTACACGAGCTTCTTCGGTGGTCGCACCTATTCGGGCACGGATCTGCTGCCCCCGCCCGAAGGCCAGCCTCAGAACTATGCGACCAGCGCCAATCCGAACGGCGACCGCGACTTCCTGAACATCAGCGTCTCGTACGCATTCTGAACGCGTCCGCACGGAGAACTTCATGACAGCCAAGCACAGCATTACCGCCGCCTGCCTGATGATGGTCGCGGGCAGCATCCACGCCGGCGTCTCGCCCGAAGCCGCCGAGAAGCTGGGCGATTCGCTCACGCCCATGGGCGCCGAGCGCGCCGGCAACGACGACGGCAGCATCCCGGCCTGGGAGGGTGGGCTCACCAAAGTGCATCCCGACTTCGAGCCCGGCGGGTCCTATCCGGATCCCTACGCTGACGAGGAGCCGCTCTTCGTCATCGACGGAGACAACTACGAGCAGTACGCGGACAAGCTCAGCCCGGGTCAGATCGCGCTGCTGAAGCGCTACGACACCTGGGAAATGCCGGTCTATCCGAGTCATCGCAGCGCTGCCTATCCCGAGGGCTACTACGAGGAAACCCGGCAGAACGCCACCCGCGTCTCGCTGGTTGAGGGCGGCAACGGCTTCGAGGGCGCTTCCGGCGGTCTCGCCTTTCCGATTCCGCAGAGCGGCGTCGAGGCCATCTGGAACCACTTGACGACCTACAAGGGCGATATGTACTCGACCAGCTGGGCGCAGGCGGCGGTCACCGAGGGCGGCGACTACAACCTGGTGCGCTTCGACTACGAGTATGACTTCGACTACAGCAACCAGCAGCGCGCGCCGGAGGAGCGGCAGGACAACCTGCTCTTCTACTTCCTGCAGATGGTGCTGGAGCCGCCGCGGCTGTCGGGCAGTATCCTGTTGGTGCATGAATACGCCAACCAGGTCGCCCAGCCGCGCAAGGCCTGGACCTACAACCCCGGCCAGCGCCGCGTGCGCTTGGCGCCGAATGTCGCCTATGACAATCCTGGCACGGCCGCCGACGGCCTGCGTACCAACGACGACTTCGCGATGTTCAACGGCGCGACGGATCGCTACAACTGGAAGCTGGTCGGCAAGCAGGAGATGTACATCCCCTACAACGCCTATCGCGCCAGCTCGACCGCGCTATCCATCGGCGATGTGCTGCGGCCCGGCCACGTCAATCCCGAGCACACGCGCTACGAGCTGCACCGCGTCTGGGTTGTGGAGGCCACCCTCAAGGAGGGCACCTCGCACATCTATAAGCGCCGCACGATGTATCTCGACGAGGACAGCTGGATCGTGCACGTGCAGGACAAGTACGACAACCGCGACGAGCTCTGGCGCGTCGACGAGCTGCACACCATGCCCTTCTACGATGTTCCCTTCCTGAGCACGGCGCTGGAGGTCAAGCACGACCTGCAGTCGGGTCGCTATCTGGCGATGACGCTGCGCAACGAATCGGACAAGTTCTACGAGCCCATCGACCGCAGTCCGAGCGACTTCGCGCCCGCCGCACTGCGCAACAAGGGCGTGCGCTGAGGGATGCCCGGCCCCGCCGCCGACCGTCAGGCGACGGTCGGTGGCGGTTCCAGCATGCGGGCGACCAGTTCGCGCAGCACGCTGATCGCCCGCTCGACGCTGTCGGGCGCCGTGTCGCGCTGGCTCATGACGTGGATGCTGACGCTCTCCACAAGCAGGATGGCGCTCATCAGTACCAGCGGGTCCAGCTGCTGGCCTTCCGCCCGCTCGTAGGCGTCGCCGTAGAGTGTTGCGATGCGCTGATGCAGCGTGCTCCGGTGCGGCGCCAGCGGGCTGTCCGGGCGCAGCGACTCGGTGGCGAGCACGCGCACGATCGGCCCGGCGGCCGCGACGAAGTGCATGTAGGTGTCCTGCCCGTTCAGGATGCAGGCCAGCCCACTGTCACCGCGCGCCACGGCGGGTGCCTGCAGGCGCAGCAGATGCTCGGTGGAGCGCTCGTAGACGGCGGCCAGCGCATCCTGCTTGTCGCGGAAGAACTGGTAGAAGGTGCGGCGCGACACACCGGCCGCCCGCAGGATGGCCGCGACAGTGGCTGCCTCGGCGCCGCATTCGGCGAAGACCTCGGCGGCGGCCTTGATGATGCGCAGCCGCGTATTGGTGCGCCGCCGGCTCGGCGGCGGCACCGTGCCGGCCGGATGTTCAGCCAGAACCGCCGTCCCGAGGCTCAGAGGCTCTTGGGCAGGATCTTGATGATGAAGTTGGTGAGCTTCGTGTACGGCGGGAAGAACATCCGCGCCAGCATGAAGCGCGTGCGGACCACGGCGCGCTCGTGCGAGAAGGCCTTGAAGCCGAATAGGCCGTGTGCGTTGCCGATGCCGGAGTTGTTGACGCCGCCAAAGGGCAGGTGGCCGTGCAGGAAGTGCACTACGGCGTGGTTGATGCAGGCGCCGCCCGAGCTGGTGCGGTGCATGACCTCGTCGATGTTCTTCTCGTTCTTGCTCCAGATGTAGAGCGCCAGCGGCTTGGGCGCATCATTGACCTTGCCGATGACCTCGTCCAGGGAGTCGTAGCCGATGATGGGCAGCAGCGGACCGAAGATCTCCTCCTCCATGATCCTGGCGTCGTCGGGCAGGTCGGTGAGCAGGGTCGGTGCGATGTAGCGATCCGATTCGTCCACTGTGTCGCCGTAGAGAACGCGGCCGCCGCGCTCCTTGGCGTCATCCAGCAGGCCCTTGATGCGCGCGGTGTGATTGGCGTTGACGATGCGCGCGAGGAAAGGGGATTCCTGTTGCGCGTCGGCGGAATCGCCGTAGGCCTTCTGCAGGGCCTCGACCGTGGCGCGCACGAAGTCCTCGCGCACCTTGTTGTGCACGTAGATGTGGTCGGGCGCGATGCAGGTCTGGCCGTTGTTGGTGTACTTGCCCCAGGCGATGGTCTGGGCCGCCGCCTTGATGTCGGCGGTTTCATCGACGATGGTCGGCGACTTGCCGCCCAGCTCCAGCGTCACGCTGGTCAGATTCTTGGCGGCTGCGCCCATGACGATCTTGCCGACGGCCGGGCTACCGGTGAAGAAGATGTGATCGAAGGGCAGGTCGAGCAGGGTCTGGCTGACATCCACCTCGCCTTCGAAGACCGCGACCTCGGTTTCGTCGAAGGTCTCACGGATGAGGCGGCTCATGAGCGCGCTCATGTGCGGGGTCATCTCGGAGGGCTTGAGGATGACGGGGCAGCCGGCGGCCAGCGCCGACACCATCGGCCCGAGACTGAGGTTCAGCGGGTAGTTCCAGGGCGAGATGATCAGCGCCCGGCCCTTGGGCTCGTACTGGATGTAGCCCTTGGTGCCCACCATCATGCGCGTCGGCGCCACCTTCTCCGGTTTCATCCACTTCTTGAGGTGGCGCTGTGCGTCCTTGGCCTCCATGTAGATGGGCAGGATCTCGGTGAGGTGGACCTCCTCGGGCGGCTTGCGGAAGTCCTTGGCGCCAGCCTCGACGATCTCGTCGGTATGGGCGCGCACGGCGTCGACCAGGCGCTGGATGCGCCCCAGCCGCTCGGCGGCCGTGGACTGGCGCCAGGCCAGCATGGTGTCGCGCTGGGCGGCGAAGACACGACGGATCTCCTCATGGTCCGCCGATTCGACGGCGGTGGTTTCTACGGCTTGGGCGGCCTTGTTCATCGGTCTCTCCTCCGGAAATTGCCTAACGCTCGTTCAATCAGTATGCCACCGGCGCGGCGCGTGCCAAAGTCCGTAACACATATCGTGTGCACATCCCTACACTAGGTCCAGAAAAATACGCCGCACCGAGTGCGCAAGTAGGGAGATCGCAATGACGCGCCTGAAGCCCATGGACGCCGCCTGGCTCTATGTCGACAGCCCCCACACCCCCATGCATGTGGCGGGGCTGCAGATTTTCTCGTTGCCTGAGGGCGCACCGCGGGATTTTCTGAGCAACCTCGCCGCGCAGGCGCGCGCGTCGCGCAGCTTCGCGCCGCCCTGGAATCTGCGCCTGAAGCCGTCGCCGCTGCGCGGTGTGCTACCGGCCTGGGAGCGCGACGACGATCTGGACATCGACTATCACTTCCGGCACTCGGCGCTGCCCGCGCCCGGCGGCGAGCGCGAACTGGGCGTGCTGATTTCGCGCCTGCACAGCCATCCCATGGATGTCACGCGCCCACTTTGGGAATGCCATCTCATCGAGGGGCTGGAGAACAATCGCTTCGCCATCTACACCAAGATGCATCACGCGCTGGTCGACGGCGTTGGCGGCATGCGCATGGTCCAGCGCGCGATGAGCAGCGACCCGAAGACGCCCTTCGTGCCGCCCTGGAGCGTGGGGGCTGACTATGAAAAGGCGCGCGGCAGCGGCACTGCCTCGGCGACCGCGCGCACGCAGCTCGCGATGCCCTCGCTGCATCGCTTTGGCGGCGGCGTGCCGACCGCCGCACGCGCACTCTTCGATTCCTATCGCGTCGGCTCGCACAGCGGCGACGATCTGGTGCGCCCCTACGACGCGCCCAGCTCGGTACTCAACAAGCGCATCTCCGGTCAGCGCCGCTTCGCCACGCAGCAGTACGACATGCCGCTGCTCAAGCGCGTCGCCGAGGCATCGGGGGGCACCCTCAACGATGTCGTGCTCGGTCTGTGCGCAAGCTCGCTGCGGCGCTATCTCAAGGAAGTGAATGCCATGCCGCGGCGCTCGCTGACGGCGGGTATCCCGGTATCAGTGCGGCCGCAGGATGATGTCGCGGTGGGCACGGCCATCAGTTTCATCGTCGCCAGTCTGGCTACCGACATCGCTGATCCGCGCAAGCGCATGGAGGCCATCCAGCGCTCGACGCGCCGTGCCAAGGAGAACCTGCAGTCGCTGCCCAAGGACGCGCTGGACCATTACACGATGATGCTCATGGGGCCCTATATCGCCCAGCTGCTGCTGCATCTGGGCGGGCGCACGGCGCCGATGTTCAATCTCGCCATCTCCAACGTCCCCGGCCCGAAGCAGCCGCTCTACATGGGTGGCGCGCGGCTGGAGGCGATGTATCCGGTGTCGCTGGTGGCGCACGGCCAGGCGCTGAACATCACCTGCGTCAGCTATGCCGACACCCTCAACTTCGGCTTTACCGGCTGCCGCGACACGCTGCCCAGCATGCAGCGCCTGGCCGTCTTCACCAGTGAGGCGCTGGAGGAGATGAAATCGCTCTACCGCGTCGACTGACGTGCCGCCTCGGGGGGCCAGAGGTGCAGGCCGTATTTGTAATAGCCGCGGACGTTGAGCAGGCGCGGGTCCTCGCCCTCGGTGACGGGCAGCAGCTCGTGCTCCAGCAGTGGCTGCAGATAGGGCAGTAGCGCGCCGCTGCCCCCGCCGGAGAGCACGACGGCGTCGAGATCCCAGTCGTCGGCCCACAGGCGGTTGACCTCATTGGACACGCGCGTGGCCAGCGAGCGGAAAGCGCGCTCGGTGAGCTTGGTCAGGTCGTAGCGCTTGCCCTTGATCTTGATCGAGCCGCGCTCGACGGCCTCGTAGAGCCGGTAGAGCTCCACCTGCACGCCGGACTGCTCGGTCAGGGAATTGGCGATGGCGGTGTAGGCCAGCGAGATGCCGGCGTCGGAGGACTGCGAGCCCCGCTCGGAGTAGCGCGTGCGGTCCGATATCGCGTAGTCGGCGGTGCGGAAGCCGATATCGATGATGCCCAGCTTCTCGGTGACGAAGCGTTGCGCCGAGGGCTTGCCGTGCTCATTGAGCATGTTGTTGAAAAGCGCGCCGAAAGGCTGCGGGATGACGCGCACCTTCTCGATGTGAATCTGTTTGTCCTCGGTGCTGCCGTCGGCATGCGTCAGCGTCACCTGCTGTCGTTGCTGCAGCAGTGCCGTCAGCCCGTCGCGGTGGCGGCGCAGGAAGCTGATGGGCAGACCGGTGACCACGCGCAGCGGCTCGCCCGAGGGCACCATGGGGGCGATGGCGGCAGCCGCCAGCACGCGCGCGTAGCGCGACAGCAGCTGCTGCTGGTCGAGCGTGAAGCCGCGGCCGCGCGATTCCGCTTCGGCGGTTTCGCCGACGAAGTAGGATTCCTCGCCGATGGTGATCTGGCGGTGGGGGCCCAAGGGTGCCGCCGAACCGGGGTTGATGGTGTTGTTGAAGGCGGCCTCGGCGGCTTCGCCCACCACCGACTTGAAGATCTGGTGACTGCGGCCGTCGGTGACCTTGGTGAAGCCGAAGCCGATATCGAGTCCCAGCACTTGCATGCGCCCGCCCCTTGCGATTGGATGAAGCCTTCTATCATGCGGCTTCGCGGCCCGGCAATGCGCCGGGCCCATTGCCACCGCCCACAGGTGCCGATTTATGGATGTCCTGCGTACTCCTGAGGCGCGCTTTGCGGCGCTGCCGGATTTCGCCTTCGAGCCCCGCTACACGGAGGTCGACGGCCTCCGCATGGCGCACGTCGAGGCCGGTCCGGCCGACGGCCCCGTCGTGCTCCTGCTGCACGGAGAGCCCACCTGGAGCTATCTCTACCGCCACATGATTCCGCCGCTGGCCGAGGCCGGCATGCGCGTGCTGGCGCCGGATCTGATCGGTTTCGGCCGCAGCGACAAGCTGCCGCGCGTGGCCGATTACTCCTACCAGCGTCACGCCGACTGGCTGTGGCACTGGGTCGAACAGCAGGGGCTGAGCGACATCACGCTCTTCTGCCAGGACTGGGGCTCGCTGCTCGGCCTGCGGCTGGCCGGCGAGCATCCGGAACGCTTCGCGCGCATCGTCGTCGGCAACGGCATGCTGCCCACTGGCGATCACGGTGTGCCGGCGGCCTTTCATCTATGGCGTGCCTTCGCGCTCTACACCCCGGTGTTTCCCACCGGGCGCATCGTCGACTTCGGCTCGGCGCGCAAGCTCAGCCCCGCCGAGCGCGCGGCCTATGACGCGCCCTTCCCGGCCGCGCGCTATCAGGCCGGCGCACGCGCCTTTCCGGCGCTGGTTCCGACGACCCCGAAGGACCCGGCCGTGCCCGCCAACCGTGCTGCCTGGCAGGCGCTGGGCAACTTCCACAAGCCCTTTGTCACGCTCTTCGGCGCTGGCGACCCGATTCTGGGCAAGGCCGATCGTGCGCTGCAGCGGCACGTGCCGGGCGCAGCCGGCCAGCCGCATGACCGCCTGCGTGGCGGCCATTTCATCCAGGAGGATCAGGGCCCGGAACTGGCGCGGCGCATGATTGCGCTGATCCGGCGCGACGCGCCCGAGGTGGCGCGATGATCGAGGCGCTGCGCTTTTCGAAGATGCACGGCCTGGGCAACGACTTCGTCGTGGTCGACGCTACGCGGCAAGCCTTCGCGCCGAGCACCGAGCAGCTCGCCTGGCTCTGCGACCGCCATTTCGGCGTCGGCGCCGACCAGGTGCTGGTCGTTGATCCGCCCGCCGGCGACGAGGATTTCGGCTACCGCATCTACAACGCCGATGGCAGCCGCTCCGGCCAGTGCGGCAACGGTGCGCGCTGCCTGGGGTTGTTCATCCACGGGCAGGGCTTGTCCGACAAGGATCGCCTGAGCGTGCGTACCAGCGATACGCGCATGCATATCGCGCGCTGCGACGATGCCGACTACGAGGTCGAGTTGGCGCCGCCGGTCCTGGAGCCGGCGGCGTTGCCCAGCCGCCTGGATGCCGCGCCAGCGGCCGAGCACGAGCTGGAGGTGCCCGGCTTCGGCCTTCTGCGCGTCGGGCTCGTGCAGCTCGGCAATCCGCACGCAGTGCTGCTGGTCGACGACGTCGATACCACGCCGGTCGCCGAGTTGGGCGCGGCGCTGCAGGCGCTGCCGCTGTTTCCGGCCTCGGTGAATGTCGGTTTCCTGCAGATGCAGGGCCGCGGCGAGGGTCGGCTGCGCGTCTACGAGCGCGGCGCCGGCGAGACACTGGCCTGTGGCAGCGGCGCCTGCGCGGCCGCCGTGTCGGCGGTGCTGCGCGGTCTGGCCGACGAGGCCGTGACACTGGAGCTGCGCGGTGGCAGCCTGCACATTGCCTGGTCCGGTTCGCTATCCTCGCCGCAATCGCCGGTGCGCATGCGCGGACCGGCCACTCATGTTTACGACGGATGTCTGCAATGGCCGAATCGGTAGCGTCCACTCCCGCCGACGATGCACCTGGGCTCGACGCCGATAGCGTGCGCGAATGGCTGCTGGCGCACCCGGAGTTCCTGCAGAAGCACCCCGAGCTGTTGGAACAGGTGGATCTGCAGCACGAGAGCGGCCACGCCAGCTCGCTGATCGAGCGGCAGGTCGAGTGGCTGCGCGCCAAGAATGCGCGACTGGAAGCGCGTATGAGCCAGCTCACCGACACCGCCCGCGACAACGAGGAGCGCGCGCGCAAGATCCTGAAGATCGCACATCTGCTGCTGCGCGCACCGACGCTGGCGGTTCTTGTGGACAATCTGCGCAAGCAGCTGCGCGAGGAGTTCGAGTTCGACGCCATCTATCTCGGCGTGCTCGGCGCCAAGCTGCGGCGCAGCGATATCGCCGGGCTGTCGCGCATCGACCCCAAGGGGTCAGTGGCGCATGCATTCGATAACAGCTTTCGTACCCGACTCATCGAGACCGGGCCGCTGGACGCCGAGCGCGCGCGTCTGCTTTTCCCGCGCGCCGATCCGCTGCCGGCATCGGCGGCGGTGGTGCCGGTCGACAAGCGCGAGACCATCGGCCTGCTGGTGCTGGGTGCGGCCGACGCCGAGCGCTTCACGGCCGACCAGGGCAAGCTCTTCCTGGAGATGCTGGCCGAGCTGCTGGCCGGTAGCCTGCGCGCGCGTCTGAGCTGATGCGCATCGACGCGGCCGTCGAGCGCTATCTGCAGGCCCTGCAGCATCTGCGCCGCGGCTCGCCACACAGCCTCAGCGCGGCCCGCCGCGATCTCGACGCTTTCCGCGTCTTCGCGGCCGAGTACGGCGTCGAGACGGTGGCAGCGGTGGATGTCCACCTGCTGCGGCGCTACGTGGCGCAGCGCAGCCAGGCCGGCCACAAGCCGGCAAGCATCCAGCGCTATCTCTCCAGCATCCGCAGCTTCTACGCTTGGTTGATGGACGAGGATCTCGCCGCCGCCAACCCGGCGCAGGGGCTGCGCGCGCCGCGCGGGGAAAAGCGCCTGCCGCGCACGCTCACCCGCGAGCAGGCCGGTGCGCTCGCCGAGCACGCGCCCGCCGCCGATGATGCGCTGGCCGCGCGCGACCGTGCGGTGGTCGAGTTGTTGTACTCCAGCGGCCTGCGTCTGGCCGAGCTGGCCGCGCTGGACGTCCAGGATCTGGCCGCTGGCGACGAGCTGCGCGTGCTTGGCAAGGGTGGCAAGACGCGCGTAGTGCCGGTGGGGGCTGAGGCGCGTGCGGCTCTGGCCGCTTGGCAGAAGCGGCGCGGCGAATTGGCCGCGGCCGATTGCCCGGCGCTCTTCGTGTCGGCGCGCGGCACGCGCCTTTCGCGGCGTGCCATCCAGCAGCGGCTGGCGCGCCGTGCCGGTGAGGCCGGACTGGGCGTGCCGGTGCATCCGCACCGCCTGCGGCACGCCTTCGCCACGCATATGCTGGAGGGCTCCGGCGACTTGCGCGCCGTGCAGGAGCTGCTGGGGCACGCCAGCCTGTCGAGCACGCAGATCTATACGCAGCTGGATTTCGATCATCTGGCGAAGGTCTATCGCGGGGCGCATCCGCGGGCGCGGCGGAGTGGTCCTGACAAGGCTTGACCGGCTATGCCGTTGCCGGGGTGGCAGTCGGCCCCCTTGATGCACGCGTTTCCGCGCCCTATGACATTGGCGCTACCGATTGTCGCCTTGCGCTTGGCGCGGGTTACTTTGGTTTCGGCCAAAGTAACCAAAGCCATGGTGCCCGCCGGGCGGCCTGCCGCAACTGCGTTGCGGCAGGTTCCCGAGCCGGGCGACGTGCTCGGCGCACGCGCGAACAGGCCATCCCTGGCCTGATCGCGCTCGCTCGGCGTCCGTGCCGAGCGACGCCTGCGCGCGACGCCCGCCTCGGCCGCCCTCAAAGGGCACGGATCCGGTCTGGCTCGTCGCTTCGCGACATCGCGTGATCAAAGCCAGGAATCTGCGTCAATCTGCGAAATCTGCGGTTCCAGGCTTCTCCGCACACGGGCGCAAGCCTTGATTCACCCACTGTCGCCCCAAGGTTGGTGAGTCCGACCCGAAGGAGCGCTCCGCGCATGCAGCAGTTCGACGGCACCACGATTCTCTGTGTCCGGCGGCCCGACGAGGTGGCCATCGGCGGCGATGGCCAGGTCAGCATGGGCAACACCACCGTCAAGGGCAATGCGCGCAAGGTGCGGCGGCTCTACAACGAGAAGGTGCTGGCCGGCTTCGCCGGCGGCACGGCTGATGCCTTCACGCTCTTCGAGCGCTTCGAGGCCAAGCTGGAACAGCACGGCGGCAATCTGCTGCGCTCGGCCGTGGAGCTGGCCAAGGACTGGCGCACCGACCGCATGCTGCGCCGTCTGGAGGCCATGCTGCTGGTGGCGGACGCCGAGGCCTCACTGATGATCACCGGCAACGGCGACGTCATGGAGCCGGAGGACGGCGTCATGGCCATCGGCTCGGGCGGGCCCTTTGCGCAGTCCGCTGCGCGGGCGCTCTTCGACAACACGGAGCTGCCCGCCCACGAGATCGTCGACAAGGCGATGCACATCGCCGCCGACATCTGCATCTATACCAATCATTCACTCACCGTCGAGCGGCTGCCGGCCGCCACCAAGGGCTGATCCGATGGAAGCCACAGTCATGCAGCAGGAGAGCCGCGGCGAGACCATGATGACGCCGCGCCAGATTGTCGCCGAGCTGGATCGCCACATCATCGGCCAGTCCGAAGCCAAGCGTGCGGTGGCGATTGCCCTTCGCAACCGCTGGCGGCGGCAGCAGCTCGACGAAGAGATCCGCGCCGAGATCACGCCCAAGAACATCCTCATGATCGGGCCCACCGGCGTCGGCAAGACCGAGATCGCGCGCCGGCTGGCCAAGCTCGCGCGTGCGCCCTTCATCAAAGTGGAAGCGACGAAATTCACCGAAGTGGGCTATGTCGGCAAGGATGTCGAGTCGATCATCCGCGATCTCGTCGATGCTTCGATGAAGAAGACGCGCGAGAACGCCATGGAGCAGGTGCGTGTGCAGGCGGAGGAGGCGGCCGAGGAGCGCATCCTCGACGCGCTCGTGCCGCCGGCGAGGCAGCACAGCGAATCGGGCAGCAACCAGAGTGCCTCCGAAGGCCAGGCCGCGCGCCAGGTCTTCCGCAAGCAGTTGCGCGAGGGCAAGCTCAACGACAAGGAGGTCGAGCTCAATCTCTCCGCGGCCGGCCCGAAGATGGAGATCATGGGGCCGCCGGGCATGGAGGAAATGACCCAGCAGCTGCAGTCCATGTTCCAGAACATGCAGGGTAAGAACCAGCAGACGCGCAAGATCACCATCGGCCGTGCCTGGAAGCAGCTTGTCGACGAAGAGGCTGGTCGCCTCATCGACGAGGAGGCCATCAAGGCCGAGGCCCTGAAGAGCGCCGAGGAGAGCGGCATCGTCTTCCTCGACGAGATCGACAAGGTCTGCAAGCGCGGCGAGATGGGCGGCGGTGACGTCTCCCGCGAGGGCGTGCAGCGCGACCTGCTGCCGCTGGTGGAGGGTTCCACCGTTTCGACGAAGTACGGCTCGGTGCGCACCGACCACATCCTTTTTATTGCCAGCGGTGCTTTCCATGTCGCCAAGCCCTCGGATCTGATCCCCGAGCTGCAGGGCCGCCTGCCCATCCGGGTTGAGCTGGAGGCGCTCAAGGTCGAGGACTTCAAGCGTATCCTCACCGAGCCGCGCCATTCGCTGACCCAGCAGTACCGCGAGCTGCTGGGTACGGAGGGGCTGGAAGTGACCTTCACCGAGGACGGCATCCAGCGCCTGGCCGAGACGGCGTGGCGCGTCAACGAGTCCACCGAGAACATCGGCGCCCGCCGCTTGCACACCGTGCTGGAGCGTTTGATGGAGCAGGCCGCCTTCGACGCGCCCGACGCGCAGCAGGCGCCGCTCACCGTGGACGCCGCCTATGTCGACGATCGACTGGCCGACATCGCGGCCGACGAAGACCTTTCGCGTTACGTGCTCTAACCATGCAGGCACCGACTCGCATCGCGATCAAGCGCGGCTCGAAGGTACTCGAGGTCAGCTGGGCGGAGGGCCGGGTCGACCGGCTGCCCTTCGAACTGCTGCGCGTGCATAGTCCTTCCGCCGAAGTGCAGGGCCACGGTCGGCCCGTGGTGGTGCCCGGCAAGCGCAACGTCGGCGTCGAGCGCGCCGAGCCCGTGGGCAACTATGCGGTCAAGCTCGTCTTCGACGACGGCCATGACACCGGCCTCTACACCTGGGACCTGCTCGAGGAGTACGGCCGCCGCCAGGACGAGCTCTGGCAGCAGTATCTGGCGGAGCTGGAGGAACTGGGCATGTCGCGCGACTCCGACGTTGCCAGCCTCAAGTCGCTGCACTATCCGGCGAAGGGTTAGAGCGGCCAACTCCCTGCCTTAAGCAGGCGGAAATCTGCCGTCGAACGCGCCGGGCGGTCAGCGTGCGCGGCGCATGCGTGACGAGTCATTGTCGGCGGCAAAGTCCCCGGTCGGTCAGGATTCGCGCATGGCCTTCCCTTGATACCGCTACCGGGCGAGGCAGAGCTCGCCGGCGGATTGCAAAGCTGCCTCTTGTGCAATATTATGCGAACAATTCGCATTAATACTCGTGTTCGCGTGATGCTTGTCCATGCATGCGCGCCGTTCACGACAGGGAGCCTTGCATGCATCTTGTTGAAGAATCGCCGCACATCGCGCGGCTAAAAGCCTGCGCGCGTGCCATGCAGGTGGCCGCCTTGCTGTCCTTGACGCTCGGCACAGCCTCGGCCTTGGCGCAAGGCGACGAGGATGTAGCGAGCGCGAATAGTGGCGCCCCCGCGGATGACAGCGCCGAGCTGGCGCCGATGACCGTCCGCGGCCGGTCGGAATCGACCGAGAGCGTAAACGCTTACGCTTCTGCTGCCGTGACGCTCGGCAAGGGCGCGGATTCGCTGCGCGATATCCCGCAGTCGATCAGCGTCGTCACGCGCCAGGAGCTGGACGATCGCAACATCACGAAGCTCGAGGATATCTCCAAGCAGGTCACGGGCCTGGTGGTGGAACGCTTCGACGGCGCCGGCAACTTCAATGTGATCCGCTCGCGGGGCTTCGAGATTGGCGCCATCCAGCTGGATGGCATCCCGCTCGTGCAGGGCGGCAACTACTCCACGGCGCTCGATACGGCTCTCTACGACCGCATCGAGGTGCTGCGCGGCCCCGCCGGTTTCCTGCAGGGCGCGAGCGAGCCAGGCGGGACGATCAACCTCGCTCGCAAGCGCGCGCGCGGCGAGCAGGCGCTGCAGACGCGCTTCATGCTGGGCTCGGACAATATGCGGCGCCTGACTGCGGACCTCACCGGCCCGCTCAGCGAGGGCGGGCGTCTTCGTGGCCGCGTCGTCGCTGTGCAGGATCAGCGCGAGAGTTTCGTTGCGGAGCTGGGGACCGACAAGACGGTGGGCTACGGCACGCTGGAATACGACCTGTTGCCGCAGACCACCTTGTCCCTTGGCTTTGCCCGCCAGCAGGTCGAGTCCGTTCTCGACCAGGGGCTGCCGACCTTTGCCGACGGCACGCTCATCGATCTGCCGCGCTCGACCTTCGCCGGCCTGAGCGACAACCGGCAGGATCTGGAATTCCGCGACAGCTTCGTGGAGCTGGAGCACAGCTTCGGAGGCAGCGGTTATATCAAGTTCTCCGCCCGCGACGTCTATCGCGAAATGTTCTATCGCGCCGCGCGCTCGGCCACACCGGCCAGCGCCGATGGCGACACCGAGCTGCAGCCCGTGGACTTCGCCCAGGAGGGCGCGGACCGTAAATACGATCTCTTCTATACGGATCAGGTGCTGCTGTGGAACCGGCAGCACCGCTTCACGCTCGGCGCCAGCCATTTCGAGGGCGACAACACCGGCGGCAATTTCGCTGTTGGCGAGAACCTGGATTTCAATATCTTCGAGCCGGACTACGGGGTTCCCTTCCCGAACCTCGATTTGCCCGGCTATCAGAGCATCACCGAGCGCGAAGAGGACGCGCTATACGGCCAGGTCCAGCTGCGCGCGACGCAGCGCTTGCGCGTCCTGGCCGGCGGTCGTCTCAGCTGGAACGAAGTCCGTACGCGGCAGCTCGACGATGGATCGATCTCGGCTCGCAGCGAGCCGGGCAGGCAGTTCATCCCGAACTACGCGCTGATCTACGACATCAACGACAGTATCTCGCCCTACGCGAGCTACGCCGAAACCTTCGTCGTGCAGACCGCCCGCAACGCGCAGGGCGAGCTCCTGCCGCCACGTACCGGCGAACAGGTCGAGCTGGGCGTCAAGGCCGAGCTGCTGGAGAAACGCTTGCTCGCCCAGGCGGCGGTCTTCCGTCTGCTGGACGACAATCGTGCGGTATCCGACCTGGACAATCCCGAGGTCTCGGTGGCCCGGGGCGAGGTGGAAAGCCAGGGCTTCGAGCTGGAGCTGCGCGGTGCCGCCACCACGCACTGGGATCTCGTCGTCGGCTACGCCTACACTGATACCGAGTTCAAGCGCGCTCCGCCGGAGCAGCAGGGCGAGATCTTCAGCCCCGTCACGCCGCGACACTTGGTCACGCTGTTCACCCGCTACGATCTCGCCGGTATCGGTCTGCCGCGATGGGATGTTGGGGCGGGCGCGACTTATCGCAGCGAGTTCTTCTCCGCGTCCTCCTTTCTCGCCGGCGACGAGGACCGGCGCATCATTTCCGGTGATTACACCCTGCTCAATGCGCGCCTCGGATACCACCTGAACGAGAATCTGGCGCTCAACCTCGTCGTCGAGAACCTGCTCGACAAGAAGTACTACGAGAAGGTGTCGTCGCCCAGCCGCCAGAATTTCTACGGCGCTCCGCGTTCCGCCACGGTGAGTCTGCGCGCGCGATTCTGAGTCGCGTGGTGATTGTCATACGAGAAAGGCCGGGGCGCGCTGATAGCGTGCCCCGGCCTTGTGTGGCAATGCTGCCCCCCGCTTCGCTCGCGGGCTACAGCGTCTTCAGATATTCGATGACCGCACGGCGCTCCTGCTCGCTCAGCACGTCGGTGAAGGTGTGGCCGCCCGTGCCATTGCCCAGGATGCGGCTGTCGTAGACCAGGCGCTTGTCGAAGGCGCCGACCGCCAGCAGATCCGACAGCGGCAGCAGTCCGGTCAGGCCCACCGCGTTGTTGAGAAGATTCTCGGTCAGCTGGATCAGCGATGGGCCCTCTTCGTCGAAGAAGTTGCAGTTGTAGAGGTTATTGCCCGGGATGTCGGTGCAGCTCAGCACGTCGTGTTTCCACCCCAGGCGCTGCCAATCGTAGGCTGTCTCCATGCGCAGGTCGAAGCCCTTGACGGGGCCTTCCTCGCGCAGCCTGCGCTGCCAGATGGCCGGTCGCTGCGAGGAATCCAGCACTTGCTCGACGGTGGGCACCGAGCCGTTGTGGAAGTAGGGCGCCGTGGCCCAGATGCCGTAGAGCGGTGGCGCCTGGTAGCCGATCACGCCTTTCTCCCAGCCGCAGGCCCCGTCCGGGCGCTGTGCAGTCGGGTACATGTCGTCGACGGCTTCCAGCGCGGCCGACTTCTCCTCGGGCGGGATGTAGTTCTCGCTGCCCTCGGGGAAGGCCCAGTAGGTGGTATCCCAGCGCTCGCGCAGGGTGGGCGTCAGCATGTCCGAGCGCGCGTGGTCGGTATCGATGACCTCCAGCGGCGAAATGTGGCCGGCGACGCCTTCCAGGACCGGGTCCTCCAGATAGCTGTCGTCGTGCACGTAGCGCGGCGAATAGGCGCCGTGGCAGCTGGCGCAGGAGCCGTTGCCGCCCAGCGGCTCCGGATGGTCGTCGTTGCCGGGCCTCGACCACAGATCGAGGCCGTGGAAGAGGACGGCGCCCTGGCGGGCCAGGGCCTCGTCGATTTCGCCCGGGTATTCGGGTGACTCCAGCGACAGGAAGAAGGCTTCCAGTGCCTGATCGTATTCGGCGATGCGGTCGCGATAGGCCTTGCCGTCGGCGCTGACCAGTTCGTTGAACTCACCGGGGCCGGCGGCCATGATGATGCGCGTGCTGTCGGCCGATACGCCGGCGTCGAAGAACTTGCGCGGTCGCGAGCCGAGGTTCCACCAGGGTGGTGTGTCCTGGGTGTGCGACAGCGGATGCGCGATGTCCGCCAGGCCGCTCTGACCGACCACGGTCTTCAGCGGGTTCGGGTTGAGCCCGAGCGAATCGAGGTCGAGCACCGTGATCAGGATTTCGAAGGCGCCCACGGCGTTATTCTGCCCGCGCTGCTTGATCCCGATGTTGAACAGGCTGTTGACGTCGAGCGTCGGCAGCGCCTCTGCGAAGGGCGTGCCGGCCCAGAGCGCGCTGTCCTGGGCGTCCTGCAGCACGTCATAGTTGCTGTTGCCGAGCCCGAGGTTGTCCAGCCCCAGCGGGTTCTCACCGTCCCCGCCGATGTTGCCACCGTGGCACTGGAAGCAGGCGGCGGTGCCGATCTCCCCGCTCCAGTTGCCGTCGTCGTCGCGCAGCTGGCGCAGTCCCAGTGGCAGCTGGCCGCTGCCGCCATCGGTGGCGTTCGGATCCTCTCCCGGTAGCGGGTAGGGGTTGTCGAAGGGGGCGCGGTTGAGGCCGTAACGCAGCCGGTAGATCTCGTCGAAGTTCTCCGGCCGTTCGTCGAAGCCCCAGGTCTGCCAGCTATTGTTGAGTTCCTCGGCCGACATCGCCGCCATGGGCAGTTTGTTCTTCAGGAAGTCCAGGCCCTTGTCGCGCATTGCACGGTACTCGCCGCAGGTCTGTGCTTGCTGCTTCTCCTCGGGTAGCTCTGCGTGGCAGTTCTCCCAATGGGCATTGAAAAAGACGGCGCGGTCGGGGTTGGCACCCGGCTGTATCAGCGAGCGGGGGTCCGGTGGCAGTGGGGCGTCGTCGGGCCGCTCGCTGCAGTAGCTCGCCCAGCGGTGCGCGGCGTGCTTGCTGCCTAGCAGCGGCAGATCGTCCTCGTCCGCGTCACTGCCGCTGCCCAGAAGATCCGGGCAGGTGTCCGGTTGCGCGAAGCATTGCAGGATGATCGCGACGTTGGCGTAGCTCGCGCTGGCCTGCGGCCAGACTGCACCGCCGCCGTGCGGCTTCTCCTGCCCGGAGGCCATCAGCAGGATGCGCGAGACCGGGTCGTTGCCGCCGAGGCGCTCCCAGCTCGAACGCAGCGCTGCCAACTCCGGGGGGCCGTCGGTGTTGAGCATGAAGTCTTCGCCGTCTGTGACGTCGCCGAGGCCGCCGGGGATGTGACAGGTCTGGCAGAAACTCAATGTCTGGCTCACGCGCTGCTCGTAGAAGCTTTCCATCGAGCGCGGTGTTGTGTCGCCACCCCCATCACCTCCGTTGCCGTCACCGCCGGCGGGGCCGCCGCTGTACTCGCCGCTGCATGCGGCGAAACCGAGGGCCGCGGCCAGCGCGGCGGCAATGCGAATTCTCGTAATCATGCCCTAGTCTCCATTAGGTGCTGATGGAGTATCAGACAAATGTAATTTTTTGTCTACCCTGCAGGTGCGGGGTGCACGGCATCGCCATCGATGGCGAGATCGTGGCTCACCGTCAGCCACGGCAGCCCGAGTGCGCGCAGCCATTCGGCCGCCCGCTCACCGTTGAGCATGGCGACGGTGGCGGCGCTGCCTGCGATCAGGCAGCGGTCCGCCAGCACGCTGGCGCTGGCGGGGCTGCCCGCGATCGGCCAGCCGCTGCGCGGATCGAGCAGATGCGAGTAACGCCTGCCGTCGAGCAGAAAGGCGCGCTCGTAATCGCCGCTGGTGGCGATCGCCCCGCCCGCCAGGTGCACCGCCACGACGGCACGCTCGGGCGCATTCGGGTTGCGGATGCCGACGCGCCAGGGGCTGCCGTCCGGGTGCGGGCCCAGCACGCGGATGTCGCCACCCAGATCGACAATGCCGCTGCCGACGCCCATCTCCAGCAGTATCGTGGCGGCACGGTCGACGGCGTATTCCTTGCCGAAGCCGCCGAAGTCCAGCTGCATGCCGGACAGCGGCAGATGGATGCGCGGCGCTACCCAGTCCACGCGCTGCCACCCGATCAGCGGCTGGATGGCCTCGACGGCGCCGGGCTCGGGCAGCCGACTGCTGCGGAAATCCCAGACCCGGCGCAGCACGCCGGAAGTGATGTCGAACAGCCCCTCGCTCTCGGCGTGCACGGTGGCGGCGTAGTCGAGCAGCCCGGTGGTTTCCGTGTCGACTTCCACGGCCGTGCCGCTGCCGGCCGCGGCGTTGATGCGCGACACCACGCTGTCCTCGCGATAGCGCGAGTACTTGGCCTCTATGCGCCGCACCTCGGCTTCGGCCGCCGACATTGCATGCTGCGCCTGTGACGCGCGCTGGGCGTAGACGCGCAGCTCGCAGGGGCTGGCCATGGCCCTGAAGGCCTGGCGGTGAAGCTGCATCAGAAGCTGTAGGCGAGCCGTGCCGTGAACACCGTGTAGCGCACGAGCCCCGGTGCCTCGACATCCACCGAGCCGGTCGCGTAGCTGCCGCTGGCGTCGTAGTACTCCACGCCGAAGCCGGCGGCGAGCCGGTCCCAGGCGTGGGTGGCGTCGAGGCGGAAGCTCAGCGCACCGAAGGGCGACAAGCGATAGTCGCTGGAGGCAAAGCCGTGATCAGGGGCGGTGTCGAAGAAGGGCGCGTAGAAGAAGGCCTGGCTCTGGCTGTACCAGCGCACCCCCGGCGAGATGCGCCAACGCTCGCTCAGCGTCTGGTGCCAGGTCAGCTCGACGGTGTGGGAATGGATGTCCCAGTCATCCTCGTAGTAGCGATAGTCGGCGTGCAGCGCGCCGGAGAATGACTCCACGAAATGCCGCAGCCGCGTCAGCAGGTGGACGCCGCGCCGGCCGCGCGGGCGCGCGTCGGGCACGGTGTTGGCGGTGTCCCGGATAAACGCCGCTTTGTAGGGATCGCTGAGGAAGCCGGAATGGCGCTGATAGCCGACCGCGCCCTGCACCAGGGTATTGCGGTTCAGCGCGTAGCTGGCGCTGACAGTGCTGCGCAGCGAGGATTTGTCGGCCGAGTCCACGCTCACCGGCGTGGCGCCCTCCGTCGGGTCGAGGGTGTCGTCGGAGTAACTGACGCTGGCGGTGAGCGTCGCCGGCAGCTGCGGCGGCTCGTAGGCGATCTCGGCCGTGCCGTAGCGCGCCTGGTAGTCGTCCTCGTCCGAGATGCCGCCCGACATGCTGAGCGACAATTGCGGCGTGATCGGTGTGTCGCCGGACAGCGAGACATCGATGCGTTCCTCGTGAATCGTCGGGCCGCTCATGACCTGCTCGGGCTCGCCGGTTTCACCGTCGGGCAGCACGTACCAGGGCGAGGCGCCGCTGAGCGTCTCGTACATGACGTCGACACCGACGCTGCGCTCGCCGACGGGTCGCACCGCGCGCAGGCTGTGCGACTGGATCTCGTAGCGCTCGCTGGATTGGCCGCTGCTGGTCCGACTGCCCGAGATATCGCCTTCGTTGTAGAAGCTGAAGAGATAGTCGGTTTGCCAGCCGGGCGCGGATTGCGCGCCGCTCAGGCCCGGCAGCGCGAGCGCCGCGGTGGTCAGCGCCCCCAGCGAGGGCTTGCGAAAGCCGCTCATGCGCGCACCCGCGCGCCGCGCCGCGGGCGCAGCCTCGATGTCGATGTCGTCATGTCATCCCCCTGTCTTTCTGTCCTTGTCTGCTACCACCGCCGGCCGGCGATCTGCGTCGCCTGGGCCGGAAGGCCCGTTCTCAGTTGCAGCCGCAGCCGCCGCCGCTGACGGAGGCGCCGCCGGTGGCGGCTTCCTTGCTGAACTGCGTGTGCTGCCGATAGCCCGCCATCAGCGGGTCTACCTCCAGTGCCATCTCGGAGCGCGCCAGGCGGTCCATTTCCCAGGGCTGCACCTGCTCCATGCTCAGGGCGCAGCCGCCGAGCAGCCCCGGCAGCAGCGCACAGGCGCTGATGCACAGCGTCGTTCTCAATTTCATTGTTCCTCCTCCTCCAGTAGACGCTCGATTTCCTGCTTCAGCGCTGGTACGTCGCCGGCGCTGTATCCCTCGTGGCGATAACGCACGATGCCCTCGCGGTCGACCAGGAAGCCGCTGGGCATGCCGGGCAGTGCGTAACGCGCGGCCCAGTGACCATCCGGATCGAAAACGATGGGGAAGTCGACGGGCACCGACTTGAGCATGCGCAGCGCCGCATCACGGCTGCGGTCGACATTGATGCCGACCACCGAGAAGCCGCGTTCGCCCAGTCGTTCGTGCAAGGCGTCCAGCGCCGGCATGGCCGCACGGCAGGGTGGGCACCAGGACGCCCAGAAATCGAGATAGACAACCTCGCCGCGCAATGCCTCGAGGCTGAATTCCGAGCCATCGCCCGCCGGCGCCTCGATGATCGGGGCGGTCTCGCCCACGGATATGGCCTGCACGGGTGGGCTTGTAGCAGCGAGCAGGCAGCAGGCGGCGGTGAGCAGCGCTCTCATGATTGCGGTGCGTATTGCAGCAGGTAGGTGATCATGGCGCGCATGGCCTCGTCGCGATAGGCGGGAGTGACCGTGCCGTGCTTATGGAAGGAGAGGCGCATGCAGGTCGTGCCGATGTCCACGGCCAGAACGGCGACGTCCGGTTCCTCGGGTAGCCGGAAGCCACGGTTGGCCAGCAGGTCCCGGGCGAGCCGCCCCAGGTGCTGAATGGTGAGGCTCTGGGCCAGGTGCCCCTCGTCGCTTACCGGTCCGCCCAGAATCAGCATGCGACCCACCGGGTGCGCATTGTGGAAGTCACCGGCGACCGTCACGATATGCGCGATCGTGTCCTGCCAGGGGACGCCCAGCAAATGCTCGGCCTCGCCTTCGAGCAGGGATTCCAGCTCGGCGAGTTCGCTGCGCATGAGTTCGTTGATCAGCGCGTAGGGCGTTGGGAAGAACTGGTAGATGCTCGCGCGGCTGTAGCCCACGCGCTCGGCCAGCGCGGGGATCGAGAAGCCGTTGAGGCCACCCTCGATCAGTAGCTCGCGCGCGCCATCGAGCATTTTCTCGAAGCGTAGACGCGAGCGCTCCTGCTGGGGCTGACGTGCGATCAGTCGGGAGTCGAGACTGCCTTCCATCCACCAATCATAGGGCATCAAGAACAAATACAATAACTGTCATATTGGGGCATTCGCGCATGCATCGGAGGCCGCGATCTTTCCGCGCGCCTCGGCTGATGGAATCGAGTCTGGAGGAAGCCGTCCGTCGCCCTCTTAGCATCGTTGCGGCGACGAGCGCAGGCGCTCGGCTACACTGCCGTCATGAGCGAGCAAGGCCGCAGCGACACCATCCATTTCGGCTTCCAGGAAGTCCCCGTCAGGGAGAAGGCTCGGCGCGTGGGCGCGGTCTTCTCCTCGGTAGCATCCAACTACGACGTCATGAATGATCTGATGTCGATGGGCGTTCACCGGGTCTGGAAGCGCTTCACGATCGATCTCGCCGACGTGCGCGCCGGCGAAACGGTGCTCGACCTGGCGGGCGGCACCGGCGATCTGGCGCGCGACTTCGCGCGGCGGGTCGGCCGCGACGGTCTTGTACTGCTCTCCGACATCAATGCCGAGATGCTGGAGGAAGGGCGGCGCCGGCTGCAGGACGAGGGCGTCGTCGAGAGCATCGACTATGTCCAGGCCAATGCCGAATGTCTGCCGCTGGCCGACTCCAGTCTGGACTGCATCACCATGGCCTTCGGTTTGCGCAACGTCACCGACAAGGCGGCTGCGCTGGCCTCGATGTACCGCTGCCTGAAGCCGGGCGGCCGCCTGCTGGTGCTGGAGTTCTCCAAGCCGCTGAGCCCGGCCTTCTCGCGTGTCTACGACGCGTATTCCTTCAGCGTTCTGCCGTTGCTCGGGCGCTATGTGGCGCGCGACGAGGCGGCCTACCGCTACCTGGCGGAGTCCATCCGCAAGCACCCCGATCAGGACACGCTGAAGGGCATGATGGAGACGGCCGGCTTCGCGCGCGTGCAGGTCTACAACCTCACCGGCGGCGTCGTCGCGGTGCATCGCGGCTATCGGCTGTGAGCACGCCGGCGCCCGTGTGCGCGGCCGTCGAGGTCGCGCTGAACCGCTATCTCGGCCTCGACGCGCGGGCGCTTGAGGAGCTGCGCACGCTGCACGGCCGCTCGCTGGCCTTCGTCTTCGATCCGCCGGGCTGGCAGCTGGTCTTCGAGATCATCGGCGACCGCGTGCGTGTTGCCGCCGAGCCGGAGGCGACGCCCGAGGCGGTCGTGCGCGGCGCGCCCTCGGTCTATGCGCGGCTCTTCCAGGAACAGCTCGCGCGCGGTAGCGCGCTGCCGCGCGGACTGCGCGTCGAGGGCGATCCGGAGCTGCTGCAGCGCTTCCAGGCCTTGCTGATGCAGGTCGGTTTCGATCCGGCCGAGATTCTCGAGCCCTGGCTGGGTGACGTCGCCGCCCAGCGCGTGGCCGAGGCTGCCACCGGCCTGTTCGCCTGGGGGCGCGGCGCGCTGGATGCGCTGAGCCGGCAGACCGCCGACTACCTGCAGTACGAGACCGGCGATATCGCCGACCGCGACAGCGTCGAGGGCTTCATCGACGAGGTCGACGCGCTGCGCGATCGCGCCGCCCGCGCCGCCGCTCGCGTGGATCGCCTGGAGCGGCGCCGCGGCGGCGGGAGCCGCCGATGAAGATCACCCGCCTCTGGCGCATTCTCGCCGTCGCCCGCCGTTACCGCCTGCGCGAGCTGCTGCGCGGCGATATCACGGTGGATGCCGCGGCCAAGGGCGAGCGCCTGCGGCTGGCGCTGGAGGAACTCGGCCCGGTCTTCGTCAAGTTCGGGCAGGCGCTTTCGACGCGTCCGGATCTGCTGCCGCCGGAGATCGCCACCGAGCTGGCCAGGCTGCAGGACCGCGTGCCGCCCTTCCCGGCAGTCGAGGCGCGCGCCGAGATCGAGCGCGCGCTGGGCCGCTCCATCGACGAGGTCTACGTCGATTTCGAGGCCGAGCCCATGGCCTCGGCCTCCATCGCCCAGGTGCACGGCGCGCGGCTGCGCGAGGCCGACGGCGGCGCCGGCATGGCCGTCATCGTCAAGATCCTGCGTCCCGGCATGCGCGAGGCCATCGCCCGCGACGTCGCGCTGATGTACACCCTGGCCGGGCTGATCGAGCGCCTGCATCCGGAAGGCCATCGACTGCGGCCGCTGGCGATCGTCGCCGAGTTCGAGCGCATCCTCTTCGACGAGCTGGATCTGATGCGCGAGGGCGCCAACTGCGCCCAGCTGCGTCGCAACTGGCTGGGATCGCCGCTGATCTATCACCCGCAGGTGATATGGGAAGCCACGCGGCCAGAGGTGCTGACGCAGGAGCGTGTCTTCGGCACCTCCATCCGGGATCTCGAGGCGTTGCGCGCTCAGGGCGTGGACTTCAAGAAGCTCTCCGAGCACGGCGTCGAGATCTTCTTCAAGCAGGTCTTCCGCGACAACTTCTTCCACGCCGACATGCACCCCGGCAACATCATCGTCGATACGACCGACCCGGCCGAGCCGGGCTATCTGGCGGTGGACTTCGGCATCGTCGGCAGCCTGACGCCGGATGACCAGCGCTATCTGGCCGAGAACTTCCTCGCCTTCTTCAACCAGGACTATCGCCGCGTCGCGGAGCTGCACGTCAACAGCGGCTGGATTCCGGCCGACACCCGCGTCGAGGATTTCGAATCGGCCATCCGCACCGTCTGCGAGCCGATCTTCGGCAAGCCCATCAAGGACATCTCCTTCGGCTTCTTCCTGCTGCGCCTCTTCCAGATCGCGCGCCGCTTCCGCTACGAGGTGCAGCCGCAGCTCGTGCTGCTGCAGAAGACGCTGCTGCAGGTCGAGGGCCTCGGCCGCCAGCTCGACCCCGAACTCGACCTCTGGAAGACGGCCAAGCCGATCATGGAGGACTGGATGCGCGACCGCCTGTCCCCTGCGCGGCTCTCGAAGGCGCTGCAGCGCCAGGCGCCGCTGGTCATCGAGGCGCTGCCGCGGCTCGCCGAGCGCGCGCTGGTCGAGGCTGAGCAGCCCGGTGTGCGCAGCACGGCCGCGCGGCTGGCGCAGCTGGAGGCGCGCATTGCCGAGGATAACCAGCGTACGCGGCGCAGCATCATCGGCGCGACATTGATTCTCGCCGCGGTCGGCCTCGGTGGGATGGAAGCGGCCGGTATCGGCCTGCCGGGCGGGCCGGCACTGGCGATGGTCAGCGCGGCTCTGGGTGCATGGAGCTGGTGGCGCGCGCGCTGAGCGCGCCGCGGCCTTCCAGCAACTCCGAGGGCGGCACCAGCTTGTAGCCCTGTGCGCGCAAGCGCGGCAGCTCGGCTTCCAGCAGCGCCAGCGTTTCCGGATAGGGGTGCGCGATGGCCAGCGCACGGCCTTCGCGGCGCGCGTGTGCCAGCCAGCGCTGCCAGCCCTGACGCACCGCCGCTTCGCCGCGTTGCGCGTCGATGAAGACGTGGCGCTCGGCGGCGGGAATGCCGAGCGCGCGGGCGCGGGCAAAGGCGCGCGTGGCGGCGGTGGTGCGGCTGTCGATGAAGTAGGGCGTGCCCGGCAGGCTGGCCAGCGCCCGCATCAGTGCGTCGACGGCGCCGAAGTCGGCCGTGAAGCGGCTGCCCTGATGGTTGTTGACCCCCACGGCCTGCGGCAGCTGCGCCATGGCGACGCCGAGGGTGCGAGCGATACGTGCCGGTGTGGCTGTCACCGATAGCGCGCGGGCGTCAGTGGCTCGCGGGTCCTCGGCCTGCAGCGGCAGATGCAGCAGGATCTCATGGCCATTGGCTGCGCCGCGGGCTGCTTGGGCAGCGGTGTGCGGGCTTGCCGGCAGATAGGACAGCGCCACTGAGGCAGGCAGGCGCAGGGCGCGCTCGCCGGCGACGCGTTGCTCGCCGAGATCGTCGAGTATCAGCGCCAGCTTGGGCGCGTCGCCCGCCGCCGCGGCGCCGACCCAGCCGCAGAGCAGCAGCGAGACGACGCGGCGGACGAGCGACCGCATTCGCGCCGAATCAGTCGTCGGCGCGGTGGCGATCCGAGACGATCAGGCCACGCAGAACGATGATCGCTTCGTAGAGGCCGAAGTCCGCCTCGGCGATCTGGTCGAGCGACTTGAGCTTGCCGTCCTCGCCCTTTCCACCGTCGTCCTTGCCGTCCTCGTCGTCGCCCTCGGCGGCTTTGACGGCCTCGTCGCGCGCACCGTCCTGCTGCTCGCTGTCCTTCTGGCCGTTGCTCAGACGGTTGTCGAGATCGGCCTCGCGCACCGACAGTCCGCCGGCGACGCGTTCCAGCTTGAAAGACTGCAGCTCGATATCGGGGTCGATGCCCTCGGCCTGGATGCTGCGGCCGTCCGGGGTGTAGTAGCGCGCCGTGGTCAGCTTGACGGCGCCTTCATTGGATAGCGGCAGGATGGTCTGTACCGAGCCCTTGCCGAAGGTCTTGCTGCCAACAATGACGGCGCGGCGGTGATCCTGCAGCGCGCCGGCGACGATCTCCGATGCCGACGCCGAGCCGCCGTTGACCAGTACAACCATGGGCATGCCGTCGAGGATGTCGCCGGCGTCGGCCGAAAAGTTGCGGCGTTGACCCTCGGCGCGACCACGGATCGAGACGACATCGCCGCTCTCAAGGAAGGCGCCGCTGACGTCCACCGCGGCGTTGAGCACGCCGCCGGGGTTGTTGCGCAGGTCGAGCACCATGCCGCGCATCTCACCATCCAGCGCATCGCGCAGCTTGCCCACTTCCTCGACGAGGTTCTTGCCGGTGTTGTTGGTAAAGGTGCTGACGCGCAGGTAGCCGATGTCGTCGGTCAGTGGTCGTGACTTTACGCTGGAGACCTTGATGATGGCGCGCTCGATTTCCACTACGACCGGCTGCGCCTCGCCCTCGCGGGCGATGGTGAGCTCGATGTCGGTGCCCGGCTCGCCGCGCATGCGGCGCACGGCCTCGGTCAAGGTCATGCCCTTGACGTTGGTGTCGTCGATCTTGACGACCAGATCGCCGGGCTGAATGCCGGCGCGTGCCGCTGGCGTGTCGTCGATGGGCGCAACCACACGCACCAGGCCATCCTGCATCTGTACCTCAATGCCCAGGCCGCCGAACTGGCCCTGCGTCGAGGCGGTGATGTCCTCGAACTCCTGCGCGTCGAGATAGGCCGAATGCGGATCAAGGCCACTGAGCATGCCGCGAATCGCGTGCTCCAGCAGCTCGGTGTCGCTGACTTCTTCGACGTAGCCGTCCTGAACCCGGGTCAGCACCTCGACGAAGGTCTGCAGATCCTGCACCGGGATGCCCGCGTTGCCGGCCGCGTCCGCCATGGGTGCCTCTCGCTCGGCGAGCACGCCGTGCGTGATGGCGATGGAAACACCGAACAGGGTGCCGAAGGCGATGCCCAGAAGGGTGCGTAGCGAAGACTTAGACGACATGGCACGTGCGGAGGTGACGATTGACGGCGCAGACTAGCACAGCACCAGCGCTGGCTCGGCGGGGCGCAGACAGCGCGCGGGCGGCCCGCAGCTTCAGTTGCGGGGGCGGAGCCAGGCGATGGGATCGAGGGCATCGGCGCCCTTGCGCAGCTCCAGATAGACGCCGCTGCGGGACTGGCCGCCGGAGTCCCCCGCTGTGATGATGGCTGCGCCGGCTTCCACCCATTCGCCGACGCGGCGCAGGCTTCGCTCGGCATGGCCGTAGAGGCTGTAGAAGCCGCCAGCGTGCTCGAGGATGACGACCAGACCGTAGCGGTGCATCCAGCCAGCCCAGGCCACACGCCCTGAAGCAACGGCGCCGACACGCGCGCCGCCGTCGGCGGCGATCCAGATGCCCTTCCAGGGCAGGCCGCTGGCGCGTGCCTGCCCGAAGGCGGCCAGCACCGGTCCGCGTAGCGGCCAGGGCAGCTCGCCGCGCAGCTGATCGAGAGGGGCGGCGGCGCCCGCGTCGGCGGGGATGTCCGCCAGCGCCTCGCGCAGGCCTCGCAGAAGGGCTTCCAGTTCCTCGGCGTCGCGCCGCGTCTGCGCCAGCGCCTGCTTGTCGTCGGCGATGCGTTTGCCCAGCGCCGCAAGCGTGCGCGCGCGCTGCTCGCGCCGGCGCTGCTGCTCGGCAGCCAAGGCTTCCTGTTCGGCGCGCGCGGCGCGTAGTTCTTCCCGGGTCTCGGCCAGCGACTGCAGCGCGGCTTCCTGCTCGGCATGGGCTTGGCGCGTGCGCTCCAGCGCATCGGCGCTGGCGGCGCTCATGCGCGCGAAGTAGGCGCGCATGCGTGACAGTCGTGCCGGAGCATCCTGCTCAAGCAGCAGCTTGGTCTGCGGTTGACGACCGAGCAGCCAGGCTGCGCGCAGCTGATCGGCAAGGGCCTGCTGGTGCCGGGCGAGCGCGGTCTCGGCTTCGCGCACGCGCTGGCGCGCCTTGGCCTCGCGCGCCTCGAGCCGCTGTAGTTCTTGCTTGGTCTCGGCCAGCTCGGCGGTTGCCTTCGAGGCGGCGCGCTCGGCCGCTTCCAGCGCTTCGCGCAGGCGGTTGCGGCGCGTGCCGGCTTCCCTCAGGCGCTCGTCGATCTCGGCGATGCGGTCGCGCAGCTCTTCCAGCGCCTCGGCGCTCTGCGCGTAATCGCGCTCGGCTGCGGCTGCTGGCGAAAGTGCCAGCAGCAGCGACAGAAGGAGGAGGCGGCGGCGCATGGCTGCGGGTCCGGGCGTCTATGAGCGGCTTCGCGAAGTGCGATAATGCCATCGCGAAGCGGCACGACCGTCGCGCACCCATTCCCAGACCCGATCCCATGGAAGAGCTCCTCGCATTCGTCGCCCGGAACCCGCTGCTTTTCAGCGCCCTCGGCGTTGTCGCCCTCCTTATCGTGGCCAACGAGCTGCACGGCACGCTGCGCGGCGGTCGTCGACTGACGCCGGTGGAAGCCGTGCGGCTGTCCAACGACCGCGACGCGCGCTTTGTCGATGTGCGTACGCCGGCCGACTTCAAGCGTGGGCACGTCATCGGTGCGGTCAACATTCCGTCGAACAAGATCGACAGTTCGCAGAAGGAACTCGGCAAGTTGAAGAGCGCACCGCTGGTCGTCTATTGCGCGCTGGGGGCGACCGCCCCCGGTGTCGTCGAAAAGCTGCGCAAGCAGGGCGTTGAAGAGGTCTACGCCATGCGCGGCGGCATCAACGCTTGGCAGCAAGCCGGCCTACCCATAAGCAATGCATCGAAATGAGCCGAATCAGCGTCTACAGCACCCGCATCTGCCCCTACTGCGTCATGGCCAAGCGCCTACTGAGCGCCAAAGGAGCGGCTTACGACGATTTGCGCATCGATCAGGACGAGTCTGCCCGCGCCGAGATGCAGAAGCGCGCGCCAGCGTCGCGCACGGTGCCGCAGATCTTCATCGGCGAGACGCATGTCGGCGGCTTCGACGAGCTGGCGGCGTTGGACCGTGCCGGCAAGCTTGACGCCATGCTTGCCCCCTACATCAATGAGCAGAGCTGAAATGGCGGAAAACGAGCAGCCGCAGCGTCAGTTGGCGCTACAGAAGATCTACCTCAAGGACGCCTCGCTGGAGGTTCCGAAGGCGCCCGAGATTTTCCAGAGAACCTGGAAGCCCTCCGTCGATGTCAATTTGAGCACTGCCACCACTGCGCTGGAACAGGCTGGCTACTACCAGGTGGCACTGAAGGTGACGGTGTCGGCCAAGCTCGAGGAAGAGACCGCCTTCATCATCGAGGTTGAGCAGGCTGGCCTCTTCCTGCTGACCGGCTTTTCCGAGCAGGAGTTGCCGCAAGTGCTCAATACGCACTGCCCGCAGGCGCTCTTTCCCTACACGCGCGAGGCGGTCTCTGAGCTCGCGCAGCGCGGCGGCTTCCAGCAGCTGCTGCTGCAACCCGTGAACTTCGACGCGCTGTATCGCGAGCATCTGGAGCGCCAGCGCTCCGGTGCCAAGGAAACGGTGCAGTAGCCATGAGCGAGGTGCCGGCAGTGCGGACGATGGCCGTGCTGGGTGCCGGCTCCTTCGGCACCGCTCTGGCTGCGCACCTCGCCCAGCATCTCGACGAGGTCGTGCTCTGGGGGCGTGACGCCGAAGCGCTGGCGGCCATGGACGCCGAGCGCGAGAATCATGAGTACCTACCCGGTTGCCATCTGCCACAGACGCTGCGCGTGGAGCCGGATCTGGCGCGTGCGATGGCTGTCGACGGACCGGTGCTCGTGGTCGTGCCGAGTCACGCCCTGGGCGAACTGCTGCATCAGATGAAGCCGCACTTGCGCGCAGGCCAGGGTGTGGTGCTGGCCTGCAAGGGGCTGGAGCCGGAAAGCGGGCGACTGCCGCACGAGGTCGCGCAGGCCGTGCTCGGCGACTGGCCGCGGCTGGCGGTGCTTTCCGGCCCGACCTTCGCGCGCGAAGTCGGACAGGGCCTGCCCACGGCCGTGGCCATCGCCTCCGAGGAAGAGGATTTCGCCGAGGAGATCGTCGGTGCATTCCATTACGGCGCCTTCCGCGCCTACTGGAACGACGACGTCATCGGCGTGGAGGTGGGCGGCGCGGTCAAGAATGTCATCGCCATCGCTACTGGCATGACCGACGGCATCGGCCTGGGTGCGAATACCCGCACGGCGCTGATTACGCGCGGGCTCGCCGAAATCATGCGCCTTTGCGAGGCGCTCGGCGGCAATCGCGAGACGCTGATGGGGCTGGCCGGCATGGGCGATCTGGTGCTGACCTGCACCGACGATCTCTCCCGCAACCGTCGCATGGGCAAGGCGCTCGCCGACGGCAAGTCGCTGGAAGCGGCTCAGCGCGAGATTCGGCAGGTGGTCGAGGGCGTGCGCGTGGCGCCGGAAGTGCTGCGGCTCGCCCAGCGGTACGGCGTAGAGATGCCCATCACCGAGCAGGTCGTCGCTATCCTCGCCGGCGAGACGACGCCGGTGGAAGCGTTGCGACGGCTGGCGACCAGGCCGCCACGCGCCGAGACCGATTAGGAAGCTCTGCACGACTGCTGCGCTTGGCATCTTGAGCGCCGGCGGTGGCGCGCTAGCCCCGCAGGGGACAGGCACAGGGATGTGCCTGACAACCTGCTTTCGCGCGCGACGTTTTGCAGAACTTCCCTAGCCGCGCCTCCAGTCCGGCGCAAAGGCCTGCTGGCGCCAGGCCTCGAAGAGCACGATGGCGGCGGCGTTGGAAAGGTTCAGGCTGCGCACGTCGGGTTGCATCGGGATGCGCAGGCAAGCCGCGGCATCCTCGCGTGTCGCGGGCGGCAGGCCGCGCGTCTCGGGGCCGAATAGCAGCACGTCGTCCGGGCGGTAGTCCCAATCGGCGTGCGTGCCCGTGCCGTGCGCCGAGAAGGCGATCCATCTGCGCTCGCCCAGCGCCGTGCGCGCGGCTTGCAGGTCGTCGTGCACCTGCACGCGGACATACTCGTGGTAGTCGAGGCCGGCGCGTTTGAGTAGGCGATCCTCCAGGCTGAAGCCCAGCGGCCGCACCAGATGCAGCGCCGCTCCCGCGTTGGCGCAGAGACGGATGATGTTGCCGGTGTTGCCGGGGATCTCCGGTTCGAGCAGGACCACCGCCGGGCCGGCGGTACTCACGCGCTGCCCTCGCCGGGCGGTTGCGCGCCGCACTTCCAGCAGAGCCCCATGCTGCCGTCGACGGTTTCGCCGCAGCTGCGGCAGCGCCAGTCAGACTGGCGCGGGCTGTGCTCATAGTCGCGGATCAGTTCGCGGGCGCGGGCGACTTCCTGCTGCCAGCGCACGGCCACGCGCGGAAAAAGGTTGGCCGGAAGCTCGCCCTGAGCGCCCCATGCCATCTCGTCCAGGCATTCGGCGCTCAGCCCGGCCTCGCGCAGCAGGTCGCGCACGATGGCGGCCTCCAGCGGGTCGGCCGCTTTGTAGACGACGTGCATCAGCCGATGTCCCGCCCCTACTCGACCGGCTGGCCGTTGCGGTCGAGCACCGTCAGCTCGCCCAGCCCCAGCTCGCGTAGATCCGCCTCGATGCGACTGCGGTCGCCGACGACGAGCCAGGTCATGGCGTCGGGTGCAATCAGCTTGTCTGCCGCTTCGGCGACCTGCTCCGGGCCGGCGGCGTTGACGGCCGGCACGTAGTCGGCGAAGTAGTCTTCGGGGAGATTCAGGCGCAGCAGCTCCCCTAGGCTGCTGGTGACCTGGCCGAGGGTCTGATGCTCGCCGGGCAGGCTCAGCGTCAGGCTGCGCGCGGCGTCATCCAGCTCTCCGGGCGTCGGTGGCCGTTCGCCGCGGATGGCGGCCAGTTCGTCGCGAATGACCGCGGCTGCGTCGGCGGTGCGGTCGGTCTGTACTGCGCCGTAGACGTAGAAGGGGCGCGGGCCGAGCGCCTCGGTCAGCGCCGAGCCGATGCCGTAGGACCAGCCCCGCGCCACGCGCAGCTCCTGGTTGAGCCGGGCCGTGAACTTGCCGCCGAGCACTTCGTTGACGAGCTCGAAGCCGACGTCGTTCGGGCTGCCGGAAGGCGGAGCGGTGCGCGCGGCGGCGACGTAGGACTGCTGGGCGCCGGGGCGATCAATGAGGAAGACGCGGCCGTTGTCGCGTTCGGGCACGGCCAGACTGCGCTGCTTCGGTAGTGCGTTCGCGGGCGGCTGCCACGCGCCGAGGTGCTGCTCGAGCAGCGGGCGTAGTGCCTCGATGTCGATGTCGCCGGTGACCAGCAGCTGCGCGTTGTCGGGTCGGATATGGTCGCGCTGATAGGCCTGCAGGTCGGCGCGCGTCATGGTTGCCAGAGATTCCGTTGTGCCGGTGCCGCTGGGCGGCTGGGCGTAGGGGTGGCCCTCGCCATAGAGCAGGGTCGACAGATGACGCGAAACCAGGCCGGAGGGCTGTGCCTTCTCCTGTGTGATGGCCGCTTCGCGCCGGCGCTTCATGCGTGCCAGTTCCTCCTCCGGGAAGCTGGGCGCGCGCAGCACATTGCTGAACAGCGCCAGGCTGTCGGCGAGGAAGGGTCGTACCGCGCTCAGGCCGATGATGGCGTGATCGCGCGTCACGCTGGCGGACAATTGGGCGCCAAGCGAGTCGGTCGTCTCGCTGATGGCGATGGCGTCGCGCTCGGGCGTGCCGCGCGTGCGCAGCGCTTCGGCCATGCTCGCCAGTCCGGGCAGCTGTGCCGGGTCGGTGGCGTAGCCGGCATCGGCGATGAAGCGGAACTCCACCTGCGGCACGCCCGAGCGCTCGGCCAGTGCGACCTTCAGGCCGTTGGAGAGCGTCATGTGCTGCAGATCGGGTAGCGACAGCGCCGGGGGCTCGCCCTGCGGTTCGGGCATCTTGCTGCGGTCGGCCTTGTCCTCGCCGGCGGCGAGATTGCCGCGCGGGTGCACTTCCAGCACGTAGCGGCCCTCCTCCAGCCACTCTGCGGCAGCACTGCGCACGCTCTCGGGGGTGGCGTCGCGGTACTGCATGAGCTGCTCGCGCCAGGCATCCGGGCTGCCGCCCAGGGCCAGCGAGCGCGCCAGCAGATCGGCCTTGCCGCTGCCGCCGACATCCTGCAGGCCGCGGATCGTCGAGGCGTAGAGCCGAACCCGCGCCCTCTGCAGCTCCTCCGCCGAGGGGCCTTCGGCTTTGAAGCGCGAGAGGATCTCGTCGATGGCGGCCTCCAGCTCGTCCAGCGACACGCCCTCGGCGGCGGTGGCGTCGACGATGAATTGCGAGCCCAGCTTCTTACCCCAGACGCCGGCCGAGACCTGGGTCGCCAGCTCGCGCTCTTCGACCAGTTCGCGGTGCAAGCGGCTGGCGCGCCCGGAGGCGAGCAGATCGCCGGCCAGATGCAGGGCGTTGGTCGCGGGGGCGAATTCGGGCGGAATGTTCCAGGCCATCAACAGGCGCGCCTGCGGAACCTTGTCCTCCATGACCTCTCGCTTCTCGCCGTCCATTCGCGCGATGTCGCGCTGGGGCTTGTGCAGGGTGGGGCCCGGATCGATGCCGCCGAAGTAATGTGCCACGCGCTCGCGCACGGCCTCGGCCTCGACGTCGCCGGCTACGACGAGGATGGCGTTGGCCGCGCCGTAGTGCGTGTTGAACCATTCGCGCACTTCGTCGAGCTCGGCTGCGGCGATGTCCTCCATGCGGCCGATGGTCGGCCAGGAATAGGGATGGCCCTGTGGGTAGCTGCCCTTGACGAGGTGATCCCACATCGCGCCGTAGGGCCGGTCGCGGCGCTGGCGGTATTCGTTCTGCACGACGCCTTTCTCGCGCTCGAGCTTGTCCTCGGTGACGGCACCGATGAAATGCCCCATGCGCTCCGACTCCAGCCACAGCGCCCGATCCAGCGCACGCACCGGCACGGTCTGGTAGTAATTCGTGCGGTCGGTGCTGGTGGTGCCGTTCATGCCGGTGGCGCCGACGGCGATCAGCGGCTCGAAGAACTCGCCGTCGAAGTGCTCGGTGCCGGTGAACATCAGATGCTCGAAGAGATGCGCGAAGCCCGTGCGGCCTGGCGACTCGTCCTTGGAGCCCACCCGATACCAGACGTAGACGCCCGCCACTGGCGCCTTCGGGTCCTCGTGCACGAGCAGCGTCAGGCCGTTGTCGAGGGTATGCTGCGACCAGTCGACCGTGGGCAGTGGCAACTCCGGCGCATCGGCGGTGGCCGGGCGCTCGTTGGTGAGGCTGCAGCCGGCCAGAAGGCCCAGGCAGAGGGGCAGGATGCGAAGCATTGATGCGTTGCGCGGCATGGAGCTCAGGCTAGAAGCAATGGGGGCACCGAGTGTAGCGCGGCGCCGGGAGCTCGCTGCCTCATGATGACCCCTCGTGCTCGCCTGCCGGACACGCTGCTGCCACAGCCCTGGACGGTCGATGCGCAAAGCCACCGACTGGATGCCGCTGATTGGCGCCCGAGCCCGCATCAGGACGCGCGGCCGGGCGGCGCCGCCGATATCGACACGCTGGTGGTGCACGCCATCTCGCTGCCACCCGGCGAATACGGCGGTGCGCACATCGACGCCCTTTTTACCGACGCTCTCGATTGCGACGCACACCCCTATTTCGCTGCACTGCGCGGCCTGCAAGTGTCGGCGCACTGCTGCATCTTCCGCGACGGCGGTGTTCATCAATATGTTGGCTTCGACGCACGCGCCTGGCACGCTGGCGCCTCCAGCTTCGGCGACCGCTCTCGCGTCAACGATTTCTCCGTCGGCATCGAGCTGGAGGGCTGCGACACCGAGGGCTTCACGGAGGCGCAGTACGCCAGCCTGACGCGCGCTGCGCGCGCTCTGATGGCGGCCTATCCGGGGATCGCGCCAGCGCGCATCGTTGGCCACAGCGATATTGCGCCGGGGCGCAAGACCGATCCGGGGCCGCATTTCGACTGGCAGCGGCTGTTGGCGGAGTTGCGTTATCGGCGTTAGGAGGGCGGTGCGAAATCCCCCAGTTTCCGGTAATGACTTGGTGCAGAGGGCATTGAACCCGTCGTGTTGACGGTTCCGCGCCCTGTCAGCTTGGCGCTGCCGGTCGTAGCGTCACTGGCGGTGCGGGTGAGCCCGACCGAATGCCCAGCGGGCATTCGCAGCGGGTGAATGCGCGGACATGGATGTCCGGGCCGGATCACTCAGCGAGGCAGGAGCCGAGCTTAGTGACAGCGGCAGTTGGGGCAGCGACGTTCCTGCCGCATAGCTGCTTTTGCTTGGAGCGCAAAGATCGCCGCAGTCACTAGGCTCGGTTTTCCGGACCTCGTCGCAGATGCGCCGGTCGGATCCCCGCTGGCGCGGGGCCCCTCCTCCTCGGCGCACTGCTCCAAGTGACCCTGGCTGGGCCTTCGGGCTGCGCACTCCTGCTCCGCCCGAAGCCCGGGGTGCACATCCTTGTGCACCCGTCGATCGACATGCGATCGACCCATGGCCCAGCCGTGATGCGCGCTGCGACTTGCCGCTGGCAAATCGGTCGCGCATCACACCTCAAAGGGCACGCACTACTCGGCTCGCCGCTTCGCGGCATCGCGTCCCGTTGAGTCAGTCGACCTATCCCCGGAGACTTGCGAAATCTGCGGCTCTAGCTTTCGCTGTTCCAGCTCAGCGTTGGCCGGGTCGTCGCCAAGTGATTTCGTTGTCGCTGTCGGCGCGGGCCGCGAGGCGGGCGGCGTTGAAGAGCAGGTCGGAGAGGCGGTTGCAATACATCAGCGCTTCGGGCGTGACCGTCTCGTCGGCGGCCAGGATCCAGAGGGCGCGCTCGCAGCGGCGCGCTACGGCGCGCGCCAGGTGCAGGCGTGCAGCCGCGACAGTGCCGCCGGGCAGCACGAATTCCTTGAGTGGCGGCAGCAGTTCGTTGATCTGGCCGCTGGCTTCCTCAATGCGCGCGACGGCCGCTTCGCCGAGGAGGCTGTGCCCGGGCATGGCGAGTTCACCGCCGAGGTCGAAGAGCTCATGCTGCAGAGGCGCCAGCAACCCCGGCAGCGGCTCGGGCAGGCCGTCGGCCAGTGCGATACCGAGCAGGCTGTTGAGCTCATCGATCTCGCCCATGGCGCCGACGCGCGGCGAGGTCTTTGGGACGCGCTCGCCGGTGGCCAGGCCGGTCTCGCCGCTGTCGCCGGTGCGGGTAGTGATCTTGCTGAGTCGGTTTCCCATGCTCTGGTTGTCTTCTCGGGGGCCCAGATCATAACGGCCCGGCCGGGGGTAAGCAGGCTTTCCGGTAAGATGCGCCCCCTCATTGTTCAGCAACGGGCAGAACATGCAGCAGTTCCTCGACGCGGCGCTGGGCGCCGCGACCGCCGCCGCGGGCGTGATTCGCGACGGTTACGCCGGTGGCTTCAAAGTGCGCACCAAGGCCGACGCCAGTCCGGTCACAGAAGTCGACGAAGCGGCCGAGAAGACCATCAAGGCGCATCTTGCGGCGCTGTTCCCGGATCACGGCTTTTACGGCGAGGAGTTCGGCATCGACCGGCCGGACGCCGACTATGTCTGGCTGGTGGACCCCATCGACGGCACCAAGGCCTTCGTGCGCGGCTATCCGATGTTCTCGACGCAGATCGCGCTGATGCATCGCGGTGAGCTGATCGTTGGCGTGTCCTGCGCACCCTGCTTCGGGGCTGGCGAGACCTTCTTTGCGGCACGCGGCATGGGCGCCTGGCGCTGTGAGGGTGTGGATGCGAAAGCCGCGGCCGCCAGCCGCGTGCAGGTGAGCCGGGCCGAGAATTATGCGGAGACCTCGCTGTCGATGGGCAATATCGCGACGCTGGCTGGCCAGCCGCGTTTTGCGCGCTTCGCAGCTTCGGTGATTCCGCAGCTGCAGCGTATCCGCGGCTACGGCGATTTCCTGCACTACCACCTGCTCGCCAGCGCCAAGATCGATGCGGTGTTGGAATCGGATATCAACATCCTCGACATCGCCGCACTGGCAGTGATCGTGCGCGAGGCCGGCGGCGTTTTCACTGAGCTGGACGGTGGCCAGCTGACGCTGGAGACCGGCGACGCGCTGGCTGCGGCGACCCCCGAGCTCTACCGCAGGTTGCAGCGCGAGCTGGTCTGATCCCGATCAGTTCTCGCCCGCTTCGGCCAGCGAGATGATGGGCCAGCCGCGGTCGCGGGCGTGTGCGGCCAGGGCATCGTCCGGGTCCACCGCCACCGGCCGGTCGGCCATCTCCAGCAGCGGAACGTCGTTGCGCGAGTCGCTATAGCAGACCAGTGTCTCCCCCTCGGCATCGTTGTCGCGCAGCCACTGGCGCAGGCGCTGCGGCTTGCCCTCGCGGAAGTTGGGGGTGCCGGCAATGGCGCCGGTGAATGCGCCGTCGCGCTCTTCCGGATCGGTGGCGATCAGGTCGGCCACGCCGAGCAGATCGGCGATGGGTTCGGTAACGAAGCGATTGGTTGCTGTGGTGATCAGCAGTCGGTCGCCCGCCTGACGGTGCCGGTCGAGCAGCGGTCGTGCGCCGGGAGCGACGCGCGGGGCGATCTCCTCTTCCAAGAAGCGCCGGCGCATCGGCTCCAGGTGCCCGCGCCCCCAGCGCACCAGCGGCTGGAAGGAAAAGGCGCAGAAGGCATGGATATCCAGCGTGCCGGCGTTGTAGGCCGCCATGAAGGCCTGGTTCTGCGCGCGATAGTGCTCGGCCTCGACAAGGCCGGCGGCGATGAGGAATTCTCCCCAGAGATAGTCGCTGTCGCCGCGCAGAAGGGTGTGGTCGAGGTCGAAAACGGCAAGCGCCATGGTGGTTCGGATTCGCGGTCGGGGGTGGTAGTCTATTTGCCGAGTCCCGATAACGCGGAGGCCGGGCGTGATCGACGCGGAAGGCTATCGCCTGAACGTGGGCATCATGGTGGTGAATGCGCACCGCCGGCTGCTCATGGGCAAGCGTGTCCGCCGCAACGCCTGGCAGTTTCCGCAGGGTGGCATCGACCCGGGCGAGTCCCCTCAGGACGCCCTCTGGCGCGAGCTCTACGAGGAGCTGGGCTTCGAGCGCGGCCAGATGGAAATCGTCGGCTGCACGCGCGGCTGGCTGCACTATCGCTTGCCGCAGCGCTTTCTTCGCGACGGGATGCCGCAGTGCATCGGCCAGAAGCAGAAGTGGTTCATGCTGCGCCTGCTCGACGAGCAGGCCGAACCCTGCTTCGATCGCGGCCCGCGGCCGGAATTCGACGCCTTCCGTTGGGTCCCCTGCGCGCAGGCCGCGCGCGAGGTGGTCGCCTTCAAGCGGCCGGTGTACGACGCGGCGCTGCGCGAGCTGGGGCCCATGATAGGTCTCGCGCCGAAGGCGCCGGGCGGGCGTGCCCCTGTTCGGCAATGGCCGCGCCGGCACCTGGTCGGCTGAGCGTGTTGCGGCTTGCCGGCACTCGCTGCATCGGGGTGGTTGCATTGGCACTTCTGCTGGGGGGATGCGCGGCGCACCCGCCCGAAGCCCGTCAGTCGGGGGCGCAGAGTTGCCCGGCCGACTGGGCGGAATTCGGCGAAGCGCAGGGCCAAGCGGGGCATCGCCTGGGCATCGTCGAGCTGCATCTGGAGGCTTGTTCGAACGCAGGCGTGCAGCAGGCGCGGGCGGCATTTCGCGCCGGCCACGCCGAGGGCCTGGCGGGCTTCTGCACAACGGCCGCCCAGTACGCACGCGGTCGCTCGGGCGAGGCCTGGCGCAACGTTTGCCCAGCCGAAGCGCACAACGCGCTACGCGAGGCGCATGCTGACGGCCTGCGCGTGCACGCCGAAGGCGAGGCGCTGGCGAAGCAGCGCGCGCGGCTGGCGGATATCGAGCAGTACGCGCGCGTGGGCGCAGTACAGCCGCGCGATCGTGAGCGCTTCGGGGATCCGCCCCTGCACGAGCGGGAGGCGCTGCGCGCGGCTGAGCGCGCCCTGTACCGCGAGGATGCGCGCCTCAGCCGGCGCCATGGCGCCGAGCCTCTGGCCGGCGGCAGCGCATAAAAAAGGCGCGGTCGATAGACCGCGCCAGTTAGAGGCGTTCGCAGCAAGACCGGCTGCGACGGAAGGGTGCCGGGATGCAGCACCCGACCGCGGGACTATCATAAACACAAATAGGAACAATTCTCAAAACAAATCGTGTTAGTATGGCGGCGACGCATCAGGAGACCGCCATGATTGTCTGCAGTTGCAAGAGAGTCCGGGAAGCTCAGCTACGTGCTCTGGCCGAGGCCAGAACGAGCGATGGCGTTGTCAGGCTCGGCGACGCCGTGCGTGAGCTGGGCCTGGGCACCGGCTGCGGTCGCTGCCTGCGACACGCGCGTCGGGTCATGGACGCGGTTGCCGAGCGTGAAGCCGAAGCGGAGCTACTGCCGGTGGTGCGCCGCTGGGCCGGTAGGCAGCAAGCCGCGCTGGCAGAGAGCGCCTGACGCGATTGGGAATCGCACGCAGAAGCTTTAAAAATTATATAAAAATCAAACAGATAGCGTTGATCGGCCAGCCTTGATCCGCTACTCTGTCGCTCCAGATACCAAGGAGTCGGGCCATGCGCGGCGACAATCAAATCATTGAAATTCTGAATCGGGCGCTGCGGAGCGAACTGACCGCGGTCAACCAGTACTTCCTGCACTACCGCATGCTCCAGAACTGGGGCTACGAGAAGCTCGCGAAGAAGGAGTACGACGAGTCGATCGACGAGATGAAGCACGCCGACAGTCTCATCGAGCGCATCCTCTTCCTGGAAGGCTTGCCCAATCTGCAGGACCTGGATGCGCTCTATATCGGCGAGGATGTTGTCGAGATCCTGCGCTGCGACCTGAAGCTGGAGCAGGAAGCCCATCCCATGTACAAGGAGGCGATCGGCATCTGCGAGCGCGCCGAGGACTACGTCACGCGCCGTCTGCTGGTCGAGATCCAGCACAGCGAGGAAGAGCACATCGACTATCTCGAAGCGCAGCTCGGGCTGGTCGAGCAGCTGGGCCTGCAGAACTACTTGCAGTCGCAGCTGTAGAGCAGTTCGCCGACGCGCGCCCTAGAAGGGGCGCAGAACGGCCAGCAGCACGATCGCGACCAGCGCCACGGCAGGCACTTCGTTGGCGAGACGCCAGAAGCGGCCGCTGTGGTTCTGGGTGCCGGCTGCGAAGCGCTTGAGCTGTACTTTCAGCCAGCCGTGGTAGCCGGACAGCGCGACCACCAGCGTCAGTTTGACATGCAGCCAGCCCAGCGACAGATAGCCGGGGTTCCAGACCAGCAGCGCGATGCCGAAGACCCAGGTCGCCACCATGCCGATGGTCATGATGGCGTAGAGGCGCTGCGCCATGATCTGCAGCGTTTCGTGCAGCGCTTCGCCCTGACGCTCAACGAGATAGACGTAGATCCTCGGCAGATAAAACAGCCCAGCGAACCAGGTGACCATGAAGATCAGGTGCAGAGCTTTCAGCCAGAGCATGCGTTTCCTCGAAATACGGGGGTGAAGGCCCTATTATTGCGCGCCTGACAGCCAGCAGTGCGGAGTCGTCGATGCGCCAGGCGCGCGTGGGAATCGTGGGAGGTACGGGGTACACCGGTGCGGAGCTGGTGCGCCTGCTCGCCGGGCATCCGGGTGCGGAGCTGGTCTGCATCAGCAGTCGGCAGCACCGCGGCGAGGCCGTGGCCGCGATGTTTCCCTCGCTGCGCGGCGTTACCGATCTGCGCTTCGGCGATCCGGACACGCCCGAGCTGCGCGACTGCGATGTCGTCTTCTTCGCTACGCCGCATGGTATCGCCATGCGCGCGGCGCCGGCGCTGCTGGAGGCGGGCGTGCGCGTGATCGACCTGTCCGCCGATTTCCGGCTGCGCGACGCCGCCGTCTTCGAACGCTGGTACGGCATGTCGCACGAGGCACCCGAGGCGCTGGCCGAGTCCGTGTACGGCCTGTCGGAACTGATGCGCGAGGCGATCGCGGGCGCACGCCTGGTGGCCAATCCCGGCTGCTATCCCACGGCGGTGCAGCTCGGATTTGCACCTCTGCTTGCCGAGGGGTTGCTTGTGCCGGAGAGCATGGTGGCCGACGTCAAGTCCGGCGTGACTGGTGCCGGTCGCGAGGCGAAGACGGGCAGCCTCTTCAGCGAGAATCACGATTCCTTCCGCGCCTACGGCGCCAGCGGGCACCGCCACGGTGTTGAGGTCAATCAGGAGCTGAGCCGCATCGCCGGCGTGCCCGTGGATTGCATCTTCACTCCGCATCTGCTGCCCATCCAGCGCGGCATCCATGCCACGCTGCATGCCCGGTTGCATGAAGCCCAGGATCTGCAGGCGCTCTACGAGGGTTTCTACCGGGACGAGCCCTTCGTCGATGTGCTTCCGGTCGGCGTGCTGCCCGAGACGCGCAATGTCCGGGGCAGCAATCGCTGTCAGATCGCGGTGGTGCCGCAGTCCGGGCAGCGAGTGACTGTCTGTACGGTGATCGACAATCTGGTGAAGGGGGCTTCGGGCCAGGCGATCCAGAACATGAATCTAATGCTGGGCCTTGATGAGGCTGCCGGCCTTGCCCAGCCGGCGCTCTGGCCCTGATGTCGCGGCAGCGCCCGCGCATCGTTACCGGCGGCGATGAACGGCCGAAATGGATCCGATGGCTGATCGTTGGCGGCAGCGTCGTGCTGCTGCTGGCGGCCGGTTACGCGGTTTACAGCTTCACGACCGGCGAACTCTCCGAGCGCTACGCGGCAGCAACCGGGGACCGTGAGCGCCTGCTGGCATTGCGGCGCGACCTCGCCGAGCGTCTGCGCGCGGAGCAGGGAAAATCCGAGGAGCTACGTGAGCGGTTGGCCTATCTGGAAAAGTCGCAGCAGATCGACCGCGAAGCCTGCCAACAGCTGCGCCAGTCGCTGCGCGATCTGCAATCGCGACTGGTCGACGCGCAGGAGCAACTCGCCTTCTATCGGGGCATCGTGACGCCGGAGGATGAGAGCAGCGGCGTGCGCGTGCACGATCTCATCTTCCGCCAGCGCGGGCAGCAGTTGCGCTACGAAATGGTGCTGGTTCAGGGTCGCAATCAGAGTGACCGCGTCCGGGGGCGCTTCAGCCTGCAGATTGAGGGCGTGCGCGATGGCGAAGCCGAGACGCTACAGGCCAGCAATGCCGAGGGCGAGACGGACATGCTATTTTCGTATCGTCATTTTCAGGAGTTCACCGGCTCCATGACGATGCCGGACGGCTTCAGCCCGCGCCAAGTGCGCGTCAGGCTGCGCCGTGAAGGCGGGGACGAGCCGGTGGATACGAGCTACGAATGGCAGCGCGTCGTTGCCGAAACGGAGGGTTGAGCCGATGCTCAAGAGCAGCAAGAAGCCAGCGCAGGGCAACGGCGGCACCGGAGGCACGGTCGATACGCTGGTCGGTCGTCAGACCGAGCTACAGGGGGATATCTCTTTCGCGGGCGGCCTGCACATCGACGGCACCGTCAAGGGGAAAGTCAGTGCCAGCGGCGACAAGGAGGCTGTGCTGTCGGTGAGCGAGTCCGGGGTCATCGAAGGCGACGTCTACGTTGCCAACGTGATTCTCAATGGCAGTATCCACGGTGACGTCCACGCCCTCGGGCAGCTCACCTTGCACAGCTGCGCGCGTGTGACCGGCAATGTGCACTATAAGGTCATGGAGATGGCCAGCGGCGCGACCGTCAACGGCCAGATGGTCCACGAGGTGGAAAGCGAGCGCGGCAACGTCACGGCCTTCGAGAGCCGCGGCGACAGCGCCCGCCGCCAGGAAGAAGGCGGCGATTCGAACGATGGGGCGAACCTCGGCGCCCGTACGCAGGTCTAAGCCGAGCATTCGGAGTGACGCAGGTCATGAGCACAGCACAAGCAATCAACTTCACCGAACCCGCAGCCATGAAGGTACGCGGCCTTCTCGAGGAGGAGGACAACGCTGCCCTCAAGCTCCGCGTCTTCGTGACGGGCGGTGGCTGCTCCGGCTTTCAGTACGGCTTCACCTTTGACGAGGCTCAGGAAGACGATGACACCGTCATCGAGAGATGTGGTGTGACGCTGGTCGTCGATCCGATGAGCGCCCAGTATCTGACCGGGGCCGAGATCGACTACCGCGAGGACGTCGAAGGTGCGCAGTTCGTCATTCGCAACCCCAACGCCGCCACGACCTGCGGCTGCGGCAACTCCTTCGCGGTTTAGCCCGCCGTAGACTGCGGCGGCAGATGCAGCGCGCCGCAGACAGCGTCGCCGGCCGCGCCGGTGACCGTGGCCCGCGTCGCGGGCTTGCCGTCCCGACGCCGCAGCGCCAGCCAGGCCATGGCCGCGGCCTCCACCTGATCGGCGCCGATGCCGTAATCCTCGGCGTGCTGGACGGGTACGGGCGCCAGCAGCTCGGCGAGACGCTGCGTTAGGCAGCGATTGCGCGCGCCACCCCCGCAGATAATCACCGTTGCGACGTCGCGCCCGTCACGCTGCAGCGCGTCGGCCGCACTCCGTGCGCTCAACTCCAGCAGCGTGCGCTGCACGTTCTCCGGGCGGGCATCCGCGCCGGGTGCGGCGAGTTCGAAGAGCGCCTGGAGGTGGAAAGTGCCCCGGCCGGTGCTCTTGGGCGGCGTCTGGGCGAAGTAGGGGTGTGTCAGCCACGCCGTCAGCAGTTCCGGCAGCACCTCGCCACTTGCCGCCCAGTTGCCGTCGGTGTCGAAAGCGCCATCGCAATGCCGGGCATGCCAGGCATCAAGCAAACCGTTGGCCGGTCCGGTGTCGTAGCCGGTGAGCGCGCCGCCGCTCGTGGGCGGCAGCCAGCTGATATTGGCGATGCCGCCGAGATTCATGGCCACGCGCCAGCCATTTCCGGCGCCGAAGGCTTCGGCGTGGAAGGGGGGGACCAGCGGGGCGCCTTGTCCGCCGAGGGCGAGATCGCCGCGACGCAGGTCGCAGACCACCGGGATCCGCAGCCGCGCGAGTAGCGGTCCGGGGGCGCCGATTTGCAGGCTGTTACGCGGCGGGATGTGGCAGACGGTCTGACCGTGCATGCCGATGACTTCGGCACGGCCTGCTTTCGGGAAAGCTGCCTTCAGTGCCATCGCCGCCGCGGCCTGGGCCTCGCCGACCTCGGCGTCGAGCTCGGCCAGCTCGCGAAGGCTGATGCGATGGTCTTCCTCACCGCAGCGCAGCAGGGCGCTCCGCAGAGTTTCGGGATAGGGGTGGTGCGAGTGCCCGAGCACGCGATAGCCAGCTCCGCCGGCCTCCAGCAGGACGGCATCGACACCGTCGGCGCTGGTTCCGGACATCAGTCCGATGGCTAGACGTGCCATGCGGGCTGGCTCAGTTGCTGACGTCGGCGGTCTGCGTGCGGCGCAGCGCTTCCAGCTGTGCGAGGTAGGGCTTGACTCGGGACTCGAAGCGCGCCATTTCCGATTTGGGGACGGGCTCGGCACGCGGTAATGGCACGGTCAGCGGATTGCGGTGCACGCCGTTGACCAGGAACTCGAAGTGCAGATGTGGCCCCGTGGCCAGGCCACTGCTGCCGACGTAGCCGATGACCTCGCCCTGGCGCACGTGCTTGCCCGTTCGTACGCCGCTGCGAATGCGCGACATGTGCGCATATAGCGTGCGGTAGGTGCCGCCGTGCTTGACGATTACAGCGTTGCCGTAACCGCCCTTCGGGCCTGCGTGCACGATCTTGCCTTGGCCGGTGCTCTTGATCGGTGTGCCGGGCGGCGCGGCGTAGTCGGTGCCGCGATGGGCGCGAATGGTGTTCAGCACCGGATGCCGGCGGTTGGGGTTGAAGTGTGAGCTGATACGCACGACATCCAGTGGGTTGCGCAGGAAGGCCGTCTTCACGGCCTTGCCGTCGGGTCGGTAGTAGCTGGTGTGGCCTCCCTCGTCCTCGTAGCGCAGGGCATGCACTTCGCGGCCGCGGTTGACGAACTCCACTGCGAGGATTTCGCCGTCGCGCAGTTTCTCGCCATCGCGGTAGAGTTCCTCGTAGAGCACGATGAACTGGTCGCCTTCACGAAGGTCGAGGGCGAAATCGATGTCGTAGCCCAGTACCTGAACCATCGACATAATCAGGCGATCGGACATGCCGGCTGCCTTGCCGGAGAGAAACAGCGAGGATTCGATGCGGCCGAAGGCGAAGGCCGGGCGACGCTCGACGTCCGCCGAAAGGGTCCAGGCCTCGAAGCCGTCGCCGGTGCGCTCGATGGAAAGCGTACGGAACTCGTCGAGCTCCAGGCGCAACGCCAACAGCTCGCCATCCTCGCTCTGTACCTCGATGCGGTCGCCGGCGCGCGGTCGGCGCAGGCGGCTGATGCCCTCCTCATCCATCTCGAGAAGCGGCATCCATTGGCTGGGGCCCAGGCCGAGTTCATCGAAAGCCCCGGACAGGGTTTGGCCGGGGGCGATTTCGACCGACTGCCATTCCCTTGCCTCCGGAGGGGCAGCCTCGGCACGGGTGGGCGGCGTGACGGCTTCCGGCACCAGGCCGTACTCTCCGGTATCCGGTGCGTCCCGCTGCGTGCGCGCCGTCATCACGGCGCCTCCCGAGGGCGCGCCGCCAACACCGACCGGCGCCAGGCGCGGCGGGCTGAGCTCGATGCGTTCGTGCCGGGAGGCGTCGCCCGGGCGGGCGACCAGGGCGATG